>NZ_JABFFQ010000004.1:0-195035 GCF_032944295.1 Methanoculleus nereidis
TCGGATCCATCCTGATGGACATCAACGAGGAGTGGGTTACCGGCAGAAGGTATTTGACCATGGAGAGGGAATGATCAGGCAAGGAGACAGGGCTCAGACAAATTACAGAAGATCTGAGACGTTACCGCACTCGTTCACATGATGGTTAAATGTGTCCGGAAAGAGATCACTCCTTTCTCTGATAGGTTCGTAGGCACATAGGTACCCGGAGAGACATTTTTCGTAATCCGACCGCTTGAAATGAGGTAAATTGGTATCACTGTCTTCAATCTGGGCAAGCAGTGACTCTGCTTCTCGCACGCTCTCGGTAACCCGGCACTCAAGGTCATGCAGCGTCTCGTCACGAAGAACAGATAGCGTCTTGATTCGATTTCGAGTAATAAAAAACAAAAATATTCCGATAATAAAGGGCATCAACAATATGCTGATTTTAAGTCGAGCCTTTTGCACCTCGATCTCACGTAAAGTGCTATTAAACTCTTCGAGTTCTTTGTTTAAGTCCATTTGAATGCGTTCCTCGGATCATCTCGGTTCTATCGGGTGCTATCAAAGGGCCAGTGATGGTTTTACATATGAAATGCCCTTGCTGCCAAAACAAACCATAATTATGCTGAATAGACCATCTGGGATGTTTAACTTTTCGAAATAATACCAGTAACGAAAGTTCGGTGAAATTGAATTGGCCCGGGATCTAACCCTGATTTGGCAAAAGGAGACACACGACCATGGATCTCTTAGCGTTTATTGCAGATTATCCGTCCGGCCAGGAGAATGGCATGAAGATCCTCATCGTCAGGTACCTCAACCAAGCAATGCTCCTAGAAGTCCTCTAACTGGCAGGAGCCGAACCGTATGAACGCACCGATGCACGTAAGACACATCAGATCAACTACAAGACGATCCCCCACGACCCTATAATGAAACCGGCACTCATATCACCCCACTCTCCTATTTTCTCTATATCATCATGGACCTCGCCCAGTACCGCCGGATCAACAACATCATCGAGCGCGACAGCGCCGACGCGACCTACAAGTATGCCCTACTCCGGGGCGTCATCGAGATCTGCCAGCAGTCCTCGCACCTGCGGGAGGACGACGGCGATCAGGTCTCGTTCCCCCTCGGTCTGCTCATCGAGAAGTGGCTGCTCTACTACTATCCCATCTTTGCAGCCCCGGCGTTCATCCCGCAGAAGAACGGGGAGACGCCGGACCCGGAGACCGGCAAGGCCGTCTCGTTCCGGAAGCACTTCGTGCCGGTCATCGACTACTACCGGGACCGGGGCGGGATCTCGGTCTTCTACAACGACTATGCCCGCGGCACCATGCCGGCCGGGATCCAGCCCGCGTTCCGGACGCTCGTGAAAGCGATCCGGAAGACCATCACCGAGATGCCGATGAAGCACCTCGGGTACTCGCAGTCAAAGGAGCACTACTCGGTCTTCGACTACGACCGGCCGCTCTACCGGATCTCCGGCGACGGCCCCATCGACCGGGCCTCCCTGATCGAGAACTCCGGCCGGTTCTCCCTCTCCCGCGACCTCTGCACGGTCTTCGAGCACTTCGGGGGGTTCATCTCCGGAGAGGAGAGCCTCTTGAAGAAATGGGCCGAGTTCACCGCGGCCGCGGACAAGACCGGGACCGTCACCGAGGAGTGCATGCTCTCCCTGCTCACGAAGACCCCGACAACCGAACGGGCGATCGCGGATGCACGAAACTTCTACCGGTCGGTCTTTGCGGAGGAAGGGACGCTCACCTGCGTCTGGTCGGGGAAGGCCATCTCCTCGCCGGAAGCGATGCACATCGACCACGTCCTCCCGTTCTCGGTCTGGAAGAACAACGACCTCTGGAACCTCCTCCCCGCTCTTGACTTCATCAACACTAGAAAACGCGACCGCATCCCCGACCCTTCGCTCCTCGAATCCCGGCGGGACTGCATCATCGGCTACTGGGACCTCCTCCACAACCACGCCGCCCGCCCCTTCGAGCGGGAGATCGCGGTCTCCCTCCTCGGCCTCGAAACACCGGGGAGCGACTGGCAGGACCGGGCGTTTACGCACCTCACCGAAAAATGCGCCTACCTCATCCACGTTCGGGGGTACGAAGCATGGGTGATATAGGCTGTCCGTTCTGCAACCCTGCAGAAGAAGAGATCGTGCTCGCAAACAACCTCTGCTACGCCCGCTATGATAAATACCCGGTCAGCCCCGGCCACCTCCTCATCATCCCCTTCCGCCATGTCGCGAACTTCTTCGACGCGACCGACGCGGAACACACCGCCCTCCTCGCCCTCGTCCGCGAGGCAAAAACCCTCCTCGACGAACAATTTCATCCCGACGGCTACAACGTCGGCGTGAACGTCGGAAAAACCGCCGGCCAGACGGTGATGCACCTCCACGTCCACGTCATCCCCCGGTATGCCGGCGACGTCGAAGACCCCCGGGGCGGGGTCAGGGGGGCGATCCCGGAGAAGCAGGTGTACTGAAGGATACCCCACCAGATCCGAACCGGTATACGCCCTACGCCCAATAAAACCTATCAGAACAACCGAGACTCATCGAGATCGTCACCAGAAAGACGGCGAGGACAGCACAACTAGCCGCCATCCGGGCTCTGGGCGAGAGCGGCGATCCGCGAGCAATCGAACTGCTCTCGTCCTTCAGCAACCACCCGGACATGGACTTCCGCAGATACGCCCGGAAAGCGATAGAATTAATTCACTCGCACTGGGAAAGATAAAACTTCGCCCAACACCGTTAGAACCCTCAAAAGATACAATAACAATTCTTATTCCCTGATACCGGACATCAACGCCCACCGGCACCCGCTGGTGAAAATACCTTTATACCTGGAATGGTTTTTAGAACATACCATGTCTCCCGGCCAGAACGAGTACGATACCCCCACGGCCGGTATGAACTGCGAGCATAGCCCATGAAGAGACTCCGTCAGGACGAGATCGACTACCTGAAGCACCCCGAGAGGTTCACCTTCGACTACTTCAGGGCAAAAACCCTCGACCCGCTCCCCGAGGCCGCAGCACTCGGCATCGCCGATGAAGAACTGCTGAACTACTACGACAACCGGTATCACAAAGACGCCAGGTTCGTCCTCCGGCTCGACCCGAACGACGGACACTACGCGACGCTCGAAGACTGGGTCGCCGGCGCCGCGTACCGGATTGCCAGGGAGCGGATGGGGGATCCTGAAGCGTTCCGGAAGGCAGCAAAGGAGTTCACCGCGTTCAGGGTCGGTTCGGTCAATGCCCTCCATCCGTACCCGGAACTCCAGAAGATCCAGATTCTGAAGAAGATCGCACTGGAACTGCGGATGCAGCCTGCCATGATCGACGAGATCGCCCATCTCTTCTCGGTCGGGAGTTCGGTCTTTGCGATGGAACTCTTCACCCGGCTGGCCGAGTCGGGACATCTCGAGACGTTTGCAGGCCGTCTGTCCCAAACGGAAGAGAAACTCGCCCGCCTCTCCACACGGCCGGTGCTGCTCTATACCCTCTGGAACCACCAGAAGACAGCGCTAGAGGCCTGGCTCGGGAGCGGCGGAAAGGGCGTTCTCGAAATGGCCACCGCGACCGGCAAGACGATGGTCGGCCTCGCCGCTGCCGAGAAACTCTTCAAGCTCCATGGGTCACTCCGGGTGCTGGTCCTCGCCCACTCACGGGCGCTGCTCGACCAGTGGCGGCGGGAAACCATCGAGAAGCTGGGGTTCGTAGGCGGTTCAAACGGGGACTACAGGAGCCCGCTCAACTACGACGACAGGTTTGTCGTCGAATTCGATACACTCCAGAAGGTTTACAAAAATCCCGGGGCATACGCCACGGACCTCCTCATCGTCGACGAGGTTCACCACGGAGCGGGGCTGCGGTTCCGAGAAGCGCTTGAAGTGCCGTGCAGGTGGAAGATGGGGCTTTCGGCAACGGTCGAAGGCGCCGAACGGGGGCAGGTCCTCGACCGGTATCTCGGAAAGACCGTCTACACGTTCACGCTCAAAGAAGCCCGCGAACGGGGGGTCGTGCCGGACTTCAACCTCTATGTCCACAAGACTTTCCTCGATATCGCAGAGGACGTTGAGTTCAGGGAGATCTCGGAGCATATCAAAAAACTGCTCAACTACATCAACACAAACGACCAGATACTCATCCAGATCCTCTCCGGCCACAAGTTCAGCCGGTTCGAGAGCCTGGGAGACTTCGTAAAACTCATGAGGAACTCCCGCTACTCGGAGACCGAAGTCCCCGAAGAGTGGCAGAAGTTGGTCGGCCTGATCTACAGGCGGCGGCTGATCATCCACCGCTCGGCCCCCAAGATGGAGCAGGCGATCCGTCTCATCAAGCAGCTCGGGAACCGGAAGAAGTGCGTCGTCTTCTCGATGGACATCGAGACATGCGAGCGGATCTACCGGTCGGTGAAGGACTCTGTACCTGCATACCGCGTCCATTCAGACCTGCACCCGGACGACGTCAAGCGAACACTCAATGCGTTCCGGAACTGCACGGCAGGTGTGCTCATCGCCCCGAAGATGCTTGACGAAGGCCTCGACGTCCCCGACGCCGAGATCGGGATCAACGTCGCATCAGCAAAGACCAGACTGCAGCTCGTCCAGAGAATGGGGCGGATATTGAGGAACAGGCCCGATAAGCAACCCATATTCCACCACTTTGTCGCCCTCCCACGGAACTTCGTTGCGGCCGAGGACTCCTTCTCCTACATGAGTGACCTCGCCTGGATCCAGGATATCGCCCTGAAGCTCGGCATCGCGCTGGAACTCTACGACCCGGAGAACAGCGAGATCCTCGACCTCGAGAAGCAGTCCGAGGAGGTTGTGCGGTCCTACTACAGGGTCCGGGAGTGCATCGTCACCGATGACTTCGGGACGATCTATGTCAAAAACATCGTCAATTCGATCAGGAGCGAGGCCCGGAGGCGGTTGATCGAGCTGCTCGAAAACCAATCGAGTTCTGTCACTGACGAGCAGTGGCTCCACCTGCTCCGGAGGGCTTACGGCGATGAGCCGATGAACAACGTCTCGAGCCTCCGCTGGCTTCTCATCATCTCCGGAAGAGACTCGAAAACGCTGCAATCCCTGCTTCTCAACGGAAAGCGGGATCTGCAAACCTCGCCCCAACCGACAGGTTCACCGGAGATCCCGAAGATAGGCATCGTGGAACACACAACGGGCGCCGCCGATAGAAGGGTTGCAGAACTCATCACAGCGCTCAAATCGGAGACTGACCAGAGGAAGCGAGACCGTGCCGCCCAGAACCTGATGAATATCGGGCAGCCTGCGGTCGAACCGCTGATTGCGGAACTGAAAAGTGCAGACAGGAGAACGAAGGTGAATATCATCCGAGGGTTAAGGGTCATCAGGGACCGGAAGTCAGTCGATCCTCTCACGGAATGCCTGCGCCATCCGGACCGCGAGATACGGAAGAGCGCTGCAGACGCGCTGGGTACGATCGGCGACCCGCGAGCGCGGCTAGCTCTCACGATGGCGCAGAGGGATAGGGATCCCGCAGTGAAAACAGCGGTTAAACGGGCTCTTGAGAAATTGCGGGAAGATTGATGACCGGGAAGAGCACTGCAGATCTTCAACCGGCATCGTCCACTTGTTCTTCGACCGCCTCACCGAAAAGTGCGCCTACCTGATCCACGTCCGGGGGTACGAGGCATGGGTGATGTAGGCTGCCCGTTCTGCAACCCTCAAAAAGACGAGATCGTCCTCGCCAACGACCTCTGCTACGCCCGCTACGATAAATATCCCGTCAGCCCCGGCCACCTCCTCCTCATCCCCTTCCGGCACATCCCCGCCCTCTTCGACGCGACCGACGAAGAACAGATCGCCCTCCTCGCCCTCGTCCGGGAGGCGAAAGCCCTCCTCGACGAACGGTTCCGCCCCGACGGCTACAACGTCGGCGTGAACGTCGGAAAAACCGCCGGCCAGACGGTGATGCACCTGCACGTCCACGTCATCCCCCGGTATGCCGGGGATATGCCGGACCCCCGGGGCGGGGTGCGGGGCGTGATCCCGGAGAAGAGGAAATACTGAGGGGCGGTCTGCCCGAGCCCCCGGGAGAGTTCCACTCTGGACTTCAGATCGTCCTCCAGGAACAGAAGGACTCTAACTGCGGCCCCTGTCCGGGAGCGAGAGACGGGAGCAGAGAGTCCAGGCCAGGATGGCCCTCGAAACGAGGGGATCCGGGAGCGGGCGCCGGGTTCGCGATCGACCCTGCATCGGTGCAGAAGTGGAAGCGGTATCCGGCATACAAGGACTCCAGGGTGGAGTGACCGGGATGATCGGAGGAATGATATGACCTGATGGCTCCGCAATCTGCACCCTTTTGAGTCGGAGAAGATGATAGTTGCGTTGCGGATCATTTTTGCCTCGCGTATGTATATCCCTAAAAGTCTTCCAGAGTCGGATCGAAAACCCTAACATGCCCGGCTTTCAATATCAGCGTGATTATTGCCTTTCGCTTAAACCGGTAATGACACCCACTCAGACCTGGAGATACACCATGATCAGAATTGAAGGGATCGGAGCAGATACCCGCTTCAAGGGCACTGATTTTTCCTTGCCGGTTCGGGATCGTGGGCAGATACGATCCTCGGATTCGAGATGGTGTGAGGGCACGTCTCATGGATGACCTTCCTGCCCTTCTTGCCCGCTTTGAAGGGCGGCGTATCGATTTTAAGGAGGAAGTGAGCAGCAATCTCTACAAACTCCTCCCCGCCTTCGCCAACACCGCCGGCGGTACGGTCATTCTTGGTGTCAGGGACAGGGATCACGCCGTCACTGGCATCGATCTCAGGAATAACGCAATCAAAGTCCTTGCAGACAGCATAACCACCAGGCTCGGCATCCACCCGGTCATCGATATCCACGAGATCGATGGGAAGCATATTCTTACTATTGCCGTAGAGCAGGGCCGCGCCCCGGTCGCCTATGACGGACGGTACTACACCCGTGTCGGTGACACCACCCGCGAGATGCTTCCCGATGAACTCCGGGAGTATTTTCAACAGAGCATCGAATGGGACGGTATCACCGGGCCATACACATCCGACCAGATTGACGAGGAGACTGTCCGGCGTTTTCTTGCCCTTGCAAAGGCGGCAGGTCGCATCACCGCCATCGCTCCCGACGAACCGGTTGATACCGTCCTCCGCCGTCTTGATCTTGTCAGGGACGGGCAGATCAGGAACGGAGCTCTCATCCTTTTCGGCAGAGACCCACAGAAGGACTTCCCCAATAGCATCATCAGGATCGGCAGGTTCAGGCGGGCTGACATCATCATCGGCGACCACGAGATCAGGGGGAACCTCTTCTCTCAGTTCGATGAGGCCGAGCGGATCATCAAGAGTTACATTGGCGTAAGGTATGATATATCCGAGGAAGCGATGCAGGAGTCCTTCCAGAGGAAGGAAGTCTGGGACTACCCGCTCCCGGCCATCCGCGAGGCCCTGCTGAACGCTCTCATCCACCGTGACTACTTCAACAACACAGTCCAGACTCAGGTCAGGATCTTCGACGACCATATTCGCTTCCATAACCCCGGCCGCCTCCCCGAAGGCATCACCATCGAGACGATCCTGAAAGAGCACTACTCTTACCACCGCAACCCGAAGATTGCCGAGGTCTTCTACCGGGCCGGACTCGTCGAACGATACGGTTCAGGGATCGAGCGGATGATCACTGTGCTCAATGCAGCAAGCCTGCCGTTGCCGGCGATCACCAGCACGCCGCTTGGATTCACACTCACCATGCGCAAAGATCCCTTCACCCAGGAGTATCTGCAGGAACTCGGGTTGAACAAGCGGCAGATTGCTGCGATCTCCTTCCTGCGTGTCCATGGCACGATCACCAACAGCCAGTATCAGGAGCTCAACGTTGTTGCCGCGAGGACCGCGGTGAACGATTTAAATGACCTCATCAAAAAGCGCATCATTGAACGGAGAGGCCGATCGCGGCGCGATACCCACTATATTCTCTCTTCCGAGAGAGGAGTCGACATGATCAGGAGTGATGATGCGTGATATATGCGTGATGATGCGTGATACATGCGTGATTCCGATCATCTCTTTTTAACCTCGCGAGGAGGATGCGATGCTCCGGCGGGAACGACTTGTCCGTAGGATGCGACGTTCCAGTGGAATGCGACGGGTCGAAGGGCTGGAGCAGGAGCACCGTAGGTGCGAACGGAGCTTGAGCACCCAGAGAGTGGGGGCCGGGCCTTTACGCACCTCGCCGAGAAGTGCGCCTACTTAATCGACGTCCGGGGGTACGCGGCATGGACCCCCTGACCTGCCCGTTCTGCACCCCTCCAGACGAGGAGGTCGTGCTCGCCAACGACCTCTGCTACGCCCGCTATGATCGATATCCCGTCAGCCCCGGCCACCTCCTCCTCATCCCCTACCGGCACATCCCCACCCTCTTCGACGCGACCGATACGGAGCAGATCGCCCTCCTCGCCCTCGTCCGGGAGGCGAAAACCTTCCTCGACGGCCGGCTCCACCCTGACGGCTACAACGTCGGCGTGAACGTCAGCGAGGCCGCCGGCCAGACGGTGATGCACCTGCACGTCCACGTCATCCCCCGGTATGCCGGCGACGTCGAAGACCCCCGCGGCGGGGTCCGCGGGGCGGTCCCGGAAAAGAGGGTGTACTGAAGGATGCCCGCACCAGGTCCGGAACAGGATGCGCCGAACAACCTGATCGATTGAGATAGTTTCTCCGGCCTCCGCTCACCACCAAATTTATCGGTTCTCCCTCCCATCCCTTATTCATCAGGTGAAGCGGCTATGACCGATATTACCATCACCGTCCCCCAGGATATCGTCCAGGCGCTTCGGCTCCCCCCCGACGCCGTTGCCGCCGAGTTGCAGCGGGAGCTTGCCGTGGCGCTCTACCAGCGGGGCATCCTCTCCTCCGGGAAGGCGGCGGCGCTGGCGGAGATGAGCCGGTGGGAATGGGAGGAACTGCTCGGGGCACGGAAGATCCCCCGGCACTATGCCGATGAGGACCTCGACCAGGACATCGCTTATGCCGCTCGCAGTTAGCAATTCTTCGCCGCTCATCCACCTCTCACTGATCGGTCGTATCAGCCTGCTTCGTCGTTTCTCAGAAGTAGTCATTCCTCCTGCGGTCTGGCAGGAGGTCGTGGAACAGGGCGGCAGTCCTTTGAGCAGATCGTCCCGGCTTCGAATAGCCATCCCCCTCGGGTGGCGCCCGGGCCGTTAAGAGAAGGCGTTTCTCCTGACGGATATGAACGAGGAGTGCACCATGAACCGCCATAGAAGATCCGGGGGTCACAGAAGAGAAAGCCCGGCGATCGGCAGGGTCTCCACAATATCGTACGAGCAGGTGGAACTATGAGCGGAGATGAAAAGAAACTGATACGGAACAGCACGGTTGAATTTTTGCTATTTACCTCGGCCGCCGGTGAAGACTCAATCGAGGTCAGGTACGAGGACGAAACCATCTGGTTAAGCCAGAAGATGATGGCGGCGCTCTTCGATGTGACTGTTCCGACAATAAACGTACACCTGAAAAACATCTACGAAAGCGGCGAGTTGACCCGTGATGCAACTATTAGAAAATATCTAACAGTTCAAATCGAGGGTGATCGTGAAGTTTCACGGACTCTTGACTACTACAACCTTGATGCCACAATCTCAGTTGGGTATCGCGTCAATTCCCGAAGAGCCACCCAGTTCCGTCAGTGGGCGACTCGGGTGTTAACGGAATTTGCCATTAAAGGATATGTACTTGATAAAAAGCGGATGGAGAACGGTACGTTCCTTGGGGAAGACTACTTCGAGCGCTTGCTGGCGGAAATTCGGGAGATACGGCTGAGTGAGAGACGATTCTACCAGAAGATCACGGACATCTATGCTACAAGCCTCGACTACAACAGGAATGCACCAACAACACGCGAGTTTTTCGCAAACGTTCAGAACAAATTACATTTTGCGATACATGGGAATACTGCGGCTGAACTAATAATGGCGCGTGCCGACAGCAGAAAGAAGCATATGGGCCTTAGCACCTGGGAAACAGCCCCTGACGGGAAGATACTCAAAACCGACGTCTCGGTTGCGAAAAACTATCTGAACGCAACAGAACTTGAATCGCTCGGAAGACTCGTCAACGCCTGGCTTGACCTTGCTGAAGAGCGTGCCAGAAGAAAGATCCCGATGACTATGGAGGATTGGGCAAAACGCCTTGACCGGTTCCTTGAGTTCGATGATCGCAAACTGCTCGAAGACCGTGGAATGGTCACAAAAGAGATGGCAAAGGAGTTCGCAGAGAGTGAATTTGAGAAGTACCGGGTTGTTCAGGACAGACTTTTTGAGAGCGATTTCGACCGGATGCTAAAGGAGGCCGCCCCGCCCGAAGGAGAGGAACAGGATAACAAAAACAATGAGACTACTGGAGACCTGAAATAAAATATGTTCGGTAGGCGGCACCAGACGGGAGGAATACTTGACTGGCTGTATTCGGAGTGCCCGCTTCCTGAGATCAATGTCGGAAGTATTACCGACGAGCTGCATATGTCCGGATATCTGCCGGCTTTTCCGTACTTGATGGGCACTTGAGGCCCATGGGATCACCTGCATTCTGAGGCCGAAAAATGCGCTTACCTCATCCACGTCCGGGGGTATGAAGCATGGACACTCTGACCTGTCCCTTCTGCAACCCATCTCCAGAAGACATAGTCCTGGAGAACGACCTCTGCTACGCCCGCTATGACCGGTACCCCGCGAGTCCCGGCCACCTCCTCCTCATCCCCTTCCGCCACGTCGCAGACTTCTTCGACGCGACCGATGCGGAGCAGGCCGCCCTCCTCGCCCTCGTCCGGGAGGCGAAAGCCCTCCTCGACGAACAATTCCACCCTGCCGGCTACAACGTCGGCGTCAACGTCGGCCCCGCCGCCGGCCAGACGGTGATGCACGTCCACCTCATCCCCCGGTATGCCGGCGACGTCGAAGACCCCCGGGGCGGGGTGCGGGGGGTGATCCCGGAGAAGAGGGTGTACTTAATAGGCTGCACAGAGTGCCGGGAAGAATCAGTAAAGGAAAAAGCAGTGTGCCCGGCGGCCGGAGAGGTCGAACAGCCCGGATTCAAGAGGAGACGATCGAGTCTATTCGGTTGGAGCAGGGACCCCCGGGTTCTGTGACGCCGTTCCTACTCATCCCCTGCCAGGAGATTCCGCACTTCGCTCGAAAGAACCGGGAGGTACCTCTCGACGACACCCCAGACAACCTCATCGGATACGCTCGCATACCCGTGAATCAGTCGATTCCTGAACGCAATGATCAGAGATGCATCGGAGATCCTCTCACCGAGGCCTGGCTCCCGCCGGAGGAGCTGGTTCAATGCTTCGCCGATGATCTCGAACTGCCGCTCGACAGCAGACCTCAGCATGGGATCGGTACGATACTCCTCAAAGGATCTTCCGGCGGTGAACTGCGCGATATAGTCGGCGGCCCCGGAAATATCGTAGAGATACTTCTATGCTTCACGCGACGGCATAGACATCTTTGCAGGTTCCTTCCACGGACTCACGGAAGATCGGGTTTCTGATAGCCGATCGCTCGACGAGATCGATCTTGCGGCAAAAAAGTTGGGCCAGATCTTCTGCGAGACCAAAATAAGCCTCTGCATGCTCCGCTGGAGTCATCGGTTCGAACTCGACGACAAAATCGATGTCGCTTGCCGCAGGGTCGAACCGGTCGCTCGTCGCCGAGCCGAAGATCCCAAGCCTCCTTACACGGCGGCGTCGAGCGGCGTGGGCAATCTCGGAGATCTTCTCACAGATGAGAGGGTGCATCGGACAACTCTATGATGATTTACCATCCAGGGAGCATTATCTCTTTCGGATCGGCGGATGCCGTTCTCCTCCATCGGGCGACCGGCGGATATAAACCCGGAGGAGGGCTACCGGCTCATCAAGGGTCAGAAACCCGCCTCACAGAGGCAGAGGATCGTCACCCCAACAAGTCCTCTGGGCGCTTTCTGCAGAGATCTAACCGGTTCCGCAATCTCGTGCAATGTATCCAGATGTTCGGAGTTCGGCTTCGACCAAATCGCCCCGGCCACCTCCTCCTCATCCCCTACCGCCACGTCGCCGGCCTCTTCGACGCAACGGAGGAAGAGCAGATCGCCCTCCTCGCCCTCGTCCGGGAGGCGAAAACCCTCCTCGACGAACAATTCCGCCCCGAAGGCTGCAATATCGGCAAGATCGCCGGCCAGACGGTGATGCACCCCCACAATCCTTGCACGCCGCCCGGGTCCTCCGGTGCCATGGCATGCCCATGTTCAGTCATTCCCCAATCGTTCCCCCAATCTTAATTTTAAAATGTTAACCCATAGCCACTTATTGTGTGATCCAAGGCGAAATATTTGAGATCATTCCGCCAATCCGATCCCTAATCTTCCCCAATCCGTGTTACCAAGATCCCAAAGGGTAGAGATTTATTTTTCAAACGGTTGCAGGAAATTGGGATTAATCTTCCCCAATCATACCTTCTTAGAAGAGGATGGGGCGAGCACCCACTTTGCGCCCCTCGTCTTCCCGACGGTCACAATCGCCCCCTCCTTTCGCATCTCCTTTAAGAGGGACTTGATGAACTCGCGCTTTTGCTTCTCATTCAGAGCGTCGGAAACTTTGTCCAGCAACAGGCCTTCGATCTCTGGCCGTCGTGCTTCATGATACATTTGCAGGTACGCCACCACCATATCCTTGAAATATGCCCTGTCAAACGACCGCTTCCGGATATAGTCTGCCCGCGTATCCGTCTCGGCGGCGACACTCGCCGATACATACAGATTCGGAGATCGCCCCTCGATGAGTTTCTTCTCGCGCAGAACATCTCGCTCCTCTCTGGTTACCGGCCGGCCCTTCTGTACCTTATCGAGAGCGATTACATCCATCAATGTAAGATCCTTCCGCTCGATCAGCATCCGGGTATACCGCTCGTCGATCAGCCGGCCGGGAATCGTGACCCGCACCACACTTTCTTCGTCGAGATCATAGTCAGGCATCGGGAAGTTGCGGTCCCGCTGTATTCTAAACATCCGCTTGATCCCGCTGCCGATGGTATCAATCATATTCAACTCGACCATGGCGCCGGCAAGGAAGGGGTTTCGATACTGATCCGACGGCATATCCCGTTCAATCACGCTCTGGACAGTCCCAGGAATGAAATCGCCGCGATTGGTGAACATCAGGGAACCCGGCCTCTCAGTCACGGTAATGCGGGCAGCCTGCCGGTAGTCCTGGTGGGCGATGCAGTTGTGCAATGCTTCACGGATCACCCAGGGGTCATACTGTGTCACCTCAAGAGGGAACAGCGTCTCTCCTGAAATATAGCGGACGGTGAGGTTTCGGACCTTGCTAAAAACCCTGTCGACGGCGAGGATCAGGGGTGGGCCGAAGTGGGCATAGTCGACTTCGATCTCATCCTTGTCCCTGAGAACCCAGGTGATATGCGCAATTGTGGGTGAGAGAAGGGACGCTGCCTCACTCTTTCCAAGGAGGATGACCGCAGTATTCGTAATCCGACCCTGACTACATACTTTCGCCTTCGTAAGGAAAGTAAGGTCATCCCACTCGTCGACCTCTTTTGCACGATCCCGGTGTTTCTCCTGGTATTTCTCCTTGTATTTTTCCCGCGCAAAGGCGATCGCCTCAGGATCGAGATCCGCATACGTCGCCCCCTGACAAACCTTCGCCGACCAGTCGTCCAGAGGGGCCTGCCGGCGGATCTCTTCGATCTCATAGAGGGCAAGAGGTTCGAGAGAATCATGACTCCGGCCGTATGCAATACCCTTCCATGTGGTCGGAACGCCGCGTGGAGCTGGAGGGATCTCAAACATCACTACCCGTTTCTCATCGACCGCAAGTTCGTGGATGGCGACAAACGTTATTCGATAATTGGTGTGCTGCGCGATCTCCTCTTTGAGACGATCGAGACCGGGCGGGGTAAGACGGTAATTTGAGCCGACAATCTTTCGGGTCAGTTTGTCGGTGACACCGAAGATCAGCCAGCCTGCCGGTTTCCCATGCAGATTGGCCTCATTGCTCAATGCTGAGAAATATTTGCCGACTTTATCGAAGCCATAATCGTTTTTTACTTCCTTAAACTCAATACATTCAGTTTCGGCCGGAAGGTCCATCATCTCTCGTATTTGAGCGTTCAAATCCTCAGACATCACCCTATTCTCCTGGCCACTCTGTTCACATTAGTGATTGAGTCCATTCCACTTTTAATCTCTCCCTCGTCTCCTTCACGGCCGATGGCACCGCGCTGTTGCAGGCGAAGTCTTGAGATGAAGACAGAAGAGTACATCGGAGATAAGATGTTTTATCGACCCAGACGAAGTTCAGATCGGAACACCCCTACCGCCACGTCGCCGGCTTCTTCGACGCAACGGACGAAGAACACGCCGCCCTCCTCGCCCTCGTCCGGGAGGGAAAAACCCTCCTCGACGAACAATTCCACCCCGACGGCTACAACGTCGGCGAGGACGCCGGCCAGACGGTGATGCACCTCCACGTCCACCTCATCCTCCGCTATGCCGGCGACGCCGAAGACCCCCGGGGCGGGGTCCGCGGGGCGGTCCCGGAAAAGAGATACCTGCACCAGGTCCGGACTGGTGTCGGCAGATGACCAATGAAGCCTGCCGGAGCGGCGTGAGAACCGCTCTCATCGAGAAAATAATCCGAACAGGTCCAAAGAACCCTACTCGAGAGATGTGAACGTTTCCAGATTGCAGGCAAAAATTGAAGAGATCGCTCACCAAAAATCCGCGAGCGTCGTCACTCGTGAGGGCGGGTGCTGCATCCTCGCAAAGTGCGGGGAGAGGCCGCCGGGGGATTCGACCGGGATCGCCCCGCACGAGACAAGGTGCTGATACCCGGCTACGGCCTTTGCGTCCGAACAGTCAGGCTCCAGGACGTAGACCGGTCGTCCCTGCCGGAACGCCGTCTCCGCCTGCCGGACGGAACCCCCGGATTTGCCGGTCTCGATGACGACCACACCGTCGGAGAGGCCGCTCGTAATGCGGTTCCGCTCGAGGAACCTGCCTTTGTGCATCCCCGCAAGGTGTGTGATTTCACCGAGCAGCGAACCCGAACCGGCGATGCTCGCGGCAAGAGTCCGGTTTTCCCCCGGAACAACAACCGTGACGTCGCCCGGCAGGACCGCCACCGTCTCGCCTCCGCAGTCGATCGCGGCCGTATGAGCGCAGGCATCCGTCCCGAGAGCAAGCCCGCTCACGACCACGTAACCGAGGCGAACCAGAAGATCCACCGTCTCCCGGGCTCTCTCGATACCCGCCCGGGAGATCGTTCTCGTGCCGACGACGGCAACCGCCGGCTTTGCGAGGGTCTCCTCGCGGCCCACCTGGTAGAGGAGAAAAGGGGGATCCCGAATCCCCAGAAGCCTCCCCGGGTATCCGGCATCAAAGACCGGCAGAATCCGGACACCGTTCTGCCTGTAGCCCGTAAGCGTATCGATATAGAACGCAAGAAGACCTTTCTCCCGGATCTCCTCCGCCCGTGCGATAAGTGGGCCGGGATAGGCCCGACGGGGCTTCGCACCGGGATCGAAGGTATCAGCGTAGAGGTCGCGGAGAACCGCCGGGTCACGGAAGTATTCGGCGTACCCCTGCCGCTTCAGGGCCTGATTGTCGTTGAGGGCGGCAAGAAAGGCAATCTCCCTGATAGAAAGATTATCCATTGTAACTCCCGAGAATTTCCAGGTGTTTTCGGTTGACCATCCTCCCGAGGACAAGCGACCAGACCTCACCTGCACCATGCGCCCGCAACACCGCGGCGCACTCCCGCTTTGTCGCCCCGGTGATGCAGGTATCGTCGATCAGGAGAACCGACTCGCCATTGAACCTGTACCAACATCCAACATTCCCTGCGATCTCCTTCTCCTTTTCGAGGTGATCAGAGATGCTATGCATTGGGCGATATACTTTACTCTTATACAGGGCGTCCAGATATCGCATCCCATAGCGGGATGCGACGCCTTCTGCCAGGAGCGCCGGGGGACTGTAGCCTCCGGAGCCTGTACCCCGCATAACCGGAACGACAATATCATACTCCCGGAAGTCCGGGTACTGGTGATCGATCGCATAGAAGAGACATTCCAGGAGCTGCGGGACAAGGGTTTCGTCCGTCTTCAGCCTCCGGATCTCGCTGCTGAGAACGTCATCAGGAAATTCTTCCTCAAAAAGGTATTTTCCGAACGCCCGGACACGGACGGGAGGGTCGTCTCTATCCGGCCTGTTTCTGCATGCCGCACAGTAGGGGAAAGTATCTGCAAAACAGTCAGGGATGGGATTACCGCATACCTGACAATATGGGGGATAGAGGATCTCAAGTTCCATTCCATCGGATCGGAAAAACGTTCTTTTCATATTTCATCCTCCTGAACGTTCCGGGGTGACGATCCATCCCCTTTACAGCAATATCGGGACGGCTCTTTATATACCTGCGGCCTGCGGCCCGAAAGTGCACGCGAGAAGAGGGGCAACCATCAACGGAAGCGATCTCCCGGAGAATAACCTTGATACGGTCCGTAGGACGGTTGCAAGGACGATCCAGAAGACCTACCGCTGGCTACTCGTGCCGGGGCGGGAGCTCGATGCCGGTCGGGTCTCGCCCGACATTTACACCGGGGACGTGGCGGACCCCCGGGCCGGGGTGCGATCCCGGCGAAGAGGGTGT
The DNA here is from genome assembly GCF_032944295.1 of Methanoculleus nereidis. Taxonomy (NCBI): domain Archaea; kingdom Methanobacteriati; phylum Methanobacteriota; class Methanomicrobia; order Methanomicrobiales; family Methanomicrobiaceae; genus Methanoculleus; species Methanoculleus nereidis. The sequence continues at coordinate 16,758 of NZ_JABFFQ010000004.1, forward strand.
ACTGAAGAAACTGATCGGGAAACCAGGAGCACAAGGGATATCACAATCCCCGACCGTGATGCGTACAGGGTAACAGCACGATGCGTCCGGGGTTCCGGATCAACGGGTATGGGCGGGGAAAGAATGAAAGAGACTGCATAAAGATGATCGAAGCGGACGGGTGGTACCTGGTGGCGACCCGGGGCAGTCACCGGCAGTATAAGCATCCGTCCAAGGTGGGCCGTATCACCATCGCCGGGCATCCGGCAGATGTTCTTGCGCCGGGAACGCTGAACAGCGTGCTCAAACAGGCAGGACTTAACATGAGGGATGAATAATGTATCGATTTCTTGTCATCGTCGAACAGACCGACGGCAACTACTCGGCATACTCCCCGGACCTTCCGGGGTGCGTGGCCACCGGAACAACCCGTGAAGAAGCAGAGGAGCGAATGCACGAGGCGATCGAACTCCACATCGAGGGGCTCCAGGAGGACGGGTTCCCGGTTCCCCGCTCGCGGTCCTCAGCCATCTACGTAGCGGTCAATCGAGCGTAACCTCCTCCGGCGCCGGAACAATAGAACGAGGGGCTGGCCTCCGGTTCAGCGCAAGCGCGGGGAGACCGGCCGCCCGGTCCTCGACCACGTCACGGGTGGCATCTTCCTCGCTGGACGAATCCGAACACTCTCCGGTCAATCCGATGCAACCGTTCCCGTCGGGCAATCAATCGCGCAGACAGTGCCTGCGTAATCCGCCCGGTTTGCTCTCCACCCCTCCCCCCGGAACTCACCGCCTTATCCTTCACGAACCGGAATCTCGACCCCCTGCTCTTCTAAAACCTTCCTCAGCCGCACCGCCAGCACGCCGTTTCGGAGGGTGGCCGCCGCACCCTCGTCCGTGACCTCCGCGGGAAGGTTCACGACCCGGGTCATCTCGCCGGAGAGCCTCTCCCTGACGGCATAACCCTCCCGCCCTTCCTCCTCCCTCCGCCGGACGGTGATCCGCAGCGTCGCAGGGCCGGTGAGCCGTATCGCGACATCGCCGCTCTCCACCCCCGGGAGGTCGGCGACGACTGCGACCTCATCCCCGAAGTCCCAGAGATCGACCGGGATCCCCGCACCCCGGATCACGGGCATCATCCGCTGCCCGGGCGCCGCGAGCATCTCGTGGAGCCGCCGGTGCATCTCGCACATCCCCGGCCCGAATGCCCGCTGAAACGGGCACGATGATTCTCTCTCTTCCATACTCCCAACTCCTCCAGGTGTCGTGCAGCCTACATGCTCCCGCACATATAAGTTGTTCCCGGGGTCTCCTCCTGGAACCATCGAGAAGGGGCCTCATCTCAGATTCCCTGACACGTATTCACGAGCACCTCATGAACAACTTTTTTCCCAATCACCCCCCAACATTTCAGCATTCTGCCCGATCCGGCACCCGGAGAGCGGGCGGGGAGTTGCGAGAGCGTATGGAGGAGTTCACCGTCGAGGAAGTCACCGGCTTCCAGATCGAGATCATCCGGGCAAGCGGCGTCAAGACCGGGGTCTCGAAGGGCGGCTGCTCAACCCCGGAAACCTCGACTTCGTCATCGCCGCCGGCAACCATATTCCCGACCCGTTCGAGAGGGCCGCGTTTATGCTCCATGGTATTGCAGCAGGGCATCCGTTCGTCCGAACAAACGGATCGCGTTTCTGCTTGCAGCCCTCATCCTGAAGAGGACCCCGGAACAGTACATCATCGCAAGCTCCGATGCGGAGAACAATGCCTTTGTACGGGACGTTGCCGGGGGCGACAAGACCCGAAAAGACGTTCTTGACGGCTGCACGTGGTCGTAAAAAGAGGTCGATTACTCCGCTAGAAGGTCGAGCGTCTTCCTGTGCCGCTCAATGAGCATCCTGAAGTCTTCCTGCTTTGAAGGGCGGGGCGACTCTTCAGGGTGCGGTTTACCGAACGGGCCGACGGAAGAAGGAGCGGTCGAATCCCGCGGGAGGCTGTAGGAAGACCCGGGTTCCGCAACGTTCTCCTTCCCGGTGGTTCTCCGATTTTCTGGGTTCATCTTCCACTCCTCCCGTAACGATCGCTTTCCAGCGTTGTGAATTTGGCGCTCCACCGGTATTAATGTTAGGCCCGGCGGATGCAGTCTCAAGTCCCGGAGGGTGTTGTTCGCGTTCGGCACCCGTCCGGCATGCTCAAGCCGGTAGTTCGCATCGCCCTCACAGAGCCATACTTATATGGACAAATTGTAAGTGGAATTTACAATTTGTCCAGCCGGGTACAGGGAACGTCCGGCGGGAGGCGGAGGAGAAGAGGGAATGAGCGTCCGGTCCCGGATGGAACTACCCGACGGTGCATGCCGCCTCGATATCCGCGAGGTCGTAGACGAGGAACCCCTCCTCGCGGAGCCGGTCTTTCCCCTTGATACCGCCGGCGACAAGGCAGAAGCGCTCGGTGGTGTAGGTATCGTGCCGGACATGCTCCGCTTTCTGAGAGAGGCGCGTGAGCACGCCGCGGGCCTCCCTCTCCGTAAGGCTCCCCCACTTGCACTCCCCAAAGACAATGCTCGCGTCGCTCTCCCGGACAGCGATGAGATCGATCTCCTCGCCGCGGTACCACCACCGCCCGGTGGTATACCCCAAAAAAACCTTCCGGGCAAACTCGTTTCGCACGAAGACCTCGAACTGCTTGCCAAAGTAGGGGTTCATATCGACGGCATCGACCGAATGGTTCTCCGTCTCGATCGCCTGGCGCTGCGAAAAGACGAAGTTGTACCAGAAATCGAAGATGCAGTCCTTGATCCGGTACAGCCCCTGCCGCCGGCTGCCAAAGAGGGGCAACTCCTTCTCGATGATCCCGAGCCGCGTCATCGCCTCGAGGTAGGGGTAGAGGTGGCGGGGGTCCATACCGCAGAACTGGGCGATGGTGGCAGGGGCCGTGTTGCCGACGGCGATAGCGTTGAGGATCGCCTGGTAGGTCTTGAGTTCCCGAAACTCCTGCGAGAGGAGGAAGTAAGGCTCCCGGTAAAAGTAGCCGTACCTATTGAAGAACTCCCGCTCGACGAACGTGGCATAGTCGGGGTGATCCCCGGCCTTGAGGAGGTACTCGGGGATGCCCCCGATGGTCAGGTGGGCCTTGAGAGCATCCCGAAAGGAGAACGAGGGGAGGAACGTTCGTGCGTCGCAGAACCGGAGCGGGCCAAGAAGCATGTCCCGGGTCCGCCGCCCGTAGACAGGCGAGGTGTAGGAGAGCGCACTATCCGCCATCAGGCCGAGCATCGACCCGGAGAGGAGAATACACCAGTTCGATCCGGCAAGGGCGGTATCCCAGGCTTTCTGGAGCGCGGAGAGGACGGCCGGGTCGTTCTTGATCAGGTAGGTGAACTCGTCGATGACGAGGTAGCGGCGCCCGGCGAGCGGTATCCGGGCGAGGTAGGTGAAAAGCTGGTCCCAGGTCGTGATCTCGAGTGTTGCAAGGAGCGGGTCAGAGAAGAACCGGGCTACCTCCTCCTGCAGCCGCCGGATCTGGATCTGCGGTGCGGTGTCCTCGGCAAAGTGGAGGATACCTTCTTTCCCGCGGATGAACTCGGTGACCAGCCGCGTCTTGCCGATCCGGCGCCGCCCATAGAGGATGATCAGCCGGCCACCATCCTTTCGCCACTCCTCCTCGAGGAGGGCACGCTCGGTCTCGCGGTCGATGAACTCCCTAATCATGATTAGTACTAATCTGGATTAGTAATAATGGCTTCGCCCGGGGGCAGAGGCGCTGCAAATTATGTGCCCCGCCCCTTCACCCCCGGGGCACTTCGTATCCTGCCGGGCCGTCGTCGGGGGAGGGGACGGTGTAGAAGAGCATCCTGAACCCATCCTCGCCCGAACCGGGTAGGACTCTCCGGCATCAAGGAGATGAAGACCTCGACCGGGACCCTGCCTGTGCCGCTGGCGGTCAATTGACAGGGGCCGGAGAGGTGCCGGCACCACTCCCGGGTCCGGCCGGATCACCGGACAACGAGCGTCGAGACCGGCGCATGCTCCACCACAAAGGAGCTGACGCTCCCAAGCAGGAGCCGGGATATCTTTCCATGGCCGCGGGAACCGATCACGACGACATCGGCACTCACATCCGTTGCGGCCTGGACAACCTCGTGCCGCGGGTCACCCCGGCGCCAGTGCAGCCGGATCTGCACCCCGTGCTCATCCGTCAGGTCCCGGATCTTTTTCTCGATGAACTCACGTTCCTGCTTCTCGATCCGTCGCTCCAGCTCGGGCTCGGGGTCAAGCCCTCTGGTAGCGGCATGCGGGGGGATCGCCACCGGGATCCGGATCGTCTCGCCCGTACCGTGGACATAGACCGCATGAAACTCGCTATCGGCAGCGAACCATTCAACCGCTCGCGCTACTGCCAGCCCGGCTGTGCTGGACCCGTCAAACGCTATGAGGATTCTTGGGGTCATTGCGATCAAGCCCCCCGTTGGAAACAATCGCATAAAGAGGTGACCCACAACCATACCCCCGGACAGGGTAGAACGGGTGACGCGCCCCCGTAGCCCGGATGACCGCTCCCTTCTTTACCCCCCGCGCCCACTCTCCACTATGCCCAACGACCCCGAGATCATCAGGGCGGCCATCCGAAAGGCGCATGAACTCGGCGCAGACGTAGCGGGCACCGTTCCGGCCAAAAGGCTCATCGGCTGCCCCTCGGCCGTCGCGGACGGCCAGAAGGGCTCGCAGACCGACCGGGGGGCCTACATCGTCCTCGGCCTTTCCCACGGCCCCGAGCACCCCGAACTCGACCTCTGGGAGCCGGACCGGGGAACGCCCGGCGACCGGGTCCTCGCGAGAATCGGAAAAGACCTCGCCCGCTGGCTGCAGGAAGAGTATGGGGTCCGGGCCCGCCTCATCCCCTACCGGCTCGAGGACGGCGGGATCTACCTCAAGGACGCGGCCTCTCTCGCGGGGATCGGGAGGATGGGAAGAAACAACCTCGTCCTCGTCCCCGGCTACGGGCCGCGGATCCGGTTCCGGGCGGTCTGGGCGGACCTCGACTGCCCCGAAGAACCATCACCGGTGCGAGAAGACCCCTGCGCCGGCTGCGAGCAGTACTGCGCCCGCGCCTGCCCGATGGACGCCTTCGCCACCGGGAGATTCAGCCGGGCGCGGTGCCTGGCCCGGATGGACGCCGACAAGAACTCCGGGAGGGAACGGATCGACCACTGCCGGGCCTGCGAACTCGCCTGCCCCGGCGGCGGATAGGAACGCACCCCTACCCCGCCTCGTGCCGGCGCAGAAACTCCCGGATCTTCCGCGACTCAATCCAGCCCCGGTCAAGCTGGCCGACGATATCGTCGATCCGCCGGACCTGCTCGCGGATCCTCTCCGCGGCTCCCTCGTCGTCCATCAGATCGGCCCGGGCAAGCAGAACCTGGAGCGGCTGGCGGACGTGATCCGCCAGGATCGCGAATTGCTCGATGTTCTGCTCGATCCGGTCGTAGGCCTCCTGCCGGATCCCCTCGACCTGCTCCCGTTCGGTGACGTCGGCGGAGATGACCGCGAGCCGCCGGACCTGCCCGTTTGCACCCCGGACCGGGAAGAGGATATGATCAAAGACCCTCCCCTCGTGCTCGTCGGTCATCCGGATGGGCTTCCCTGACGAGAAGGCTTCCTCGGCCCACTTCTTCCGGGCCGCGGCCAGACCGGGCGGGAAGAGGTCGTAGACGCACGTCCCCCGGAGATCTTCTATACTCTTCCCCGACCGTGCGGCCATCGCCTCGTTCAGGGCAAGGATCGTGCCCTCCCGGTCGATGAGCACCGTGGCATCGGGCGCCGCGTCCAGGAGCGCCCGGAACTGCTCTTCACTCTCCTGCAGGGCCATCTCGGCCCGTTTCCGCTCGGTGATATCGATCGCGACCTCGAGCCGCACGTCCCGCCCGTCGGGCCACCGTATGATCCGGTCGACGATATCCAGGTGGACATCGAGGACCGGGTTATAATACTCCCACCGGTATGGTTTCGGCTTCTGGCGAAGAATCACCTCGTTGGTGCAGAACGGGCACGGCGTGTCGCGCCCCTGGAACTCGCGGTAGCATATCCCGCCGATGACGTCCTTCCCGAGCGCTTTTGTAAAGAAGGGGTTTGTATACAGGATTTCGTCCGTCGCGGGGTCCGTGACGTAGACGATCTGCTCGAGGCCGTCGAAGATGGAGAGGAGCTGGTCGCGCTCGAACTGCAGCATCTCCTCCATCTGCGCCTCTCCGGGGACCGGGCGGATGGTGGCCACGTGGGTGCCGGGCGCCGTCCGTGCCACGGCGCTGCACTCCACCCGGACCGTGGCGCCGTCGTTCCGCGCAAGCTCGCATTCGCCCTCCAGTATGCCGCTTTCCAGGAACTCCCGCCAGAACTCGTGATCCTCGCCTGCGCATATATCAAAGACCGACCGCTGCAGCAACGCTTCCCGGGTATACCCGAGCAGAGTGGAGGCCGCGGGATTGGCCTCCCGGATCCTCCCGGCATCGTCTGCGACGAGAACGGCATCCTTCACGAGGTCGACGACCGGGCGGAGGTAGCCGCACTCCGTATCCCGGCGCCCTGCCGGGTCATGCGGCGGGCACATGCGGGCCCGGCCGCATGCAGGCACCCTGCCGTGCGAGGCCCGAAGAAGCGTGAACCGGAACGCCGCACCCTGATCGGGACGGCCGGGCACCCGGTCCTCGACCCGGACGCTGCCGCCGTAGCGCTCCACCAGCGTCCGGACGATGTAGAGCCCGAGGCCTTCGCCCCTGCCGTGCCCGAGCCCCCGCTCGAACCGCCGGAAGAGCAGCCTCTTCACCCCGTCCGGGATCCCCGGGCCGGTGTCCTCAACCGAGACCAGCACCTCGCCGTCCTCTTCCTCGACCGTGACGGCGATCTCGACATCCGGTCCCCCGAACTTGACGGCGTTGCCGATCAGGTTCGTCACGACCATCGAGAGGAGGCCGTCCGCGCAGACCTCGATTGGCCGGCCGTCGTAGCGGATTGAGGCCGCCGGAAACCTCCCGATCTCTTCCCGTATGACGGCGTCGAGGTCCACCGACGAGAGATCTGCCGACTCCTGGTGGATCCGGCGGATGGCTGCGACGTTCTTGAGGATCTCGGTGCTCCGCCAGATGCTGTCGTAGAGTTTCTGTGCGTAGGTCTTCGGATCGCCCTCGAGCAGGCCGAGCAGGAGATCGGCATACATCGTGGAGACGTTGTTTGCGTTCCGGACGTCGTGTGTCAGGATATCCAGGTAGAGGTTCGCCTCCCGGTGCGCCTCATCCAGTTCCCGGTTAACCCGGGTGAGCTCCTCTGTCTGCTCCCGGAGAACGGCTTCCGCCCGTTTGCGCTCGGTGATATCCCGGAAGACGACCATGATAGAGGGGCGGCCCCGGTAGAGTATGGGGATCGCCGTGATGTCGACCTGGATCGTCCGGCCGTCAAACGTCTTGAGTTCCTGTTCGGTTAGCGGGGTAGCCGTGCCTTCCTGCTGCATACGCCGGATCTGCCCGGCGACGAGCTCGCGGAATTCAGGGGAGACGAAGAGGTCCACCGGTTTACCCACGAAGTCTTCCGGACCCCTCCCGCCGGCGATCCGGACGCAGGCGGAATTCACGTACACGATGATGCCGTCCTGGTGTACGACGACGGCGTCCGGCATGAGTTCGACGAGGGAACGGTATCGCTCCTCGCTCTCCCGGAGGGCTTCCTCCGCCCGTTTGCGCTCGGTGATGTTCTCGATCATGCCGATGAGGAACTGCGGGGCGTCCTCCGCGTTCCGGACGAGGGACCCTGTCAGCATCCCCCAGAGGATCCGGCCGTCCTTCCTCACGTAGCGTTTCTCCAGCCGGTACTGCTCGATCTCCCCGGCGACGAGCGATGCCGCGAGCGCCATGTCTTCCGGTAGGTCGTCGGGGTAGGTGATATCGGCAAAGTGCATGTCCGCGATCTCGTCGCGCTCATACCCGAGCATCTCCTGGAACGCCGGATTGCTGTCGATGAAGCATCCTTCCAGCCCCACGAGAGCGATCCCGATCCCGGCCCGCTCGTAGATGCCGCGGAACCACCCCTCGCTCTCGCGGAGCGCCCTCTCTGCGGCCTTACGCTCGCGGATATCGATGCCGATGCCCACCTGCGTGTCGTCGGAGAGGCGGATGTTTGCCCAGGAACTCTCGACCAGCGAGCCGTCCTTTGCCCTCAGCACAAAGTCCCGCCACCCGGGCTCGAGCGACTGCATGAACCGGCCGACCATCTCCCGGTACCCGGGGTCGGGATAGCATAGCGCCATGAAGTCGCCGCCGCGTGCGTCTTCTTCCGTCCAGCCCAGCGTCTCGCGCAGGGCGCGGTTGAACCGGAACGTCTTCAGGTTCGGGTCGTAGATCGTGATCATCACCGGGATCGCATCGATGATCGCCTGCAGCAGTTCGTGCTCGTGCGCCATCTTCCGCTCCGCCCGTTTCCGGTCGGTGATGTCGCGGGAGACCGTCAGGACACGTTCGATCCTGCCCGAGGGGCCGGGGATCGGGACCGAGATGTACTCGCTGTACGCGATATCCCGGATCACGGCATGGCGGACCTCCCCCCGGACCTGCTTTCCGGTGGCAAAGACCTCCCTGACCTTCTCGAAGTAGGGGCCGGCCCCCTCCAGTGTAAACCCGAGCTCCTCCCAGGTCTTACCCACCATCTCGTGCGGCTCCCGGCCGAGTTTACGGGCGAACTCCCTGTCCACGTAGACGTACCGGAGGTCACGGTCCAGGATGTTCACCGTCTCCGGCAGGTGCGAAAGGATGGTTTCCAGCACCTCCTGCTCGCCGTACGGCCGGCGGTCCCGCAGGCGGACGAGGTGCGTACCGTCCTCTCCGACCCTGCTGGAGTAGCAGATCCGGCGTTCTTTGCCGTCGGCGGTCCGGAGGGTGCAGGCAAGGTCAGGGAGGTCGGCACGGTCGCGGAGGGATGCCGCGATCGCCTGTCTGCACTCCTCGTCGATGATCCGGGGCAGAAGAAAACGGTTTAAGAACTCCCCGGCGTCGCTGCCGACATAAGCGTCCCGGTCGATCCCGAGGCAGCGCTGCAGTGCTCTGTTGATCCAGACGATACGGTTGTCCAGACCGATCAGGAGCACGCCCTCATCGAGCAGGTCGAGGAACTGCAGGGGCGGAGAGGGTTCGGCAGGTGCGCCAGGGAACGGTGTCATCGGCAGGGCTCCACATACGAAATAAGCGCGTATTTATATAAAATTGTGGAAACCCCCGGACTCCGAAGGGGATGCCCCCGCTATCGCCTTCAACCGGCTGTCGTGGATAACCGGCATACATAAATAGCCATTCTCTTCACCGTGGGACATACCGCTCCCCCGGCAGGGAGAGATGACGGGGGGACGTGGTCCGGGTGGCGCCGGCCGCAGCAGGGATAATATGAACGTGCTCGTGAGGACCCCGGACGGGGTTGAAGAGGTCAGGGAAGTCGATTCCGACTGGGTGATCCCCGGCGACGTCCTGGACGACGGCTCGGTCATCCTCGATCTCTGGGACGAACTCTCAGACGACGACTACCTGGCGATAGGGCTGTACGAGTGAGCGGTGAGGCCGTGCACGGGGTGCGGCTCGTTCACGGTACATCTCATTCGGATTAGAGGAGACACCGCTCCCGCCGTCAAAATCCTCTCTCCTCCATCCCCCTGACCGCTCGCCCGATCTCCGCAAAGACCCGCTCCTCGTCAACATCGACTTCCACCCAGCGGTCGGCGTCGACGAAGTAGAGATAGGGTGTGACCGGGCTCCTGAGGATCCGGGCAGCGACACGGCGGTAGACCGTCATCTGGACCGCGTAGTCGGCGTCATCGGGCGTCCCGGTCTTGTAGTCGATGAGCACCCAGGCACCGTCCGGCCGCTGCACCAGCCGGTCGATAGCTCCTCTGAACGCAAACCCGTTCACCCGCGCCGAGAACGGCACCTCGCGGTGGTCCCGGACGACGTCCTGCATCAGGGGGGACGCAAGGAACCGCTCGTAGAGTTCCCGGTATTCCGGAGCCCTGCCGGGGTCCATGCCGTACTCCCGCAGCACCGCGGCGGGATCCCGGCCGCGGAAGACCTCGTGGACGACGAGACCGCGGGTCACCGGGTCCTCCCTGGCGGCGGACCCCGGCGGACCGCGGAGGTACGCCTCGACCTCGCTCGCCGAGTAGACACGCTCCTCCGCCCCGTCCGGGGGGATGCTCGCCGGGACAGGCGCCGCGGGGACGTCGTCGGGCAGCGGGAGGTAGATCGGAGCGGTCTCTTCCGCGTCGACCGGGATCGCCGCCGGGTCGAGGGTGAGCGGGATGCGGAGCGCCCCGAGGACAGCTTCGCCGCGAGCATAGACCTCATCATTGAGCCCGAGGCAGTGTGCGAGCCAGGCCATCCGGGTCTTCCCCGCCGCGAGGCTTTCCGGGACTTCGGCCGGCATCTCCCCGCAGAGGATGAGGTGGTCCTTCGCCCGGGTGACCGCGACGTAGAAGAGGCGTTTACGCTCCGCCTCCTCCTTCTGCCGGTGCTCGGCCTTGAGGAGCCGGAGGACGGGCGTCTCTTCGCGCTCGTGGTCGTTTGCCGGGTTCGGTATCGAGACCCCGAGCAGCAGCCCCTCCTCCACCATGATGCTGCCCCTGCCGGGCGGCGGCGTCTCAGCAAGGTCGGGGACGACGACGACCGGGAACTCAAGCCCCTTTGCGGCGTGCACCGTCATGATAAAGACCGCGTCGGTCGACGCAAGGTCGAGGGGGGCGTCCCCCTCGCGCTGTCCGTCGTCGATGGAGCGGCCGAGTTCCGCGGTAAACTCTCCGAGCGAAGGGTACCCGGCCTCCCTCGCGACGGCGATCAGTTTCTCGACATTCGCCGCGGCCTGTTCGCCGCCGGCCATCCCGCCGAAGACGGCGAAGATCCCCGAGGTGTCGACTATCCGGCGGAGGAGGCGGGCGGGCGGGAGCCTGCGGGAGAGCGAGAGCCAGCCCCGGAGGGTCGCCGCCGCAGGCTCCGCCGCCACCTGCAGCCGCTCCCAGAGGGAACTCCCCGGCGCCCGGGCGACGTGGAAGAGCCGGGCGTCGGAGAGCCCGAAGTAGGGCGACCGCAGCACGCCGTAGAGCGCCGCGTCGTCCAGGTGGTTTACGAGGAACCGGAGGATGTTGTAGAGGTCGTAGACCTCCTGGCGCTCGTAGAACCCGAGCCCCGCGTGGACGTGGTAGGGGACGCCGTAACGGGCGAGCGCCCACTCGTAGTAGGCGAGGTTCGTCCGCCGCTCGAGCAGGACGGCGACGTCGCCGTAGCCCGCCGGCCGGGTCTCCCCGTCGCGGGAGACCGGCTTTTCTCCCTGATCGACGAGAGAGCGGATCTTGCGGGCCACCATCTCCGCCTCGGCCCGGCGGCCGGCCGCCCGGCCTTTAGTCTTCGGGCAGAGGAGGAGTTCGACCGAACCGGTGTCCTCACGCCGGTTCGCACGCAGCGGTTCGTAGAGGAACTCCCAGGGGCGTTCCGCCTCCGCCATCAGGGCGGAAAAAACGGCGTTCGTGAACCCGACGACCTCGGACGTGCTCCGGAAGTTGACGTCGAGCGCGACCGTCTCCCCGCCGAGGTCGCCCTCGATCAGGTCGCGGGTATGCGAGAACTGCGTCACGTCGGCCTCCCGGAAGAGGTAGATGGACTGTTTCGGGTCGCCGACGACGAAGAGGTTCGCGGATTCTCCGAGGGCTGCGCGGATGATGGCGATCTGGACGGGATCGGTGTCCTGGAACTCGTCGATCAGGATGAACCGGAACCGGCTCTGAAAGTGCGCCTCAACGATATCCTCGCGGTCGCAAAAGAGCCGGTGGGTGCGGTTCACCAGGTCGTCGAAGTCGAGGGCGTTTCGCCGCCGTTTCTCCGCCTCGACCAGGTCCAGGAAGGCCGAAAAGACCGTCCCGAGGTCGTGGAGGAAGTCGAGCGTCGCCCGGGTGAAGGGGTCGGAGGGGTCGAGGGTGAGCGAGCAGGCATCGGCGTGGTCCTTGAGGCAGCCGTCGAGGACGCCGTAGGCAGTCCGGAGGTTGTTGAGGTCGTCCCCCGCCCAGTTCTTCTTCTGCCCCATGTTCCTGCGGAAGCGTGGGTTGCTGTGAACATCGGCCAGTTCGGCGACCGCACCGTCGAGGCAGGGCTCGACCGCCCGGAGATACTCCCCGGCCGGGTCCCGTTCGCCGGGGTAGCGGGCGGCAAGGTCCCGGAGGGTCTCGAGTGAGGGGGCGGCACGGTCGGAGAAGGCCGCAAGGGCTTCTGTCCGGTGCCGCTCCACGGTCGCCTGCCAGGCGTCGAGCACCTCCTCCTCGCTCCGTGCGAGGGCGGCAAAGAACGTTTCCGCAACCCCGCGGCGCGAGTAGAGCGTCTCGATGTAACTTTTCAGTTCGTGGGCCCCGACCGCCCGGAGAGCGCCGATCACGGCGTCCCGGCACTCCGCGGGCGGATCGCCGTGGATGAGGCCGTCGATCGCCTCCTCACGGAGCCGGAGCGCCTCCCGCTCGTCGAGGACCGCAAAGGACGGCCCCACGCCGGCCTCGAGCGGGAACTCGCGGAGGACCCCTGCGCAGAAGGAGTGGAAGGTCGATACCGTCGCCCACAAAAACTCATCGCGGACCGCGTCCCACCGCTCGCCCTCCTTCTCCGCGATCGCCTGGCGGACCCGGACTTTCATCTCGCCGGCCGCCTTCTCGGTGAAGGTCAGCGCGAGGATCTGCCCGACGCCGACACCGGACTCGAGCAGGCTGAGGTACTTCTGCACCAGGACGTGCGTCTTCCCCGTCCCGGCCCCGGCGGTGACGCACCTGCTTATCGAGTGGTCGAGCGCGGCCCGCCCCTGGCGTTCAGTCAGTCCCATCGGGATTCCCCTCCGCAGTGATCAGCCGCAGGGCGTCGAACCGGCAGACCGTCTTGAACCCGCAGTACGCCGGGCAGGGGCCGGCGTCCGACCGGGGCGGGAAGCACCCGCCGCGTATCCCGGCGAGGTACCGCTGCACCCATGAGAGCGTGGTATCGACCAGGTCCCGGACGTCCCCGACGCTGCTCCGGCCGGAGCCCGGGAAGCAGGAGAAGCACTCCTTGAGCCCGGCATCCCAGAAGATCGGTTTGTTTTTGACCTCTCCGCGCCGGAGGGTGTAGTAGGTGCCCGCGACCCCCTCCCTCCCGGTCAGGGTCTCGACCGCCCGGAGGTAGAGGGGGAGCTGGAGCGCTTTTCCGGCCATGATATCCTTGAGCCGGTGGTGCGAGGACCCCGTCTTGTAGTCGGTGATCATGAACCGCCCGTCGGACATCACGTCGACCCGGTCGACCCTGCCCCGCAGGCGGATGGTCCCGTCGCCGAGCGGGATCGCGACCGCGTCGGGCACCGAGGCAGCGTCGACCTCGCCCGGCGCCAGCGGGAGGCCGAACGAGACCTCGAAGGCGTGCGGGACGAAGCGGGAAGCCGCGACCTCGGCCTCGTGCCGGAGGAACCGTTCGAGGAGGCCCCTCCCCGCCGCGGGCGAGCCGAGGAGGTGCTCCTTATCCGCGGCCCATGCCGGGGTCTCGAACGCGAACCGCTCCGCCTCCTCCCGGCCGGCGTCGAGGATCCGCCGGAGGGCGTCCGCGTAGCACGCGTCGGTGACCGGCCCGTTGCCGTCGCACGTCCAGCCGGAGTAGAACCGGTAGGCGATCCGGTGGACGAGGGCCCCCCGCTCCTGCGCCGTCAGGTCGGGGTCGATCTGCGGCAGCGGTGCCAGACCGAGGACCCGCTCCAGGTAGAACCGGAACGGGCAGTCCGCGTAGGTCTCGAGCGCCGTCGGGGAGAAGACGGCCCCGTCGCCGAAGCGTTCGGTGAGCGCCGGGTCGTCCCCGAGCATGCCGTCGTAGGGGGAGTCGTAGCCGCCTTTCCGGTGGTAGTTCTCGACGTTGAGCCGGCGGACGGCCTCGCGGAGGGTGAGGGGCGGCGGCATCCCGGCGGGGACTTCCCCCCGGGCGAGGAGGGCGCCGGCCCGCCGGGCTGCCGCGAGCCGGGAGTCCGGGAGATCGCTGTTCCCCCACGTCTCCGGGGAGAAGGCCTCCCGGACGGCGTCCACGAACCCGGAACGGACCAGCGGCGTTGCGCCGTCGGCAGCGGGGTAGCTCAGGGAGACCCGGGTCCGGGCGGCAAGGAGGGCCGCAAGAAAGTGGTAGCGCTCCTCCCGGAGGATGTCCTCCTTCGATCGTGTCGCAAGGCGCCGGGTCTCGGCATCGGTGGTGAACGGGAGCCGGGTGGTGAGCCGCGGCATCGTGCCCTCGACGAGGTCGCCGACAAAAAGGTAGGGGACGGCGAGGTGGGCGACCTCCCGGACGCCGACCACCCGGACGGCGTTGCCGTGCCGCCGCCTGCCGGTCCTGGTCCCGGCGAGGAGGAGGGTGAGCATGGAGGAGAACTCTAAAAGCGCCACCTTCTCCTCCGGGAACAGCCGGGAGACGCGGTCGAGGGCTGCGAGGGTCTCCATAAATCCGCGGAGGTCCCGGGCCTCGTCCTCACGGAGATCGGGTTCGCCCTCCGCCGGCATCACCGGGGCCTGCCACCGCTCGAGGAGCGAACGGTAGGCGGCGAGGTGTTCCCGGATCGTCTTCGTCCCCTCGAGCACCGAGAGATCGGCAAAGAGCCCCCGGACGGTGTTCCGTGCCGCGTCTATCGAGGCGATCTTCTCTGCGAGCCGGGATTGTGCGGAGTCCGGCCGCGCCCGTTCTTCTTCGAGGGCAAAGATCAGCGCGGCGAGCCGCCCGTCCCAGTTCCCGGCGGTGATCCGGGCCTCCCGGGAGAGGATGTCAAGCTCGCAGCCGCCGGCGTTCGGCAGGTAGGGAGAGGTCATGAGGGCGACGACGTCCTCCCGCCGGTAGCCGCGGGCGGGGACGGCGAGGACCGAAAGGAGCGCCTGGACGAGCGGCGATGCGGAGAGCGGCCGGCCGCCGGACGCGGTGTACGGGAGGGCGAAGTCGGGGAAGACCTCTTCTACATAGGGCACCGCCGATGCAAGGTCGGGGAACGCGACGATGATCTCGTCCGGCCGGACGCCGGCGGCGAGCAGGTCCCGGATCTCCTGCGCGATCGCCCGTACCTCGCCCTCCCGGTCGCGCCGTTCCGCAAGACGGATGAACTTCCCGCAGTCCCCGGGCTCCCGCCGGGAGAAGAGGCCGGCGAGGTGCGAGAGGTGGGAGTCCGGGGCATCCCCGGAGACGACCATATCCGGGTGCAGCCACTCGCCGTCGTCCGGGAAGACCGCCGGGTTCGGGGCATAGGGCAATGAGTAGTGGAACTCATCCGCGGACTCCCGCAGGGCAAGAAGCAGGTCCCGCTCGAGCGGCATCGGTTCGAAGAGCCCGTAGGCGAAGACCGTCCGGAACTCTCCAGCCGCGAGCAGCCGGACAGCCCGGGAGAACAGCGTGCTCTCGTCGACGAGGCCGTGCCCGTCGAGGAAACGGAGGTAGGCGCCGAAGAGGGCGGCGATCTCGGCGCTTTTGGCGCTTGCAAGGTCGCCGAGGGCGGCCGGGTAGTCGACCTTCCGCATGATGAGGACGTCAAAGAGGGTCGCGAGTTCGTCGACGGCCCCGGTCCCGGCGAGGAGCGGGTATCTGCCGGCAGCAAGCAGCCGGGTGAGGATGAGCCGGGAATCGGCAGCGGAGATCGGCGTCTCCGCCGCCGCGTGCTCGAAGAAGACCTTCCGGGCGAACCCGGGAAGCGTGGTGACGGTGTCGGCGACGAACGAGGCCCCACCATCCCCGAGGCGGCGGGCGACTTCCCGGGCGAGGTAGGACGTCGGGACGATGAAGACGGTGCCGAAGGGGTCGCGGGCGGCGGCTTTCCGGAATTCCGCAATAAACGTGTCGAGACCCTCTCCGGGCAATTGGCGGTACAGAACGGCGGGGGACATCCGGTGTTCTCTCCTGGTGAGGGGGTTAGGAAGGAGGAGGGATGAGTGTTGTTATTTGGACCGGCACAAACCGGAGCACTCTTTCCAGACGATGCCCATAGGAAGATCATGGACAGAATCGACCGTTACCGCGGCTGCCTGCTCGGCCTCGCCGCCGGCGACGCCCTCGGGGTATCAGTCGAGTTCCGGCCGCCGGGGACGTTTGCGCCCGTCGCCGGTATGGCCGGCGGCGGGTACCATGATCTCAGGCCCGGCGAGTGGACCGACGACACCTCCCTCGCCCTCTGCCTCGCCGAGAGCCTGATCGAGAAGCGGGGGTTCGACCCCATCGATCAGCTGGAGCGCTACGTGCGCTGGTACCGGGAGGGGCACCTATCGAGCACGGGGACGTGTTTTGATATCGGGACGACGACCCGGAAGGCGCTCGAGCGGTTCATGGTTGCCCGGGAGCCCTTTCCGGGGCTCGCGGACGAGCGGTCGGCGGGGAACGGGTCCCTGATGCGGCTCTGCCCGGTGCCGATGTTCTACGCCGCCGACCCCGTTCGGGCTATCGAACTCTCCGGCGAGAGTTCGCGGACCACCCACGCACTGCCGGTGGTCGTCGACGCCTGCCGGTTCTTCGGGGGGCTGATCCTCGGCGCCCTTGCCGGCGCGCCGAAAGAGGTGCTGCTTTCGGCGCGGTACTCCCCGGTTCCGGGCTACTGGGAAGAGCACCCGCTCACCGGCGAGATCGATGCAGTCGCGGCGGGGTCCTACCTCCATAGGGAGCCTCCCGAGATCCGGGGGCGCGGGTATGTCGTGGCCTCGCTTGAGGCGGCGCTCTGGGCTTTTTCCCGGAGCAGCACGTTTGAGGAAGGCTGTCTTCTCGCGGTGAACCTCGGGGAAGACGCCGATACCACCGCGGCGATCTACGGGCAGCTTGCCGGGGCGCACTACGGGGCGGCGGGGATCCCGCAGGTCTGGCTGGAGTGCCTTGCGATGCGGGACCTCATCGAGTCGTATGCTGAGCAGTTGATGCAGTGCAGTGACGCCTGCGTCGAGCAGTTGTGCGGCACCGGTGACCCATAACGGAACCACTGAACGCCCATGGACACGAACTTCTGCCGCCACTACACCGGCGACGGCACGCCGCCGTCGAACCGTTGCTGCCGGGTCTGCCCGGAGGTCGCCTGCGGCCGGCTCTGGCAGCGGGTCCTCGATCTTGCGGAGTCAAACGGCGGCGACCCGGTCCCGCTCCCACCGACGCGGGCAGTGCTCTTCCCGAACCCGAAGAACCCGGACTTCGTCCGGCTGCAGGTCAACTGCCGGTGGGGCCTCCCGAAAGAGGACTTCCTGCACTACATCGCCACCGGCCACGCCGGGATGGGGCGGCGAGGGCAGCGGACCGACCCCCGGGCATCCCCGAGCTGCACCCGGCAGGAGCCCTACGTGCAGGCGATCGTCGAACGGCTCGGCGGGATGGATATCCCGGAGATACGGGCGGTGCGGGAGGTGCAGGGGGGGTGAGTCATTGAGAAGCAGCCGCGTTCGTGAGCGGTGCAATCTGCAGAGCCCCCTGTATGCAATGAAGCCAGATAAGCCGAGACAACACAGGTTTTCCGTGCAGCCCAAAAAAAGCCGTTGCTAGAACGGATCTCAGACCCTGCTGAAGGAGGAAAGCCGATATCGCCCCCTCAAAAGCAACGAAACTCAAACAACCACATTATATATAGCAACGAAATAAACCGTAAATCAGTGCCTTATGTCATGCGATCTCCCTGATGAAGCGCTCTTTATTCTCAATGTTTTGTACAAGGGGAGGCACTTTCGGACAGATGCGGGCTACCATTCCGAAAAACTGTACAAGATTTATATAAAGAAATTCACGGGGCGATCCTGTCTATCCATTGAAGATACGCTTCAGATCCTGATGAACGACGGATATGTAGCACAGATCAGGAAAAAGAAAGTGAAATACTACATAGCCGGCATGAAGAGCGCCATCTTTGCCCTGAAAAGCCATGGGTACAACGTTGTTGACGGGCGATATCGTAAACTCTGACATGATGCAAAATATTTTTATCACTTGCGACAATATCAGTTATCAGTACGCGTAGAGCATTCCTGATCACCGCATGAGATTATGTGAGATTATGGCACGTCCGTTTGAAGGATTATTTGGAAACACCTGCGAGTTGAGAATTCTCGAGTTCCTCCTGCCGCTATCCGACATGGAATTTAACGTTACCGAACTCGCAGAAGAGGCAGGCGTTTCGCGTGTCACCGCAGGCAGGGTCGTGAAAAAATTCGTTGCATGGGGCCTCCTGAACGTGGGTGCTGGAAAGGTTCCCCTCTACTCGATCAATACGGATTCTTCGATTGTGCGGCGCGTTGATGACCTGAACAATGCTCTCATCGAGAAGATGCTCGGTGAAGAACGGCTTAAAGAGATTCACGAGTACATCCAGGAAAGAGATATCAGTACACCGCCGGATATCTCAGCAGAGGAGGCCTGGGCTCCCGGATATACTCCTTTTGAGGGTGAGACCTGGGGAGGCAGCGTCATCGGATCGACACGCGTGTTCATCCCACCATGTGCGACTGCAGATAGCATCTATGGCGATGAGCATCCGAGATATTTCCAGTGAGGGAGAAAATTATGCCAAGGGAAGATTTCTTCAGAAAAGAACTCGTCACTGAATTGCGGCGGGTAGAAGCGATGATGCGGAAGGAAGAGAGCATTGAGAAGAAGATCTACTATTTCTCTGCAGCATATGGCATTACCAACCGCACGCTCCGCTATGCATTCACCGATGACTACCTTATGGCTGATTTCGTCCTCAATACCTGCTATACAGGGTTGATGGATCGGTTCAAACGCATTCGTTCCGGCGATAGCACAGTTCCACTTGAAGCGAGGCATTTTGAAAAGATCCAGGAAGGGATGAGGTTGCTTGCCGATGCTTTCGACGAAGATACGTCGATCCTCAAACCTCTCGAAACCATACTGACTGCTACCTTCGCAACATCAGGCCCCGGAAATTATCTGCGGGAGAAGGGAGATTTGCAGATCTAATCCACCAATCTCGTTTTCAAGGCATTCCCGCACCGCCAAAGACCTTTTTTGACAGCCCCAAAAGAGCGAAGCAGCCTGCTAATACATCCCGACGCTCGACTCAAGGACGCCGCCTGCAGCGCCAACCCCTCACCCCCATCCGAACCCGTATGCCAGCACGGCGACCAGCAGCACCATGATCCCGTTCCGGAGCGCCGTCGAGACGAGCATGATCTCCGTTCCCGTCCGCATCCCGAAGATCGCGACGTACGAGGAGCCGAGCCAGCGGATGCTCCGCGTCACGCTGGTGAGGACGTTGCCGACGAGCAGGGTGAGGACGATCTGCTGCCAGGTCATATCCCCGGCGGCGAGCAGGGCGGACGCGACGCTCGCACCCGCGACGAAACTGCCGAACTGTGCCGCGATGATGGCGAACCCCTCCGGCGGCACGGGGAATACCGATCCTGCGCCCTGCATCAGCCCGGCAAGCCGGTCGAAGACGCCGGCGTTGATGAGGAACGCGACGATGACGATGGTGGGGACGGTGATCGAGAGCAGGCGCGTGAGGGTCTTTTTTGAGGACGTGCACGCCGTCCGTAGCGCCTCCCGGAGCGTGACGGCCGGCTCCTCCGCAGGGATGGCCGGTGCGCATGACGAGGGGGTGAGGACGGCCCGGCCGAAGAGCATGATGACCACGGTCTTGGCAAGGCCGGCGAGCATCAGCAAGCCGAAGTAGATGAGGCCGGGGATGCCGAGGAGCGGGACGTAGACCGGGAGGAGGTAGCGCCAGTGCATGACAACCGTCGGAAACGAGTTCATGACGGCAGCGATGACGAGTTCCCTGCGGGTGATGATCTCCTTTGCGTGGTAGTCCATCAGCATGGCGTTCGCGGCCGGAGGCGAGACGAAGGCCATGAGGAAACTCGTGCCGCACTCCTCCCGCAGGCGGGCGAACGAGGTGAGCGGGCGGGAGAAGGCCGCAATCCGCCCGGCAATCTTCAGGGCGACGAGCACCTCGGCGAGGAAGACCCCGGCGACCATCATCGGGACGACCTCGCCGAGCAGGCCGGCAGCAAGCGTCACCGTCTGAATGATACCGTCGTACATGGTTCCCCCGGAGGCGGCAGCGCCCCTGTGATATGAAGAACCTCTGCCTGGAATCTAATAAATAATTGGATTCTGGCCTTAAAATTCCACTAAATATGATATAGATCAATAAAAGTAACACTTACACCGGGAAGGCGTCCTGCCGTCCGTTTTCCCTGGCCCGGCGTCACCTGCAGCGTACGGCACTCGATAGGCACGTATCCGGACGTGGAGGGGCTCAGGAAGTGCCCGGGCACCCGGCCCGGCCAAAGAAGGAGGAACCGTCCCCATATGCCCGGCCGGCAAAACCTATATCTCCCGGGCGGGAAAAGGGTCGTTATGCCGACCTGCAGCGACTGCGCCCTCTATATGAAGAAGAGCGAGACCGACGGGGAATGCAGCATCAACGGCCCCGTTCCCGCCGACCGGGACGCCGGGCGGTGCCCGTCCCGGACGTTTCGGCCACGCGGATGATGCCGAAATAATGTTTGAAAGGCATGATCATATTCACCGGGAGCGGATGCCCTGCGTGCGGGGCGAACCCGGGGGAACGGATCAACGATAAGGCCCTTGCCGACATCCGGGAGATCATCAACTACCGGGAGGCGCTGAACGTTGCGGTGGACGCCCTCAAGGCCCGGCGGCTGGATGCAGCCCTCGCCTGCGACCTGCACCGCATCCTGCTCGCCGGCAGCCGGGGCATGGACCGGGAGCCGGGATGCATCCGCACGGTCCAGAACTTCATCGGCCGGGACGCCCGTATCGAGCACGCGATCTTCGTCCCGCCGGCGCCGGAGAACGTGCCCCGGGCGCTCGCGGACTGGGAGGCCTACCTCTACCGTGAAGGGAAAGACACCCTCGTCCAGCTTTCCGTCTTAATAGCGCAGTTCGAACTCATCCGCCCGTTCTGCGACGGCAATGGGCGTATCGGGAGGATGCTCGTCCCGCTGATCCTCTACGAGAAGGAGCTGACTGCAAGCCCTATGTTCTCCATCAGCGCCTACCTCGAGCGGCACCGGCCGGCCTACTACGAGCGGCTGCTCGCGGTCTCCCGTGAGCGGGACTGGAACGGCTGGATCGCATTCTTCCTCCGCGCCATCGAGGAGCAGGCCGAGGAGAACGGCCGGAAAACAAAGGCAATCCTCGACCTCTATACCGAGATGAAGCAGACGGTGCCGGAGGTAACCCGGTCGCAGTACGCCGCCGCTACGATCGATGCCATCTTCGGGACGCCGATCTTCGATACGTCCGGGTTTTACGACCTGTCGGCGATTCCGAAAGAGAGCGGGGCAAAGATCCTCAGGGACCTGGAGGAGAGCGACACCATCCAGCTGGTGCAGAAGGGAAGGGGAAGAAACGCGAGCATCTACGTCTTCCCGCACCTGGTCGCCATCACCGAGGGGAACTGGCTGTGAGTGCCGGGGGCTGCAGACCCGGCTGCATGACACCGGTGGGGGAGAGCGGTCGGCATGAGCACGGGAGCAGGGGCGACTGAAAGGGAACCATATTCAGCCCCCAAACAGAGACCTGTTATGGACGAAGCAACGGACAGGATGGTTGCGCATGTCAGGGCGGCGTTCCGGGACCCCGGGGCGCACGGGTTCGACCATACCGGGAGGGTCGTGCGCCTCTGCGAGGCGATCGGCGCACGCGAGGGTGCGGATATGGCGGTCCTCATCCCGGCCGCCCTCTTCCACGACATCGCCCGGCCCCTTGAGGAGGAGACGGGCGTCCCCCACGAAGAAGAGGGGGCGCGGATGGCGGCGTCCTATCTCCGGTCCATCCGTTACCCCGAATACCACATCGCGGGCATCGTCCACGCCATCCGGGCGCACCGGTACTCCTCGGGCATCGCCCCAGAGACACTGGAGGCCCGGGTGCTCTCCGACGCGGACAACCTGGACGCGATGGGCGCAGTCGGGATCGCGAGAACGTTCATCCGGGCCGGAGAACACGGAGGGGGCATCGCGGACGCAACCGCTCACTTCCATGACAAACTCCTGAACCTCAGAGACCGGATGTACACAGAGATCGGCCGGAGCATCGCCGAAGAGAGGCACGCACGTCTCGTGGCGTTTCTCGATGCGCTGGACGACGAGACGCAGGCCATTACCCTGCCGGAATCGTGATCGGAGAGTGATAAATGGTCGTTGTCGGAGTGGACGACCGCTCCGTCTTCCTCGAGGACCCCGACATGCTCGGGGCACGGATCGTCATGGACCACGACGAGTTCATGCAGTCCTGGCACGACTACAAGGCCGGGAACCCTGCCGGCCCCGATTCGCCGAGATACTACAGCGTCGGCGTCTTTATCAGGGGTGAAGCGCCCGCAGAGCGGCCGGCGTTCGTCACCCGGGACGTCCTGCCGACCTTCGTGCCGCCGGCACCGCTGCCCTGAGCGGGTAGATCCGGCTCCTGCCCCAACGTTTGGGTAATCGCCGGCATCGGCACAATTTTTCACATCTTCGCGTGAGGCCACGCCGCCCCCTTCACGTATCCGAACAGAACTTTAGTCCCACGATCCCCGATACGATCAGGAGGATGCAGAGGAGGCGGACGACGCTCCTTGATTCGCCGAAGAGCATGATCCCGGCGATGACCGTTCCGACCGCCCCGATGCCCGTCCAGACGACATACGCTGTTCCGAGCGGAAGGCCGGAGAGCGAGCGCGAGAGGAGGTAGATGCTCCCGGCCATCACGACGAGGGTCGCCACCGACGGCCAGACCTTCGTGAACCCTTCGGTATACTTGAGGCCGAGCGCCCAGCCGGCCTCCAGGAGCCCGGCGAAGAACAGAGTGATCCAGGCAGTATTCTGCATGAGCCCTCTCTCGTTTGGTCCGGAAAGCGTTATACTTTGTCTGCCCGAACCATGCAGACCCTCCGCTTCCGTCATGTTTAACATGGAAGAGTACCCTCCCGGAGCTCCAGAGGAGGTATGGAGTGTGGTGAAAGTTACCATCGACAGGCCGGGATGCACCAGCTGCGAGTCGTGCTGGACGCTCTGCCCGGACATCTTCGAAGAGGACCCAAACGACGGCCTGAGCTCGATCACGGAACAGTACCGGGTTGACGGCAACCCCGCGGAGGGCAACGTGCCCGACGACCTTGCCGACTGCGCCCTGGAGGCTGCCGACGCGTGCCCGGTCGCAGTCATCGTTGTGGAAGAGTGAGATCGTTTGAAGGGAGGATAAAGCCGACCTGGGTGATAGAACACAGGACGATCATTATTCGCACGCCACGATAAAATTATATACTTTCAGCGTTATGGGGGATCTTGCCTGAGAGTGGGGTCAACCAGAAGGCACATCATCACATGATGCAGCGGGTTCACAGGCAAGGACGGTTACGGCCTGCGAACACAAATAAAACACTGCACCATGAACCGAAGTGTGCCCGGGCGTAAGGCCTTATCTCTTGGGCACACTGTTTTCACCGGCGGATCCCTGTCACATCGACGAGCGATCCCGTGCCGTCGCTCTTCTGAAGCACCGAGAGGTTCCCGTTCGTCTCGAGGACGATTGCGCGCACGCCTTCGAGGGAAACGACCCCCTCCGACCGCAACGCCTGCCGGATCTCGCTCTCGGCGATCCGTTCCCGCCGCATCGCATCGTGCAGGAACTCTCCGTCGTGGAAGATGAGGCGGGGCTCCGACTTCACCGCCTTCTGCACTCCCTCCGACCGGACAGACGACCAGGAGACGGCGTACTGCAGCACGATCAGGATGCCGAAGGCGAGCACCCCTTCCGCAAGCGAAACGTCCCTGGAGACGATCGTCGAGGCAAGGATCGAGCCGACGGCCACGTTCACGATGAAGTCAAAGGCGTTCATCGACGAGAGCGTCCGCTTTCCCGAGATGCGGACGATGATCACAAGGGCCAAGTACGCGCATACGCCGACGATCAGGACCCGCACCAGGAAGGCGGGGTCGCCAAAGAGGATCTCCTGCAGGAATCCGTCGGTCATACCCCGCACTGCACGGGGGATACGTTAATCCTTTCCGTGCAGGAAACGTCAAAAAGGCTTTGTTGGAACTCCACCTGTTTGTTCCAGATAGTCGCAATCCTGGGGCACTCCGGGGCACGGCTTTCTCCCGGCTGCGCATCTGGCGGCGCTCATGCTCCTGACGTCCCGTCCATTGCGAGTCCAAGACCTTCGGTCTTCTCATGCTCCGGTTCTAACGAACCATCGCAATCGCCACGCACTGCCCGCCCCCCGGGGTCGGGAGGAGCGCGTAGCGCGGGTGGTGGGGGTTACAGAGATCCACTACAACGTGGAGACAGGGGAGGGGGTCTCCCCTCCCCGCGAGCCGCCACCCCCAATGGCGATAGCCACCACGGTCCACTGCACGGGGACATGCCCGAGGAAAAAGGCCGACCCCAGGGGCAAGCCGGCCCAGCACCAACTTCATCAGGATTGGGATGAAGACCGGAACAGAGTTTCAACAGATTTCAAAAAAGATGGGTAGTCAGAGCGCCGGCCTGCTCTTCAGCGCCTCGACGAGGAGCCGGACCCCGGCCTCGATGTCGCCGGCATCGACCACCTCGACCGGAGAGTGGATGTAGCGGGCGGCGATCGAGAGCGGGATGCTCGGGATACCGCCCCGCTCCAGATGGATGATCGTCGCGTCGGTGTTGCCGCCGGTCCCCACCTCGAGCTGGCAGGGGATGTTGTTCTTCTCCGCGGTCTCCCGGAGCCACGCGGTCATCCGCGGGTCGGCCATCAGCCCGCGCCCGCTCGCGCTGACGAGGACGAGGACCGGCCCCTTGCCCATCTCGACGCTCGCGTCCTTCTTCTCGATCCCGGGATGGTCGCCGGGGATGGTGACGTCGGTCGCGATCGCGCAGTCGGGATTCAAGGAGTAGGCGCTCACCTTCGCGCCTTTGAGCCCCAGCTCCTCCTGGACCGTGAAGACGCCGTAGATCGTGTGGGGCGACTCGGTCTGCTGCAGGGCCCGGATGAGCATCGCGACGCCGACCCGGTTATCGAGCGCCTTGCCCGTGACGCGGGTGCCGGCAAGTTCCGTGTACTCGCGGTCGATGGTGATCGGGGTGCCGATCTCGATCCCGAGGTTCTTCACCTCCTCCTCGCTCGTAGCGCCCACGTCGACAAACATATTCTCGATCTTTATCTCTTTCTTGCGCTCCTCGTCCTTCATGACGTGGGGGGGTTTTGCGCCGAGGACGCCCGGGACCGGGCCGTTCTTCCCGTGCAGGATCACCCGCTGGCAGTAGAGCACCGGCCCGTACCATCCCCCGATGGGGACGACCCGGATGAACCCCTTCTCGTCGATATACTGGACCATCAGGCCGATCTCGTCCATATGGGCGGCGAGCATGATAGAGAAGTCGTCACCGCGCTTCACGGCGATCAGGTTGCCCATCGTGTCCTCGCGGAACTCGTCGACCGACCCGGCAAGTTCCTCCCTGACGATCTCCCTGATGCTTCCTTCGCTGCTCGAGACGCCGTGGGCGTCGGATAACTTCCTGAGTAACTCTTTCACCACTCTTCTCTCACCCCACTAATTCCCCAAGCCGCCCGACCGCACGGGAGAGGTTCTCCCGGGAGGTCGCGTAGCTGAAGCGTGCGTATTCAGGCGCCCGCGAGCCGAACGCTCCGCCGGGCACGATGATGATACCCGCATTAACGGCCTTCTCGATAAGGGTTTGCCCCATCGGGACGAACATGTAGAACGCACCTTCCGGCCGGGGGAAGTCGAACCCGATGCCGGTAAGCCCGTCGTAGAGGAGATCCCGCCGGGCGCGGTACTCACTGCGCATCCGCGCAACCGGTTCCTGGTCGCCGGCGTACGCGGCGAACGCAGCATACTGCGATATCGACGTCGCGCATGCCTGGGCGTACTGGTGGACCTTGAGGAACTCCGGGATGTAGTCCTCGGGCGCCGCGAGATAGCCGACCCGCCAGCCCGTCATGGCGTAGGTCTTGCTCGCAGCGTTGACGGTGATGACGTCCTCGCCGAACCGGGCCGCGCTGACGTGCTCTTTTTCGTAGATGAAGTGCTCGTAGACCTCGTCGGAGACGACGGTGACGCCCCGGTCGCCCGCGTACTCCACGAGGGCGCGGATGGACTCCTCGCTCTCGACCGCGCCCGTCGGATTTCCCGGGGAGTTCAGGATAAAGACCCGCGCTCCGTCCATCTGCTCCTTCGCCCGCTCGACGTCGATATGCAGGTCCGCATCGAGCGGCACGCCCTCGGGCTTTCCGCCGGCGAAGGCCGCAAGGGCCGCGTAGGAGACGAACCCCGGATCAGTGAAGAGAACCCGGTCACCCGGATCCACGAGCGCCTCCATGACGAGATGGAGCGCCTCGCTCCCTCCTGCCGTGACCAGGATCTGCTCCGGCCGGTAGGTGAGATTGTTCTCCCGTGCAAACTTTTCGCAGATCGCCTCCCGGAGCTCCGGGATACCGGCGTTCGGCGTGTAGCCGGTCCTTCCCTCCCTGATGGCGGCGATCGCGGCCATCTTGATATGGTCGGGCGTATCGAAGTCCGGCTGCCCGATCCCGAGGTTGATTGCATCAGGCCCCCCCGCTTCAAAGAGCTTCCGGATGCCCGACATCTCCACCGACCGGACCCGGTCGGCGTACCTGTGTTCATTCATAACATACCCTCACTCGATGTTCGCATGCCGGCACTGGAGGTCTTCGGGCCTGCACTGGGTGATCTCCATCAGCCGGGATATGATCGCGTCCGCAAAGACCATGGCAGTCGTCTCGAAGATGGTGCCGAGCGGTGCAAACGACTTGTGCTCGCCCATCATCTGCCGGATCTCGAACTCAGCCGACTCATCGGCCACCTTATCCCGCTGGCTCTCGATGATGACGATGCAGTCGGCGATGCGGCCGATCCTAGAGTCTCTCTTTGAGGTGATAAGACAGACCCTTCCGCCAATCTCCTTTGCGGTCTCCGAGATATCCGCAACCGTCTTCGTCGCGCCGGATCCGGAGAAGACGATAATGACGTCTCCCGGCTTCATGGCCGGAGTCACGGTCTCCCCGACGACGAATGCAGCGAGCCCGAGGTGAATCAGGCGCATGGCAAACGATTTTGCTACGAGCCCGGAGCGCCCGGCGCCCATGGTATAGATGCGATCTGCGTTCAGGATCTCGGCGAGGAGCGCATCGATCTCATCGTCGGACATCACGTCCGCGATGGTCCTGATCTTGGTCGCCATCAACCGCATCATGTTCTTAACCGGGTGATTTGTCATCGTAGTTCCGCTGTTAGGTTTCACGAGATCCTACATTAGAATATCCCAGATGCGCCGGTACGGGGAGTGATTGCTCTCGCCATCCAAACCTCCCGGGCTCCGGCAGGAGCAGGGAGCGGCAATTACCGGATATGCCGGGACCAACCACACTTCCTCCGGGAGCGGCCGCGGGCGATGGGGCGGGATCAGGAATCGCCGCCCTCATGCGCGAAACGCCAATCCACATCCATAGTGCAGGCAGATAGCATCCAATCGCATCGCTCGATCAACCCCGATGATGCAAAAGGCTATGCTCGATCATCACAAAATACATACAAAATTCGGCACGCCGTTCCGGCCGTAAAACAGGGGCAATTGCTGCTTGAATACAATTCTGCAGCACCATTTGCCCCCTAAGCGACCACAAAGTGCCGATGTAGGTAAATTCTCCTGAACAAGGGGCAGATCAGGGATTGCGCGGGCCTGCCGTTCCCCGCACCGGTATACGTGAGGGCGCACGGCGGGACCCGGGGGACAACAGCAGGTGAAGGGATGGAGAAACAGCCGGCAGGGCATTCTGATGAGGAGATCCTCGGTCTCCTCGACGAGAACGTACGGGAATGGTGCATACAACAACTCAAGGGGCGTTTCACGCCGCCGCAGCGGATGGCGGTCCCGCTCATCCACAAGAAAAAAAACGTCCTCATCTGCTCGCCGACCGGGTCGGGAAAGACCCTCTCGGCATTCCTTGCGATCATCGACGACCTCTTTGTCCGGGCACGGACGGAGGGGCTCGAGGACAGCGTCTACTGCCTCTACATATCGCCGCTCAAGTCGCTTGCAAACGACATCCACAAGAACCTCAGCCAGCCGCTCGACGGGATCAGGGAGATCGCCCGCGAGCGGGGAGTCGGGCACACGCCGATCCGCCACGCGATCCGGCACGGGGACGTCTCCAGGGCGGATAAGGCAAAGATGGCGAGAAAACCCCCCCACATCCTCAACATCACCCCCGAGACCCTCGGGATCCTCTTAAACTCCCCGAAGTTCCGCGAGAACCTCCGGACGGTCCGGTGGGTCGTCGTCGACGAGATTCACTCCCTCGCGGGCTCGAAGCGCGGCGTCCACCTCTCGGTGAGCCTCGAGCGGCTCGAGGAACTGGTGAGGGAGGGCGGCGGCGGCTTTACGCGGATCGGGTGCTCGGCGACGATCGAACCGCTCGATGAGGTCGGCCGGTTCCTGGTCGGCGCCGGGCGCGAGGTGGAGATCGTCGATACCCGGTTCGCGCGGGAGTTCGACCTACAGCTCCTCTGCCCGGTTCCCGACCTGATCGACACCACCCCCGAAGACCTCTCGCGGCACCTCTATTCGACGATCCACCGACTCGTCCAGGAGCACAGCAATACCCTCGTCTTCACGAACACCAGGAACGGCGCAGAACGGATCCTCCACAACCTCCGTGTCCGCTACCCGGAGTGCTACACGGAAGAGAACACGGGGTGCCACCACGGCTCGATGGGGACGGAGGGAAGGCTCGCCATCGAGGAGAAGCTCAAGTCAGGGAGGGTGAAGGTGGTGACGACCTCGACGTCGCTCGAACTCGGGGTCGACATGCCCCACGTCGACCTCGTCCTCCAGGTGGGATCCCCGAAGTCCGTGGCAGCGCTCCTCCAGCGCATCGGGCGGGCCGGGCACCGCCTCGGCGAGGTGGTCAAGGGGCGGATCGTCGTCCTTGACCGCGACGAACTCGTGGAGTGCGCGGTGATGCTCCG
This sequence comes from Methanoculleus nereidis, assembly GCF_032944295.1. Classification (NCBI taxonomy): domain Archaea; kingdom Methanobacteriati; phylum Methanobacteriota; class Methanomicrobia; order Methanomicrobiales; family Methanomicrobiaceae; genus Methanoculleus; species Methanoculleus nereidis. The sequence goes on from NZ_JABFFQ010000004.1 coordinate 45,749, forward strand.
GGAGGGGCAGAGCGGGTTTGTCGACCGGATCCACATACCGGAGAACTGTCTCGACGTCCTTGCGCAGCACGTCTTCGGGATGGCGCTTGAGGAGAGGACAGAGATCGATGCGATGCTTGAGGTGATCCGCCGGTCCTACTGCTACCGGGACCTCGAGGAGGAAGACCTCATGAGCGTCGTCCGCTACCTCGCGGGAGAGTACGCGGGGCTTGAGGAGCGGCGGATCTACGCGAAGATCTGGCACGATGCGGAGGAAGGGACGATCCGGAAGCGAGGACGGAACGCCCGGATGATCTACTTCCTCAACTCCGGGACCATCCCGGACGAGTTCTCCTGCGACGTCCTCACCCGGGACGGGGCCTTTGCCGGCAACCTGGACGAGAAGTATCTGGAGCGGATGAACAAGGGCGACGTCTTCGTCCTCGGGGGACGGCGCTACAAGTTCGCCTACCGCCGGGGCGGGAAACTCTACGTCGACCCGACGACCGACCGCCCGACGATACCGAGCTGGTTCTCCGAAAAACTCCCGCTCTCGTTCGACCTCGGGCTTCACGTCCTCCGGTTCAAGGAGATGATGCTCGGTGCGATGCAGACGGCGGAGACGGAAGACCTCGTCGATACGCTCCTTGCCGGGTACCCCATCGACGAGAACAGTGCCCGGAGCATCTGCGCGATCTTCGAGCAGCAGGTGCGCTACATGGGTGATCTGGCCGTCCCCACGCCCGGCCGGATCGTCGTCGAGGAGCAGGTCGACCGGGAGAACCACCGCCGGCTCTACTACTTCATGACCAACTACGGGCTGCGATTCAACGACGGGTTCTCCCGGATCGTCGCCTTCATGATTGCGCGGGACGTCACGACGAACGTCTCGGTCGGGATCAGCGATACCGGGTTTCTGGTCTCGATTCCCCTCGAGAAGAAAGCCGACCCCGTGCGCATCCTCCGGGACATCCGGGCCGACGAGTGCTGCGCGGTCCTTGAGGAGGCTGTCGGGGATACCCAGCTCTTAAAGCGGGTCTTCCGGATCAACGCGGCCCGGTCGTTCATGATCCTCCGTAACTACATGGGCAAAAGAAGGAGCGCCCGCCGCCAGCAGGTGAGCGCCGACATGCTGATCAAGTTTGCAAAACGGCTCGACGGCTTCGCCGTGATGCGGGAGACCTACCGCGAGGTGATCGAGGACCGGTTCGAGGTGGAGAACATCCGGCGGATCGTCGACGGCATCGGTGCGGGCACAATCGAGGTCGTTCTGACCCGTGCCGCGTCCCCGAGCCCGCTCGCGTTCGGGATCGCGACGCTCGGGGTCTCCGACGCGGTCTACGCACAGGACAAACTCTCAATGCTCCGCGAGTTCCAGCGCCGGGTGATGAGCAGCATCGGAGGTGAGGCGGCGGCATGAACGCGGTCACGGAAGCCGACCTCCTCTCCCGGTTCGGCTTTTATAAGGGCGCGCTCTTTGTCCGGGAACAGTCCCTCTGTGTCGTCTCCGACGTTCATATCGGGCTTGCGGAGGCGCTCTACCGGCAGGGGCTCCACTTCCCCCTCCACGAGGAGGAGACGCTGCTCGAGCGGTTCGAGGCCATCCTCGGAAGATTCCGCCCGGCGGTCTTCATCCTCGACGGGGACATCTTCCACGCCTTCGACCGGGTGAGCCGGGACGTGAGGGAGACGCTCTCGACGATCCTTGCGGCGCTCCGGGCCGAGTGCGAGGTTGTCCTCGTCCGGGGATCGCACGACGTTATGCTGCCGGCGATCGTAGGAGGGACGGTCGAGCGGTACGATCGCGGCGGCTACACGGTGGTCCACGGCGATCAGGCGGTCGACGACCACGGAACGCTCATCATCGGTCACGACCACCCGGCGATCGAGATCGATCTCGCCCGGTTCCCGTGCTTCCTCTACGGGCAGGGCGCGGCGCGTGGGCGAGACCTCGTCGTGATGCCGGCCTATAACCCCCTCTCGCCCGGCGTCATGATCAACTATGCGCGGGGCAGGGACTTCCTCTCACCCATCCTCCGCCGCGTGGACGTGGGTGCTCTGCAGCCGGTGGTGGAGGTCGACGGCGAGGCGGTGGTTCTCCCGCCGCTCGCCGGCATCCGGCGGTTCGCATAAGATCAGGCCGGCGGGACCGGGAGTGCAGCCCGCCCCGCAGGCTTGCACCCGGGACCCGTAAACCGTGCACAGGAGGCGCCGGAGTTTCGCACAGGATAAAAACCCTGCTTGGGGGCTTATTTAAAAAAACAGGGATGGTTGAAGAGTACTTACTCTTCAATCACGACGATCGGCTTGATGAGGTCGCGCGGCTTCTCCTTCATCAGGAGCAGAGCCTCTTCCATCTTGTCGAAGCCCTTGAACCGGTGGGTGAGCATCGGGGAGAGGTTGAGCTTGCCGACCTCAACGAGGCTTGCGAGTTTCTCCATCCGCAGCCTGCCGCCGGGCATCAGGCCGCAGTGGATGAACTTGTGGCTCATACCGCAGCCCCACTCGACACGCGGGACGAGGACGTTCTCGCCCGAGCCGAGGTAGTTGACGTTCCCGATCTTTCCGCCGGGCTTGACCATACGGACCGCCTCGCCCATGGTCGTCACATCGCCGCCGGCGATGCAGACCTTGTCGACACCCTTGCCGTCGGTCTTCTCAAGAACCTGCTCGACGATGTCGCCGTTCTTGTAGTTGATGATGTCGGTCGCGCCGTAGCCCTTTGCTGCCTCTATACAGTTCGGCCTGCTGCCGACCGCAAGGATGTGGGACGCACCCATCAGGTTTGCACCGGCAACCGCCATCAGTCCGACAGGGCCGATACCGATACAGCAGACGGTGTCGCCGAGCCTGATGTCAGCGAGTTCCGCTGCGTGGAACCCGGTCGGAACCATGTCAGCGAGCATGGTCGCTTCTGCTACCGGGATGGAGTCCGGGAGAATTGCAAGGTTTCCATCCGCTTCGTTGACGTGGAAGATCTCGCCAAAGACACCGTCCTTGAAGTTCGAGAACTTCCAGCCTGCGAGCATTCCGCCGGAGTGCGTCGCAAATCCTGCCTGGGCTTCAACACTCATCCAGTCGGGAGTGATCGCCGGGACGATAACACGGTCGCCGGGCTTGAAGTCCTTCACCATCGAACCGACTTCAACGACCTCTCCGACAGCTTCGTGTCCAAGAATCATGTCGGTGCGCTCACCGATCGCTCCCTCCCACACCGTGTGGATATCAGAGCTGCACGGTGCGACCGCAAGCGGCCTCACCAGTGCATCAAGCGGGCCGCATGTGGGTGCTTCCTTCTCGATCCATCCGATTTCGCCGATCTTGCGCATTGCAAGTCCTTTGATTTTCTTTGCCATGGTATATCCATCCACTCGTTTGTCAGTGAGCCGGAGGCTCACGCGGGCCTCGCGAGCAATGCTCACGGACCCGTGCCGATCGATACCCGTCCGATCGGCACTTTTGCGACCGGATGATCAACCGACATAGTTCCCAGTTGCTGAGCGGGATATATATAATTTCTGCTATGTATCCTTCCGCGGATTATAGCGCCATTTCAGGGCGTTTTCGCTCATTTCCGGAAATTAATCCAGAATTCAGGAATGAGGTACAGCGGAGGGATCCGCGCGGTTTTCGTGCAGTTAGGGCATATATTCGCCGACACTCATCTCGATTTGGCATTTGACGGTCCTGAATAGAAATATCTTTATGAAATATAATCCCTAATATTATATCATATGGAGGAGTGGGCCCGTACATGGCTGCAAGAGCAGCGGCAAAAGGGCGAGAGATGTATCGAGATCAAGGAGATCCAGGGCAAACCATATGTCTATCGCTCAACGAGCGTCTATGACCGGACGACCAGATCACCGAAGAAGGTGAGCACCTACCTCGGGCGGCTCACGAAAGAACACGGCCTCATCGCCAAGGGAACAAGAGGCGCGGGCACCCCTACACAGCCCCGCAGTGTTTATGAACACGGAAATGCCGCCCTGATGGCAGAGGAACTCGGCGAACTGATCCCCGTCCTCCGCGAAGCGTTCCCCACCTGCTGGCAGGAGATCGTCGCACTCACCGTTACCCGGACCGCCGCGTACACCCCGCTCGCGAGGGTTGGGGACGCCTGGGGGAAACTCGACAACGTCCTCGGCATTACGCCGGATTGTGATCTCGGCGCCCTCTCCCGGGTCCTCACTGCAATCGGCAGCGACCATGCCGCCCAGCAGGCGGTGTTCCGGCACCTCTCCACCCAGGCGCACCAGCTCGTCTACGACCTCTCGTTTGTCTTCTCCCGCTCGGACATCTTCAACCTTGGCGAGTTCAACAATAACACGGATAACGTCTGGTTGCGGCAGATCAACATCGCGCTCTTCATCGCAACGGATACCCGCCTCCCCACGATGTTCCGGGTCCTGCCGGGAACGGTCGGGGACGCCGCTACCCTCATCGCATCCCTCACGGAGAGCGACACTGCAAGGACGACGCTTGTCCTCGACCGGCGAACCGTCTCAGAGGCGAACGAGACTCTCCTGCGGGAGAGAAAGATCCCGTTCGTCGTCCTCCAGCGCCGTAACAACGCCCGGTATGCAACCAGGATCCATCTCACCGACCACTTCTTCTACCGCAAACGGCTCATTCGTGCCGGCAAACGCGAAGTCAACGGCCTGATGCTCTACCTCTACGAGGATGCCGATCTCGAGATAGAGGAGAAGAAGACCCTCTACCGCCTGCTGGAAGTGGGTCAGATCGACCGGGAAACGCTGAACCAGCGTATGAAACGCGCCGGCAGGATCCTGCTCCTCTCCTCGATCATGGCGGACCCGCAGGAGATCTACGAACTGTATAAGTCGCGCAACACGGTTGAGGACCATTTCGACGTGTTCAAGAGCCTGCTCCTGGCAGACAAGCCCTACCTCCAGGACGCCACAGCGGTCTTCGGCCACATATTTACCGAATTCCTCTGCTCCCACCTTTACTGCCGGATCCAGAACCGGATCGAGCAGGCGGGGCTATCCGCGCATCTCTCGCCCGAGGAGCTCCTCCTGAAACTCTCGAAGGTGTATACGGTGGTCTCCGGGGGAGAGAAGCGGACAAACGAGGTGCCGGAGCAGATACAGGGAGTTGCCGGCAGGCTCCATATCGATATTCCCTGACGCATGGGTGGGAAAACAATCGCACGGAGCATGGAACCGCAATTGTGGTTCAAAAAAAATGATACTATCTAATGGAGACGGTATCAGGAGAGCTTCCGGTACAGGGCGACATCCAGCGGACCGGCGAACAAGGGGCCCGCTTTCTCCACGAATCCCTGGAAATGCGGAGTCGCATTATGGAAGTCGATTGCGGCCTGGTCTTTCCAGACCTCGATGAACGTGAACTTCGCGGGGTCTGCGGCATCTGCGTAGAAGTCGTAGGAAACGTTTCCTTCCTCCTTCCTGCTCGAATCGACCAGGTTACCGGCGAGCTGCACGAGTTCTTCGGCCCTGCCCGCTCTGGCACTGCATCTGGCAATAATGGTTATCATAGATTCATCCTTCCTGCCGGTTGGCAACACCGATAATCTTTTTGCAGAGGTAAAATAGTTACGCACCCGCACGGACGGCTTTTCCGGGTGCAGGGGCCGCGATCGCTCCGGCCGACTCTCCTCGCTTCGCCTGCTACCGGAGCCTTTCTCTCTGGAAAAATACCATAACACCTTAGCGCCGGGAACCCAAACAGGATCCTGGTATACCGTGTGGATCGCGAATATCCTGGCCGGAACAATCGTGCTGGTTCTCGGGATCATCATCAGGGCATTCAACGCAAGCGGCCTCATTGCAGGCTATAACACTGCTTCTGCCGAAGAGAAAGCAGAGTACGACGAAGAAGCGCTGACGGGATTCGTGGGCGCTCTGCTGATCGCCGCGTCCGCGATTCTCCTCGCCGGCGGGCTGCTGGCAGTTGCAGGCGCGCCCGGCTTCGTGGCCGGCGCGTCATGGCTCCTGTTCCTCGTGGTCATCATCGGGGGCGTCGTGTACCTGAACACCGGGGATCGGTTCGGGAACGGGTGATACCTGCAGAGTAACGCCTATATACCCTCCCGGCATCCGGAGTCCGGAGATGACCCTTCATGACACGCCGGACTGCTATCATCCTTGCCGCTGTTGCGGTGCTCGCCCTCCTCGGCATCGCCGTGGCCGTCGTGATGCCCCCGGGGGGCACCGCCGGAACCCTGCCGATCGATACGATCACCCTCCCGCCGGGCTTTGAGATCGACGTCTACGCCAACGTCACCGGAGCGCGGTCGATGACCATGTCCCCGAACGGGACGCTCTTTGTCGGGAGCCGCGGCCCGGGGAACGTCTACGCCATACCCGACCGCGACGGCGACGGGAGAGGGGACGAGGTGATCGTCGTCGCGAGCGGTCTTAATTCCCCGAACGGGGTTGCGCTCCGTAACGGCTCTCTCTACGTTGCCGAGATCGGCCGCGTCCTCCGCTACGACGAGATCGAGGCGAACCTTGCCGACCCGCCTGAGGCGGCGGTGGTGAGCGACGCCTTCCCGGACGACGCATCGCACGGGTGGAAGTTTATCGCGTTCGGGCCCGACGGGAAGCTCTACGTCCCCGTAGGCGCCCCCTGCAACGTCTGCGACCCCGAAGACGAGCGGTTCGGCACCATCCTCCGGATGAACCCGAACGGAACCGATCTCGAGGTCTACGCCCGGGGCATCAGGAACACCGTGGGCTTCGACTGGCACCCGGAGACCGGTGAACTGTGGTTCACCGACAACGGCCGGGACTGGCTCGGCAACGACGTCCCGCCGGACGAGCTGAACCGGGCGCCTGAGGTGGGGATGCACTTTGGGTTCCCCTACTGCCACGGGCGGTCGATCCCCGACCCGGAGTTCGGGGCGGAGCGGTCATGCAGCGAGTTCACGCCGCCGGAGCAGGAACTCGGGCCGCACGTGGCCGCGCTCGGCATGCGGTTCTATGACGGCGAGCAGTTCCCGGAAGAATACCAGAACAGGATCTTCATCGCCGAGCACGGTTCCTGGAACCGGGCGGAGCCGATCGGCTACCGGGTGACGATGGTCGAACTCGAGAACGGCACGCCCGTCTCCTACGAGACCTTCGCGGAGGGCTGGCTCCAGGGGCGCGATGCATGGGGACGGCCGGTTGACGTCGAGGTCGCGAACGACGGCTCGCTCCTGATCTCGGACGACCGGGCGAACGCCGTCTACCGGATAACCTACGGAGGGGTCACTTCCCCTTCCGGATGACCCTTCCAAAGGAGAACGGGGTCGGGCCCGGCACGGCGACGGGGAACGTCCCCTCCGCCGCCCGCCGGACATCCTCGATCGAGTAGAACGCCTTGGGGTTGAACTCGTGGATGGCGTCCTCCACGTCGCGGATGTTCTTTCTCTTGACCACCGAGAAGAGAACCTTGCCGGGACCCTGTTTCCCCTGGGCGTCGAGGACCGTCACCCCGTAGCCGGCGGCGCGGAGGTAGTCGATGAGGTTCGTTGCATCCCGCTGGGTGATGATCCGGATGAGCGCAAGCCCCATCGCCAGCCGTTCCTCGACAAGCATCCCGATGTAGTTCCCGGCGGCGAACCCGGCCGCGTAGGCGAAGTAGTTGAACGGGTTCGTGAGGTTCTGAAAGATCTGCCCGACGGCGACGATCCAGATGAAGATCTCGAAGAATCCGAGGACCGGGGCGATCACCTTCATCCCCCGGGAGACGAAGATGATCCGCATCGTCCCGATGGTGACGTCGCAGATACGCGCGAGAAAGATAAATACCGGGATTACGACCAGCGAGAAGACCTCCGGGTCAATCTCCGGGACGATGCCGAGCATGGATCATGGTTGACAAGCAGGCGTTATATTTTTATCCATATTCAAATATATGTCGGACACGAAAAATTCCTGGAAAATACTATTTGACGATATTAAACAAAAATGCCCTGAAAAACAGGTCCGAAGGGTGCGCAGATCATGCAGGCGATCGCGATGTCCGGATCGCCGACTCCGTCTCGCCCACGCCGGGAGTGCACCATCTCCCGGAGAGGCCGGTAACCGGCCTTCCGGGGAGCAGGCCAGGCATGATCGCAAAAGTCATCATACAGTGCGTTTCACCCCGGGTTTCCGGAAATTTCGGTATATACCCGGGTTTTCAATCATAACCTCGATGAGATAGCATTATGGTCCCAGGATATGATCAGGCATACTGTGGTGATATAACATGTCGAAGTGCTACAGCTGTGGAGCAGAGATCAATCCGAAGAAGACGCGCTGCCCTAAATGTGGGGCAAAAGTTGAAGCAGGGACCGGAAAACAGCCGGAGGCCGGAGTTGCAAGGGGGCGGCGGTAAAGACTCCTAAAACCCATTACTCATCCAGTTCTTCTCCCACCTGGTGGCGCGGGGAGGTGCGCCACCAGTAGTAGACCTCGTAGACCAGCAGCGCCAGAAGCACCGCGCAGGCGCCGAAGAAGAAGCCCATCACCAGGTCGTGAACCGGCGGCATCCCGGCGGCATCGAAGGCGGGGCTCTGGAGCGTCGAGAACTCTTTATCCTCTCCGACACTCCTTGGGGCGGGTTCCACGCCCCAGGACGGCGGCAGCACCGCCGGGAGGATTGCCCAGAGCCCGAGGCTCGCGAGGACGATAACTCCAAAGAGCATCGTGTATTTTTGCAGAACCGACCGGAGATCGCTTGCCGGCGACGCGATGATGAGGACCTGGTTCGCAAGGCCGTAGACCTTCACCTCGCGCCCTTTCTCGCTCCATCGGGTCTCCATAACCTCAAGAAGCCCGGCGTCGAGAAGGTTCTCGATGTGGTAAGAAGCGGTGGTGATCGGGATCTTCATCTGCCGGGCAACCTCCGACGACGTCAGCGGTCCGCCGCCGAAGGCCTGGATGATCGCGTTCGCCGTCTGGCTCGCCATTGCCCGGGCGATCTTCTGTGCCCGCTCATCGCCCGGCTGGACAACTACAACATCATTCGCCATGGAGTGCTTCAATAATTCTGTTGCGCCCGTGCTCGAGCGCCTCTTCGAGACGGGAGACGTCCGGGCCTGCGCCCTGTGCAAGGTTCGGCTTGCCTCCGCCCTTCCCGCCGAGGATGCCGCAGGCTTCCCGCACGATATCGGCGGCGTTCACCGCCTGTGCGCCCGACGCCGCCACAACTCTCACGCTTCCGTCTCCCGACGCAAAGAGCGCCACGCCGCCTTCGTCGGCGACGGTGGTGGCGAGCGCGACGAGTTCTTTCTGGCCCGCATCCACCTGCCTGACGACGACCCTGACCCCGTCCACCAGCTCGCCGTCGAGACTGCGCATCTCGAGGTCCACCACCTTCTTCTGGAGACGTTCGATCTCTTTCTTCTGTTCCTTCCACTCACCAAAGAACCGCGTTACCGTCGCCGGCAGGTTCTCGGGCTGGACGCTCACCACGTCGGCGGATGCCTGGAGGAGGCCCTCCATGCGCTGCACAGCGTGTACTGCGGCGATACCGGCCGCAAAGACCAGCCGCTCGACGCCGTCCTGGATGTGCTCGACACCGAGGATCCTGATCGGCCCGATCTCGCCGGTCGTCCGGACGTGCGTTCCCGCGCACGCCTGCACGTCGGCGCCGACCTGCACCGTCCGGATCTCCCGGCCCGGCGGAACACCGCCCTGGTAGAGGCCGAACCCGTACTTCTGTTCGGCCCTCGTCCGCTCCTCGACGTGGACGTAGACCGGCGTGTCGGCCATGACCAGCCGGTTCGCCTCAAGCTCGATCCTCCTGAGCTCTTCGGGCGTGATATGCGTGTAATGCCGGATATCCAGGCGGGAAGCGTCGCTCCCCTTCTGGGCGCCCGCCTGGTGTACGTGGACACCGAGCACCTGCTGAGCAGCGTGCAGAAGAACGTGGGTCGCCGTGTGGTGGCGCATCAGCGACCACCGGCGTTCCTCATCCACCATGCCCTTCACCCGGTCGCCCCGCTTCAGGGGACCCCCCGTGACCCGGTGGAGGATGACCTCCCCGAGTTTCACGGCTTCCTCCACCCGCACCATGCTCTCGGACGTCACCAGGGTGCCGGTATCGGACGGCTGGCCGCCTCCCTCGGGGTAGAAGAGCGTCTGGTCCAGCACCGCCATCCCGTCGAAGTAGTCCAGCACCATAGCCTCGAACTCGATCTCGTTCGGGAGCTCGTAGTAGAGCTTCTTTGTCGGGGGGAGATTTTTCGCCCGCTCGCGGTAGCGGGCAAGCGGGTCTTCACCCCTCGCCTCCTTCTGCGCCTCCGAGTGAGACTCGGCGATCAGCGAGTAGAAGTTGTCGGGGATCTCCACGACGGCGCCCTCGGCGGCAGCGACGTCCCTTATCATCTCGGGCGGGATGCCGTGCGAGTCATAGAGGGTGATGACTTCCGTGAGGGGAACCCGGGAACTCTTTGCCTTGTAGTTCCGGGCAACCTTCTGGACGATCCGGGTTCCGCGCTCGAGGGTACTTGCGTACCTCGCCTCCTCGTTTGCCACGATCTCCCTGACCACATCGGCGTCCTGCTCGAAGTTCTCGGCCCCCACGATCTGCATCTGCGCCTCGATCAGGCCGGCAAGGTCATCGTCCATCGAGAGGTCGTTCATCATCCGGAGCGTCCGGCGAAGCACGAGCCGGGCGAGGTAGCCCTCCCGGACATTCGAGGGAACGATGCAGTCGCCGAGCATGTAGGCGAGGCAGCGGGTGTGGTCGGCGATCGAGTAGACCTTCTCGATCGGGACGACGATCCGCTCGAGCCGTTCCACCGGCACGTCGATCGCCTCGGCGACCTTCCTCCGAAGGTTGTAGAGATTCGTCCCGGAGATGTCCATCACCCCGGCGAACCGGGCGCTGAGCCCCATGATCTTCGTGAACTCGGGGTTGTCGAGGAGGTTCTCGAGATGGGCCGAATGCATCAGGCGGCTCACCATCTCCGGGAAGACCGCGTCGTAGATCGTCGGCGAACCCTTCGAGGCCCAGACGAACCGTTCAAGGCCGTAGCCGGTATCCACGATCTTCAGCCGCATCGGGTAGTAGGGCACCCCGTTCACGTCGACGGGCGGCTGATCGGTCTTCTGCCGCCCGAGGTTCATGAAGACCAGTGTCGCGACCTCAAGGCCGCCGATGAGCACCTCAACGGAGGCTCCGGCGTTTCCGCCGCCGTACCAGGGGTGCTCCTTGTAGCTGACCCGGCTGAGATCGCCCCCGATGGACTTGATGAACTCGTCACAGAGGGCGACCGTCTCGTCCTTCCAGTAGATCTGCTCCTCCGGGGTATTGAAGGCGTGATGCGCCATCATCTCAAAGAGCGTCAGGTGGCGCCCGGACCTTCCGACGGAGTCGAGGTCGTTTAGGCGGATGCAGGGCTGGGAGATGGTCAGCGGGTTCGCCGGCGGGGGGACGACCCCGCTCGTGACGAAGGGCTGGAAGTCGGCTATGGACGCGATGGTGAGGTAGATATCGTCTCTCCATCGGGCGGCTACGGGGTATCGTTCGAGGCGTGTATGACCGTGCCGCTCGAAGAACGAGAGGAACGCCTCCCGCATCTCGCTGACGCTATGGGGCTTGAAGACCGGGTTGCCGATGAAGTTATACGTTACACACGGAGCGTCGCCGCAGAACTCTTGTTCGGGGTCCCGGGTCCAGAAGGCCGCTCCGCAACTCTTGCAGACCTTCCGCTCAAACCCTTCGGACCTGAAATAATCGAGCGTATATTCTTCCTCGAGCATTGAAAATCACGCAGCATAAATTGGTATGATTGTGACCGATATAGTTGTTTGTGCGGATTGTTCAAGGTTTCCAGGTATCCTGGTACCAGAGGTCGTAGGATTCATATAATCCCGTCCGCTCGGCGATGCGTACCGCAAGGATGTGCCAGCATTCGCGTCCCCGGAAGAGAAAGTCGCTGCAGGTGCAGAAGTCGCCTTCGACGATATACTCGTTGCTCCGGCCCACCACGATGAAGAAGTCCCGGTAGCGTTTTACCTGCCCTTCGTCGACGGCTTTGAGCGCTTTTCTTCCCCGCTCCCCGTAGACACGCTCGATGCAGGTTCGGAACTCCGGCGTCAGCGCCCGGTCCCGCTCGATCTTTCCCCAGATACCCCTCATGGAACTACCACTACGTGTGGCGGATCAGGGATATAATGCCACCCCATGCGGGACGCGAGTGCCTCCATGGCCGGGGCCTCGAGCGCGTAGTGGGTGGATTCAAGGCAGGGGATGGGCGATGCACGGGCCACGCTGTGCTTGAGTTCCGCCGAGAGGAAAGCCTCCGCCCCGAGGTCGACGGCCTCCCGGATCAGGTCGGGATCGAACCCGCTCCCCCCCACGACCGCCAGCCGCCGGATCGTCCCTACCTCGCCGTAAACCCGGATCCCTCCGCCGGGGAGGCGGAGGGCGATCTCCCGGGCATCGAGGGAGCAGTCGCCGACGAGGCCGGCGGTCATCCGCTCCGTCCGTGATAGATCGAGCCGTGACGCCAGGACGTCGTTGACGCCGCCTTCGGCATGGTCGAAGTTCGTGTGCATGACGTAGAGGTTCATATTGGCGGCAAGGAGTGCCCGGAGCAGGTGCGACGTCGGGCCCCTGACCGCCGTGACCGGGCTCCAGAGGGGCGTATGGTGGACGATTAGCATATCGGCTCCGGCGAGAACTGCGGCGTCCACCACCCGCTGCGTGGCATCGAGCGCACAGCAGACGGTCCCGATCTCGTCCTTTCCCTCGACGACGAGCCCGATCCTCCCGGCATCGTATTCTTCGGCCAGTTCGGGCGGAGCGACCTGCTCCAGTGCGGCGATGAACCTCTGGATATCCATACAGTACCTCGTATGGATCTCACGGAATAAAAGGGTGAACGAGAACACCGCCGAACCGCCACCACTCCCGTCGAATAAATTTTCCTTTTCCGGGGGATTTTGCTCACACTTTGAGAGAAAATGTTCGATTATCCCATAAAGGCGATGGATATGGAATGGATCGAATAGAAATGATTATCCCTAAAAAAACAGAGACTCAATCATCGTCTTTCGGAGACAGAACATGCTGAGACCTCTTATCATCGGAATGATACTCCTCGTTCTCTGCGCCGGCATCCCAGCCGTTTCCGCGCAGATCGGAGGAGATGAAGGATGGTACCGCGTTCACTGCAACATCGACGGTGCCGACGTCTACTTCGACGGCCAGTACCAGGGCACCACCTACGGAGGGGCGCTCGACGTCCCGGTCTACACCACCGCGCCGCCCTACAACACCGTCCGGGTCGAGAAGAGCGGTTACCACACGTACTCCGCCAGCCTGCCCTCGAGCCCCGCGGCGGGCCAGACCGTGGACGTCTACGCAACGCTGCAGCCAGTCGAGACCGCCGGTTCGATCCACGTCACCTCGAGCCCCTCCGGTGCGGCCATCTACTTAAACGGGAACTACCGCGGAGTGGCGCCGCTCACGATCCAGAGCCTCTCCCCCGGCACCTACTCCCTTGAGGCCGATCGCTCGGGCTACCAGTCCGACTACAGCTCCGTCACGGTTAAAGCGGGGCAGCAGTCGAACGTGCAGTTCACCCTGACGCCGATCGAGCAGTACGGCTCGATCAAGGCCACCTCCAGCCCGTCGGGTGCCTACGTCTACATGGACGGTGTCTACAAGGGCCGGACGCCCATGACGCTCACGAGCGTCTCGGCAAAGAAACACAACATCGAGCTTGATCTCTCCGGCTACTACGACTGGAAGTCGAGCGTGACCGTGAGCCCCGGCGTGACCAGTTACGTCAACGCCCACCTGACGTCCGTCCCCTCCGAGACCACCGGCGCCATCGACGTGGTCTCCTACCCGGCAGGCGCGGACATCTTCCTTGACGACAAGTACCAGGGCAAGACTCCCACGGCAGGAGTGTATGCGATCTCGAACGTCGCGGTCGGCTCCCACACGGTGAGAGTAGCCCTCTCCGGCTACCAGGACTACACAACGTCGGTCGTCGTCAGCGGAGCGACCACGAGCCATGTCACCGCGACGCTCCAGCCCGGCCAGTCGACCTCGACGGGCTCGATCTCGGTCACTTCCTCCCCGTCGGGGGCCGAGGTCTACATCGACAACGCCTATAAGGGTATCACCCCGCTGACCGTCGACGGCGTTGCCGCCGGCACCCACGCGGTCAGGGTGGCGCTTGCAGGCTACGGCGACTGGTCGACCAGCGTCCAGGTCGGTGCCGGAAGCACCGCCTCGGCCTCGGCCTCGCTCTCGCCCGTGCCGACCCAGGCACCCCACGCGGGCGTGGCGCCCTTTGCCGTGGTAGGGGCGCTCGGCATCCTCGGGCTCTTCGTCGCCCTGCGCAGGCGGGACTGAAACACAAAAAACCCCAATCTTTTTTGAGAAGCGTAAATCTCCCGGATGTTATCGATTGACCGTTGCCGGTAAGGTTCCTACCCGGACCATATATTACCTAAAGTAATAATCAACACCTATAAATATTCCAAAATGAATATACGTTCATGGAAAAGTCCCTCGACCTCATCAATGCCCGGATACGCGACGGTACCGCACGAGTCGTTACCGCCGAAGAGATGCCGGGCATCGTCGACGAACTGGGAGAGGAAGGGGCACTGGCGGAGGTCGACGTCGTCACGACCGGGACATTCGGGGCAATGTGCTCTACCGGTGCCTTCTTCAACTTCGGGCACGCCGACCCCCCCATCAGAATGGAGCGCGTCTGGCTCAACGATGTGGAAGCATACGCAGGAATCGCGGCGGTCGACGCCTACCTGGGCGCAACAGAGGAGGCAGAATCCAAAGACAGCCTCTACGGCGGCGCCCACGTCCTCGAAGAACTCGTGGCAGGGGGCACCGTCGAACTGCGGGCAACCTCCCGCGGAACCGACTGCTACCCGCGCCGGAGCATCACGACGGAGCTGCTGCTCGAGGACATGAATCAGGCGATCATGGTCAACCCGAGAAACGCCTTCCAGCGCTACAACGCAGCGTCAAACGCCACCGACCGGACACTCAACACCTACATGGGGACGCTCCTCCCGCGGTGCGGCAACGTCTCCTACTCCGGCGCAGGAACTCTCTCGCCGCTCGCAAACGATCCGGGCTTTCGGGTCATCGGGAGCGGCGTCCCGATCTTCCTTGCCGGGGGAGAGGGCATGATCGTCGGCGAGGGGACCCAGCACTCGGCGGGCGGCGGATTCGGGAACCTGATGGTCGCCGGGGACATGAAAGAGATGCGCCAGGAGTTCCTGCGTGCGGCGGTGATGAACGGCTACGGGGTGACGATGTATGTCGGCGTCGGCATCCCGATACCGGTCCTCGATACCGGGATCGTCCGGAGCACCGCGGTGCGGGACGAGGATATCCTGACCGACATCATCGATTTCGGCACGCCCCGGCGTGACCGCCCGTCGCTCGCGAAGGTCAGTTACGCCGACTTAAGGAGCGGTTCCGTCGAGATCGGCGGTGAGACGGTCAGGACGTCGTCGCTCTCCAGCTACCGGCGAGCACGGGCGGTAGCGACGGAACTCAAGGACTGGATCGAGAGGGGAAAGATGGAACTTGCGCTCCCCACCCGTCGGATCGACACGACGAAGCGTGCGAGGCCGATGCGGGAGACGGCCGTCACCCCCCGCGTCCGCGACATCATGAACCGGCAGGTGATCAGCATCACGGAGGACGAGGAGATCCGGGTGGCGGCAAAGCGGCTCTTAAAAGACGAGACGAACCACCTCCCGGTCCTCGACGAGAACGGCACGCTGGTCGGGATCATCACCACCTACGATGTCTCGAAGGCGGTGGTGACGGACGGGAAACTGCGGCAGGTGAAGGACATCATGACCCGGAAGGTGATCAAGACGACGCCCGACGAGCCGGTGGACGTCGCCGCCCAGAAACTGGAGCAGAACAATATCAGCGCCCTTCCCGTAGTGGACGCGACGAACCGGGTGGTCGGCATCCTCTCTGCGATCGATCTCGGGAAACTCTTCGGCGGGAGGCGGCGGCGATGAAACTCCTGCTGATCTTCTCCCGGAAAGGGAAAGCCGATCCGGGAAGAGAACCGGTGATCGCGCAGGTGGTGAAGGAGACCGGCGTCCTCATCAACGTCGAGAAGGCCAACATCGATTCGATGGCCGGCGAGATGCTGATCGACGTCCCGGATAAGGACGCCGACCTGGTCCGGCGGCGCCTCGAGGAGATGGGGGTCACCGTCCGCGTGATGGAGAATGCCGTCGTCCGCGACGAGGAGGAGTGTGTCGACTGCGGGGCGTGCATCGGCGTCTGCCCCCAGGAGGTCTTCTCCTTCGACGAAGAGTGGCGCATCCGGGTGAGCTCCGAGCGGTGCGTCCTCTGCGGCAAATGCATCCAGGCGTGCCCTCACGGCGCCCTCTCGCAGCAGGGATGATCCGGGAGCACTTCGAGTTCCGGCAGACGATCGCGACGATCCTCGCCGACGATCCCCGGCATATCGAGGCGGCGAAATCCGGGATGCTGGCCGCCCGGCAGGAGGTCGAGCGGCAGATCACCCGGGACCCCTATTTTGCGGCAACGCTCGAGCCGTATATCCCAAAGATCCCGGAGAGGACCCCCGATCGCATGGCCCGGGCCGCGGCAGTTGCCGGGATCGGGCCGATGGCGGCGGTGGCGGGTGCGATAGCCTGGGCCGGCGTGGAGGCGATGGTCGAGGACGGGGCGGCGTTTGCCCTCATCGACAACGGGGGGGATATCGCTCTCGTGAGCGGCCGCGAGGTAAAGATCGGCATTTATGCGGGAGCATCACCTCTGAGCGGGCGGATTGCGTTCCTGATCCCGCCGCAGAACGAGATCCTCGGCATCTGCACTTCATCGGCGACGGTGGGCCCGTCCATCAGTTTCGGCACCGCCGACGCCGTGACGGTCTTCTCCCCCGACGTCGCCGTCGCGGACGCATGGGCGACGGCGATCTGCAACCGGATCACGGCAGACGATACCTCGGTTCTTGACGCCCTCACGGGGACCGGTGTTTCGGGCGTGCTCGCCGTCATCGGCGATGCGGTGATCCGATGGGGGGATCTCCCTCCGGTCGTCCGGGCAAGAGTGGACGAACGGCTGATCACCGCCGGCAGCGACTGGCAGTATTATGGCAGGAGCTGAAGAAACCCGCAGGGTTTCTGGCCGATCGCCGGTCTAGTGCTACTGGCTTCAATTTGCGTGAGGCCGCATCCATCCCTATGTACCGTCAGCTCACGCGAAGTGCGAGCGTAACGAGCTTGAGCACCGCCAGGTGCGAGACGCGAACACAGTGAGCGTGAGCACCGAAGGTGCGAGGCGCGAAGTATGTGGGCTATTGACGACCCTCAAACCTCGCAAGAGACTATGCCCTCAAACGAAGGCAGCCCGACGCATCAGAGGCACTCCTCCATGTAGAGGGCAATCTTTGCGTATGCCTCCGTGCCGCTGAACCGTGCGAGCGTACTCTCGCCGTCGGTGATGAGGACGACGGGCTCACCGTCTTCCATCGAAAAGATCACCTCGTAGATATCGACTTCGTCGATGACGATCCCCGGGGCGAGGTCCGATGCCGCGTGAAGCTGCAGCCGCTCCTTTGTCAGCTCGTCCGGCGTCTCCCGGAAGTAGTAGTAGAAGACCTGATAGGCGTTGAGGAGGTCGGAAGAGAGCAGCGCTCCCCGCATCTCCTCGTCAAGCGTATCCAGCATCCGGGCAAGAAGCTCGTCGTCGTCGTCGCTCGCCTCAAAGAGGCTATCGGCAAGTTCCGCCAGTTCCATATAGTCGACCATACTCAGTTCCCACCATACCGCCCTGCCCGGATACCGGCCCACAGAGCCGGAACGGTGCGGGCGGTGCATGAATAACTATATCGGTCCGCCCGGAAAAAAGAATAGGTGTGCGTGAGGAAGATCTGGATTGGGCCGTATACCATCTGATTCCCGAAACCGGCGGCATTACGGTCGAAGACCTGGTAGCAGCCACCGATTTTGAGCCCGGTGCGGTCACGGCGTCGCTCGAGCGTCTCGAGCGCTATCTCCTGGTCCGGCAGGCAGGGGAGACGGTGCGCCTCCTCTCCATCCAGGAGTCGCTGATCGAGTGCCAGTGCCGGCACACCAGGGATGACCTGCCATTCGTCATCGAGAACGGTGTCGTCAGGGCAAAAAGGAGAGATGAGTAAGGCTATGCCCGAAGTAGCCGTGCTCCGGATAGGCCACCGGCCCGAACGCGACCAGCGGGTGACGACCCACGTCGGGCTCGCGGCGCGGGCGCTCGGTGCCCGGGGGATGTACCTCGCCGCAGACGATCCCGGGGTGGCCGCGAGCATAACGGACGTCGCCTCCCGTTGGGGAGGGGACTTCTTCATGGAGAACGACGTGCAGTGGCGCCGGTGCATCCAGGACTGGAAGGCCGCCGGCGGAAAAGTCGCCCACCTCACGATGTACGGGCTCCGTATGACCGACGTCATCGACGAGATCCGCGGAGAGGAGCGGGTGCTCGTCGTGGTGGGGGCGGAGAAGGTCCCGGGCGACATTTACGGGCTTGCCGACTACAACGTCTCGGTGACCACCCAGCCCCACTCCGAGATCTCGAGCCTCGCTCTCTTCCTCGACCACCTCTTCGAGGGAAAGGAGCTCAACCGGGAGTACCCGGACGCGAAGATCCGGATCGAGCCGGCGAAGGCGGGAAAGAAGACGGTGGAGCGGTGACGGGCCGGGTTCTGGTTGCGGGATTCGCCACGCGGCACGTGGCGCAGTCGGCCCGCCGGGCCGGCTACACGGTCTACGCCGTCGATCACTTCTGCGACCAGGATCTCGGGTGGTACACGGAGGAGTGCCTGTCGTTCGATGAACTTGCCGAACTCCCGGAGAAGATCGCCGAACTCGCCGCCCGCCATCCGGTCGATGCGCTGGTCGTCGCCTCGGGTGCCGAGGCCATCGGGACGACGATCCCGCTCTACGGCACGCCGCCCACAAAAGTGGAGCGGTTCCTCGACAAACTGGAGATCCAGCGGTTCTTCGAGAGGCTGGAGGTGCCGGTCCCGCCGCTTGCGGCGAGCGATCAGTTTCCGGTGATGGTCAAGCCGCGCCGGGGAGCGGGAGGATGGAGGAACGCGGTCGTGAGAGCGGAGGAGGAACTTCGCCGATGGAAGGAGGCCTGGCCGGACCTGCCCTACATCGCACAGAACCTCGTCGACGGGGTTCCGTCGAGCGTCTCCTGCGTCGCCGACGGGCGGCGTGCACGGGCCGTCGCGGTCAACCGGCAGCTCCTGCGGGGCGAGGGGGAATCCGCGCACGGGTTTGCCGGATCGGTCACCCCGTTCTCCCACCCCCTTGCCGGGGAGATGGTCGCGGTGGCAGAGCGAATTGCTGCCGCAAGCGGGTGCGTGGGCTCGGTCGGGATCGATTTTGTGGTGGGCGAGAAGCCCTGGGCGATCGAGATCAACCCCCGGTTCCAGGCCACCCTGGATACCGTCGAGATGGCGATCGAACAGAGCGTCTTTGCCATGCACATGGACGCCTGCCGCGGGGTGATCCCGGCGGCGATGCCTGCGGCCCGGCGGGTCGCGGTCCGGCGGATCCTCTTTGCAGAGCGGGATATGCGGCTTGACGCCGACCTCTCAGCGCTTGCCCCCCGGATCGCCGACATTCCCTGGCCCGGAACCGAGTTCGAGGAGGGGCACGCCGTCGTGAGCGTCTACGGCTGTGCCGAGACAGAGGCGGCGGCGTATGCCGACCTCGAGAGGAACACCGCGGCGGTCCGGAAACTCATCGGGGAATGAGCGAGACGGACCCCCCCTGCCGCGGGATGCTGCCCGTCCCCCGGGAGACGGGAAAAGGAAATTAAAGATTGAAAGCAGAGTATGGTGAACATCGATGCTGGAGCATATACTCTTTATACAATTATCCTTATGGGAGAGATTTGAGCATGGTATCCGTCACTGAATTATTAAATGATCCGGCAATCAATGCCTACGTCCTGCGCATGATTGGGGAGGAGGGAATCGAGCTTCTCAGACGGTTCCCGGAAGGAGGAGAGCACAGTGACGAGGAACTTGCCGAGATGACCGGGGTCAACCTCAACACCGTTCGCCACACCCTCTACACGCTCTACGAGAGGCGCCTCGCCGAGTACCGGCGGCTGAAGAACACCGAGACCGGCTGGCTTACCTATCTCTGGCACCTCCGGCTGGACCGCATCTATGACGTGCTTGAGGAGGAGGTCCGGGACGTGCTCGAGCACCTCGACGCCCGGCTCACCTACGAGGAGAAGAACGACTTTTATATGTGCAGAAACTGCAGCGTCGTCTACACCTTCGCGGATGCGGCCAACTGGAACTTCGAGTGCCCGAACTGCGAGGAGATGCTCGAGCACTTCGACAACGAACTCATCGCCAACGCTCTCAGGAAGCGGGTCGATAAGATCAAGGAGAGCCTCGGGAGTGCGTGAAGAGGACTGCATACGTCTTCTCCGGCGCGCCGGGTGCTCCGAGGGAGTCATCGCCCACTGCCGGGCGGTGCGTGACCTTGCGCTCACCTATGGCTCCGACCCTCTGGTCGACCGCGATCTGGTCGAGGCCGGGGCCCTCCTCCACGACATCGGGCGGGGGGTGACCCATGACCTCCGCCACGCCGAAGCGGGCGGCGCGATATGCCGGTCGTTCGGCGTTGACGAGGCAATCGCCGCCATCGTCGAGCGGCACATCGGCGCCGGGCTGACGGCCGACGAATGTTCGTTGCTGGGCCTTGTGCCGCGCGACTGCGTGCCGAGGACGCTTGAGGAGAAGATCGTTGCTCACGCGGACAACCTGGTGAAGGGGACTCGCGTAATCACGCTCGAGGAGCGGCTGCAGCGTTCAATCGCCCTCCCGCGGAGGCAGAGGGAGCGGATCTGCCGGCTCGCACAGGAAGTAGAACTCTTCAGATAACCAGCTGTTTTACCTGCGGGAGCGCACGCAGGCGTTCGTAGACCGAGGCAGGGACCCGCGGCTCGTCCACGATCATCACGAGTTTAGGCTCCTCTGCGAGGTACGGGTCGGTGACGAAGATCTGCCGGATGGAGAGGTCGTGATCGACGAGGACCTGGACCGCCGCGCCGACGATCCCCTTCTGGTGCGCATCTTTCGGGTAGAGTGTGATGACCGAGAGGCCGAGGGCTTCTGCGACCAGAGAGAGGTCGGGCGCGGCGCGCATCCGGAGAAAGACCTCCCGCAGTTCGCGGTTCTCGAGGATGCGGCGGGCTGTGGCGTCGACGACTCTCCGATCGGTCTCGATCGCCCTGCCGATGTGCGTAGCCGGGATCTCGATGCCGTTGCAGACGATGCGCCCCTCTTCGTTGATGCCGAACCCGTTCTCCAGCAGGAACCGGACGACGCGGCTCTGGGACGGCGAATCGGCGAACTCCCGTGAGATGTCAGCCCACATGCGGAATCGTTGGAACCGGGCGCATATATACGCATCGAAGGCGATCAGGGGGCGCCGGAGCACGGGTATGTCCAGAACGGAACTTCCTCGTAGAACCCGAGGCTCTTTCGTCCGCGAACGCCCCGGGTTGCGGCAGAGCAAGATATTTTATGTTGCAATGCGTTGTATTAAGAGGAACAGGGCGAGGGTTGCCAAGCCAGGTCAAAGGCGCCAGGTTGAGGGCCTGGTCTCGTAGGAGTTCGTGAGTTCGAATCTCACCCCTCGCATTTAGTTTGCCTATATTCCCTCCGTTTTCAAGTTTTCCTATTATTCTAGCCGTTCCCGCCCATGCCTATTGTGAAAAAGCCCAGACCTCCTGCCGGATCGAGATCCCCGGGTGCACAAACAAGATGGACGGGCTGTCCGGACGGGCCGGCAGACAGACAATTATATACCTCCCGTAACGTTATCCCCGTGGAGAACCCTGCACGAGAATCTCCCTGCCGATGGGGATCCTGCCGGACGGGGCTTGGCCGTATGCAGACCACTGAGCCGGACATGGAGGTGCGACCCGAGATACTGCAGATACTGGATGCCATGGAAGATGCCGCCATCCTCACTGATTCCGACATGTTCGTCCGCGCCATCACCGCTTCCATGGAGCGCCTCGCCGGGATCTCCGCCGACGACGCCCGCGGTGCCGATGCGGCCCGCATCGTCGCCGACCGAATCCTCCCGGATGGGGACCAGAGGGAGCGGATCCTCTCGGTGCTCGAGAACCGCACCGGGTCTGAGGAGATCACAGTCAGGGTGTCCTCGGCCGGCCGGGAGCGGTGGTATGCCTTCTCCTCAAGGCAGATAACGGCGACTGGGGACTGGCTCGTCCGGTTCCGTGACGTCACCCGCCGGGAAGCCGCCGGGGAAGAGGTGCGGCGGAGATCAGACGATCTCGCCTTCCTCTCCCGGGCGGCGACGGAGCTTGCCGGGATGCCGGACGAGGCCGACATCTTCTCCGCAATCGGCGCCTACCTCCACGAACTCGCCCCCGGTTCCGTCGTCATCGTGAGCGCCGCCGATATCCGGGCGGGCACCCTGAGCCCGCGGGCGTTCTTCGGCATCGAACCGTTCCTGCCGGAGATCACCGAGGCCTTCGGGGAGGACCTCACCGGGATCGCGCTCGAAATCCCCCCGCATATCCGGGCGGTCATGATCCGCGGCGAGATCGAGGAGGTGAAAGGAGGGCTGCAGGAAGTCGCCCTCGGGCAGATTTCGCAGGAGATCTGCCGTAAATTCGAGGCTATTGCCGGCCTCGGGGCAATGTACTGCATCCCGTTCACCTGGAAAGGCGAAATCTTCGGGTCGGCCGTGATACTCACCCGGCAGGAGGGAGGGGAGGTCAATTTCCGGGCCATCGAGGTCTTCCGGAGCCTTGCTTCGATTGCCCTCCAGCGGCACCGGGCGGAGGCCGAACTGCGCGGGAGCGAAAAGACGTTCCGGACCCTCATCGAGAAGGGCTCCGAGTTCATCCTCATCATCGACGACCAGCTCAGGATCCGGTTTGCAAGCCCGCCTATCGAGCGACTGGACGGCTTTCCCCCCGAGACACTCGTTGGGAGGCATGCGTTCGATATGATCCAGCCCGAGGATCTGCCGCGAGTGGAGGAGGTGGTATCGGCCCTGGCAGAAAAGCCAGGAGGGAGCGCACAGTTCGAGGTCCGCTTCAGGGGTCCGCGCGGCACGCACGTGATCGAGGCAATCGTGACCAACCTCCTGCGCGAGCCCCATATCAGGGGCTTTGTCGTAAACGCATGGGACATCACGGAGCGAAAGCGGACCGAAGAGGCCCTGAGGCGTGCCGAACGGGAAAAGGCCCTTATCCTGGACTCAACTGCCGAGATGTTCGCCTACTACGATACGGATCTAAAGGTGCTCTGGGCCAACCGCGCCGCCGCCGAATTCATCGGCGGAGAACCGGAGGAGATGGTCGGGCATCGGTGCTATGAGGTATGGCACAACCGTACAGGTGTCTGCGACATATGCCCAGTTGTTCTCGCCCGGGAGACCGGGCGGTCTCAGGAGGCCGAGATCACCGCGGCCGACGGAAGAATCTTCTTCCTTCGGGGGTATCCCGTCACCGACGAGACGGGGGAACTTATCGGCCTCATCGAGTTCGCGCAGGATATCACCGACCGCAAGCGGGCCGAGCAGGAGCTCCGGATCAAGGATATGGCCATAGCGTCATCGCTGAACGCCATCTCCCTCGTCAGTCTCGACGGGAAGATCACCTACGTCAACCGTGCCTTCCTCGCCATGCACGGGTGGGAGCGGGAGAACGAGATTCTCGGGCAGCCGGCATCGGTGCTCTGGGCTGACCCAGCGGAGTCGGGGCGGATTATAGACGAGTTTTTCCGCCTCGGTGCCTGGTCTGGGGAGACGGAGGGGCGACGGCGGGACGGGTCGACCTTCCCCATGCAGCTTGCGCTCTCCCTTGTCACCGATGAGGAAGGGAAACCGCTCTGCACGATGGGATCGGGGATTGATATCACCGAGCGTAAACAGGCAGAAGAGGGGCTCAAAGCAGCAAACGCCTACAACCGGAGCCTCGTCGAAGCCAATCCCGACGCCCTCGCCGCCATCGGCCCCGACGGGAGGATCACCGACGTCAATACCGCCACCGAGCAGGCGACAGGCTATGCACGCGACGACCTGATAGGGACGGACTTCTCCGATTATTTCACCGACCCGCTCGAGGCACGAACGGGGTACCGGAAGGCCTTTGCGGAAGGGCAGGTGCGGGACTACCCGCTGGAGATCCAGCACCGCGACGGACACACGATCCCGGTGCTCTATAACGCCTCCGTCTACCGCGACGAAGCAGGGAGGGGTGCCGGCGTCTTTGCGGCGGCACGCGATATTACGGATCAGAAACGGGCAGAGAAGGCTTTGAGCGAGAGCGAGGAGCGCTACCGCACCCTCATCGAACTCATGCCGGAGGCCGTCGTCGTGCACCGGACCGACGGCACCATCGTGTACGTGAATCCTGCCGGCGTCCGGATTGCAGGCGGGAAGGGGCCTGAAGACTTCGTTGGCAAATCGCTTGACACGTTCGTCCACCCTGATTACCAGGGCCTCGTCACCGAGACGATCCGCCGGATGCTGCAGGAAGGCACGGGGATCCCGGTATTCGAACAGGTGCTCCTGACCGTCGAAGGCCGGCCCATCTGGGTCGAGGTCACGGCGGCCCCCATACACTACGACGGCCGGCTGTCAATCATGGTTGTTTTCCGTGACATCTCTGAGCGCAAGCAGGCACAGGAGGCATTACAGCGCCGGGGTGCGGAACTCTCCATGCTGAACCGGCTGATCAGCGTCTCGGCATCGGCACTCACGCTCGACGAACTGGTCGAGTCAGCGCTCAGCACCTCCCTTGCCCTCCTGAACTTCGATATCGGTGCAGTCTATCTGCTGGACCGGGAACTGAACCTTGCGACGCTCGCGGGCCTGCGGGGCATGGAGCGATCGGGCAGGCTGCAGACCATCGATATATTCCAGCACCCCCTCGACGAGGTCTTCGTTGCAGGCAGACACCTCTCCATCCCCGCCGGGGCGCAGACGGATGCAGAGGAAAAGGTTATTCTGGATGTTTTCAGGGTTTCCGCCCTTACCTGGATTCCGCTCATGGCCGAGTCGAGAATCGTGGGAGCGCTGGCGGTAGGGAGTTCGGCAGGAGAACAGGAGCCCCCGGAAGCCCGATGGCTTATGGAGGCGATCAGCAAGGAGATCGGGGCCGGCATCCTGCGCGGAACCCTGTATAAGCAGCTGGAAGCAGCAAACCGCGAAGCAAACCTGTACCTGGACATCCTCACGCACGACATCAGGAACGCCAACTGTGTTGCAACCCTGTATACCGAGCTGCTGATGCAGATCTTAACAGGAGAGCCCGAAAAGTATGTCCGGAAGATGAAGGCGAGCATCGATAAAAGCACGGAGATTCTGGCGAATGTTGCAATGATCCGCAAGATCCGCCTGGAGCATGCGCCGTTAAAACCGATCGACCTTCACGGCGTGATCGTCAGCGAACAGAAGAACTTCCCCGAAGCCGCGATCAGGTACGAGGGGGTCCCTCACAGGGTCTGGGCGGACGATCTCATTGCCGAAGTCTTCCACAACATCATCGGGAATGCCGTCAAGTTCGGCGGCCCCGACGTCGTTATTACCATCTCGGCCGAGACGCTCGACGGCAGCGTCGCCGTCACCGTGGCCGACACCGGCCCCGGTGTTCCCGACGAACTGAAGGAGCCGATCTTTCATCGGTTCGAACGAGGGCGCACCCGGGCACGGGGGGAGGGGCTCGGCCTCTACATCTGCCGCACGCTCCTGGAGCGTTACGGCGGGCGCATCTGGGTCGAGGACCGGGTGGCCGGCCACCCCGAAGCGGGCGCCGCGTTCCGGTTCACGCTCAAGGAGGCCGGGGAATGATCAGGATTTCAGTGTGAACTTGAACGCCGCGCCTTCTTCCGGGCGGCCAGGCACCCGGTCCTCGGCCCAGATCGTCCCACCGTAGCGCTCGACCAGGATCTTCACCAGATAGAGTCCAAGTCCCTTGCCGACGCCCCGTTTCTTCATTTCGTAGCAGTGGAAGATCCCATTTTTATCATCGTCCGGGATACCGGGGCCGGTATCTTCGACCGACACCCGGACGAACCCATCATTCTCTTCGATCCGGATGGCGATCTCGACGTCAGGACCACCGAACTTGACGGCATTGCTGATAAGGTTGTCAAAGACCACAGGGAGAAGATCGTCCGCCTGAACCTGGTAGGTTGTCCCGTTGTAGAGGAAGATACTGGTGGGATAGTCGTTCATCACCCCCCGGACTGCTGCATCAAGGTCCGTTGGTTTGAGTTCGGGAGGTGCCTGGTGAATCCGGCGGATGGTAGAGACGGTGCCCAGGATCTCTATGCTCTTCTGGACGCTGCGCTGCAGTTTTTTCGCGTATCCGGCTGCCTCTCCGTCAAGGGACTCGATGAGCAGGTCGGCATAAAGGTTCGAGACGTTCTCGGTGTTGCCGATATCGTGGGTAAGGATGTCCAGGTAGAGGTTCGCCTCCCGGTTCGAGATCTCCAGATCGCGATGGAGCAGGCCCAGATTCTCGGCGTATCGCTGAAACGCTTCCTCGGCCCGTTTCCGCTCGGTGATGTCCCGGAAGAGGACCATCACCGAAGGCAGGTTTTCATACATGATGGGGGTAGCAACAACCTCAACATCGACTGCCTGACCGTCGAGTTTCACAAACCTCTCTGAGCGCAGAGGCACGGTCGTACCCTTCTCCGTCATCTCGCGGTTACGTCCCCTGAATACTTCGTGGTCGTCCGGGTGGACAAACTGGAGGACCGGTTTGCCGACGAGATCCTCCCGCCTTTCTGCCCCGAAAAAAGTGACACAGGGAGGATTGGCGTAGACAACGTTACCCTGGCGGTGCACCACGATCGGTTCCGGCGCAAGTTCCACGAGGTTCCGGTACTTCTCCTCGCTCTCCTGCAAGGCCGCTTCAGCCTGTTTCCAGTCGGTGATATCGATTCCGATACCTCCAACATACCTCTTCGCGGACGCGTCCTTGAAGGGAAACTTGCAAGTCCACCAGTAGGTAATGCCTCCTTTCGGGTTGGGCATCTCTTCCACGACTTCAATAGCACTGTCTGCCTTGAGGACGGTTTGGTCGTTCTTCGAGAGCTGTTCGGCGACATACAAAGGCCATAACTCAAAGTCCGTCTTACCGCGCAAGTCTCCCTGTCGTCGATTAAAATGACTCTCGTCGAATTTGTTCAAGTATATGTAGCGCCCCTGTTCGTCCTTCATGAATGCAACTGCGGGGCTGTTGTCCATGAACGCTGTGAACCGTTCCTCACTTTCCCGGAGGGCTTCCTCGGCCCGCTTCCGCTCGGTGATGTCCTCGGCGGCGATGCTGATCGCGATGACGCGTCCCTGATTATCGGTTACCGGCCGCCAGGACTCGTTCCAGTACCTCTGCTCCCCGGGTTGTGCCGGTGTTTCCCCCCGTACCTCAATATCAAGCGCGGGTTTCCCCGTCGCGACAACCGCCCGGGCGAGCTCTTCAGCCGCATCCGCAAGGTCCGGCACCCGCTCGCGGACGCTCTTGCCGATGTGCTCCTCGATGGAGAACCCGTTCATCTCCGCGAACCGTTGGTTGACATGCAGGTACCGGGTATCCGTGCCGAGCAGACACAGACCGACCGGCGCCGAGGCGTAGATCATCTCGATCTGGCGGAGTTCTGCGTTTTCACGCCGAAGCGTGTCATTCTCTTCCCGGAGTTCTGCAGTCCGTTCGCGGATGAGCCGTTCGACTTCAGCGGCGTTGTCCTGCTTCTCGTCGCGGCTGGTGAAACCGGTTCGCTTCTCCGTGGTATCTGGGGATGTGGACATTGGAAAAAGAAACTCCGGTTTGAAGTATGCAAGTGAATTTACTCAGGCTATGATAACTGTAACGGAACGACCTGCCGGTCATGCAGGGTTCGATTTTCACGAATTAATAAGATCTAACCCCTGTTTCGCAGAAACGGCTCCCGTTTGCTGCATCTTTCTTGGTGCAGCGCAGTCTTCGGTTCGAGAATCCAATCGTATAGTATTCGGCTCTGTTGAACCCTGTTCCGATCATCATTCTTTCCCTGATGAGGGTGATGCCACACCAGGCCTGTCCCCGGGCCGACCTTTTTTCTCGCGCATGTCCTCATGCAGTGGACCGTGGTTGCCTGCGCACCTCCGGTGCTCGAACTCCCGCCGTGCCGCCGGTCGTTTATCGCCATTGGGGGTGGGGCTGACGGGGAGTGCGATGGGCGGAACGCCCGGAGCTCGACCACCGTTAGGTGGGGAGGGGGGAGCATCCCCCCTCCCCTGTCTCCACGTTGTAATGGATCTCTGTAACCCCCACCACCCGCGCTTCGCGCTCCTCATTCGCACCTGACGGTGCTCAAACTCCTGCCCCTGGGGGGAAGTCGTTCCGCCCCCAGGGGGGCGGGCAGTGCGTGGCGATAGGCGATGCCCCTACGGGACATCGCTGGAGAAGACCGAAGGTCTTGGACTTGCGATGGTTCGTTACGCGACTGACCAGAGGCTGGGAGCATGAGCACCGAAGGTGCGAACATCCGGAGCACGAGCACCGCAAGTGCGCAGTAGGATGCTCCTCAGGGAGCGTCCTTCGAGCATCGTCAGATGCGCAGCCCGGTGGAAAGCCGTGCCTCTGAGTTACCCCTGACTGCAGCCATCTGGAGCAAACAAGCGAGTTTCAACAAGGCCTGGTATTCAATACATACAAACTGTGAGCCAGAGGTCAGTTTCGACTCCTTCGAACCGGATCGAGGAGGGGTTCAGTGCCAGGGCAGTCCAGATAATCAAAAGGCGTCAGACTATGGGTCCTTCCAGGAAGAATTTTTCTTCTTTCCAAGAACCAGGCAACCTGCCAGCGCCCGGGTTGCTCCCCCAGATCCGGAACGGTCCGGCTGCAGACGTGGGCCGGGCGGGTTTCCGGTAGGTATTTCATCATTGCGATGCGTAGTACCGGATAATGCGCATGCCGATACGCCAACCGCCTGGCGTTTGGGGAGGCGGTCACGATCGCCTGTAAGTGCTGCCAGTGCGGCAGCTGCTGCAGCAACATGCGAAACGTCCACACAGTCGTCGAAGAGCGCGGCAACTACACGTTTGTCGTGCATAACGCCTACAGCGGGGACGTGAAGGAGGTGCGGGTCGACCCGGACAAGATCGCCCTTTATGAGGACAGGAGCAGCATCGAGGAACTGCCGGACGCATGCCCCTTTCTGAGGTTCGATGGGAAGACGGGGAAAGCGTGGTGCACGGTTCACCTGACACGCCCCGAAATCTGCCGCGATTACTGCTGCTGGCGTCTCCTTATCCTCGATTGGCAGAGCAAAAGGGCCGGACGCGTGATGTACCAGACGACCTTCATCCCGGACACCGAAGAACTCAGACGGCTCTGGGAGGGGGTGCAACCGACGCTCGGCGGGCTTTGCGGCACCGAATGGGACGACGCCGTTATCAGCGCTCTCACGGCAGCCGGATACCGTGTTCGCCGGTAACTGCCGGGATACCCCAAAAAGAAGGGCAATACCCCTATTCTTCCCCGGAGGGGGAGCCCGTCATCCCCATCTTATCGTCGAGCCAGTCGAATTTGGCGGCAAACGATTGTCCGAACGCCCCGAACTGGCAGTGCGACCCGGCACCGTAGTCGTCGGAGAAGACCATCAGTTCCCGCTCGCAGGTGAGGTGGTCGTAGAGTGCCGTTGCCTGCATCCCGTCCGGGTCGAGGTGATCGGTCGCGCCGGCACAGACCAGCGTGGGGCACTGTATCTCTTCGGCAATGCCGACAAGTGAGAATTCCATCCATTTTGCCCAGAACTGTGCCGGCGAGCCGGCATTGAAGGCGAACATCCCATGCTCGTTCAGCCAGCGGGTGCCGGTATCGTGTGCCATGGCGTCGCGGAGGGCATCATTGAACTCAACCGGATCCGTCTGCAGCCACTCCTGCAGTTCAATTTCCGTCATGTTCGCTCCCCCACCTTCCTGCAGGTTCGCGAGGAGAGTCTGTCCGACATCGTAGGTGCCTGCATCCGCGACCAGCGCCGTGATCCGGGGCTCATATGCGGCGCCGCGGGGGGCGAGATAGCCTCCAAGCGAGATCCCCCAGAGGGCAATCCGGTCTTCATCGACGTCGGGCCGGCTCACCGCATAGTCCACGACAGGCCCGATCACGTTCTCCCAGTCGTGACGGAACGGGATACGCTGGACCCGTATCACCTCGCCCTGGCCCGGCCCCTCGAACGTCAGGACGTTGTATCCGCGTTTGATCCCTTCCACTGCATACGGATGGAGTTCCTCCTGGCAGCCGTCAAAACCGGTCTGGACGATGAGCAGCGGCCGGGGTGTTCCGGAGTCGTCAACCGTGTAGAAATAACCCGGCAGTGTGGTGTTCTCGTACGGGATGGCGACAATCTCGTAAGGAACGGCGTCGAGTGCGAGTGCGTCGCGAAACGTTTCCCGGCTCTTTTCCCAGGTCTCCACGATGCGGGGGTCGGCGGGGTTGCCGTGCAGGAAGAACTCGGCCGTGCGGTAATACGTCGCGGCCCGGTAGTACGCTTCCATTGCGGTGATCCTGTGCCCGGCGGCGAGACTCTCGTCGCCCACTGCCCTGAAGTTGTCCGCGGTCCTGTTCCATTCGCAGTACCAGCTCTCGAAGTCTCCTTCTTTGATCCGGGACGCAGTGGCAAGGCACTCGCCGATATCGGCCTCGCCCGAATACGCGGCGGCGAGCGTCCGCTGGAGTTCGAAAGCAAATTCCCGATCCGTAAACACGAGCGCCGGGCAGTCAGAAGCGGGTGCGGCAGGAGGTGATGCCGGCGGTTGCTGACCGATCGCAGTACAGCCTGCGGAAATGACAGAAAACATTGCGATAGAAAGAGTGAGCATGATTAAGGTTCTGCTGGGCTTCACGGTGGATCATAGGAGGATCACATAACCGGAGAGATAATGGTTGCGAAATTTGTGCGCCCAATGATGCCTGCCACGGCACGGCACGCCGGTGGCAAAACGAATTTGAGAAAAATTAACCGTCGGCAGCCCGATACCTATACCAGGATACATATGGAATTGCAGACCGAGAGAAGAGACGGGATTCTGACGTTCGCCATTCAGGGAAGGCTTGATGGGTACGGCGCGGGACAACTCTCCGATGCCGTGCAGGCGTCACTGCAGGACGACGACCGGTCGATCGTCTTCGACCTAACAGGGCTGAGTTACCTGAGCAGCGCGGGCATCCGGGTCCTCCTCGCCGTAAAAAAACAGTTGAAAGAGCGTAGCGGTATCCTGGCACTTGCCGGGATGCAGGAGTACCCAAAGAGCGTCCTCGATATGGCCGGGGT
Source organism: Methanoculleus nereidis (assembly GCF_032944295.1). Taxonomy (NCBI): domain Archaea; kingdom Methanobacteriati; phylum Methanobacteriota; class Methanomicrobia; order Methanomicrobiales; family Methanomicrobiaceae; genus Methanoculleus; species Methanoculleus nereidis. The sequence goes on from NZ_JABFFQ010000004.1 coordinate 77,049, forward strand.
GACACCGGTATTCTCCATCTATTCCGGGATTGAGGAGGCCGTTGCCGCCTGCAGGAGGCCGCAGGACAGCCTCTCGGTCATCAGCGAGCTGGCCCGGACCCCGGTCGTCAAAGACAGCGTTGCCTATACCGTCGAGCGGGTCTCCACGAAGAGGTCGTCGCTCCGGGCCACCGGCAGCCTGGATAAGATGCTCTCCGCCCGCCTGGCTGAGGAGGACATCCATGCAATACCGTTCTCGGCCCTTCAGTACTCACTCGGCATCGGCGCGCTCGGGGCGAGTGTGGCGGACGTGCTCCCGCTCCTTGGGGAGATGATCACGCTTCACGGTTCGGTGGTATGGCTGCCGACCGATGGGAACGCCACACCGGACTTCTTCACCCCGGCGAAAGACACCGGAGAACTCTATGTCTACGCCGGATACAACGTCGCGCTTGACGGGCCGTTTCACGAGATCATCACCATCGACGCCGGGAACAGCGGCAGCATCACGCTTTCCGACGTATACCGCACGATCTTCGACCTTGCCCGGGAGCAGAAGCGCGATTATGCCGGCATCGTCGCCATCGCCATGTGGGCCGTTGTCGACGGGGTCCGGAGCCTTGGGGTAAAGAAGTCGCCTATTGCCGCATCATCCCCGACAAACGGCCTTCCCATCAATGCTGAAGCGAACGTAAAGGAATGGCTCGAAGAGGACGATGAGCCGAAGTATCACGGCGACACGATGGTCAGTTTCGGGTTCGGGATAGACTATTCGGCCTGCAGCGACGAGCACCTTTCAGCCCTCACCGACGAGAACCGTCCAAAGACACAGCAACTGCAACTCCACAACCACGGCGTCGTCTTCCGGGGGACCCCGTGGGACGCATCACTCGATCTCTCCCGGCAGATTGAAAAGATCGTGACCGAGGGTGAGTTCGTCGATATGCGCCACCTTAAGGACAGCACCCGGATCCGGCGGGCGAAACTCGGCGTGGCGTATATCTCGGGAATCGACGTCGAGGAGTGAGCAGGGTCCCGATCACCCTCGACCTTTTTTTGAGAATCACCGGCCGGAGACGGCCTATTTGCCCTTCCCGACCCGTTCCCGGATCCGCTCCACCGCATTCCCGGCGGCCATCCGGGCATACCAGTCCTCATCGTCGAAGATACCCTCAAGCGGCTCGATTGCGCGTGCGTCCCCGATCTCAGAGAGCACATCCGCTGCACGTTTCCGGACATCGGCGTCCGGGTCGCTGAGTGCGGATACAACCGGCTCCATCGCCGGAACTCCGGTGGCACCGAGCGCCGCCGCAGCCTCCCTCCTGATACTGTAGTAGTCATCGTGGAGGAGGCCAATAAGCGCCGGCACCGCACGCGGATCACCGATCTCGCCGAGAACTTTCGCCGCCCGTCGCCGGATGCTGTCGTCGCGGTCGTTCAAGACCGCGATCAGCGGCCCGACCGCAGCCGGGCCCATCGAGAGAAGATTGCCCCATCGCTCCTTTGCGATCAGGTAGACAACCGTCTCCTCCCCCGGCTCCGGAGACCAGCCAAGACGGTCGAGGGCGTCCGCGACCCCGGCACGGACGCGGAAATGCCCGTCGGTGAGCGCGCCGGGGAGCAGCCGTACCGCAGGCTCGCCGATCAGCACGAGCGCCGCTACCGCACCCTTCCGGGACGTGTCGTTCCCGTCGCTGAGGACGCGCAGGAGCGGCCTGACCGCCGGCTCGCCCAGCATCCCGAGCGCCCGTACCACGACCCGCCCCATACGCCAGTCCTCGGAGAGGAGTGCATCAATCAGCGGCTCGACTGCGCCGGGGTTCCCGATCTTGCCGAGCGTTGCGGCCGCCCCCATCCTGACTGCCGGAGGAGCGTCGCGGAGAGCCCGGACCAGCGGCTCGACAGCAGGGTCCCCGATGCCGACGAGTGCCCGTGCCGCGCCCAGGCGTATCTGCCAGTCGCGGTCCTGGAGCGCCCCGACGAGCGGTACGACCGCCGGCTCCCCGATCATCTTGAGCGCCTCGACCGCCTTTCTCTGTCCGCCGTCCTGCTCGGAGCGGAGTTCATCAATCAGCCTCGTGACCGCAGGCGCCCCGATCATACCGAGCGCCCGCGCCGCACCCATCTGGATCGCGGTATCGGGATCGCTCAGCGTCCGGATCAGCACTTCGACAGCACCGGCCCCGCTCTCGGCAACAGAGGCCCATTGCTCCTTCGCAATCAGGTAACAGACCGTCTCTGCTTCGGTCGCCGGCTCCCATCCAATCCTGCCGAGAACCTCCGCCGCACCCAGCCGCACGAGGTAGCGTTCATCTGAAAGCGACTCCGTAAGGGCGGCAACGATCGGCCGGCCAACCCGGGTCAGGGTATCGATCGCCTCGAGGCGGATGATGTCGTTCGGGTGCCCCAGCGCTCCGATGAGCGAGTCGACTGCCGCGTCCTCAAGGCTGATGAGAACATCCCCGGCGCGCCGCCGGATCCGGGAATCGTCATTCCCGAGCGCCTCGACCAGCGTATCGAGGGATTCCTCTCCCATCATGACCAGGATCTCCGCTGCGGTCGGCCCGATCTCGGGATGCGCGAGAACCAAAACGAGTGCACCGGCAGCAGGCCGCCCCATCCGGACCAGAACCTCTGCAGCGGCCAGGCGGAGCGCCTCCCCACTCAGCGCACGGATCAGGGGTTCCACGGCTCCCTCTCCGATCCGCACCAGTATATCGCCTGCAGACTCCTGATACGCTTCTTCACCGAGCAGCCCGATCAGGGGAGACACCGCCGGAGACCCGAGGCGGGCCAGCGACTCCGCCACCCCAGCCTTCACCGCCGGATCCGGGTCGCCGAACCGCACCGCCAGGTGATCGGCGGCGGGGGCACCGAGTTCGACGACTTCCGGCCACCGCTGGAGCGCGATCAGGTAGGTGGTCTGCTCATCCATGCAACCGGGACTCCAGCCAAGCCTCTCAAGGACCCTGGCGGCTCCCATGCGGATCAGCGAGTGCTCGCTACCAAGTGCTTCCGTGAGCGGCCCGAGCGCCGGATCGCCGATCCGCGTGAGCGCTGACGCCGCTCCCGCATGCCCGTCACCGTCCTCACCGAGGAGGGAGATGAGGGGGCCGACCGCAGGCGCACCGATGCCGACCAGGGCGTCCACGGCCTTCCGGTGAAGGCGATCACTGCCGGTTCTGACGAGTTCGACGATGGCCGGCACCGCCTCGGGCGCTCCAAGCCTGCCCAGAACCTCGACGGCGCTCTCCCGGGCGTTCCCGGCCCCCTCCTCAAGCATCCCAAGAACAGGAGCGATAGCCGGCTCCCCGATGGCAACGAGTGCATCCGCTGCCACCGGGGCTACGGCTTCATCGGTGAGGGCATCCACGAGCGGTCCTACAGCCGCCGGGTCGCCGATCTCGCCGAGCGTCGCCGCCGCCTCGCCGCGTATACGGCCGTCGTCGCCGTTGAGCGCCCGGATCAGGGGATCCACGGCCGGCGAGCCCATCAGGGCGAGTTCCATCCACTCCTCACGGGCAATCAGGTACCACGCCCGCTCGGCGTCGCTCCAGGGTTCCCAGCCCATCCTGCCGAGAATTTCGGCGGCCCGGGCGCGGGTCCGGGACCGCCCCGACATCAGGGCCTGGATCAGGTACGGGACCGCCGGCTCCCCGAGCGCACAGATGACGTTCTCGAGCGTTTCCTGTACTTCCCCGTCCGCCGATTCAAGGGCCCGGAGGCACGCCTCTGCCGCAGGTTCCCCGATCTTTACCAGGGATGCCGCTGCTGTGCCGCCTAGTGCGGGGATGGAGAGCAGCCGGATGAGCGGATCGACCGCAGGAAGACCAATCTCCGCGAGCGCCATGGCCGCCAGCGGCCGGACTTCGTCATCCGCTTCGTGCAGGAGATCGACCAGGGGACCGACCGCAGCCTCGCCGACCTCCCCGAGGGTCCGGGCGGCATTCCACCATGCCTCCTTGTCCGGGGACTTCAGAATACGAATGAGGGGTTCGACTGCAGCCTCGCCGTAATCGGCGACATCGAGCCATGCCTCGACGGCAATGAGGTAGCGGATCGCGCCGGCATCGTCGGGGGCCTGCCACCCGAGTTCCCGGAGGACGGAGGCCGCCGATCTCCGGGTGCTCCCGTCAGGCGCGTCAAGGGCCTCCACAAGGGAGGGGATCGCCTCGTCACCGATCTCCCGGAGCGCGTAACGGGCGCCGAACTGCACCTCACCGTCATCGCCGGCGAGCGCTTCGATGAGGGGTTCGACGGCGGGACGCCCGATACGCACGAGGGTGGCGGCCGCCCCGATCTTTGTCGCACCGTTCCCGAGTGCAGCGATCAGGGGGGGGATCGAGTCCTCGCCGATCAGGGCGAGGGCTTCGGCGACGCACCACCGCCGCCCGTCGTCCGCGCGAGCGAGGGCGTGAACCAGGGGCTCTACGGCGTCGGCCCCATGCTCTGCAACGGCAGTGACGGCACGTCCGCGAACCCCGGCGTCGTCACTGCCGAGGTCGTCGATGAGCAACTCCAGCGGGCGTTCCTCGTCCTCCAGCGGGATGTCATCGTATCCGACAACCCCGGGGGAGAAGCCGACATCTCCGTCGTCGAACCCGAGCATCCGTATGAGTTCCTCATCGGTAAGGGCATCGGGACGCGGGGCAGACTCGCCGTCAGAAGGGTGTTCCGGAGACTCGCCGGCGGCGATTTCCGCTCCATCCGGAGAGGGGGCATCCGTAAACCAGAGCAGGTCTTCTGAGACCTCTTCGGCGGCATCAGGTTCGTCGGAGGGGGAGTCAGGACTCTCACCCGCCGGAGGGGCCGGATCGTCGAGCTGCCGGAGAACCTCAGGAGGTTCTTCGTTGATCTCGATGAACGTCACCTCAACATCGGGCAGGACGGGCTTTTCCGGGAGCGGCTCCACAGGGGTATCCGAACGCTCCTCCGCATCGTCCTCTTCGGCGCCTCCTCTCATCCAGCGCCTGAAGAAAGAGCGTCCGCCCGGCCCGAATATTCCGGGTATACCCGCAACAGGGCAGAGGGCGTCAACCGTCTGAGGCAACTGGACCTCTGTTGCCCCCGCATAAAGCAGGAGGAGAGCAAGGGCAGCTATCCCAAACACCGCAGATGCCACGGCGACCGACGTCCACCTCCTCACCGGTACCGGCATTGCACCGTAGATTCCGGCTGCAGGATCAGCAGATGAACTGTCCGGGACTGCTCGTCGGTCCTCGATGCGCATAATGATGACTTTACGTCTAAAAATAAAACATGTTTGTTTTCCGTGCACGGTAGATAAGATAATTCTTAAATAACTCCTGATTCGGGGGGACAGGTACCGCTCTCCTCCGGACCCGTGGTACCCAGATAGCGCTTGTACCAGACGAACCAGGGTGTGTCGAGAACGCCGATGATACCTTTGCTGACGATCTGACCGATGATCAGGGGGAGCAGGGGGATGCCGGCGGTGAAGAAGGCGATGCTCACGAAGATGACGCTGTCGAGGGTCAGGTCGGCGACGTCGGAGAAGACGCTCCGCAGGACGATGCGATCCGGGTAGGCGCGCTTCAGCCGGTCGAAGACGTAACAGTCCAGGTTCTGGCTGACCAGGAACGCAACCCACGACGCGAGGATGATCCACAGTCCCTGGGTGAAGATGCTCTGCCACGCCTCCTCAAACGCGAAGACCGGCGCCGGGGTCAGAGAGTTCGTCATGGCGATGAGGATGGCGAGAAGAATCTGCGAGAGGAGAGCAATGGCAATGGCAATCCGGGCCAGCGATCTCCCGTAGACCTCGTTGATCATATCGATCGCCTGCGCGACGAACGGGTAAATAAAAACAGAAGCAGGGGCCACAAATGTGGCGATACCGATATTGAACTCGATAATCCGCGCCGCGATGATCTGCGAGGCACCGAGGTAGATGATGTACAGGCCGGTGAGGGTGGCAAACCCGTACCCGGGATACCGCCTGACGACTGCGGCACCCGCATACGTCGCAATGGTGAGGCTGATCACCCAGTATATCCAGACGGAGGGTATCGGCACGGGAAAACGTCTCCGGGGGAGTGTTGGTCTTCTGCCGTATTAACCCTCATCTTCCGGGCGATTCGAGCCTGCGGTCAACCCGGAGCGGCCGATCAGAACCCTTCGCTCATGATGCGGTTGAGCTCTGAACGCTTGATCCGCCAGGACCCCCCGCACTTGACCGCCGGGATCCGCTCTTCCCTGATGAACTCCCGGATCCGGCCGGGGGTGAAGTTCAGGGTCGAGGCAACGTCTTCGACGGTGAGCATCGCGTCGCCTGTGCTATGGCGGTGGCCGCACCCGATCGTCTCCCAGTCCTCGTCCGGCAGCATGATGGTGATGACCGGTTCGCCATCGTCCCCCGGGGAGACCGCGGCCTTGAAGGTGAGCGTGGGGACGAGACCGTTCTGGTAAAGGCTGACCTGGAACTCGAACTCCTCTTCGGTTGTCGTAAGGGCTTTGTCCCGGAACGCATGAAGGGTGTCCCATAAATTCTCCGTAACGGTCTCCTGTGGGATGTTCGTGAACGGCACCATACTCTGAGCGACCCGTGCCGAGACCGCGAGGGGATAGGTGATACCCAGATCCCTCCCCATCCGGGTGATCTCGATCAGATCCCCGTCATCAATAGCATCCTGCCGGGCCTTCCCCTGATGCTCCGGGTCCGCCAGTCCCCAGATCTCGGTAGGTGCCCGCAATTTCGTTTTTCTCGTCTGCATAGGTTATATCTCTCCGGGTAATTTCGCGCTCTTCTATACCACTATAGGGATATCGATCATAAAAGATTTACCAAATATCTTGCGAGATTTTGCGATTTCTTTAGCGCTAAAGGCGTATTCTCAGAACCCCGGGAGTAAAATCCCGCCATATTTCGGCAAGATGCCGGACGTGGCCTCCAGTGAAGCGAATATAGGACAAATAATCAAAAAATAATAGATAATATGACCCGGATAACCCGCCGTTGGTTGCACTCCCGGGAGAGGGGCTCCGACAAAGCCTATATAGGAGCAGGGTGAGTCTTGAAGCAGTGATTCCCCCCGTGACACCCGCTTCCGGCGATGCCTACATAACACTTCTTGGACGATCAACATGGGCGCTCGTCAACGCGTATCATGCAGTCCTGCGGGAGAAGGGGTTGCGCCCCGAACAGGTCGCTATCGTCACCGAAGAACCCTATGCGCAGGAAGCATCGACCGCCGTCGAGGCTGTTCGGATAGTCTCGGAAGGATACGGGTTCGTTCCCGCAATCGGGGTTGATATCCTGCCCGAAGCGGACTTTATCCGGGCCGGACAGACAATCCGGTCGCTTGCCGGAGATTTTATCCGGCAGGGATTCTCCGTGGCGATCGATATCACCTCAGGAAGAAAGGTCACGGTCGCCGGAGCGCTCCTCGCGGTATCGCTCGCGGGGCTTGATATCCGGCACATCTACTATCTTGCCATGAAGAACACCGACGATGTCGCAAAGCCGTATATGATGATCCCGCGCCAGATCCAGAGCATCCGGGACGTTATGGAAGACGCGGGGGCGAAGGAATGACCGATGCGGTCATCAGGGAGGGTGAGTTGCAGGTCCTCATCAACAGCCTCGATGAGGTCCGCGTCACCTATCCGCTCTATGAGGGGGAGATCCTGGTCGCACGCCCTGAAGGGACTGGTTTCCGGCTCGAACTGCCCGCAACACGCGAGGTCTTCCGTGACTGGCTCGCCGAATACGAGCCGATTGCCGCCGAACTCCCCTCGTATGCCGATCTCCAGGAATGCATGTTTGCAAGCGGGATCGTCCGTTACGTGAACCAGGCCGCTTTTGAGGCAATACGCACATCGTATGGGCAGCTCAAGAAGGCGGTCTTCTTCGGCCTGGATACAAACCTCTTTTACCATGGTTTCGCATTGAACAACCCCGAGATCGATCACGCCTCCTACCTGATCGTCGATACCGTCCGGGACGAGATCGCGTATGCCATCAACCGCAAGTACCCGGCAAAGATGATCGAGAAGATGACGGCGCATGCGCCGCGCTCGCGGGAGTTCATCGCGGAACTCGAGAACAAGCGGATGAAACGGTCCCGGAAAGCCGCATACCTCGCGCTGAAAGAGTACCGCGCCATCCGCGACCGGGCGATGGAGATCGCGTCGCCGGGCCCGCATACGCACCTTACGGAGGAGAACGACCGCAATATCGTCAGAGCGCTCCGGAAGTTCGAAGAGGAGCGGTATGCCCTCCCGGTCCTCCTGACAGCCGACATCTACATGGCAGACCTCTGCATGGCCGAAGGGCTCGAGTACTTCTACTTCGACCGCCCATATCTCCTCGAGGCGACAACCTGCACGGCGCCGGCATTCCGGCGGCTGCTCTTCAACCTTGCCGCCGTCTTCGGGTTCGTCTGCTGCAACGGCATCACGATCTTCGGTGAGTACGGTGGGAAGGGCAACGATCTCGACGAACTGAAGGTGCGCTTTGCGGACGGCGAGGCCTGCCGTGCATTCACAAGGGAACTGGAGATATGCAGGAAACTTACAGCACTCGGCATAACACGATAGAGGCGGTCCTCTGCGATATGGACAACACCCTCTTTGACTTTGTCAGAGCGAAGCGGGAAGCGTGCTGGTGCGTGGTCGACTACCTCGGGACCGGGGACCCGGAAGCACTCTTTTCGCAGTTTCTCCGCGGCATACACGGGTTTGAGGACCACGCGAACATCCGCGATTACCTGGAGGAACTCGGGGTGTATGAGCCCGGTGCGTTCGAGGTCTGCTGCCGCACCTACGAAGATGTGAAACTCGACCTGGTCGAGGCGTATCCGGGCGTCGAGGAGACGCTCCGGTGCCTCGCGGACGCCGGGATAGGGCTCGCGGTCGTCACCGACGCGGAGGCGATCCAGGCACGCCGGCGGCTCGAGAAGACCGGGCTCATCGATTACTTCGAGGCCGTGGTGACCCCGGAGGTCTCAGGCAAACGCAAGCCGGAACCGGACTCGCTCCTCTACGCCCTCCGGCGGCTTGAGGCGGCTCCCGCGGAGGCGATGATGGTGGGCGACAGCCTGGTCCGCGACATTGCTCCCGGGAGGCATCTCGGCATGGTGACTGCGTTTGCCGCCTACGGTGACTGGCGCGACAGCAGCCCGGCGGATGTGCAGGCCGACATCGTCCTTGCCGAGTTCGCCGAACTCCCGGGCTACGTCGGTATACCGGGCCGCTGATCAGCAGAGCGGCGAGGGGGACTGCGACCCCGGCACCGGGAGGCGTGCGCCGTGGACGATGACCGGCTGGTCAGTCTCCCCCACCTTGCCAAGAATAATCGCCTTTCCTGCAGGGGTCATCGCAAAGACCGGGATCGACGTCCCGGCCTGCAGGAGCGCGGTCTTCGCCGCCACCTCGCGGACGTGCTGTGATGCGCAGGCGGTGACAAGATCGGCCGCACCGGCCATCAGGGCCGCATCCTCCTGCGAGATCCCGGTCGTATGGACCGCGACGATCACGGCGTCGGGGAACTGCGCACGGATGGCCGCCGCTTCGGCGGCAACAGCGATGGTCACGGCGATCCGCCGGTGGCCGAGTTTTGCCGCCAGGCCTACGCCGGCGGCCTGGTCGATGACGGCGGTCGCCGGATCGAGGACCGTGCCCCCGTTCTCCTCGATCCGCGCAATCACCTCGGGGATCGGGCTCGTGAAGACGAGCCCCGACATCCGGCCGCCGATCCCCTGGATAAGGGAGGGGTTCGTCGCGACCAGCGTCCCGGCCCCGTCGGAGACGATCACCGCAGCGTCGAGGTCTCCCCTCCGGACGGCGCTGCTCAGGAGTTCCGACGCCCCGAAGAGGACGAAGTCCGGCCCGGCAAGCACCTCGCGCTCCGGTGTGCACATGCCGAACGATCGAATTCGTTCCTCGATATTCTTCCGTATCTCCTCCATCGTCATCTCCTTGACCGGGAAGGCGAACCGCCGCGCCAGCGGACAGTCCTCGATCTGCGGCGTCCCGACCTCAACCACCCGCCCGCCTTTGACCACGACCCGGCATTTCCCGGCGGCCTCTATGATATGCTCGTCACGATCGTCCATGGAGAGCGTTGGGTGGGCAGGGGAATAATGGTGCCTCCCCCAGCCCCGGGGTAAATCCTTATCAGATAGCCGTTCTGAAAGTAGAAGGGATGGTATGCCTGCAGCAGGTAGGCGGGGTGAGGGGAGATGGGCCGGATCTGTAGTCCGTTTATCGTCCTCGAGTGCAGCAGGGAGTGCGGTTTCTCCCGGGTGTACAACGAGCCCACCGAGGAGCAGAGCCGGGAGATATCCGATACAAAGACCTGTCCTGCCTGCGGCGCCCCGATCAGGCGAAGGTTCTTCTGACGGTGGGAACCATGCCGGGAGAGCGATACTGGGAGATCGACCTCGCCCGGGGCATCGCCGTCGTGACGATGATCGTCTTCCACTCGGCCTTCGACCTCAACTTCTTCGGCGTCCTGCCGCTCGATGTCTCCAGCGGGTTCCTCCGGATGCTCGCCTACCTGACTGCATCGACGTTCATCTTCCTCGCCGGGGTCTCCTTCACCATCAGTTACGCCCGGACATCCCAACGGCTCGCCGGGCGCGGCCTCGCGCTCAAGTACGTCCGGCGCGGCCTTACGATATTCGGCTACGGCCTGGTCATCACCGCCGTCACCTGGCTCATTCTGCCGTCGGTTTACATCGTCTTCGGCATCCTGCACTTCATCGGCATCGCCATTCTGCTCGCACCGCTCTTTGTCCGGTTTGATACGGAGAAACTCCTCATCACAAGCATCGCCTGCCTCATCGCGGGCTACGCCGCAAGCCTCATCACGGGCCCCTGGCCGCTCCTCTGGCTCGGCATCCGCCCGCCGTCCTTCACGAGCCTCGATTACGTGCCGCTCCTCCCCTGGTTCGGCCTCGTCCTGATCGGGATGGCCTGCGGGCATCTCTTCTACCCGGACGGACGGCGGGGTTACTCGCTCCCGATTGCGGAGCCGACGTTTATCCGGCCGCTCGAGTTCCTGGGCCGGCACTCGCTCTTCATCTACTTCCTGCACCAGCCGGTAATTCTCTTCATGATCGCGGTGCTGGCGCCGGGCGCGGTGACGGGGTTTTGGTGAGAAGAGACATGGGGAACAGACAAGACGTTACTATTACGCGGACATCGAGAGGGCGAACTCAAGGTACTCCGAGATACGAGAAACGGCACTCTGATGAGTAGGGGGCTTCGGTTGCAAGTGTTAACCTTGAAGACGAGGAAAAAGCCCGGTACAGTGGACCGTGGGGACAGGGGAGGGGGGAGACCCCCCTCAAAGCCTAACGGCTTCTCGTGCTCCGTTCCTGTCGGAACATCGCACTCCCCGTCACCCCCACCCCCCAATGGCGATATCCACTGGAAAGCCGTGTACGGGATTGAACGATGTTCAGAAGGGAAAACACTTCACAGAAGCTAAATTCAAGCACCGTAGGAACGGCGTTCGAGAAGATTTCAAATTTCGGACCACGATCAAAAAGGGTTGGGAATATCTTCAGGGGGCGTTTCCTTCAGGTGCCCTCTCACCCCTCAAACAGCGAAACGTCCGAGAACGCCCCGACGTCGAAGACCCCCCGCTCCGTGACCCGGACCTCGGGGATGACCGTCAGGGCGAGGAACGAGAGGTACATGAAGGGGTTCTCTATTGTGCCGAGCCGCCGGGCATGCTCCTCGAGAGCCGCAAGCCGCCGTACGACTTCGTCGTAGGGGAGCGCCGACATCAGACCGGCGCACTCGAGGGGGAGCGCGGTCACGTCGCCACTTGAAGCGACCACAAGGCCCCCGCCGAGTCGGGCCACCTCGCCGACGGCACGGGTGATATCGGCGTCGCCGACCCCGACGGCGACGATGTTATGGGAGTCGTGGGAGACCGACCCGGCGATCGCCCCCTCCTGCAGACCGAACCCGTGGACAAGCCCGACGCCGGAGCCGCTCGCCCGGTAACGGTCGGTGACGACCGCTTTGAGGATGTCGCGGCCGGTGTCCGGGATGCCGGCGGCGTCCACGGGACAGCGCAGGAGACGGGTCGTGATCTGGCCGGGCACAATCCCGATCACCCGCGCCTCTCCCCGGCCGGTGAGGCGGATATCGCGGGGCTCCGGTACGCGGGCTCGCGGTAGCGGGCATCGACCACCCTGACGCCGCGTTTGAACGTCCCGAGGACCTCAAAGCGGTCGAGGTCATGGAAGACGCAGAAGTCGGCGAGCCTCCCGGGGACAAGGGCTCCCCGGTCGTGGAGCCCGAACCGCTCGGCAGCCGAGAGCGTGGCCATACGAAGCGCCAGCTCGACCTTGAGGCCGGAAGCGACCGCTTTTTTGATACAGTCGTCGATATGCCCCTCGCAGGCGAGCATGTCGGCGTGCCGGTCATCGGTGGCAAAACAGCACCGCGGCGCCGTGCAGGCGTTAACGAGCGGCAGGAGGTCCCGGAGGTTCTTCTCCGTCGAGCCCTCGCGGATCATGATATACATCCCCCGGAGGAGTTTCTCCCGCGCCTCCTCAAGCGTCGTGCACTCGTGGTCGCTTCCCGCCCCCGCATAGATGTAGGCGTTCAGGTCCTTCCCCGAGAGGAACGGCGCATGGCCGTCGACGACCTCGAAGAGGTCCATCTTCGCCCGGAGATCCCCGTCGCCGGCGAGGACGCCGGGGACGTTCATCACCTCCCCAAGCCCGACGACCCCCTCGCGCCCCCGGAACCGGGCGAGGTCATCCGCCGTGAGCACCGCGCCGCCCGCATCAAGGGGTGTAGCCGGGACGCAGGAGGGGAGCATGACCAGGATATCGAGCGGCGTCCGCGCCCCCTCGGCGAGCATATACTCGATCCCCGGCGCTCCGCAGACGTTCGCGATCTCGTGGGGATCGGCGATCACGGTCGTCGTGCCGTGCGAAAGGACGAGCCGGGCATACTCCGCCGGCGCAAGGAGAGAACTCTCGATGTGGACATGGGCGTCGATCAGGCCGGGCACCACATAGGCCCCTGCAAGGGTGTACTCCTCCCTCCCCTCGTAGTCGCCGAGGCCGACGACGTAGCCGTCCTTCACTGCGAAGTGCGTGCGCTCCCAGGTGCACGTGAACGGGTTGAAGACGTTGCCGCCGAGAAAGACCGTATCCGCCGGCTCAAGCCCCCGCGCCGCCGCGAGCCCGGCCGACGAGATCAGGGTGCCACCTCCAGGTCGCGGATGATGGACGCTCTCCGCTCATTGCCGACGAAGATGGTCAGAAAAGCCCTGTACGACCCGGGCTCGAGGTCGACCGGGACTGTATACTCGTTCGCTCCCCGTTCAAGGTCGATATACCGCGCTTCGGAGAAGGCCTCGTGCTGTTCAAGCGCGCCCACCTCCATGATCATCACCTGGAGCACCGCGTTCTCGACTGGCTCACCGGTGTTCTCCACATGGACCTGCAGGGCGCCGCCGCTGTAAGTTATTTCCCCAAACGACGTGGAGAGACACCCGGCAGCCCCGGAAAGGGCAGCGAGGGCCATTAGTAGAAGACTCACGTATTTGATTGACATTCGCTCAGAGAATCGGAGACCGCCTGCCGTGCCGGCACAAGCACGGGCCACATGAACTCTCCGATCCTATATTCACCTCCACTCTATTCATTCACAGTTTTGGTTGCTATTATTAAAATATTGTGAAAAAAACGGAGATTGCAAATGTTTCGGATTCCAGGGCAGGCAGGTGAGAGCGGAATGCGGGATCCCCGCGGGTTGCGTCCGTGCAGGTACCGGCACCCACCCGGGCCCGTTCTCCGGAGCATCCCGGTCACCTTCCGGGTTCAACGCCCCGGGAACCCGCAGACGCGGGACAGATATTACCAAAATCGATAAATTTCGAATTATCCTTCGTTCTTATTCAGAGCAACATTTATTATATGTTGATTAATATAATTTAATCACCATGAGTTGGCCTGACCGGGACACCCGCCTGCACCGGATATTCCGGGAACTCCAGGAGAAGGGGCTGATCGACCGCAGGAGGAGGCTCATCAGGTGCACCTTCACCCCCTCTATACGGGGATGTCCCGCGCTCAACTGCATCCGCTACCGACGTTCCTTTTACGAAAAAAACCTCTCGGAGGCAAGCGACGACATACTCCGGTTCGTGCTGCTCCATGAAGAGGGACACGCGAGAAAGGGCTCTTCCCTTCTCTCGGCCCTCCCGGCCCTCCCGGTTCTCCTGTGCTTTATGTTCTTTTGCCATCCGTTCCTGCAGACAGAAGGGCTTCCCGTCACAAAGCCAATCCTGATCGCTCTCCTTCTCCTGATTGCCTTCTTCGCCTACCGGACATATTATCACCGCATGTGCGACGAGGAGTTCACCGCAGACCGGTATGCAGCAGATGCAATGAGGCGCTGCTACCGGGTCAGGGATCCCGGGGCCCTCCTCCAGAACCTCCTCTCCGCCCTGATCCCCGGAGCACCGGTCTCTTGCAACAGGGGGTTGATATCCGCGCTTTTCCGTGCCGAACCAAATTATCGGCCATCCATCGCCGAACGTGTAGAGAGGGTCCGGGACCAGGCGGCTTCCAGGGACAGGAGCCTTGCTGCACACCGCACGGGGAGCGGTCTCTCTCGCTGACGCCTGCTCATCTATCGCACAGAAAAACCATCGAGAACTATTCGATAGGGCCGCCTGTATCCGCCTATCTTACCGCGCTGCAACACAGCGGCAGATAAAGGCCGGATCTGTCATCGAAGTCTTTTGAACACTTAAAATGCGGGAGACACCCATAATTATACAGCTTAATAAAAATAAGTTTAATAACCACCGTTCCAATAGAGGTATGAGGGGTGCTGGATATTACGATAATAGCGTTCGCTCACCACAAAGGTGGCACAGGGAAAACGACATCGTGCCTCAATGTCGCAGGATACCTGCAGAAAGACGGGAAGAGCGTTCTGGTAGTAGACTGCGACCCGCAGGCCAATGCCACCTCGGGACTCGGGGTCAACCCCGAAACCCTCGAACTGAGCATGTATGACGTTTTCATGAACGTCTTTGAAGGCTTTCCCGACGTCAGGATCCATGATGTGATCACTCCCACGGCATCAGGGATCGATCTCGCTCCGGCAACCCTGGACCTTGTGGGAGTTGAACCCTATCTCTACGGTATCGAAGACCGGGCCGGGGTTCTCAAGGAGGCGCTCGCAGAGGTGAGGAACGCCTATGACTTTATCCTTATCGACACGCCTCCAAGCATGGGCCAGTTCGTCATCAACGGCCTCGTCGCAGCAGATCACACCATCGTCACCCTCGACCCCGGGACCTTTGCCCTCAAAGGTATGGAAGCCCTCTCAACGGTCTTTGGGGACATCAGGGAGATGCTCGGAGAAGATGTTGCCACCGATTTTGCCATCCTGACTCGCTGGAAGGGATCCGGCGACCCGGCCGCCGGAATGGGCGGCCTTGCACTCTTCCTGAAACGGATCTTCTCACCCGCACTCTCCGTGGAAGAGGAGAAGGAGCAGGAGCGGCTGAAAGCGTTCGAGTCGGAGGTCAGAAAAACGTTCAAACAGGTGTTCGTTGTCCCATACTCGCCTGCAATCTACGAGACACAGCAACAGGGACTTCCCATCTCCCACTACGCACCCGAGAGCAATGCCGGCAGGGAATACCGGGCAATAACGACTGCGCTTCAAAGACGGGCCGAGAAACATAATGAGGATGTGTAATCAATGATCGATAAACCTGGAAGAAAAGCACTATTTACCGGGCCGATTGTGCCGGGTACGACAGGACAGGCACAGGGGCAGAGGGTGACGGCACTGCCCGAGGCGATCGAGGCTGCACTCCATGCAGGGATCAGCGGCGATGACTCCGCACAGATTGACCTTACCAGCGTTCCAGAGGAGTACCGGCCACTGGCAACCTCGATCAACGCGCTGCTTGAGAAGAAGAAGGAGGAGAAGCAGCGCCTCAGGCACCGGCTGGAGGAGGCCAAGATGCTTCTGAAGGGATCCGATACGATCATCCAGCAGAACCCGATGCCCATCCTGGTTGTCGACCCGGAGTTCAAAGTAACCATGGTAAACACTACCTACGCCGAGATGAGCGGAATCCCGATGGACCAGGTGCTCGGCAGGAACCTTCGAGACTTCAAGATCACATCGCAGAAGGGCTCCGGCCTCCGGCAGGCGATACAGGAGAAGAAGCGCGTGTACGCGGAAGTCGTCGTTGAACTGCCTTCCGGCACCCATATCCTCGAACAGTACGGTATCCCGCTGCTTGACAATGAGAATGCGGTCGAGAGCATCCTCATCGTCTATAACGATATCACCGAGCAACGGGAGAGCGAGGAAGAGATCAAGGCCCAGATGGAGAATATTGCCGAACTGCAACGGCAGTCCGACACGATCATCCAGCAGAATCCGATGCCCATGCTGGTCGTCGATACCGCCATGAAGATCCTCACGGCCAACGAAGCATACCTCAAGTTGACCGGCATCGATAGGTCGCGCATCGCCACAATGACTCTCCGGGACTTCAAGGTTCACAACCAGAAAGGAGACGGGATCAAGAAAGTGCTCGCCGAGAAGATGCAGGTTTCCGGCGAAGTGACGGTCGAGTTCCCCTCCGGTGTCTACATCCTGGAACAGTATGGAATCCCGCTCACAAACGAGAAGAACGAGCTGACAGGGATCCTGAACGTCTATAACGATATCACTGAAAAACGGAAAGAAGAAGAGCAGATCCGGGACCTGATGGAGACTGCGCAACAGGAAGGCGAAAGACTCGCCAAAAGCACCGAAGAACTCGGAACCGCACTCGCCGCCATGGCAAAGGGCGACCTGACGGCGTTCGTGAACGCAGAGAGCGGCGACCCGCTCAACAGGGTCAAGAGCGATTACAACAGCTCACTGACCGCCATCCGCACGCTCCTCGCCGACGTGACAAAAGCGGCTCACCAGGTGGAAATAACGACGAAAGAGGTCAGCAAGAGCACCGACGAGATCATCCGGGCCACGGAGCAGGTCGCGGCCTCGACACAGCGGTCATCGGAGGATGCACGACGCCAGCTCGAGAAGATCGAGGAGATCGGGACGGATATCAACGACCTTTCGGCATCCATTGAGGAGATCGCAAGCACATCGCAGGAGGTCATGGAGCAGGCGTCGAAGGCATCGAAGGAAGGAAACGACGCGGCCGCCCTCGGCGAAGTCGCGGCGAAGAAGATGCAACTTGTCGAGGAGATCTCCGAACAGACCGTGGACGAGATCAGCACCCTCAACAACCAGATGCGGGAGATCAACAATATCGTCAAGTTGATCGCCGACATCGCCAACCAGACCAATCTTCTTGCACTGAACGCCGCAATCGAGGCCGCCCGCGCCGGGGAGCACGGCCGCGGATTCGCCGTGGTCGCAGGCGAGATCAGGAACCTTGCCGGGGAGTCCAAGCGGGCGAGCCAGGACATCGAGGACCTGATCCGGACGATTCAGGCAAGCACCGAAAAGACCACAGGATCGATGCAGGCATCCCACCAGGAGATCCAGGCGGGTATCGAGAGCGTCAACAAGGTCATCGACGGCCTGAACCGGATCGTTAACAGCGTGGAGGTGGTCGCCCACGGCATCACCGAGATAACCAAGGCCACCGAAGACCAGGCAGGCTCCACCAACAACGTCATGCAGAAGATGGACGAGTCCACCCACATGACCAAAGAGAGCCTGGACCGCACCGAGGACATGGCGGCACTTGCCGAAGAGGTCAGCGCGTCAACCGAGGAGGTCGGGAGTGCGTCCCACGAGCTGGCAACCATGGCCGAACAACTCAAGAAGGTCATGATGCAGTTCAAGCTGAACTGAAGGGGGAGATGATGGCAGCATCCATAGACGTGGTAGAGTTCCAGCTCGGGGAGGAGCACTATGCACTGGATATCCAGATAGCACGCGAGATCGTGGAGATGATGCCGATCACTCCCCTCCCTCGTGCTCCCGAATACCTCGCGGGCATCATCAACCTGCGAGGCGAGATTACGAACATCATCGACCTCAGAGACCTCCTCGGGCTTCCTGAATCCGACACGGTTGAGAACCGAAAGATCGTCGTACTGATGCCGGACGTGGCAAACGGGTCGAATATAGGGATCATCGTAGATGACGTCCACAGCGTCATTTCAGTCCGTAACGACCAGATTGAGCGTATCAGCGACGGCATCACGTCATCCATCAGCGGTTATGTCAAAGCGATCATCAAGATAGGGAAAGAAGACGATGAGAAATCAAAGGCTCTTATCATCTGGCTTGACGTCCAGAAAGTGATCAGCGACCTCGGGTGCTACCAGAGCACTCAGTAAACCTCATCAGGTGAAGAGCAGATTACCTCATGGATGCGTTTATATCGCTTCAGAAGAGCATCGAGAAGCTGATCCGGATCAAATGCTCGAACTATAAGGAGGACTATATCAAACGGCGCATCCTCTCCCGGATGCGCCTGACAGACAACGCAGACTTCGAGGCCTACCATAAGTATCTCCTCACAAATCCGCAGGAACACGAGCTGCTCAAGAATGCTCTCACCATCAACGTCACCAGGTTTTTCCGGGACCCGGAAGTTTTTGAGGTGATACGGCGGGAGATGCTGCCGGAGCTGGTCCGACGTAAGAACTCAATCAGGATCTGGTGCGCCGGCTGTGCTACGGGCGAAGAACCCTACTCACTCGCCATCCTCGCGTATGAACAGATGCTGCTCCATAAAGATGTCAGCGTAACGATATACGCAACCGACATCGATACCACGGCCCTGCAGAAAGCCATGGCCGGGACCTATGACAGCAAGGCGCTTGAGAATGTGGACGAAAAGAGACTCCGTAAGCACTTTATCAGCCGCGATGACGGCACATTCGAGGTTCGGCCTCACATCAAGAACCTGGTCAAATTTCGGGAGCACGACCTGATGTCGGGCGTTCCCGTAGCGTGGTACCTCGATGCCGTCACCTGCCGCAACGTCACCATCTACTTTAACCAGAAGCAAAAAAACGATCTTACCCACCTTTTCCACTCTGCACTTGCCGCCGATGGCTACTACGTCATCGGTAAGACCGAGTACCTGGCACGAGAGGTGGAGCATCTCTTCACGCCGTACAACACCATGCAGAAGATACTGCGCAAGGTTGCGTCAACTACCCCCGACTGAAGTCGGGGGCTCCTCGGTCCACGATCCTGAATATTATCGGACGCGGCCGGAAGACTCCGTGCCGGTCTCAATCTCTTCTATCTTCGATATCCGGCGCATGTGGGCTTTCCGGGCATGGTAACGCTTCAACTCAGAGAAGAGCAGGAAGAAGTTTACCCCGACGACAACGATGATGAGCATAAGGCTGATCCAGAGCTGGCTGTCGTTCTGGGTCGTGATGAAGGTCGCCACAAGGAGCGCCACGAATGAAAGCAGATAAAATATCACCCATGTGCGCACCTCAGTGACTTCCATGTACCATGCTCGTATCAGCAGAGTCGTCCTGAAACCATATTAACAATTCTGTTTTTCGCGCACACTCCGGGAGGAAAGTATAGAAAACCGGGGCAGATACCCTCCTCAAAAGACGAACTCCGGCTACCTGCGGGCGGGAGTATGAAGTCAAACCCGAAGGCCTTTTTACTCTGAACATCCTCTTAAGCCTGTGGATAAAGGCGACGCCTTCAGCATTCTTGCCGCCCTGATCATTATCACTGCAATAGCACTGGTGTTTCGACCGCCCGTAGCGGAAGCCGGGCCGGAGATTCCGGAAAGCCCCGACCCGACGCCTACCGCCACCGCCACCGCCACCCCTGCACCAACACCGGTCGTGCCGTTCGAACCCTCAAGGCTCTTTTACGTGACCAACGTCTGGGACTACCCCTGCTGCTATCTCCCCGGCAACCTCACGCACTATGGGGGTTCCGACCCTCCCTGGAAAGGCACTCAGGATGTCATCCCGTTCGCCTACATCGAGGAGGGGCGGGGGGGCATCAGTGAGGTGTTTCATGTGCCGTATGCAGTATGGAGGCTGAACTGCAGTGTTTCTGCAACACTAAGGCCTGAGGCAGCACATTTCAGGATGGCACTCGTGGAACTGGAGACCGGGGCCATCGTAGAAGGGGCCGACATGCACTATCCGGGCAGCATCATCAAAAACGTCGAGAGGGGAGGAAAGGACTTTTATCTCATCGTCAGCGTGGATGATGTCGATCTGTACCGCATCACCCTGGAGACGCTCCCGCAGTACGTTTCAACACCCCTCGACTGAAGCCGCGGACATACCTGCACGGGCGAACCGTGGTGCTGCTGCTGTCTGAGTGGCTGATGCCTTCGCGGCCCGGGCCGCGGGGCCGGCCACAACGATTCCGGGTTCAGATCTTTTCGACGGTGACCCTGACCCGATCCCCGGCCCGTACACCGTGCCCCTTGGGGACATCAATGTTGAACCAGAGCACCTCCGGGTTTTCGTGGTTCTTGTCCTGAGACATGAGGCAGTCTTTGTGCTCGTTGATGTTGGCCACAAACTCGACGGGCGCTTCGAACTCAATAATTTTCATGCCGTAAAATAGAGCTTCCCGGGATAAAAATTATGATGCACGTGAGGTGACACGCCACGTCGTACTGTTCGAGTAACTCCAGCGCCTGATATCCAGCTCATCGCAGATCTCTGATAGAATTGCAAGGTTGATACCGACCTCTTTTGCAGAAAGGCCAAGATCGGTTGCGATGTACTTGGATTTGAAGTAGGATTTTCCTGCTCTCAAACCGGATTTGAGATGATACAGGATCTTTCGCTGGGTGTCGCTATATTTCTCTTTGATACGGTCCTTTGTCGACATCGACTGATTCCCTCGTGAGCAAGTGCATTTAGTCGGTTCAATATTTAAACTTACTTATTTGGGGTTGTAGAATCGTAGTAGGAATATACAAATCATTGTATATTATTGCGCATCGCCGTGCCGATCGGTAGGACGAGGAGCATGATCTGCAACCCGGATAGCGTATACGGTCACCGCGAGCGCAAATATTGGGGTAAGGGGCAGGCTACCCCCGATCTTGTCGCCGTTCGATGTTCTGCCGTCACTTCCTGTTCCGCCCGATCACGACAAGGAGCCCGGCGACTGCAACGGCCAGGATGACGCCGGTGATCGAGGGGGGGGCGGCCTGTGTCGCACTCCCGTTGACCTGTGCCGCCTGTATCGGCGTGAACGTCGGCAGCTCGGCCGTGGAGGTCTCCGCCGGTGTTGCTTCCGTCGTCGCTGCCGGTGTCACCTCATCCGTCCCGATCACGACAGGAGGTCCGGTCTCGTTTATCGTCTCGAGAGCGGTCTCGTTGATCGTTTCGTTGCTTGTATCGTTCAGGGTTTCGCGGGGTGTCTCGTCGTCCAGAGTCGCTATCGGGGTCTCCTCATCCAGGGTCGTCTCTTCCTCCAGGGTTTCGCGGGGGGTCTCCTCATCCAGGGTCTCCTCAGGCGTCTCCGCCAGGGTCTCTTCCGGAGTTTCTTCAAGAATCTCTTCGGGGGGTGTCGGAGGGAGGGTCCAGGTCAGAGGTTCCGCAGATGCTGGACTCTGGGCTGCTGTAGGGAACACAATGACCACTGCCGCCACAAGCAGCGCGACCAGGAGCGTTCTCCATGTCCATCGGTTTCCGGTCATGAGAACCTCCGTAGGATATAAGTCTATTTTTATATTTCGGTCGTTGTCAAAATCGTATCAGCGGTTAACTGCCAGGTGTGCTTCACAACGTGGAGATACCACGCACTGCCGTACAGGGGCAAGCCACTGAGGAGAGAACAAAACACCGTCGAGAAAGAAGTAGCAATCAGATTGGTGCTTCACCAATCTTCTTGATCAGACTGTCGATGACCACGTCGCGCATCCCTTCCACGAACTTGATGCTCCCGACGACAAGGTGGCCGCCGCCGTTCACGCCGCCGCCGACG
Source organism: Methanoculleus nereidis (assembly GCF_032944295.1). NCBI lineage: Archaea > Methanobacteriati > Methanobacteriota > Methanomicrobia > Methanomicrobiales > Methanomicrobiaceae > Methanoculleus > Methanoculleus nereidis. The sequence goes on from NZ_JABFFQ010000004.1 coordinate 98,967, forward strand.
ATCTCGCTATGCAGTTCGCGTACCATCTGCGGGATATTCATCATGACGCCCCGGGAACGCAGGACGGCAAAGTCCGGCCCGAACCCGATTGTGACGACCGGTTCTCCCGGGTGCTGCCGGACCAGCCGGTCGTGCACCTCCCCGGAAGTCTTACCCGGCGGCGGGAACGTGAACCGGTGGGCAAAGAGTTCCACATCGAGCATGAAGAGATGAGCACCATTCGGGAGCATCCGGCTCTCGACGTGGGGCATGTTGGTCTCGATCTGCTCCTCGATCGCCCGGTTCGCCTCTTCGACCAGCAGGTGGACAAACCGTTCGTGGCGTTCGGGCTCGCCGGAGAGGTTCAGGATATCCTTGACGATCTCTCTTCCGTCGCTGAACCGGAGCCAGAACTGCTCGTAGTCGAGCGCGAGGGCGATGTCGCGGCAGTCGTCCTCCGAGTACTCAGGCGCGGCCACCGCGAGGTAGCGGGCACGCTCCGGCGCTTCACTCCGGTCGCCGAGCCCCGCGATTGCCGGCAGGTGCCGGATCTGGTCCTCGACCGAGGGGTTGACCATGCGGGCGACCTCCGTGCCCAGCATTCCGGCCGTGAGCCCGTAGTCGCCGCCCACGTGGTAGGGGTTGACGTGCCCGATCAGGTAATCGTCCACGATCTCGTCGGGGTGGTGGTGGTCGACGACCATCACCGGGAGACCGAAGATCCTGGTCACCTTCAGCGACGGCATATCCTCCTCGGTCGACCCATTGTCCATCAGGAGGATCATCGGCAATTTCTGCCCGTAGCGGACGTTGTCCTTGAGGGCGAAGTCCAGATCCCGCGTGATGTCCTCAATCTCGTAGAAGGGAGCCTTGGAAGGGGACCGCTTAAAGAGGAAGAACTCCGCGTCGAAATCGCCACCACTCTCCCGGATCAGCGCGGTCACCGCCTGCTCGACAGCAACGGCAGCGCATATGCCGTCCGCATCTGCGTGGTGCCGGAGGATGATCGGCCGCGCAGTCAGAACCGCTTTCCTTATCTCCTTTGCCACTTTGCGCATCTGCGGCCGGAGGGCCTCAAGAACCTCGCTCTCCACCAGGAACGGGAGATCGAGCGGCTCCGCACGCTCATCGAGCGCCGCGTCAATACGCTCCCTGACCCGTGCCGCGTCCTCCGGTTCCATGACCATCACGGACGAGACCTCGATCTGGAGCTGGTTGTTGCGCTGCATCACCTCGCCCGTGAGGGCGACGATATCCCCGAGTTCCACCTCAGGGTAGGCGCGAACACCGGCCTCGATGAACGCTGCAGCATTCGCGGTGCCTGATGCGTCCACGACCGTGAAGATCGTCGGCCCCGACGTCTGCTTGATCTGGGCGACCTCGCCCTCGATCAGCACTGTCCTGCCGATCTTCTTCCCGATATCGGCAATCAGCACGGTCGTCGTCTTCTTGGTCACGTTCTCTGTCTGGTAGACGGTCGGCGTGACCTCCTCGAGATCGATGTTGCCGTTGCTCCGGATCTGCAGAACGTGAACGATGATCGGGTCGCGCTCGGCATGCTGCACCTTCACGTTGCTCTTATGCACGAGCCCTTTGACCCGGTCGTTTAACTGGACGAAGACCCCGAACGGTGCAAAGCCCTGCACCCGCCCAAGATAGGTCTTCCCTTCCTCCACCTCGTTGAGATCGCAGTTCGCTCCAAGGCGGTAAACAATTGTATCTTCTGTATCTCCCATAGTAGTTCTCCAATTATTCTTCGGACACCTCAGCGGCGTGTCCGGCAAGTTCATACAGCCGGCACTCGCCGTCCCGCCTGCCCTTCGCGATGATGATATCGCCGCTCTCCAGCCTAACACTCTTCCCCGGACGGTAGACCCACCGGTCGCCGTGCTTGATGGCGAGCACGACCATCCCGGTCACCGTCGCAAGCGACATCTCCTTGAGGGTCTTTCCTACAAGCGGCGACGACGGCGTCACGGTCATCCGCGTGATGATCTCGTCCGACTCCCGGACGATCTTCTTGAAGATCGGCGGGATCTCGATGTCGCGTAGCAGGACGTCGACGATCGAGTGAGCCGAATCGCTGATCGCCTGCGCGAACGAAGACATGTACAGCAGGCCGCGAAGATAGCGCACGTCCTCGATCTTTCGTGCCGCTTCGAGGATCCAGAGGTCCAGGTCGTAGCGCATATCATCGAGCGTGCTGTCGAGAGCGACCACCTCGTGCGCCACCTCCATGTTGTTGAAGAGGAGGGAGGTATACGCCAGCCCGACGGAGAGTTCCGAGAGGTTCTTCATCTCGATGATCAGTTGAACCGCCCGGTCGAGGTCGTCGACCTCGCCCGCGAACGAGGCCTCGACCCGGGGACGCTCCCCGGACCCCGCCATCATGGAGAGGGGGTCTTCTCCGGCCTCCGGTCCCCGCGCGATCAGGATGTCCTCGCTCTCCACCCGGGTGGTTCTGTCGGGGTCGTAGATCCAGCCCTTTCCGCGCCGGATGGCGATCACCTGCATGCCTGTCGTGCTCTGGACCTTGAGGTCGCCGAGCGTGCGGCCGGCAACCTCGCTTCCCTGGCTGACGATGACCCGGGTGACGATCTCCTCGGCCTCGGGGAAGACACGCTTGAGTTTTGCGGGGAACCGGATGTCTTTTATGATGAGTTTTGCTATATCCGAGGCCGAGTTCGCAATCCGCTCTGCGGCCTCGGCCACCTGGAGCATACCGCTCATCGCCTCCGCCTCTTCTATCCTCCTGGCACCAAGGACGCTCTGAATCCTGGCCTGGTAGACCAGATTGTTCATCCTCTCCTCGAGGTTGATCACCTCAAGCGCTATCTCTTTGCTATCGAAGAGGATTGCAGAGTAAGAGAGATCGACCATCAACTCGGAGACGTCCTTCATCTCGATCAGGACGTCTTTGAAGCTGATCGGCTGATATTCATGTTCCATCATGGTTTGTTAACCGTTGTTCTCTATTCTTTCACTACAACAGCAGGCCTATCACTGCCACGAGCGCAGCTGCACCAATCAGGTCGATCAGGCTTGTGATGACAGGGATACCGAAGTTATCGGGATCAAGACCGTAGCGGAACGAAAGGCTCGCGGTGACGTATGCCACGCCGTTCACCAGTGTCATGACGACCAGACCCGCCGCAAGGCTGATAATGACCAGCATCCCGAGACCGGGGCTGTTCAACCCCATAAGCACCGCCGCACCATGCGCGATGAGCGCCAGCAGTGGAAGCAGTATCAACGTATAGAGATAGGAAATAATAAAATGATGCACAACGTCGCGCTCGGGGAGGAACGAGGGGTTGAGCTCGCCGGTGTGCATCCCCGTCGAGAGGCGCGACCCGAGAATGCCGCCAATCGACCCGAGGCCGCCTGTAAATGGCGGGATAAGGATGAGGAAGGCCGCGATCGTCACCAGAGCATCGAGGTTGAAAGCGTAGGTCAGGCCGGCCAGCGTGCCGAGGACGCTGAGCGGGATGAGCAAAAAGATGCTCTCCCGGACAATCGGCTCGATTCCCTCCGGCCGGCGTTGGGTGTAGACGACGGCGGCGACGGCGGCAGCGACCGCGATGCCCCCGAGAGCCAGGCGAATCCAGGGGGAGAGAAGCATGACGAACGTCGCGGTGAGCACAAGGATCGGGAGCGTGACAAGGTCCCCTGATGTGGTGACGGTCGGTGCGCCGATCATGTCGAGGTCGAGGCCGTAGCGGTAGCTTATGAGGGCGATGAGCAGGGTGATCCCCATCACCACGGCCCCCGCGATAACGCCGGTGACGACCGAGATCAGTACGAGATCGGTGACGCCTATCACAGGATACCCGAAGATGCGGCTCGCTGCATACGAGAAGATGCCGATGACGAACGCAATGAGAATGGTTATCACGAACGACGCGCGGATGTTGTCGCCGAGGACGCTTCCTTCCTCAAACTCGATGGAGAACTCTCCGAGATGCATCGATGAGGAGAGGCGGGAGGCAAAGACGCCGGCGATGCTCCCTCGAATATGGATGATCGACGGCAGGAGCACCATCAGGCCGGGAATCAGCGCGAGGACATCACGGACAGAACCGAGATAGATGCCTGCAATGCTCAGGACGATGGCACTGACGAGCAGGGCGCCGAGACCGGTCAGAATCAGGCGGCTCTGGCTGGATAGGCCCTGCTCCATCACCATCACCGTCCATCTCGATCAACTCCGATACGGGATCTCCAGCACTGTCAGATCAGCCGGCAGAATCACGTCTCCCTCATAATATCGCTTTGCATCGCGTATATGGTTTGCTGTGCTTGCATAACGGGAGCTTATGTGCACCAGGGCAAGCATACGGGCACCCAATGCCGTTGCAGCCTCCCCTGCCTCCCCGGACGTCGAGTGCAGGACGTCACGGGCGCGGGCGACCTCCTGGTCGTCGAACGTGGCGTCGTGGATCAGGAGATCCGCATCCCGGATCATCGCCGCGGTGTCGGGCTGATCCTGGAGCGGCCGGGTATCGCCGGTATAGACGATCTTTCGCCCGGGACGCGCCTCGCCCATCACGTCGGCGGGCCGGACCTCGGCCTCGGCGCCGTCGCGGACGATGCGGACAACCTCTCCACGTTGCAGCCGCCCGAAGAGCGGACCCGGCGGGATACCGAGTTCGATCGCCCGCTCGCGGTTGAACCTGCCCGGCCGCTCGTCCTCCTCCAGCACGTAGCCGAGCCCGGGAATACCGTGGAGCGTCGAAAACGCCCGGACGGTGTAGCCGTTGAAGGGCACGACCGAACCGTGCTCGAGGGTGTGGGCGATGACGGGGAAACCCCGGGCGTGACGGCTGATCCTCTGCACGAGGTCGACGAACTCGCCGACCCAGGGCGGCCCGTAGATCGGGAGAGGCTCGGTCCGTCCCATGAACGCGAGCGTCTCGACGAGCCCGAAGACGCCGAGGAAGTGGTCGGCGTGCCAGTGGGTGATGAAGACGGCGTTCACGGTAAACCCGGTCCGGGCGCGCATCATCTGCTGCTGGGCGCCCTCCCCGCAGTCGAAAAGCAGGGTATCGGAGCCCCGCCGGATCAGGAGCGAGGAGGGGTTCCTCTGCGGTGAGGGGAGCGCCCCCGCCGTGCCGAGGAAGTGAATGTGGAGGGTCTCGCCGGCTATACGAACCACTTCCTGAATGCAGCGAGGCTCCGCTTTGCCTCCTCAAGGTTCCGGCCTTCGATGACAGCCGGGCCGGAGTAGTCGCGGGCGATGATCCGCCCGGCCTTCTCCCAGGCGATGGTTCCGTCGCCGAGCGCCAGGTGTTCATCCGACTGCCCGTGGTTGTCGTGGATGTGCAGGTGATCGACCTCCCTGACATGTGCAAGGAACGCATCCACGAGACCGTTGGTGTTTGCGTGCCCGACATCCAGCGTGATCCCGATCCCCGCGATCCCTTCGGTGAGTCCGAGGACCTCCTCGGGATAGCGGCAGAGGAAGTCTTTGATGCTGATCATGTTCTCGACGCACGCGAGGACGCCATGATCCTCCGCGTACTTCCCGATCTCGACGAGCGCGGTCTTCTGCATCTCCCAGACCTTCTCCGGGACGAGTCTCCCCACGGGGGAGACGAAACCCGGGTGAACAGTCACCCGGTCAGTCAGTTCGGCCGCGTGATGGATGCAGCAGCAGGTCTGGCGGATGGACTCGCGCCAGATCGGGTAGTTCAACGACGCGAGGTTTAAGTCGCTGTAGGGCGCGTGCACGGTCGCGCGAAGGCCGGTGCTCTCGAGGTTCTCCCGGACAGCGGCGAAGTTCTCGGGGTTGTCCAGGCGGTACTTCCCGTCGGCGACGATCTCCCAGCCGGTATACCCGATCTCTTCGATCCCATAGACCCAGTCGCGTGATTCCCAGACTTTTGACGAGGCTGAAAAATACGGAGCAAGACTCATTCTGTTATCCCCCCCAGCCGGCAGAGCAGGGCACGAACCTCTGCGGCAAACGCTTCAAGCGATCCTTCGTTCGTGACCCGACAGTCCGCCCCCTCCAGGGCACGGCCAAGCCCCCACCCGAGTTCCCGCTCGTCGCGGGCCCGGAGTTCTTCGGGGGTGAGGGTGTCGTCGGACCGGCCGCGGTTCGCGAGCCGCCGGTAACGCGTCGTAAACGACGAATCGATCCCGACGAGCGTGAAGTCGGGGAAATGCTCCCGAAACGTCGCCACCTCGTAGTCACCCCGAATGCCGTCAACCAGAACCACCGGAGCGCTCGCCGCCTCGATGAGCGGGATGGTGATCCGGGCGATGGCGTCCATGCCGAGGTCCGCGCGCAGTTTCCCCGCGACCGCGCCAAAGTTCGCGTCCGTCGGGGGAAGCCCGGCCTCCTTCACCTGTTCCCGTATTGCGTCCCCCATGACTACGACCGGTATCCCGAGGGCCCGGGCGATCCGGGATACCTCGCCTTTCCCGCTTGCCGGCATACCAACGATTCCAATGACCTTCATCCGGTTTCTCCATTTATATCCAGAACAGCGGGCCGTGCCGGCAGGAAACCGGCTGCAGGGTCCCGGCGGTGCAGGTTGCGGCGGCCGCCACAAATGTTACCATAAACGTGCGTTCTTGACGATATTATGTTTAGCGTCACCGGAACAGTTACCGCTCCGGGTCGTAGACGACCTCGCCGTCCTCCCGGGTCCGTATACGGACCTTCCGGCCGAGCGGTGCCGCCGCAGCCTCGAGTTCCTGCCGGGTCAGGGGAACGAAGCCCGCGGCAACCCCCTGCTGGAGCACGAGGTCGAATCCGCGGGTATCCTGTGCGATGGACAAAAGATCGCCTTCGCGGCCCCGGAAGAGAGTGACCACAGCCTGGAAGGTTTCAAGGTTGCCGTCGGCCTTCGCCCGTTTGCAGGCGGCGAGCGACCGCTTCACCGCATCGGCGGCGGTGAGTTCCAGGAGGTCGTCGTAGCGCTCCCACGTCGTCTTGATATCGAGCGCAATCATGTCAACGAGATGCCTGTCGATGAGGTCCTCGATCACCCGGGGGAAGATACCGTTCGTGTGCAGGCCCACAGAGAACCCCATGTTGCGGGCGGCGGCGGCGAGGTGGGCGAGCGCCTGCCCCTGCAGGGTCGGTTCCCCACCGGAGAAGACCACAGCGCCCGCAACCATACGGGATTCCCGGATCATCGCGATGATCTCGTCTGCATCGCGCAGATCCTCGCCGTCCTGGATGGCGATGTTGTGGCAGTAGAAGCAGCGCGCGGGGCACCCCCGGAGAAAGACGGTGCAGGCAGCCCGTCCCCGCCAGTCGACGGTGCTGATCGGGACAAAACCTCCGAAATTGACGTACAAATAATCACCAGACGCTAAAGAGATGCTCCGTTATTTCTTGTAAGCCTTGGCTTTCCGGCTATGAAAAAAGATCTGAATAAGGTAAAGTCAAGTTTACTTGTTGAGATAACAAGCCCATTTTAGCCCCAATCCCAAAAACAAGCCTTTATCAACTCTTTTCCTCAAATATAGGGCCATGGGTCTCATAGAAGATGCCCGGCGTGGCGTCGTCACCGAAGAGATGCGGATCGTCGCAGCAGCGGAAGGAGTAACCGAAGATTTCGTCAGGCGCGGCGTGGCCGAAGGCCACATCGTCATTCCAGTCTCCCCCTACCGGAAGGTGAAGATCTGCGGTATCGGCGAAGGGCTTCGCACGAAGGTCAACGCGAGCATCGGAACGTCCTCAGACATCGTCGACGTCGACATGGAGATCGAGAAGGCCCGGCAGGCCGAGCTCGCCGGTGCCGATACGCTGATGGAACTCTCCACCGGCGGCGACTTTTTGGAGATCCGGCGCCGGGTCGTCGAGGCGACCACCCTCTCGGTCGGGTCGGTCCCGCTCTACCAGGCGTTCATCGAGGCCGCCCGGAAGCACGGGGCGGTCGTCCACATGGAGGCGGACGACCTCTTCCGGATCACAGCGGAGCAGGCGAAGATCGGCACCAACTTCATGGCGATTCACACCGGGATCAACTACGAGACGATGAAGCGCCTGAAGAACCAGGGGCGGCACGGCGGGCTCGTTTCTCGGGGCGGGGCGTTCATGACCGCATGGATGCTCCACAACGAGAAGGAGAACCCGCTTTATTCGGAGTTCGACTACCTCCTTGAGATCTTAAAAGAGCACGAGGTCACCCTCTCGTTCGGCAACGGGATGCGGGCGGGAGCGGTCCACGACGCGACCGACCGCGCCCAGGTCCAGGAGCTGCTCATCAACGCGGAACTCGCCGATAAAGCGCATGAACAGGGTGTCCAGACGATCATCGAGGGGCCGGGGCACATCCCGGTCGACGAGATCCAGACCAACGTCGTGCTGCAGAAGCGGGTCACGAACCGGAGACCGTTCTACATGCTCGGCCCGCTCGTCACCGATATCGCGCCCGGCTACGACGACCGGGTGGCCGCCATCGGGGCCGCGCTCTCCTCCTCCTACGGCGCCGACTTCATCTGCTACGTGACGCCGGCCGAGCACCTGGCGCTCCCCACCCCCGAGGAGGTCTACGAGGGCGTCATGAGTTCGAGGATCGCCGCCCATGTCGGGGATATGATCAAACTCAAGAAGCGCGACGACGATCTCGAGATGGGCCACGCCCGCCGGGACCTCGACTGGGAGCGGCAGTTTGCGGTCGCGATGAACCCCGAGCGCGCCCGGAAGATCCGGGACGAGCGGATGCCGGCCGATGCCGACGCCTGCACGATGTGCGGGGACTACTGTGCGCTGAAGATTGTTGGAAGGCATTTTAATTTCTGAAAGGAATTTTGGAGCGGGTGGCCCTCTTCCGGCTTTCCGCTTTTTTTTGTGGCATTCCTCTCGGGGTAGCAGAGGGTGTTCGTGTGTGCAAGTGGATCTGATGTGGTTTTTCCCGACAAACCCGGTATACTGGACCGTGGGGCTATCGCCATTGGGGGAGGGGCTGACGGGGAGGGGGGGTGCAGCCCCCCCTCCCCTGTCTCTACCCCGTAAGGCTCTACCTGTAACCCCCACCCCACCCGCGCTTCGCGCTCCTCACCCGCACCTTCGGTGCCTCAACTCCGCTCCTAGCGGAGCGTCGTTCCCCGCCCCCAAGGGGGCGGGGGCAGTCATGGCGATATCCCCACGAAAGCCGTTGACGGGGTTACGTAACCAGGGATAGGCAGGTGCTAAAGAAGCCATTTCATGCATCCGTCGACTCCCAACCACCGCCGGCCAAACCAAAAACCGCACCATTATCCCCCCGTCCCGCCAAAATTCCCATACGAGGACAGCCCGATGAAACCCGAAAACGAAAAACTCATAGACGATTTCCTCGCCCACGCCGACGACCTCGGCGACGACATCGTTGAGGACGTAGAGGAGATGATCGGCGTCGTGCCGTTCATCTTCGCCATCCTCCGCGACCGGCCCGAATCCTTCGCGCTCTCCACCCTCGCCGATTACCGGATCTCCCGGCCCGATTCGCTCGATGCAAGGACTGCGGAACTGATCGCCGTCGCGGCCGCAGCCAGTGCCGGTGCAGACAGCTGCTTAAAGGTCCACATGAAAGCCGCGCTGAAGGAAGGCGCGTCCCGCGACGAGATCCTCGACGTTCTCCTCATCGCCGCGATGATAGGCAAGACCCGGGTCCTTGCATCCTCTCTCCGCCGGTTCCGGGAGGTCTGCGGCGAAGGGCCGGGAGCGGAGAAGTAGGCCGCACCCTCCTCGCCGGCATGCATAGTTTATGGTCTGATTGAGCCAAACTCTCTTACAATGAGCCAGACAAAGGCGGCCCTCCGTCTGCGGGCAAAGGAAGCCCGGTCCCTCCTCTCCCCTGCGGAGATCGCCACGTGCAGTGCAGGCATCGAAGAAAAACTCCTCGGTCTCCTCGACGGGTTTGCGACCGTCATGGTCTACGTTGCAAAAGCCCCGGAGGTCGAGACCATGGGCCTGATCGCTGCCCTGAACCGCCGGGGCGTGCGGGTTGTCGTGCCCATCATCGAACGGGAGACCTGTAGTCTCCGCCTCTCCTACCTCCCGGACCCCGGGGTCCTCGTCCCGAGCACTTTTGACGTCCCCGAACCGATCGGTCACGAACTTCCGGCGCGGCCCGAGGAGGTCGAGGTCGTCATCATACCGATGCTCGCCTTCGACGCCGAAGGAAACCGGCTCGGCTACGGTGCCGGGTACTACGATCGATTCCTCTGCCGGTACCCTCACCCGAAGAAGATCGGCATCGCATTCTCCTGCCAGCAGGCAGGGCGCATTCCTGCCGATGAAAACGACGTGAAGATGGATTACATCGTTACGGAAAAGGGGATTATCCGGCACAACGGAAGGGTCATTTAGGGAAAAATATAAATACTAGTCGGCACTTACCTATGGTAAACCCTACAGGAGGAGATTGTTCACATGGCCAATACCGAATCCATTGAGGTAACCATCAAGGAGGCGGCGCACGAAGACGCCGGCCGGGGAATCGCCAGACTGAGCATCGACACCATGAAGGCGCTTGGCCTCGTCAGCGGCGACGTCGTCGAGATCGAGGGGCGCCAGAAGGCAGCGACGCTCGTGTGGCCCGGTTTCCCCCAGGACACCGGCAAAGCGATTCTGCGCATCGACGGCAACACCCGGAGCAACGTCGGGGGAGGGATCGACGACAACGTCCGGATCAGGAAGACCGAGGCAGGATACGCAAAGAAGGTGACCATCCAGCCCACCCAGCCCATCCGCCTGGTCGGCGGCGAACAGTACCTGGGAAGGATCCTTCGCGGCCGGCCGGTCACCGAGGGGCAGCTCATCCGGGTCAGTATCCTCGGCAACCCGCTCACGTTCGCGATCGCCAAGGTGGCCCCGAAGGGCATCGCCATCGTCACTGACAGCACCGAGATCGAGCTGAAGGAGACTCCGTATGAGCCCAAAGAGGGAGAGCGCGAGGTGGCGGGCGACGTCCACTACGAGGATATCGGCGGGCTCGATCGCGAGCTGCAGCTCGTCCGGGAGATGATCGAACTCCCGCTCCGGCACCCCGAGCTCTTCGAACGCCTGGGCGTCGAACCCCCGAAGGGCGTCCTGCTCTACGGCCCGCCCGGAACGGGGAAGACGCTGATCGCAAAAGCCGTGGCGAACGAGGTGGACGCTCACTTCATCACGCTCTCGGGCCCCGAGATCATGAGCAAGTACTACGGTGAATCCGAGGAACGCCTGCGTGAAGTCTTTGAGGAAGCGCAGGAGAACGCACCCTCGATCATCTTCATCGACGAGATCGACTCGATCGCGCCCAAGCGCGAAGAGGTGAAAGGCGAGGTCGAACGCCGGATTGTTGCCCAGTTGCTCGCCCTGATGGACGGGTTGAAGACCCGGGGCCAGGTGGTGGTGATCGCCGCAACAAACATCCCGGACATCATCGACCCTGCTCTGCGGCGTGGCGGTCGGTTCGACCGCGAAATCGAGATCGGCATCCCCGACACCAAGGGAAGGCAGCAGGTCTTCCAGATCCACACCCGCGGCATGCCGCTTGCCGAGGACGTGAACCTCGACGACTACGCCCGTTCCACGCACGGCTTCGTCGGCGCCGACATCGCTCTGCTCGCAAAGGAGGCGGCGATGCACGCACTCCGCCGGATCATCCCGCAGATAAAGATCGAGGAGGAGATCCCCGCCGAGATCATCGACCAGCTTCGCGTCACGAACGAGGACTTCATCGAAGCGCATAAGCACGTTGAGCCGAGCGCGATGCGAGAGGTGCTCGTAGAGATCCCCGATGTCAACTGGGAGGACGTCGGCGGCCTCGAAGACGTAAAGGCCGAATTGGCGGAGGCTGTTGAGTGGCCGCTCAAATATCCGGAGATATTCGACTCCCTGGATACCGAACCCCCCCGCGGCATCCTGCTCTTCGGCCCACCCGGGACCGGCAAGACACTCCTTGCAAAGGCGGTCGCAAACGAGAGCGAAAGCAATTTCATCTCCGTAAAGGGCCCGGAACTCCTCTCGAAGTGGGTCGGGGAGTCGGAACGCGGCGTTCGTCAGGTATTCAGGAAAGCCAGGCAAGCAGCACCGTCGATTATCTTTTTCGACGAGATTGACGCGCTTATGCCTAAACGCGGATCTTATATAGGATCATCGCACGTAACTGAAAGTGTGGTAAGCCAGATCCTGACAGAGCTTGACGGCCTCGAAGAGCTCAACAATGTCGTGGTTCTCGGCGCTACCAACCGCCCGGACATGTTGGACGAGGCGCTGCTTCGCCCCGGCAGATTGGACCGGATCATCTACGTCCCACCGCCTGACCGGGAAGGCAGAAAGAAGATCTTCGAGGTATACCTCAAGAACAGAGAGATCCTCGCAAACGACGTAAACATCGAGGAACTGGTCGACAGGACCGAGGGTTACGTCGGAGCCGACATCGAGGCGCTGGTCCGCGAAGCAAAGACATCCGCCATGCGCGAATTCATCGCTGCGATGGGCGGAAAGACCGAGGAAGAACGGCGCCAGGCGATCGGCAACGTGCGGATCACGAAGAACCACTTCGAAGATGCCCTCACCCGCGTGAGAGGCACGCTCGGTATCGACCGGCTGGAAGAGAACGAACGCCACTCCTGGCAGATCCTCTACAACCAGGAGCAGCGGTCGGCACTCGAAGATGCCGTCTCGACCATCAACCGTGCAGGAATGCGGGAGACGGGAAAGATCGAGCAGGAAGTCAAGGACCTGACAAAAGCCCTCAAAGATGCGGTCTACCAGAGGAAGAAAGACTTCGGCGAGATCAAGCGCCTCACAAAGGAGTTGAAGACCAGGATAGAACGCCCGTTGCCGCAGACGGCCATGGCGTTCTGACGGGAGTGCCCCCTCATGGGGCGCTCCCCCCAAGGAGGGGTAATGCAACCCTCTCATCAGCAGAGACGGAAACTACGTGATGCACATGAGTGACAGCCCAGCAGACATCTTCCAGCAACTCAACGAACTGATGAAACGCCTCATGGAGCAGGGGCTCAAAGAGCAGGGAGATCAGAACAGGCCGTTTGCCTACGGATTCAAGATCGTCCTCCATGACGCCGGCAAGATGGAGACACCGGCAAAAGAAGCGGCTCCCGTAGCAGAGCCGGGAGAACCCTCCTCCGAGGGGACCATCGAGCCGATAGCAGAGATGTATACGACCGATGACGACGTGACGGTGGCAATCGATCTCCCGGGTGCCGAAACGGAGGATATTCATCTGTCACTCATCAACGGGACGTTGACGATCATCGCCGGGGCTAGCCAGCTGACCTCAGTGGAGGTGCCGACTGTGGATGCCGATTCCATGCAGTCGAACTACAAGCACGGCGTCCTCGAAGTCAAATTCTCCCGGGGCAAGTCGATCAGGATCGACTGATACGTCGGAGTGCCTGCCGGGTTAGGGCGGCAGGGCCACAATACTTTTCATCGGTTGGAGTATCAGCCCGCAGACTGACCGGCAGGTGCCGGGCGGAGGCTGCAGGGAACACGCTTCTTCTTTCCGTACCCTACCCATTCCAGTTCTTCTCTCAGCGGTATCAGGATAATATCTCCCTGAGGGAACGCGCGATCGACACCGGGGCCATCAGATACGCTTTTCACGAATGCTGCTCCCGTTGATGCCCCTATCACCAATATGCCCTCATAAATCGTCAAAAACGGCAAAAGACAGTATAACAACCCCACAGTTTTCGAATGGGATGTTTGCCGCGAAGGGTAGCCGCAAAGGACGAACCTGAAAATCGGTTGCCGTAGCCAACCTTTTTTCAAGGCAGCAACACCTACATATAGAGTAATACCTATCTACTAGTCGTAAGGGCTATGCCCGTCCAGGTAGTGGTGATTATATGGTTAAGACCACCGTGTCCGTAATTAAAGCAGATATAGGCAGTTTCCCGGGGCACTCCCGCACCCACCCGAAGATCCTTGAGGTGGCCGCCCGGAGGCTCAAGGAGGTAGAAGGCAGCATCCTCATCGACTCGTACGTCACCCACTGCGGTGATGACCTCGAGCTGATCATGACGCACACCAAAGGGGAGGATAACGAAGAGATCCACAAACTGGCGTGGGATATCTTCATGGAATGCGCCGGACTCGCCAAAGAGATGAAACTCTACGGCGCCGGCCAGGACCTGCTCGGAGATGCGTTCAGCGGCAACGTCAAGGGAATGGGGCCCGGCGTCGCTGAGATGGAGTTCGAAGAGCGGGGTTCCGACCCGATCCTGATCTTCATGGCCGACAAGACCGAGCCCGGTGCATGGAACTACTTCCTCTACAAGATCTTCGCCGACCCCTTCAGCACGTCCGGCCTCGTCATCGACCCCTCGCTGCATGATGGATTCACCTTCGAGGTCCACGACGTCATCGAGAAGCGCAAGATTCTCTTCAACACCCCCGAAGAGTCTTACAGCCTCCTTGCCTACATCGGAGCACCGAGCCGCTACGTCATCAAGTACGTCTGGAAGAGGGACGGCACGATTGGGGCGTCCACCAGCACCCAGCGGCTGAACCTGATGGCCGGCCGGTACGTCGGCAAAGACGACCCGGTCATGGTCATCCGTGCGCAGAGCGGGTTCCCGGCGGTGGGCGAGGTTATCGACCCCTTCAGGACACCCATCCTCGTGGCCGGCTGGATGCGCGGTTCGCACCACGGCCCGTTCATGCCGGTGGGGGTCGCCGATGCAAACTGCACCGCGTTTGACGGACCGCCCCGGGTCATCTGTCTCGGGTTCCAGGTCTGCAACGGGAAGCTGATCGGGCCTGCCGACATGTTCGACGACCCGGCGTTCAACCGCGTCCGCGACCAGTGCTGCGACCTCTCCAGCGTACTCCGGGCCCACGGGCCGTTTGAGCCGCACCGCCTCTCGCTTGAGGAGATGGAATACACCACCCTCCCGGGCGTCGAGAAGCAGTTCAAGGACCGCTGGGAAGACCTTCCCGAGTAACCCCCTCTCTCTCATTTTATCAGGCGGCTGCTTACGGCCATCTGCCGATCACCGTGGTATGCGGTGCCCTTCGGTTGCCGCGGCTCTCCGGGGAAACCTTAATGCATGAATATAACCACATAAGAACAGATGGTTAACGGCATCGTACTCCCTGTAAAGAAGGTTTTTTCGCTTGTAGACTCTAAAGTCATCGTTGAGATCAAGGATGACAGTAGGAAACTCCAGGGACGTCTCGTGGCGGTGGATGAACACCTGAATCTACATATGGACGAGACCACCGAGTATACCGGAGAACAGCGGGGCCGCACCCTCGGGACCGTCGTCATTCGCGGCAACAATATCCTGACCATTGCACCCCTGCTCTGATAGCCATGTCCGACCAGGAGGAAGAAGCACTCAAAGTAATCCAGTCCCATCGACAGGGAGTCCTCCAGAGCGAGCTCTGGAAACTCCTTGATATCGACAGCAGGAAGTGCTCAAGGATTGTGAAGCGCCTGCTGGATGCCGGGTTGATAGAGCGCATTGAGTTCCGCAGCGACGGCATCAAGACCTATCTGCTGCGGGCAAAAAAGCGGGCGATCGATCCCTGCGTCATCCTTGCGGGAGGAGAGGTCCTTCCCTGCATCGGCTGCGATCAGGAGTGCACACCGGAAGAGTGCGCGCTCCTCCTCGACTGGATGTACCAGCTTGCTCTTGAGGAATATCAGGAGTAACGCATTTTTTTTAGTTGTAGCCGCCCCGACCAGGACCTTGAACCGCAGGTTTCAGACCAGCTGCAAAAAGAGTAAGAACCGGTTCAGGACCGGGCAATCTCACCGGGCGCGCTCTTCTTCGGGCAGACGGCATCGATCACGCCGTGCTGCACGTTGTAGAAACTTTGTGGGACATCAATCTCACATTCGAGATCGATGACCGTCTCCTCGTCGCCCCCGGTGCAGAGGGTCACGGAATCTTCCTGAAACGTGACGTACGGGGCACCGTCCGCATGGGCATCCGCCATCGCAGTGATGTAGATGCAGTCATCCCCCTCGACCACCTCAACAGCGGACTCGTCATCCTCTTCTTCAGAGAGATCAAGATATGGCGCCTCCTCGGGCGCTCCACTGATGATGGTGAACCCGATGATCCTGGGGTCCTGGAGGGGCATCTCGCTCAAGATTCTCTCCATCAGCCGCGCAATATCTCTAAACATTTCGTCGTATGGATTATTCGCCATGTGTACCACGTATCCTGTATCGGTTGTTGATGCGCTCGACAATCCCCATGTGCGTGAGGTTGCCCAGTCTCTGTTTCAGCTCATCCGTGGACAGGCTGCTCACTTCTTCGAGTTCCGCGAAGGCCAGATCGGCGTGGGAGAGGGCGAGGATGATCTCCAGGTCCCCGTCATCCGTTACGAAGTCCCCTCGCATGCGCACGACCTCCGCAAACCTCGATTCGATCTCCCGCTCCAGTTGTTCGAGATTTTCCAGAAGATCGTCACGAGCCCGGACCATTCTCCTGAATGCCTCGAGGTTTCTTGTAAATCGTGTTCTCTGGTTCTCCTCAACAGAGGGAAGCGTAACCCCATCCTGCTTCTGCAGGTTTACGATGACATTGATGTCATGCGAGAGGTAGTAATACTTTCGCCTGCGCTCGTCCTGGCACGAAATGAGGAGTTGCTCACGCTCCATCAACTGCAGGTGCTCTATCACCGCTTTCGGACTGAGCACCAGACGTTCGGATATCTCGGTCACGAAACACGGTTTCTGCCTCAACAGTGCTATTATTCGCCGCCTGTTCCGGTTTCCCAGGATATCGAGGAGACGGGAAACATCACTGCCCTCGAGCATACTTACTAAATGTTAGTGATTTCACCATAAAAAAGTGTCACTCGAAGAGGCGGTAGTTCGGTGCCTCATCGGTGATCATAATATTGTGCGGGTGGCTCTCGCCATACCCCGCAGGCGTAATCCTGAGGAATCTGCTGTTCCTCTGCAGATCCGTTATCGTCTTTGAGCCCGTGTAGCCCATCGC
This sequence comes from Methanoculleus nereidis, assembly GCF_032944295.1. Lineage (NCBI taxonomy): Archaea > Methanobacteriati > Methanobacteriota > Methanomicrobia > Methanomicrobiales > Methanomicrobiaceae > Methanoculleus > Methanoculleus nereidis. The sequence goes on from NZ_JABFFQ010000004.1 coordinate 115,863, forward strand.
GGATTTCAGGCCCCCGACAAGCTGGTAGATAACATCCGATACATGGCCCACGTAGGGCGTGACCCCCTCAACGCCCTCGGGAACAAACTTGGTCCTCCCGAACTCCTTCTTCTGGAAGTAGCGGTCGCTCGACTCGCCGCTGCTCATGACGCCGAGCGATCCCATCCCACGGTACTGCTTGTAGCGCCGGCCCTTGATCGTCGTAACCCTCCCCGGCGCCTCATCGGTGCCGGCAAAGAGGCTGCCCGCCATGATGCAGTCCGCGCCCGCGGCAATCGCCTTCGCAATATCCCCGGAGTAGCGGATGCCGCCGTCGGCGATCACCGGAACGCCGGCCTCGTGCGCCACCTCAGCGACGTTTGCTATCGCAGAGACCTGCGGCACGCCCACACCCGCAACGATCCTTGTGGTACAGATGGAGCCCGGCCCGATGCCCACCTTCAGCCCGTCGACGGTCCCGGCGAGGGTCGAGGTCGCCTGCTTCGTCGCGATGTTCCCGGCCACCACATCGACGGCCACGCTCGCCTTGATCTCCCTGACCGCTTTGACGACGTTCATGTTGTGGCCGTGCGCACAGTCCACCACCAGGGCATCGACACCCGCCTCGACGAGCATCATCGCCCGGTTGAAGTCGAAGGGACCCACCGCGGCGGCGACCCGAAGTTTCCCGTTCGCATCGCGGTTCGCGCGGGGATACTGCCTCTTCTCGAGGATATCGCGCATCGTGATGATGCCGACCAGGCACCCTTCTGCGTCCACAACCGGAAGGCGCTCGACCTTGTTCGCATACATCGTCTCGAGCGCGCTCTCCGCCGTGATGTCCTCAGAGGCCGTGATCAGCTTCTTGGTCATGTAGCCGGTGATCTTTGCCTCGCCGCGTTTCGGGAGGATTGCCCTGATATCCCTGCGGCTGACGATCCCGATCACGTGATCGTTCTCGATAACAGGCACGCCGCCGATACCGTACTGCCGCATAACCCGTTCCACATCGGTGACCGTGGCCTCGGGACCGACCACCACGACTTCGCGCTCGATCAGGTCCTCAGCCTGTTTGACGACCCTGACCTCGGCGACCTCGCGATCCGCAGGCATATTCCGGTGTATGACACCGATGCCGCCCTCCCGCGCTATGGTTATCGCCATCATCGACTCGGTCACCGTATCCATGGCAGCACTCACAAGAGGGATATTCAGGGGAATACTCCGCGAGAATTGTGACCTGACGTCGGCCTCGTCGGGCTCGACCCATGATTCGGCGGGCTCGAGCAGCACGTCGTCAAATGTGAATGTCGTTTCCATTTGCATCTTCTCGATGTACATACATCACCTGAGCATCATTACTGCTTTCTCCACCAGTTCGGCCCTGACCGTGGTCGACCGATCGCCCCCGCAGACCATCCCCCTGACGCCGATGATCTCCGGGTCGATCCTTTTTAAGGCGTCGAGGTCCTCGAACTTCAGTGAACCGGCAAGGGCCGTCTGCAATCCGAGTTCCCGGTTCTGCCCGGTGAACCGTGTCAGTGTCTCCTCGTCCATGAACTCAAAGAGACTCTTCCCATCTTTAATACCAGTGTCGATCATGGCGACATCGGCCCCGGCATCCGCGACCAGCGGGCTGATGGTGAGCGGCGAGATCGTGCCTATTCTCTCAAAATCAGCATACGCAGCGATGACGACGAATTTCTCGGGAAAATCCCGCTTCACTGCCGTGGTCACCGCCTCGATGACCTCACGGGCACGGTCGGCCCCGTCGAACATCAGGCCGACCTTGATGAAATCAGCACCTGCGTGCGCGGCGCCGTAAGCAGAAAGAGCTGCAGTTCCCGGTTTATACTCATTGTCCCCAATTGCAGCGCTGACAGGCTTCTTGCCGGCGAGGGTCTTGATATCCCGAATGACCCAGGGAAAATTTGCACCGAGCGATCCTTCTGAAGGTTTCTTTACATCGATGATGTCAGCGGAAAGCGAGCTTCTTGCCTCCTCAATGCTGCTTGGACTGACGAGTAATTGCATAGAAATTAATGATCCTTCACCCTAATAGTGATTGCGTTGAGGACATGGAACTGATTCTTGCAGTTGATCTGGCGGGCGGTCTTGTGGTGCATGGGAAGTCCGGAGACCGCGCCGGCTACCGCCCGCTCTCCTGGGGGATATCCCCCTCGGCCGAACCGGAAGCCTATCTATCCTGCCTCCGGCCCCGGTATCTCTACATCGCCGACCTCGAGAGCCTCGAGGGCAGGATCCCGCAGGACGACCTCGTCCGGCGCTGCGCTGCCATGGTCGAGCGATGCTACCTCGACCGGGGCTGCCGGTCGCCTGCCGAATGCACGGCGGTCGAGGGAGTGACGCCGATCGTCGGCACCGAGACGGCGGCGAGAGCGATCGAAGACCTTACGGCATACCGAAGAGGTTACCTCAGCATCGACGTCAAAGGTGGCCGGGTGCTCCCCTGGGGCATCCGGCCGGCGGAGATGCTGGCCCACGCATCGGGACTCTCGTTTGAGGGGTGCATCGTCCTTAATATCGGCGCCGTAGGGACAGAGCGGGGACTCGTCCGGGAGGAACTCGAAGAGATGCGGGCATGCTATCCCGGCCGCCTCCTCTACGGGGGTGGGGTCGCCGGGGTCGACGACATCCACCTCCTCGCAGATACCGGGTTTGATGGGGCGATCGTCGCGACCGCCGTCCACCACGGCACGGTGCCGCTCGAGTGGCTCCGGAGGGGACGCCCGTGCTGATCACCATCGAGGGCATCGACGGGAGCGGGAAGAGCACGCTTCTTGTCCGTCTCCGGGAACTGCTCGCCGACCTCGATCCACTCTTCACCCGCGAACCTGGCGCCACCTGGGTCGGGGACTCGGTGCGGCGCGCGGTCGCCGAGCGGATGGACCCGATCACCGAGGCGCTGCTCTTCTGCGCCGACCACGCCGCGCATATCGATACGGTGATCCGGCCCGCGCTCGATGAGGGAAGGCTCGTCATCTCCGACCGCTATGCCGACTCCCGGTTCGCCTACCAGCCAGTCGTCCTCGACGGCGTTCTCCCCGACCCGCTCTCCTGGCTCCGCCGGATCCACGAAGGATGGTCGATCCGGCCCGACCGGACGTTCCTCCTGGTCCTGCCGGTTGAGGATGCCGTCTCAAGGCTCGACCCTGAGAAAAAGAGAGAGTACTTTGAGAACGCCGGAATCCTCGCGCGGGTGCAGGAGAACTACCTGAACCTCGCGGCAGCCGATCCCCCGCGGTTTGTCGTCGTCGATGCGCTGCTCGAAAAAGAAGAGGTTGCGAGGTTCATCGCGGGCGAAATCAGGACGAGTGCCCGATCGTCACGACGACGTCCTCGAGCGTGAGGACGTCCACCTCTTCTCCCGCCACCCGGTAGGCGACCTTCGGCGTGAAGGAATCGGCCGGCACGGGAATCTCCTCGCCGTCGACCGTGACGGTTGCGGGCGGGTTCTTGAGCAGCTCCGGCGGGAACGCCTCCACGGCCTGCATGAACCCGCGGGCCTGCTTCCTGAGCGCCGGGCCGATAATTGCCATGTTGAAACTCACGCCGCTCACGACCTCCTCGAGGCGGGGGGTGCCGGTGCTCCACCGGGCGTCGGCATTGAGGGCACGCCCGGCGTCACCGGCGTCATCGACCGGTTCCGGCGCGTAGATCATGACGTGTCCGAGCGGGGCGTTCAGCGCCATGCCCTTATCATGCTTGTAGCGCCGGAGTTCGGCGACCGTCTTCACGAGGAGATCGCCGTGGCGCCGCGCTTCGTCGTCGGCGTATGAAAAGTCCGGCCAGGCTTCTTTGTGCACGCTTCTCCCGGTGAGGTTGTGGTAACACTCTTCGGCGAAGTGGGGAATAATCGGGGCAAGCAGGCGGCAGAGGACGTCCATGGTCGTCCGGAGCGCGCTGCAGGCACTGACCCTGCTGCTGTCGTCCGCATACAGGCGGCCTTTCGCGACCTCGATGTAGTCGTCGGCGAGCGCGTTCCAGGCAAACTCCCGGATCGCCTTGAGCGCCCGGTCGAACTGGTAGCCCTCCATCGCGGAGGTGACCTCCGCCACGGTCTCGGAGAGCCGGACGAGCAGCCACCGGTCGGTGAGTTCCGTCACCGGTGCATCGAGATCAGCCCCCTTCTCCAGGTGCCCCATGACGAACCGGAAGATGTTCCAGAGCTTGGTCTGGAACCGGGACGCGGCGACGACGTCGTTCCAGTTGAACATGATGTCCGAACCGGTCGCCGCGCCTCCGGCACCCCACTGCCGGAGCGCATCCGCACCGTACTGCCCGACGATCTCTTCGGGGGAGATAATATTGCTCCTGCTCTTGCTCATCTTGAACCCGTCTTCCCCGAGCACCATGCCGTTCACCAGGATCTCGTCCCAGGGATGGCTGCCGACCAGCGCCTTCGCCCGGAGGATGGTATAGAACGCCCACGTCCGTATGATGTCGTGGCCCTGGGGGCGAAGCTGCGCCGGGAAGTATGGGGGTTTGCCGGTTCCATCCCACCCGGTGACGTGAAGCACCGATATCGAGGAGTCCATCCAGGTGTCGAGCACGTCCGTCTCGCCGGCGAAGTCCGATCCCCCGCACTGCGGGCAGGGGGTCTTCGGCATATCGACCGTCGGGTCGATCGGGAGGTCTTCCTCGGCCGGAAGGACCATCTCGCCGCAGGTGGTGCAGAACCAGACAGGAATAGGCGTCGCAAAGATCCGCTGCCGGGAAATGCACCAATCCCACTCCATGGAGTTCGCCCAGTTCTCCATCCGGGCGAACATATGCTCCGGCGTCCAGGAGACCTTCCGCGCCGCATCAAGGATCTCGTCCTGATGGACCCGGACGAACCACTGCCGTTCCGAGAGGATCTCGATTGGGGTCTTGCACCGCCAGCAGGTCCCGACCCGCTGCTCGAGTTCCTCCTGCCGCTTCAGGATACCGGTTTCTTCCATATCGCGGAGAATTGCCTCCCGGCAGGCCTCGGATGACATCCCCTCGTACGGGGCCGCGGTCGCGGTCATAGCACCTTGCCGGTCGATCGCCTTGCGGAGATCCAGGCCATGCTGTTTCCACCAGTAGACGTCCGTCTTGTCGCCGAATGTACAGATCATCACTGCACCGCTGCCAAACTCCGGGTCGACCGCGACGTCCTCGATGACCGGAACATCGTGACCGAAGATCGGGACCGTAAGCTTCTTTCCCTTCATCCCGCGGTACCGCTCATCCTCAGGGTGGACAGCCACCGCAACGCAGGCCGCGAGCAGCTCCGGCCGGGTGGTGGCGATCTCGACGCCGTCGAAGTCGAAGTAGTTGAGTTTGGTGGTGCGGGGGGCGTAGTTGACCTCGGCGAACGCGATTGCCGTCTCGCACCGGGTGCAGAAGTTCACCGGATGCTCGCTCTGGTAGATGTCGCCGGCTTTGAGCATCTGCAAAAACGACGCCTGGGTCTTTCTGTAGTAGTCCGGGAGCATGGTGATGTACTCGTGGCTCCAGTCGGTGGAGAACCCGAGCCGCCGCATGGTCGCCCGCATCTTCTCGATGTTCCCGATCGTGAGGTCGTGGCACATCTCCCGGAACTGCTCTCTCGGTACATCATTTTTGGTGATCCCGTATGTCTCCTCGACCTTTACCTCGGTGGGGAGGCCGTGGCAGTCCCACCCCTGCGGGAACATGACGTTGTAACCGCGCATACGCTTGTAGCGCGCGATGAAGTCGATGTAGCACCAGTTCAGGGCGTTCCCGATATGGAAGTTGCCGGTGGGGTAGGGCGGCGGCGTGTCGATGATGAACCGTGGCTTTTGCGAGCCGGGATCGAAATAATTGTCCTCATCCCGCCAGGCACTCTGCCAGCGTGTCTCCACTTCTTCAATATCGTAGTTTTTGGGTAGTTGATGTGACGGCGACATTTTCAGCGTATGATCTCTCTCTTCCCAGTGAAATATAATGTTCGACGGGGCTTTCCCTATCGGGGTATCCCGCGCAGCCCACGGGTTCGCCGTCCCCGGTCCGGGCGTCCCGGAACGTTCACTGTTAAAAACCGCGGAGACGGCAAGGGTTCGACCCTAAAGGCTTTCTTCCTGCATTACCCATAATACATGAATGACAAAGCCGCAGGGGTTGGTTCTGGCATCGGCCCTCACCCTCGTCTTCATAGGCCTTGCCCCCCTGCTCCAGCCGGCATGGCTGCTGACGCTGTTCCTCATTCCGTTCTCGCTCGTCCTCTTCCTCATCAAAGATACCCGGTACGTATCGCTCTCAATCATCGCACTGGCCCTGCTCTATGGGCTCGGCTGGCTCTCGACGTTCGTCTTCACCTGCACGCTCGGCATCGTCGTGATCGGGGAAGTGGCGTTTCGCCTTACCGGAGGGAAACACGCGTCGTATCTTCACCATCTGATTGCCGCCATCGGCATTTCGGTTGCGGTGATGCTCTATCTCCAGTACACCGCGCCACTTGTCGTCGTGATGGGCGTGGTCGTCGCGGTTCTCCTCCGGGCGGCTCTCCGGGGCCGGGACGACGCCCTGATGATAGAGGCGCTCGGCGTCGCGATGACCATGTTCCTCTTCGAGGAGCTCAACTTCGAGGTCGATCTGACCATCCTCGTCGCGGCGGCCGTGATAGCGTTCGGGTTCGGTTATACCTCCTACCGGCTCCGGGTGGCTGATGTCAGCGGCCTCTTCTCGGGCGCCATGATCGGGATCATCCTCATCGTCTTTGCGGATGTCCGGTGGTTCCTGATCATGCTCACCTTCTTCATCATCGGTGCCGGGGCTACCCGGTATCGCTACACCGATAAGGAGCGGCTCGGTGTCGCCCAGGAGCACGGAGGGGTGCGCGGCTACTTCAACGTCTTCGCAAACGGCCTGGTGGCGACCGGAGCCGCCATCCTCTACGGCATAACCGGCCAGCCGGCCTTCGTGGCGCTCTTCATGGGGAGCGTCGCCTCCGCTGCCGCCGATACCGCCGCGAGCGAGATCGGGGTCACAGGGAAGACGCCGTACCTGATCACGACGCTCAAGCCGGTGCCGCGGGGGACGAACGGCGGAGTGACCCTGCGGGGGGAGGCGGCATCCGTCATCGCATCCGCCCTCGTCGCCGCCGTCGCCTGGGTGATGGGCGTTGCCGATCCCTGGATGGTCGCCGTCACGGTCGCCGCCGGGTTCATCGGTACCAACATCGACAGCCTCGTGGGCGCAACGCTTGAGAACAGCGGCAAGATAGGAAATTCCGGCACGAACCTGGTCGCCACCTTCTCGGGCGGGCTCTCGGGGATGCTGATCTATATGCTCGGGTGAAGGAGAGCGCGGGCTCCGGGGCGGTTTTTGAAGGTATAGTCTGGCCGACCGGTCAGGTTTCTATGTGGGATTGCGGTACCGTAGCATCCTCCTTGTGGCCGTGTGCTGATGCCAGCCTAAAATGGATGAACCTCAGAACGATGAAAAAGCCTGATACAGTGGACCGTGGGGATATCGCCATTGGGGGAGGGGCTGACGGGGAGGGGGGAGTATTCCCCCCTCCCCTGTCCCCACCCCCATCTCGGCGATATCCACTGGAAAGCCGTGTATGGGTGCGATATCAGTGCAGCAGGATTACTTCAGAAGACGTTAGCTGCTCAAACCCGGAACTGGAGAAAAAAGAATATGATGTCTGTTCAGCCACGTCAGTACTTATACCACCGCCCCTTCTCGTCGTACTCCCCCTGCTCTACCTGCACAGCACCAGCGCGGTTTCTGAAGAAACTTGCCTTATAAGCGTAGAGGAACGCCGAAAAGAGCACGATCACGATCGCATACACGGTTGCGGTGATCCAGATCCCCTCCGTCCCGATGAGAGCGAGGATATCCTCCGGCATCATCACCTGGAGTTCCTCGGGGCTCATGCTGACGAGCGGCTCGAGTTTGTCCACGAGGAGAGCGGTCCAGGCAAGGAGGGCGGCGAACCCGAGCACTGCGAAGACGACGATGTTTACCAGGTAGAAGACGAGGACGCTGCCCAAGTTGTTCATAACGAACTCGATGCTCCGCCGGATCGACTCAAAGACGCCCGTCTCCTCAAAGACCGCCACGGTATCGTAGAAGAACGTGAAGAAGGCGATCGAGAGGAGCACCCCAAAGAGGAGCGGGACCATGTTTGCGCCGGCACCGGCGCCGAGGAGCGTGAGCGGGATCGCGAGCAGAAAGACCGTCAGGATGGCCGCGAAGAAGATGACCAGCGTCGGCAGGAGTATCCGGAAGTAGTAGGCCTTCCCCGACTGCACGAACTCCCCGACGGAGAATGCCTCACCCTTAACCATGCCGTAGACGCCGCCGGCCAGGAAGGGTATCACGAGGGCCTGCAGGATTGCCAGGGGCTCCGTGTAGAAGGCGCCGCCGTATAATGGGACGGTGAGGTCGAGGACCGCGAGAGCGCCCATGATGAGGCCGACCGACCAGAGGACGGGGTGCTGCCGGAGGAGTCCGGCGGCATTGCTGACCGATTCGAGCGTCATGCTCACCGGTTCCTCGGCATGGCGACGATCTCGCGCACCTGCAGGTCGAAGAACGCTGCAGTATGCGCGGGGCGGATGACGCAGACGGTATCAGCGCCGGTTGCGGTGCCTCCCACCGCGATCACCTCTTCATCGACGCCGATCGCGCCCTGATCCGCCGCGATGAGGACGCACTCCACTGCGACCTTCAGGCCGATCGCAACGGTGCGCCGCAACGCCTCGGCGATCGCCTCGGTGCGGGAGCTTCCGCCGAGTTTTGGGGACCGGGATATTGCGCGCTCGAGCCCGGAGAGCGCGTGCGTGCCGATGACGATCTTCGCACCTTCCGCCCGGAGGGTCTCGGCCGCCTCCGGCGAGAACTCCCACTCACCGGGTTTTGAGAAACCCACTACGTGGGTGACGACGATCAGACGAAGGTCCGTCCCTTTCATGGCGTCCCGGAAGGCAAGCGCCGTCCGGCCGCTGCTGCTCGCGACAACGATCGTTTTGACGCCGAGTTCCCGTGCCCGCTCGACGGCGAACCGGGCGGCGTCGTGGGTGTTCTCTCTACCCGGCGCATCGAAGTAGTAGGTATTCCGGGTTACGAAGCTCATGCAGTCATGTTGTCGTTGCTCCTAATTGAATCTCCCGTACCGATGATTGGGGCTGCAACGACACAGCCCGGGTCGCGCTGTCGGAGAAAGAAGATGATAAATGGTGTATGGCCCAACACTACTCTCAACCAACCTAACGGTGCGGTAGGAGTTGCTCATGATCACACTGGCCATTGCAGGAAAACCCAACTGTGGGAAATCGACGTTTTTCAGGGCGGCGACCCTGGCCCAGGCAGAGATCGCCAATTATCCGTTCACGACCATCGATGCCAACCACGGCGTCGCGTATGTCCGGACCGCCTGCCCCTGCCAGGAGATGCACGTTCCGTGCGAGAACTGCCAGGATGGCGTCAGGTTCGTCCCGGTCGGGCTGATCGACGTGGCGGGCCTTGTCCCCGAGGCGCACCTCGGGCGGGGGCTCGGGAACCAGTTTCTCGACAATCTCCGGCAGGCGGACGCGATCCTCCAGATCGTCGACGCCAGCGGGGCGACGGACGCCGAAGGAAACCCGGTCGATATCGGCTCGCGTGACCCGGTGAAGGATATCGAGTTCCTCCAGTACGAGATGTCGATGTGGATGTACGGCATCCTCTCGCGGAACTGGGCGAAACTCGTGCGACAGGCCCAGGCGAGGGACTTCTCCCTTGCGGCGGCAATCGCCGAGGTCTTCGCCGGCCTCGGGATAACCTACGAGCATGTCCGCGACGCTACCGAGGCAGTCGGGATCGAGCTCCGGACGGCGGGGGAGGAGGACCTGATCGGGTTCTGCCGGGAGCTGATGATGATCAGCAAGCCTATGCTGATCATCGGGAACAAGGCCGATCAGGCGCCGAAGGAATGCCTGGATCGGCTCGCGGAGCACGAGGTCGTCTTTGCGAGCGCGGCAGGCGAACTTGTGCTCCGGATGGCCGCAGAGGGGAAGTTCATCCGCTATCTCCCCGGCGACCGGAGTTTCACCGAGAACCCGGAGGCGAACCTCACCGCCGCGCAGCGTGCCGGCCTGCAGAAGGTCGCAGACTTCGTGCAGACGTTCGGCGGCACCGGGGTTCAGAAGGCTCTGGATGCCGCGGTCTTCAATCTCCTCGACCGGATCGTTGTCTTCCCGGTCGAGGACGAACACAAACTCACCGACGGCAAAGGCCGGGTTCTCCCCGATGCGTTCCTCATGAAGCGCGGGTCGACCCCCCGCGACCTCGCCTACCAGGTCCACACCGATATCGGCGAGGGGTTCCTGTATGCCATCGACGCGAAGATCGGGATGCGGGTCAAGGACACCCACGAGCTGAAGAACGGCGACATCATCAAGATCGTCAGCGTCAGGAAATAAGCCGCTGGCACGGGGAGGCCGGCCTCCTCTGCTCCGTGCCCGGGGGGGCGAACCGGCATCTCCGGAGCGCCGATAAAAACCGGCAGGCATTTATATAGAATTGAGAAATATTCGATCACCATGAGCGGCGAGGTCTACCAGGCGCAGGTCCTCCGGAACTTCTTCGACACCATCACCGGAACGGACAGGAACCTGACCCGGATCTACATGTGCGTGATGAGCCTCGCCAAGCTCCGTATGGAGTCTCCCGAAAGGATGACGTTCCTCGTGGACCAGCTCCGCAAGTCCAAACAGAAGCGGGAACTCTCGGTCGATATCATCGATTATATGTGCGATGTTGCGCGCGATCTCGAACTCACCACCGTCCAGACCGCGTTCGGCGTGAAAGACATCAACACGGTCTCCGACGAGTTCAGCGGGATCAGCCTCGACTCGCTCTGATTTTTTTGCCGGGAGAGGGTTCCGGGTGGCTCGATGGTTTTTCCAGGGAGTAGTGGCTCTCTTTTGTAGATCTCGGGTGCGCATTGTGCTTTGGGATGACTGTCTGAATGGACATGAGTGTGGCAAGATCCCGTGTAGTGGACCGTGGGGATATCGCCATTGGGGGAGGGGCTGACAGGGAGGGGGGCATGCCCCCCTCCCCTGTCTCCACCTATCTGAGACATCTGTAACCCCCACCCCACCCGGCCTTCGGCCTCCTCCCCCGCCCCCAGGGGGGCGGGGGCAGTGCGTGGCGATATGCGACTGGCCGAAGGGCAGGAGCTTGAGCGCCGTTAGGCACGGGGGCAGGAGCAGAAGAAGACCGAGGGTCTTGGACTTGCGATAGACAGAACGTCCGGAGCACGAGCGCCGAAGAACGATTTTCCTTCAGGATGCGACGGTTCGTCAGAATCGGGGTTGGAGAAACCCAGAAGGGTTTCGGGAACAGAGTTTGAGCGCCGGAGGTGCGAAGGTGCGTAGTCCAGTGGAAACCCGTGCACGGGACTTAGACGTCTTGAATTGCGGCTAGCCGAAGATGCGACGGGCGAGGGCATCCAGATATTGAGTACCGAAGGTGCGAGTCACTTAACCTTGCAGTACTCCTAGGAGACGCCTGTCTATATTACCGTCCTCTTCCAGCCCCCGTGCCGGTACATCGTGAAGAGTATGCCCGTCTGCAGGACGACCCCACAGATCACCGCGAGCCAGACCCCGGCGATCCCGATCCCGAGCAGACCCGGGAGGATGCAGGCGAGCGGGACCTGGAAAAGGACCATGGAGAAGAACGTGGCGTACATGGGCTTCTTCGTGTCCCCCGCTCCGTTGAGCGCGAACCCGAGGATGATCGCGACGGCGAGGAGGACGTAGAACGGTGCGACCGTCTGCAGGTAGGAGACGCCGATCTCCGTGCTCGCACCGCTCGGGTCGAAGACCTCGACGATCGCGGGCGCGGCGAGGTAGAAGACCGCTCCCATGAGCGCCATGAACCCGCCGTTCATGAGCGCGGAGAGCCTCACACCCGCCTCCGCCCGTTCGGGTTTCTTCGCGCCGAGGTTCTGGCCGACGATCACGGCGGTTGCGGTCGCGATCCCGAACCCCGGCATGAGCGCGACGAGTTCCAGTCGGCCGACAATGCCATAGGCGGAGAGAGCCGCGGTCCCGAAGACCGCCACGATCGCCATCATCGCAAGGAACGTCACGCTTCTGAGCCCGGACTGAACGGAGTTCGGGACGGCGACCCGGATCAGCCTCCACGCGAGCGGGAACTCGAACTTCGTCCGGAGCGAGAAGGGGATCGGTGACCTTCCCGAGAGCAGGAGAGCAAACGCTATGGCGAACGCCACGCTCCGGGATATGATGGTGGCGTAGGCCGCCCCGGCGACACCGCAGGCGGGAACTGCCCCGTAGCCGAAGATCAGGAGCGGATCGAGGGCGATGTTGAGGATATTCGCGAGAACCACGAGGAGCATCGGCGTCGTGGCGTCGCCGCAACTCTGAAACGTTGAGTTGATCACCCAGAGCTCGACCAGCGTCACGCTGCCGGTAAAGAGGACCGTCAGGTATGAAGCCCCAAGCAGTGCAACGTTCGGTTCGGCGCCGAGGAGAAGGAGCATATCCTCGGCGTAGAGGATACCCACGACACTGAGGATCAGCGAGAACACGAGCCCGAGGATGAGGGTGTGCGAGACGCCCTTCGCCACCATATCGTAATTCTTCGCCCCGTAGTAGCGCGAGACGAAGGCGGTGTTCGCGGTGACGATGCCGATGATGACCGTCATAAGCACCATGACGATGGAGGTGCTCATGGCGACACCCGCGATAGCCTCCGACCCAAGCCGGCCGACGAAGAAAAGGTCGACCAGCTCGAGGCCGCTCTGCAGCACGTTTCCGGCGACGATCGGCGCCGCTATCGTTAGGAGACCCCGGAAGAGGTCGCCCTCGGTCAGTTCGCTCATGCAGCCAGTTTTTCTTTATACGATTCCAGGATCTGGATGATGAACCGCTGGTGTTCCTCCAGCGCCTGTTCGTCATTGGGGGAGGTCTCGATCCCGACGGCGTAGAGCAGAATCAGCGCGTTGTCGAGGTCGAGCACGGTGGGGTCCTCGATCTGGTCCGGGCGAAGCTGGATTGCGAGATCGCCGTAGTCCTCCTCCGTGAAGACATGCTCCGGGTTCGCCGTCACCCGGGACTCAGCGAAGCCGGCGGTGCGCTCCCGGAGGATCAGGAGCGCGCGCTCCAGGGTTCCGGGGCGCGGGGTGATCGTATCGAGTCGGGCAAGCGCTTCCGTGCTCTTCTCTATTGCGTTCGCATAAAGCCCGAACTTATACGTCAGCAGGGACTGCGCGACCAGATGCCCGGTCTCCTCGTCGATAACGGCGAGAAGCGGCTCAATCCGGTCAATGTATTCGTTTAACAGCTGCTTCATAGTTTTCTCCTGTAGTTTCGGCGCATTAAACATTTTTTCTACCCGAACCGCAAGGAAGGTGATCGTTGCCGCGAAGATCGTCTGCACGAGTACGCCACCCGAACTGATCTCATTTGGTATGACCAGGATGAGAACCGCGAAAAGCGGCGTGAAGAGCGAGACGAGATCCCGCCGGGGTTTTTGGTAGGCCTGGTAGCAGAGGATGCACGAGGCGATCACGCATCCTGCGACACCTGCCCAGATGGCATAGGGAAAGCCGACGGATGCGAGCAGCAGCTCAATCCCGATTCCCAAAAACGAGACCGCAGGAACCGCTATCCAGAGGCGTGACTCTGTTCCAGATGTTGTGGTGTTATTCGTCATCGACCGTCCTTGTAACATAATTATCCGCAAGGGGTAAACAGGGTTTCCCTTCGCACTCTTTGAGTGCTCAAGCTCCGGTTCTACGAACCGTCGCACTTCGCACCTGCGGGGTTCGAACTCCGGTTCTACGAACCGTCGCACTTCGAAGCCTAGCGGCTTCTCATGCTCCAGACGTTCCGTTCGTCGCATCGGCCAGGATCGGCGCCTCGCCGATCAGGGGGACAGAAGATCGGGTATGTCGACCTCCACATCCCGGCCGGCGAGAGCAGCCGTGCGTGATCGGAGGTTTTCGCTTTCGGTAGCATACGCAGTCTGCAGCGTCTCCCGCTGGCTCTCCGCCCGGGCCTTCGCGGCAGCCTTTGCCCCGGACTCCCGGCGCAGCCCCGGGAGCGCGGCCGTGAGACGCTGTTCCTCGACCACGCCCGGGAGCGCGGCCAGACTCTCCTGCTCTGCTGCCCGCATCATCCGAACGTCCCGCTGCTGTTCCAGCGCCCGCTCCATCGCGGCAGGCAGGGTCTCGGTGTCGGAGAAGAGGCGGACTTCGTCCTGGTTCTTGAGGGCGAGTTCCTCCCGTCGGATCATGGCGAGAACGACCGGCATAACCGCTTCTGTCGGGCCGATCGGGTCTTTTCCGTCGCCCGTATACGCATCGATCGTCCGGTCGATTGACGCGGCCGCTGCGCTGTCCCCCGTCTTTTCGGCCACCTTCCCGGCCTTCCGCAAGACATGAACGGCAGTGGTTCGAAGGGTTGCAATCTCCCGTCCGCCCTCCTCGCCCGTGGCATCAAGTTCATGGATTTTTCCCTCGATCTCCTGCTTGCGGGCATAGTCCGGGTGCTGTTTGAGGGCAGCGAGATCCTCTTCCGTCTTGTGGATCTCACTCTCCGCCTCCGCGAGCGCCGTCTCATATTCCCGGACCTGACCGTCGGCGGCGGCATACTCCTCACGGATCCGGGAGAGGGTTGCATGCGACTTCCGGACATCTTCCACCTGCCTGCGGCCGTCACGCGCCCGGGCGAGGGGCTCGTTCATCGTGTTGACTTCTCGCCCCAGATCTTTGACGGCTACGCGCACCTCCTTCATTTCATCTGGGTAAAAGGAGGAGAGGTACTTCCCCTGCCCTTTCAGCGCCTTGAGCGAGCCCTTCAGGATCTCGGCGGCGGTTGCGTAGAAGGTCTCCGGGTCGCCGGAAGGCTCGCGGGAGAGGATCTGGGTCATTGACTTCGTGAACTGGGGAAGTGCCTTTCTGGAGATATCCTGGAGCCGGGGGTGGACCTCCTCATCGCCTTCGGCCGTCTTCATACGGGCGACCGCCTCCCTGAGGTGATCGAGGATGCCGTGGATTGCCTCCCGGGGCGGTGCCGTCGCATCGGAGAGCTCTTTCTCAATTCCCTCCTCGTGAGCATCGAGCCATCCTGGGAGGTCATCAAAGGAGAGTTCCAGGCTCTCTTCAGCAGCAGGATCGGTTCGTCGAAAGAGATCTCGCAGTTGTTTAAACATTATCCACCCCGGTGTACCCGATGTTAGTCGCCTCTATCATGATCTCATCCCTTAATCGCTTTTTGCAATCCGCTGCAGCCGTTCCACGCCGTGGATCTCCCGGATAACGTCCACCACGGCCGGGGGGACCAGGTGTTCCCAGGGCTCGCCGTCAAGCATCCGCTGCCGGATGGCGGTGCCGGAGTAGATCGGCCGCTCGTGCATATCGGGTGACTGGACGGTTATCCCGGCCTCTGTGAAGAGCTGAATGACGAGCGGATTACTAGAGTAGACCCTATCGAACGGCGGGGTCATTGCCCGGACGTGGGCGGCCCAGAGAGCGTTGCGCTGGATGTCCTCGATGGGGATGACGTAGAACGGGCAGTCGAGGTCTTCAAGCGACCGGGTGAGCATCAGCACCCGTTCTCCTGCCGTGAAGGGGTTCGTCACCGTGTGGGAGATCTGGGCGCTACCCACCCCGATAACGATCTCGTCGGCAAAGCAGGCTATTCTCTCCAGCACCGACTGGTGTCCGTTGTGGTAGGGCTGGAACCGCCCGACGTAGAACCCCCGGCTCATTCTCGCCTCCCCCCGTGCGCGACCTGCGCGGCAAACGCACCGGCCGTGAACCCGGCGTCGATGTTCACCACCGCGAGCACCGAACACGACTGGAGCATGCTCGCAAGCGCCGCCTCGCCGCCGCCCATGTAGCCGTAGCCGGTGCTCACGGGAACACCGATCACCGGCCGGTCGACGAGCCCCGCGACGATGGCAGGAAGCGTCCCCTCCCGGCCGGCGGCCACGATGAAGACGTCAGCCGGAATCAGGTCTTTCAGCGCCGAGAAGAGACGGTGGATCCCCGCCACCCCGACGTCGTACGCGGTCCTGACCTCGCACCCCATCTCCTCGGCGATCAGCCTCGCCTCCTCGGCAACGGGGATGTCGGACGTCCCTGCGGTGAGGATGGCGACGGTCCCGCCCCGGGGTGGGACAGGCTCATCCCCCGTCGAGAGGATGACCGCCCGTGCCGCCTCCCGATGCTCCATCCGGACGTCCGGCGGCAGCCGGGCACGCAGGGCGTCGAGGTGCTCCGGCGAGAGCCTCGTCGCGACACACCTTCCGGCAGCCTTCACCTGCGCGAGCATGATCTCTGCAAACGCCTCCGGCTCCTTACCCTCGGCGAGCACCACCTCGGGCATCCCGCAGCGCACGCTCCGCCCGGCATCGATCCGGGCCATGCCGTCGAGAACCTCGATGCGGAGCCCTTCGAGCGCGCCCGCCGCCTCGTCCTCAGATACCTCGCCGTTACGATACATCCGGAGGATGTCCCTGATGGTGGCATTCGGCAGCATAGTTCGATAACAAAAATAGGGGTGGAAGTATAATATTACTTCATCTCATGTCCTATCTTGCCTACGTCGCAGGGTTCGGCGTTGCCGTCACCGCTTTCCTGTGGCTCCGGGACCTGCGGATATTCTACCGTACAGGTCTTCCCGGCTACCGGAAGGCGGCATACCTCGGGGTTCCCTTCACGGCGCTTGCCCTGCTGGGCTTTTTCGTGACCGCATACGCCGAAGCGTGGGAGTACCTCGGCCTCGGGCTGGTTCTCCTGGCTCTCTACCTCCAGGGGCGGGTCGAGAGGGAGAACGTCTGGCACGGCGAGAGCGCCCGCGAGCGGTTCTTCGGCAGTGCGGAGCGCACAAAAGATAAGGGTTCACGCAAGAGACTTTAGTTCAGGAGAATACCGAATGCTTCAGAAACCACGAGGAACACGGGACTTTTTACCCGACGAGATGGAACGGCGGCGGCTGATCGAGCAGCGGATGCGGGACGCGGCCCGGCGGTGGGGATACCGGGAGGTCTGCACGCCCGACTTCGAGCACCTCGAACTCTTCACGATGAAGTCCGGCGAAGGGATCATCCAGGAGATGTACGTCTTCGAGGACAAGGGCGGGAGAAAGATGACGCTCCGGCCGGAGGTGACCGCAGCAGTCCTCCGGATGTACGTCAACGAGGGCAAGGTGCTCCCGAAACCCATCCGCTGGTACTACTTCGCCGACTGTTTCCGCTACGAACGGCCGCAGAAAGGCCGTTACCGGCAGTTCTGGCAGTTCGGCGTCGAACTGATCGGGGCGGACACGGCGAGCGCCGATGCCGAGGTGATCATGCTCGCCGACGATACCCTCCGGTCGACCGGGGTCACCTTCGACCTCCACGTCGGCCACCTCGCGCCGATGAAGCATCTCCTCTCCGATCTCGATCCTGGCGACCAGCGGGCGATCATGGCGTACCTCGACAAGCACGACCAGAAAGGGCTCGAGGCAGCGCTTGTCGAGAAGAACCTCACCCACCTTGCAGAGCCCCTTGCGGCGCTCGGAGAGTGCCGCACCGTCTCCGAGGTCTTTGAGATCGCCGGCGACGTCCCGGAGCGCGCGCGGATCGAGGAGACGTTCTCGCTCCTCGATTCTCTGGAGATCGACTACCGGCCCGACTTCGGGATAGCCCGGGGGCTCGACTACTACACCGGGATGGTCTTTGAGGGGTTCGCGAAGAACCTCGGCGCGGAGAACCAGATCCTCGGCGGCGGCACCTACCGCCTCGCCCACCTCTTCGGCGGCGACGACGTGGCATCCTGCGGGTTCGCTATCGGCTTTGACCGGGTCATGGTCTCGATCGGGGACTTCGAACTCGCGCACGAACCCGTTGTCGGCGTCGTCTGCACGCCCGACTCACGGGCGCGGGCGCTCGAGGTCGCCCGGGCCTTCCGGGAGGCAGGAGTCCGGGCCGAGGCCGACCTGATGCAGCGGGGGATGGGCGCCCAACTCTCCCACGCCGCAAAGACGGCCGACTTCGCCGTGGTTCTCGGGAAACGCGAGGTCGAGGCGGGCACGGTGACCCTCAAGAACCTTCACTCCGGCGAGCAGCAGGAGAGGAGCCTTGAGGACGCCATCGCTGAGGTAGCACGGCATGGTGCTTGCTGAAGACCTCGCCAAACAACAGCGGAGCATCAGCGTCGCGGAGTTCTTCGAGAAGAACAAGCACCTGCTCGGTTTCGATTCCCCGACGCGGGGCATCATCACCACCATCAAGGAAGCGGTGGACAACGCGCTCGACGCCTGCGAGGAGGTGGAGGTGCTCCCCGACATCTTCGTCGGGATCAAAAAGGTCGACGCCGAGGTCTACCGGATAACCGTCGAGGACAACGGCCCCGGCATCGTGCCGGAGAACGTCCCCCTGGTCTTCGGAAAGCTCCTCTACGGGTCCCGGTTCCACCAGATCCGGCAGAGCCGCGGGCAGCAGGGTATCGGGATATCGGCGGCGGTGCTCTACGCGCAGCTCACCACCGGCATCCCGACGCTGGTCGTCTCGCGGACGGGGGCAAAGGCGAGAGCGCACCGGTTTGAGCTGATGATCAAGACCGAGACCAACGAGCCGGAGATCATCAGCCACGAGGAGATCGACTGGGACCGGACACATGGGACACGGATCGAGATCCAGTTCAAGAGCACCCTTGCCGCGAAGAAGCGGCTGGTGGACTATCTCCGCCTCACGGCGATCGTCAACCCGCACGCCCGGATAACAGCCGATATCGATGGCGAGGTGACGACGTTCGAGCGGGTATCGAATGAGGTTCCGCCGTGCCCGAAACCCATCCTCCCCCACCCCCACGGGATCGAGTTCGGGGCATTGAAGAGGATCGCGGCCGCGAACACCGGGACCGTCGAGGAGTTCCTCATCGGCAGTTTTTCCAGGGTCGGGAAGAAGACCGCGGACGAGATGATCGGGCTCGCCAACCTCAAACCGACCCGGAAGGTGAACAAACTCGAATCGGACGAACTCAAACGCCTCCTCGACGCCATGCAGGCCGTGAAGGTTCCGGCCCCGCCGGCGCAGCAGTGCCTCTCCCCCATCGGC
Source organism: Methanoculleus nereidis (assembly GCF_032944295.1). Classification (NCBI taxonomy): domain Archaea; kingdom Methanobacteriati; phylum Methanobacteriota; class Methanomicrobia; order Methanomicrobiales; family Methanomicrobiaceae; genus Methanoculleus; species Methanoculleus nereidis. The sequence continues at coordinate 134,925 of NZ_JABFFQ010000004.1, forward strand.
GAGGACCTGATCTGCAAGGGGCTCGAGAAGGAGATCCAGCTCGACTTCATCAAGGCCCGCACCCGCCCGAGCGCGGTCTACGGCGGGCACTCGTTCATCATCGAGGCGGCGATCGGCTACGGCGGCAAGGTTCCCCCCGAGGGCACCGCCCAGCTCTTCCGGTTCGCAAACCGCGTCCCGCTCCTCTACCAGCAGGGCGCCTGCGCGATCACGAGCTGTGCCTCGCAGGTGAACTGGAAAAGTTACGGCCTCTCGCAGCAGGGCCTTCCCATGGGCCCGGTGCTCGTCATGGTCCACGTGGCATCCACGAACGTTCCCTTCACGAGCGAGAGCAAGGACGCGGTCGCGTCCATCCCGGAGATCGAGCGGGAGGTCGTCCTCGTCCTCCAGGAACTCGGCCGGGAGCTCAAGACCTACCTCTACCGGCGGGACAAGAAGAAGCAGCAGGACGACCGTGCCCGGGCGATATGCTCGATCATCCCCGAGATCGCCATAAAAGTGAGCGAGATCGTGGAACAACCCCTGGTGGACACCTCCCCGATCGAGGGAAAGATCATGCGCAAGGTCGTCGCGAAGAAGCGGACGGTCGACGGGAAAGTCTGTATCGACGTGAACAACTACACCGCGAAGGAAGTCACCCTCGTCCTCTACAACCTCTCCCGTGATGCGGCGGAAGACGCGGTGCCCCGGCCGGATTTCGTGGACAGTATGGACGGGGAGTACAACAAGGTCTGGCGGCGCACGCTCGACGCCGGTGAGGCCTGGCAGATCGCCTACACGGGATCGGGCGACGGTTCGGTCGATCTGCGCGGTGTGGAGGACGGCAGGAAAGTGGTGGTGGATCTCGATGTCTAGGGAAGAGATGGATGCGCTGGCAAAGGAGCGGCTCGTCGGTATCGCCCGCACCTGGTACGACCAGATGCGGGACGGCATCGTGCCGTTCATCCGGCTGCCGACGCGGACGAAGCGGAATATCGCGTACGACGACGAAAGCGAGGTCTGGAAGTACGGCGAGCGGGAGAGCACCCGGGCGGCGACGAACGAAAAAGGAGCGGTCCATCTCCTGAAGATGGCCTACCTCATCGGGTTTTTGAAGCAGCAGCTCGTGGAGAACCGGTCGTCGACCCTGAGAGAGTTGTATTACATCTCAGAAGGCTGGAAGAAGGCGAAGTTCGGTGCTCAGGATGAGAGCAACCATCTCATCGAAGACCTCGAGATCATCACCGAGGTGCAGCGGGAGGCGTTTCACCTCCGGCCGGAGGAGGACGGGGCCTCGGTCTTCGGGCCGTTGCGGATCCGGGAGACCACCCGCCGGGGCGTCAAGGAGATGCACTGCCAGGAGGATGTCGGGGAGGCTGGCTACCCCATCCCGAACAACGTCGATAACCTCGAATTCGTCGATCACGACGCGAAGTTCGTCATCGCCATCGAGACCGGCGGTATGTACGCCCGTCTGATGGAGAACGGGTTCGACGAAGAGTACGGGGCGGTTCTGGTCCACCTCAAGGGGCAGCCGGCGCGCTCGACGCGGAGAGTCCTGCGCAAGCTCAACGACTCGCTCGGTCTTCCCGTCGTGGTCTTCACCGACGGCGACCCCTGGTCCTACCGGATCTACGCGAGCGTCGCCTACGGCTCGATCAAGAGCGCGCATATGTCGGAACTCCTCGCGACCCCTCAGGCGCAGTTCATCGGGGTGCAGCCCTCCGACATCTCCGACTACAACCTCCCGGCCGACCACCTCACCGAGCAGGACGTCAACGCCTTAAAAGCGGAGCTGACCGATCCGAGGTTTGCAACCGACTACTGGAGGAACCAGATCAACCTGCAGCTCGAGATGAAGCTGAAGTCGGAACAGCAGGCGTTCGCAAGCCGGGGACTCGACTTCGTGACGAAGGAGTACCTACCGACGCGGTTGTCGGAGATGGGGATTATCTGAGGGGGTTCCGGTGCTACCGGTCGCCTTCGAGGTGACGCAGGGCCGCCCCGGTCGTCTCCCGCCCCTGGGGTGTGCGCTTTATAAACCCGATCTGGATCAGGTACGGCTCGTATACCTCCTCAACGGTTCGCACCTCCTCACCGACCGAGATGGCAATCGTCCTGACGCCAACCGGCCCGCCATCGAAGTCGTCTGCAATAACCGATAGAATTCGACGATCGAGGTCGTCAAGGCCCAGGTGGTCGATGCCGAGCATGGTCAGGGCGCGGTCGGCCGTCTCAGCGTCGATGCGGCCGTCCCCCCGGACCATGGCGAAGTCCCGCACCCGGCGGAGCAGCCGGTTTGCGATCCGGGGCGTTCCGCGGCTCCGCTTTGCGATCTCGGCCGCTCCTTCCGGAGTGATCGAGGTCTGCATGATCCGGGCGCTCCGCTCCACGATCCTGACCAGGTCGGGAACCTCGTAGAGGTTGAGGCGGAAGATGAAGCCGAACCGGTCACGGAGGGGAGAACCAAGCAACCCGACCTTTGTCGTGGCGCCGATGAGGGTGAACTTCTCCAGAGGGAGCTGGACCGAGCGTGCACCCGGCCCTTCGCCGATCATCACGTCGATGCAGGAATCCTCCATCGCCGGGTAGAGGATCTCCTCGACCACCGGGTTGAGGCGATGGATCTCGTCGATGAAGAGAACGTCGCCGTGGGAGAGGGCGGTCAGCTGGGCGGCAAGGTCGCCGGGCCGCTCCAGCACCGGTCCGGTGGTGCTCCTGATCCCGGCTCCCATCTCGCGCGCGATGATCTGGGCGAGCGTCGTCTTCCCGAGGCCGGGGGGGCCGGAGAAGAGGACATGATCGAGAGACTCGCCGCGTTTTTTTGCGGCGGCGATGGCGATGGCGAGAGCCTCTTTGATCTGCGGCTGGCCCACGAACTCGTCGAAGCGCGCCGGCCGGATTGCCGCATCGTCGGGTTCGTCGCTGAGGGGTGAGGGCGAGGGGATGCGTTCGTTCATGGTGACCGGCGCTCCCGAAGATGTGCAAGAGCAGCGCGGATCAGGTCCTGCACGCCCGGATCAGGCAGACCGGGCAGGACGGCGTCAACCGCCCCCGCTGCCTCCTGTTGTGAGAAACCAAGCGATACGAGGGCGCTCGCGGCGTCGCAGGCTTCGGCCGGGCGTCTGCCGACGGCGAGGGTATCCGCATGCTTCTTCATCTTCTCCTTCAACTCAAGAATCAGACGTTTGGCGCCCTTCTTCCCGATCCCCGGGATCCGGGTGAGTGTCTTCTCGTCCTCATCAAGGATTGCAACGGCAAAGTCCTCGAGTGACATCCCGGAGAGGATGTTCATGGCGATCTGGGGGCCGATGCTGGAGACCCCGATCAGGATCGTGAAGAGTTCCAGTTCGCGCTGATGGAGAAAGCCAAAGAGTTTGATGTCGTCGTCGCGGACCACCATGTGGGTGTGGACCGTGACGCGGCCCTGCGCCTGCCTGAGGGTCTCCAGCGCCGGCCCGGTCACCTGCACCCGGTAGCCGACGCCGCCGATATCGATCACCACCCACCGGTCGCCGGTGGACGTCACGTCTCCCGAGAGTTGTGCTATCATCGTAGTTGCACCATATTGATGTGGCAGAGGGCGATGGCGAGACCGTCGGCGGCGTCGTCCGGCCGGGGCACCTCGTCCAGCCTGAGGAGCCGGCGCATCATCTCCTGCACCTGATGTTTGTCGGCGCGCCCCGACCCGGTGACCGCCTGTTTGACCTGGTTGGGGGTATACTCGGCAACCGGGATCCCGTGTTGTGCCGCGGCGAGGAGGAGGACGCCGCGTGCCTCGCTGACCTGCATCGCCGAGGTGGTGTTCCTGGAGAAGAAGAGCCGCTCCAGAACGACCCATGCGGGATCATATTCGTCGAAGAGATCGGAGATCCTTGCATGGACCTCAAGCAGCCGCTCCGGGGGACTGCAGTCGCCGCCGGTCTCGATGCAACCGAAAGTCAGCGGCACCGGAGATCTGCCGCCGGTGCTGAGGACGCCGTAGCCGGTTCTTGCCAGCCCGGGGTCGATACCAATGACGATCATGGGTAAATCCGGTTTCTGTCCACTAAGGTATCGGTTCTTCTGGTTGATACCTTTTGTTGACGGCGCTATCGGCCGGAGAGGAGTTTTTTCAGCACCTTCGCTTTATTCTGGATCGATGATCGCTCAAAGCCAAAGAAAAAGCCGATATCCTGCGTAAGGGAAGAACCGCCTCTTCCCGACCGGATCAGGTTCGCTTCCCGGCAGGCTACATACACGATCGCCGCACTCCAGAGAACCACGTCTCCCCGTGAGAGCGGTGCGGCCGGATGGTCGAAGATATCCCTGATGATCTCCCTGCAACGATCCAGGATGGTGTCGTCCTCAAACCGATTGCAGAAATCCGTGCACTGGACGAGGATCGTGGCGGCGCGCAGGTCGTCGGCGCCCGATTTCAGGAGTTCGTCCGCGAGCAGGCTGGAGAGTTCTTTCTGGACTTCTTCGCTGTCCGGGTCCATCCCGGCCATCCGGACGATCTCTCTCATCGTGAAATTGAAGAACGCATCCATGTCGTTCGTGTCGATGCCCGCTTCCTGTGCTTTCACCAGGATGCGCCTGAAGAGAGCCAGGCTCTTCTCCGGGCTCGTGGCTGCTTTCTGAAAGGCGGGTTCCGATTCTTCGAGGGCGGCAATGAGCCCGGAAGCGTTTGTGAGGCGGCCGGATGCCTCCATGTGTGTCAGGAACCGGCAGAGGATCGGGACGGCGTTCTCTGGCCAGTCTTCCGGGAAGACCGGGTTTTGCGACAGTTCATCGACCAGGCACCTCTGCACGGACAGGGCACCCCATGCATCGATCGTCAATCCGTAGAGGGCATGCATAAAGGTACAGAAGGCCATGACGCTCTCCCCGGCCATACAGGCGGCCTCTTCACCGTATGCTGCCTTCTCCGCCTCAACAAACGCATCGATATCAGGCCCGATATCCTGGATGACGGCAGCAATCGAGGTTTCTATCTCGATTTCGTCATCAAACGCGATCTCGTCCAGAGCATCATCCAGTTCATCAGGAACGATCTCGTCCGCGCTCCATCCCGGAGGATACCAGGGAAGTGCAGCGGCCGGGTCCTCGGCATAGCCGCAGACGCCGCTTCTCGGGGAGTTGGCAATGATGCCCACATATTCAGGATCGCAACCGGCTGATGCGAGACATTCGCGGCAGTAATAACGCGGGATCTCCCCGTCAGGATCGTCCAGAGCAAATCCGGCCTCGCCGCCGCAGAGGTCGCAGGGGATGACCGGCCGGTCGTTCCGTGCGATCAGACCGAGCAGAGCGTTCAGCGGGGCAACGGGTGTCTCCCCGATCACCTTCAGGTCCAGCGATGTGGTGGAACCGAAGTCGTAATCATAGGAAAACATGCTGCCCGGCGAAACGAGATGCGAAAGGGGGGCGTTCATGGCGTCCGTGGAGCACTCGGCATCCGATTCGTAGATGACTCCCTCTATCTCAAAGGAACTGAGATGCCCGCAACACTCCACCCACACGTCGCGGATCAGCTGGTCGAGGTCTCTAAGCCGTGCGTCGTGTCGTGCGAGAACTACCAGCCAGTAATTCTTGTTGTCCCGCCCCCGTATCATGATGAGGAGGGAGGGCTTCTTTCCGGTGGGCCAGCCCGACGCCTGAAGGCATTCCATGCCGTGTTTCAGGGCCTTTTGTTTTGTCACGGGAGCCCTGCAGAGCAGGCAGGTACCGGGTGAGACCTTCGGTGTCATTCACCAGAAGGTATGACTGCCATGAAATAATGAATGATCGTGGCCTGCTTGCCTTCTCCGGGAACGCGATCCGGACGCCCCTCTGCATGCCCGGACTACCGGACCATTTCACCTGATTCTGCGGGTTTGGCGGGCCGGGTGCCAGCCGCACGCGAAGGGGTGGTGCGGGGATAGCAATCCTGTGTTCTTCGCGGCAGCGCAACCTTCTGCGCGAGGCCGTATCCCGCTCGCTAAAGGGTTAGTTCACGCGAAAAACAGCGTATGTCCCTCCTCTTTGCGTCCTCATGCTCTTCGCCTGATGCGGCTGTAGCGTAATGGTAGAGAGACTCGTGCGCTGTTGCGGCGGTCGCGAAGAGGTATGGGTAATGTTAGACGAAGCGGTTGAGGTCATCCCAAAAAGATCTCCGAACCTTCGGTATATCCTAATCGGATCCCTTACTTCTCAGGTATCCGCCATCTGAGCTTCATCCTGAGCCAGGAGGATGAAACGGCTTTCCATTGGATATCGCCACTCGGGGGAGGGGGCGGGAGGGGGTGTCCCCCTCCCGGTAACAGCGTTTTGGGACAACTTCGTTCACAACGGATCTTCCGGCGCCTGTACCCTGCATGACCGCTCCGGCGGCTTCGTCAACCACCCCCTTTTCGTTGAGATTACTTTCGCCCCGCCCGGCACACCTTAACGCCTGGCCGGGGCGATAGCACGTCAATGCTACGGATCAGGATTGTGATCGATAGGGTTCGGAAGGATGGGCTTGTTTTCGCCTCGGATTACTCGGACTGCGATCATTCAATGGAGGGCTTCAGGAAGGTCATGTTCCGGGCGAAAGAGGGCCCCCTCAAAACCGGAGCGGTATACTCTCTTCAGTATGAGACGGAGGATATTCTCAAACCCTTCACGCGAAGAAGCCGGAATGGGAAAACAATCTATAGTTATCCCCACAGGTTCTACCACAAAGTCACAAACGTCACTCTTGTATCAACTGATCCCGACCCGGACCTCCTGCTGGACCTCTGACCTCCCCAAAGATTGCGAATCCCCGCGCACGACTAATCTTCATGCCGGAGGGGGCGCCCGTTGAGTTCCAGTATGAGGTGGTGAAGACCGGCCGTCTTCTTGTCTCCCGGGATGAGGACACGCGCATCGCTTTTGAGGCCGGCGTGATAGCGCAGTTCCTCGATCTGGAATATCTCTACGATACGATTGACAGAGCTCTCCTCGCCAGGGTGGAAGAATGAGGCTGATCCATCATATGTGGGAACTGGAGGAGGCTCTGAGGGACCGGGAGCGGTATCAACGCATCCCCAAGGAGCAGTTCCTGCAGGACCGGGATACGCAGAATATGATCCACCATGCCATGCTGCTATCCATTCCAGCCGGCAATCGACATAGCGACCAATGTGATTGCAGAGGAGGGGTTGAGAAGCCTCTCACATACCGGGAGACATTCGAGGTTCTCGCTGGTGAGGGGGTTATCCCTGAACCTCTTGCAAGGGATCTCTCAAACCTGGCAGGATTCCGAAATTTGCTCGTCCATGTTTATTGGGATCCGGATCTCAAGCAGGTGTATGCGATCCTGCAGCACGATCTTGCCGTCCTCCGGGCGTTCTCTGGTATCATGAAGGAGCACGTTTCAGAGAGCGATTCCGCCGAACAAGATGGATTCTTTTCAGAGCGCTAGCACCCCCTCACCCGAACTCCGCGAGCGCCACCACCGGCACCCCCTCCAGGTCATCAAAGACCATCGGGTAGACCCGCAGGGTCCAGGGCTCTTCGAGCAGCCTGCCATACGAGAGGTCCACATCCTCGAGCAGGAAGATGTGCGGCGATCCGCAGAGGAACGCACGATGGGCCTCTGCACCCTCCTCCGGTTCTTCCGGGACGGCGATGGATATGACGTCGATCCCGAACAGCCTGAGGCCCGGGTTCTCCATGCGGAGGAAGCCCGCAACCTCGTGGTGCACCCATGGATGCTCTCTCGCGTAGGCATCCGGGTCGCTCTCCCGGACCCGGCCGCTCCCGGTCCTGATGAAAAGCGCGCGTGACGTTCGGATCGCGTCGAGGTGGTCGAGGAGGTCGTAGATCCGGATCGGTTCCGTCCCGGTCTTCGGGATCGCGATGCACCGCGCGGGCTCAAAAACCGCCTCCGGGGCGAGGAGACCCCTGACCAGTCCTCCGCCCGGGCAGAAGTGCCGGGGGAGGTCTATATGCGTCCCGGCGTGGCTGGAGAAGGTTATCAGGCTCTTTTCCTCCGCGTCGCCCTTCTCAAAGGACTTTGTGCGGGTGATCGTGAGCGGTTCCGTTCCGGGGTAGAGGGGCGCCGCCCGGTTCAGGGGGTACGAGATCGGGATGAGCATATGTTCCCCCGTAGGTACTCCCGGAGTTCATGAAGGTTCTCCACGATCTCCTCCACCCCCGGCCGGCCGATAAACCGGTTCGGGTCGCCGGGCGGAATCCGCGCGACGAACCGGACGCCGGTCGCGCGGGCTGCGTCCCAATCGTTCGGGGCGTCGCCGACGAAGAGGGCCTCATCCGGCAGCGCGCCGGTCTCAGCGAGGATCTCCCTGATGCACTCGGCCTTCGTCTTCGGCGAGCCGTAGACCCGGACGAAGAATCCGGTAAGATCCCGGCGGCGGGCGATCTCCTGCATCTCCCCCTCCGGGGTCGCGGAGACGATATAGAGCGGGAGCCGCCGGGAGCAGTCCCGGAGGAGTTCTTCTGCGCCCGCGACGTAGGGTACGGTGAGCATGGCTTCAAAGATCAGCCCGACGTACTCGCCCGCGAGCCGCTCCTCCTGCTCGGGAGAGAGGTCTTCGTGGAGGATGTTTGCGTAGATGTGGCGGAACTTGTCGTACCGGGACATCCCGCCGTTCTCGAGGTGGAAGGCGATGATTTCGTCGAGGTGTTCGGGGGCGAAGGAGAAGATCCTTTTGAACGCGGCGGTCTTTAAGGGGAGGGATTCAACGATGACGCCGTCGAAGTCGAGGATGAGGGTGGTGAGCATGATAGTTATCTCATCGATTGCCGGCTACTAGTACCTAACGGCGGGATCCCGCGGTCTGCCGGTCACGTTGGTTTAGCGTGCGCGCCATCGAGGTGCCGGTATGCCTGCAGGAAATCCGCCTCCATTGCGGACCAGTTGTACCTCTCAAGAACCGCCTTCCGCCCGTTCGCCCCCATTCTTCGCGCATCTTCGGGATGCTCGAAGAGATAGGAGATTGCGTCGGCGATATCGTCCACGCTCGTCGGATCGATGAGGATGCCGCAGTCTGCCCTGTTGACGACGTTCCGGATCTCCGGCAGGTCGCTCGCGATGACCGGGAGCCCGAGGAGCATGTAGTCGAAGAGCTTGTTCGGCAGACCGATGGAGATGTTGTGGTATGTCGGTTGAAAAACGAGAAGTCCTGCGACGCCTTCGTTCAACTTCTCATACATCTCCCTGTAGGGGAGAAAACCAGTGGAGGTGATGAACCCGTTATGGTCGGATTCGTTGATATACCCGTCGAGGTCTTCCCGGACGTTTCCGACGAGCGTGAGCGAAACGTCGGGATAGTGCTCCTTGGCCCGGGAGACTGCCTCGATGCATTCGCTGACTCCGTGAAATGACTGCATATTGCCGGCCATAAACATGAGGTTCCGGCCGCTCCGGTTCGGATTATAGGGGATATCGAGGTCGGCGATTGAGTAGTTCGAGAGAATCACGGGTTCAAGCCTCTTCTCCCCGAACCGCACGGCAACGCTCTCGCGTACGGCAAACGTGCTCTCCGCCCGGTGAGCCAGTGCAATCTCCACGCTTGAGATGTTAGCATTTAAGCAGCATTAACTGAGAATTTGTTCGACATCACTGTCTTCAACCCGAACTTCACGCACTTAATGGTGGCATCTACCTTGACAGTTTTCCAGGAGAGCAGGGAATACTCATTATATGAAAAAATACGATTAATAAGACAGCAGATCTTATCCTTTAATAGCAGGATCAGAAGACTCATGCTTGGAGGGTGAGGCGATTATGACGGTAATGGATGAAGATCATCTTTCCAGAGGAATACCAAGCACAATCATCGTACAACTAATGGGGGGTTTAGGCAACCAGCTCTTCCAATATGCTGTTGGCCGCAGCATTGCGAAGATGAATAACTTTTCTCTTAAATTAGATCTCAGTTGGTTCAGGTATCATCCCCGTTGGTTCAAGTATCACCCGTACCGCCCCTACAGCCTCAATCATTTTGCCACACTAAAGGACATTGCAAGTCTTGCCGAAGTAGCAGAATTAAGGGGGCTAACATGGGTTCATTTGAAAGAAAAATTATTACACAAAGTGCATGTTGATAGGCCCTATAGCAAGCAAACAATGATCAGAGAGAGAATAGTGGATTTTGACCCAGAGATATTGCAAATTTCCAGCGGTGCTTATCTCAGTGGATACTGGCAAAGTGAGAAATATTTCAAGGACATTGAAGAGATCATTAGAAAGGAGTTTACTGTAATAACACCCCCGGACCCGGAGAATATTAAGATTGCCAATGAAATTAGAGAGACCGAAGGAGTCTGCATCCATGTTCGTAGAGGAGACTATATCTCAGATCCAACGGCAAATCAAAACTTAGGCGTATGTTCATTGGATTACTATTACCGATCTATTGATTATATCATGTCAAGAGTTGAAAAGCCTCATTTCTATATCTTCTCTGATGATCCGGATTGGAGTCAGCAGCATATAACAATCGATGCCCCAACAACGTATATCCGTAATAACTCTTCGGACAAAAACTACGAAGATTTAAGGCTGATGACGTACTGCAAGCACTTTATCATTGCAAACAGTTCGTTCAGCTGGTGGGGTGCCTGGCTCTCCTCAAATCGGCAAAAACTTGTTGTTGCACCTGTACGGTGGTTTAATGGGGCACACTATAACGATGATGATCGCTTACCGAAAGAATGGATACGCCTTTAGTGCTCGCTGCTGGTTAATATTGTAATAATTACATCATTATGGCTCAATACGTTTCATGCCAACAGCAAAACCGACGTCGGAGTTGCCGAAAACGGCCGATTTCACGCACTGTAAACCTTTAACGTTTGAAGAACGTTCGCCACCCAAGGTTTCGAAACAGCCCTGCACCGGGAAATTCCGTGATGATCTTCAGACCCCTCAGAAATTAGAACAATTTCAGTTGAGATATACACAAAGTCTGTGGAAGTTTCTCGCCCCCTTCTCCTTCCGGAGGTACCTAAGATCGGTAACGTCTCAGATCTTCTGTAATTTGCCTGAGCCCTGTCTCCTTGTCTGATCATTCCTTCTCCATCGTCAAATACCTTCTGCCGGTAACCCACTCCTCGTTGATGTCCATCAGGATGGATCCGACCAGCCGGAGAAGGGATTCCTCGTTCGGGAACACGCCTACAACCTTGGTTCTCCGTTTCAGTTCTCTATTGACCCGCTCCACCATGTTCGTCGTTCTGAGCCGTTTCCCGTGCGGTTTTGGGAATGCCGTGTAACTCATAAGCCCGGGGAGGAATCGTTCGATGGTGTTGGCTGCTTTCCGGTACCCCCCGGCATTCAGGTCATCAGCGAGCTCCTGGAGTCTCTGCTCATTCCCATAGGCCTCCTTCAGCCCCTCTACAACCTCTTTCTGATGTTTCCGGGGAATATTCCTCAAGACGGCCCGGGTACAATGCACCTGACACATCTGCCAGGATGCACCGAGGAAGGCGGCTTCAGTCGCCTTCTGGATGCCGGTATGCCCATCCGAGACGACCAGTTGAACCCCGGTGAGTCCCCGTTCGTTGAGCTCCTCGAACATTCCTGACCAGAATTCTTCGTTCTCACAATCCGTGATTCTTGCGCCCAGGATCTCCCGGTAGCCGTCATCCCGGACGCCGGCGACCACCAGGACCGCTTTGGTGACGTATCGTGCTCCGTCCCGGATTTTGTAGTAGGAGGCATCCACGAAGAGGTATGGGATAGCCTGTTCGATCGGCCGCAGGAAGAATGCCTGCACCTGGTCGTCGAGGTTCTTGGCCATCCGGGAGACCGAAGCCGGGGAGAGCTGGTCGATCCCCAGATGACTGACGATCTCCTGGATCTTTCTCGTCGAAACTCCCTGGAGGTAGGATTCGACAATTGCGTTCACCAGAGCTTTCTCCACCCGGGCATAGCGCCCGAAGACCTGTGTCTCGAACGGGAGCTCCCGGAACTGCGGTTTCCGGAGGATTGTCTCCCCGTATCGGGTCTTGAGGGATCGGTCTTTGTAGCCGTTCCGATGCGCTTTCCGCGCATCGGTGCGTTCGTACTGGGCAGCTCCTGCCTGCTGGAGGGCCTCTGCGAGCATCACCTGGTTGAGGAATCCGGTGATGAGGTTCTTCATGCCGTTCTCCTGATCGGAAAGATAATCTTCGATTAACGCTAAGGGATCCATGGCCCTGTTTCTCCTTTGTCCAAATCTAGGTTGGATCCAGGGCCAATTCAATTTTACAGAACTTTCGTTACGTTACCCTAAGATCATCTATTGACTTTTATCTGCCTATTTCCCACTTCGTTAGATTATTTGTAATGCAAAGTCCATATACCTCAGGTATACAAATTATTTACTGATCATCAAAGACAGAGAGGTGAGCAATATATCTAAAAAAGCTTTAATAACCGGCATCACCGGTCAGGACGGCTCGTACCTTGCCGAGTTCCTCCTCCATAAAAACTACGAAGTGCACGGGATTATCCGGCGGGCATCAACATTCAATACTTCCCGGATCGATCATATCTACACCGATCCGCACGATGCAGGCGCACGGCTTTATCTTCACTATGGCGACCTCGCCGACGACGAGCAGATCTCCCACCTCATTTACAATATAAAACCCGACGAAGTCTACCACCTCGGGGCCCAGAGCCATGTGCGGGTCAGCTTCGATACCCCTGAATACACCGGGAACGTCACCGGTCTCGGGACAACCCGGCTTCTTGAGATGATCAGGAGGAGCGGGAACGGGACGAAGTTCTATCAGGCTTCGAGCAGCGAGATGTTCGGAGCGACGCCGCCACCGCAGAGCGAGACAACCCCCTTCTGGCCGCGAAGCCCATACGCCTGCGCCAAACTATACGCTTACTGGATGACGAGGAATTACCGTGACGGCTACGGAATGTTCGCCACGAACGGGATCCTCTTCAACCATGAGTCTCCCCGCCGTGGGGAGACCTTCGTGACGAGGAAGATCACGCGGGGAATCGCCCGGATTCTTGCCGGCAAAGAGCAGTACCTCTACATGGGGAACCTCGATGCCCGGCGGGACTGGGGGTTTGCCCCGGAGTATGTCGAGTGCATGTGGAGGATCTTACAGCAGGAAGAACCTGAGGACTTCGTCATCGGGACCGGCGAGAGCCATTCGGTCCGGGAGTTCCTTGAGACCGCCTTCTCCTATGCCGGCCTCGGCTGGGAGGAGCACGTCAGGATCGATCCCCGGTACTTCCGGCCGACCGAGGTCGAAGACCTCATCGCCAATGCCGGGAAGGCCCAGAAGAAACTCGGCTGGAAGCCCTGCGTGACGTTTGCCGACTTAACTAAGATCATGGTCGACGCAGACCTGAGAGAGGCAGGGCTTGAGCCTATCGGTGAGGGGGATGAACTCCTCGCCCGGAAGTATCCGGATCGGTGGTGGACAAAGGATTGAAGCGGCCGAAGGTCTGTTTCTACACGAGCGACTTCGGTTACGGCCACGCGGCGCGAGATATTGCTCTCATCCGGGAACTGCAGGAGAGCCTGAACGCTGAAGTGGTCGTCAGGGCCGGTTCTCCCGCTGCGTTCATGTCCCGGTCGCTTCCCGGCGTCGAGGTCCTGCAGGGCCCAAATGACCCGGGGGTGGTGATGGAGGGTGCCGCCGTGGATACGGAGAGAACGTTTGCGGCGGTAGAGCAGTGGCTCGCTTCCTGGGATGACTACATCGCTAGCGAGAAGACTTTCCTCCGTGGCCACCGGATCGACCTCGTCCTCTCGGATATCGTCCCGCAGCCTTTCCTTGCCACGGAAGAACTCGGTATCCCGTCGCTCGGTGTCTCGAACTTCACCTGGCACCTCATCTACACCCGCCTCAGCGGGAAGACCAGGTTGACCGACCGGATCGCCGAGGCCTATCATGCCGCTGACGGCGCTCTCCTGCTCCCACTCCACGAACCGATGGATCTCTTCCGCAACCGACAGGAGGTGGGGCTTGTAACCCGGGCGGTGACCCGGTCCCGGGCGGAACTTCCGGGGCTCCCCTCCGAACGACCGCTCGTCTACCTCGGCGGCGGGCAGTCGCTTGACCCCATCGTTTTCCGGGGCATCAGGACCGCACTCAATGGGTGCACCCTCCTCGTCCCGTCGTGGACCGATCTCCCGGGCGCGATCAGAATCCCGCCCGGCGAGACCGAGACACAGGATTGGATCGCCGCCTGCGATCTGGTGGTCTCAAAGCCCGGCTACAGCACCATCTCGGAGGCGGTCCAGGCTGGTGTCCCGATGACGCTCTTCCGCAGGGAAGGGTTTGCCGAGGATGATTATCTCATCGGAGGCGTTGAGGATACAGGGATCGGGAGAGAAGTCCCGGTGTCGGCGATCGTTGACGGTTCGTGGGCGAATAACCTGGAATCCCTGATGGGGCTCCGAGAGAACTTCGGAAAAATCGATGATCTCTTCAAGAGAGACGGCACAAAAGAATGTAGCAGCATAATCGGTGAGATCCTATGAGATTTGGGGACAGAATGGAGGTCCTCGTCACGGGTGGGGCGGGGTTCCTCGGCTCATCCCTCGTGAGGACACTTGAGAGGCATGGGCTTGCAAGGGAGAATATCCGGGTGCCCCGGAGCCGCGATCTTGACCTGCGGCGGTGGGAGGGCTGTGTCGCTGCGGTCGAGGGCGTCGACCTCGTCATCCACCTCGCAGCGAAGGTCGGGGGGATCGGCTACAACATGGCAAATCCGGGCTCCCTCTTCTACGACAACGCCATCATGGGGGTCCAGCTGATGGAAGCCGCCCGGCAGGCCGGTGTGGCGAAGTTCGTCGCCGTCGGAACGATCTGTGCCTACCCAAAGTTCACGCCGGTTCCGTTCCGGGAAGAAGACCTCTGGGAGGGATATCCCGAGGAGACCAACGCGCCCTACGGCCTCGCAAAGAAGATGCTCCTCGTCCAGGCCCAGGCCTACCGGCAGCAGTACGGCTTTGACGCCATCTACCTCCTCCCGGTGAACCTCTACGGCCCGGGGGACAACTTCGACCCCGCAAGTTCACACGTCATCCCGGCCCTCATCAAGAAGTTCGTCGAGGCGGTGGAGGGCGGTGCAGAGAGCGTCGAGGTCTGGGGGACCGGAGCGGCGTCGCGGGAGTTCCTTTATGTCGACGACGCCGCAAAGGGGATCGCGCTTGCTGCCAAGCGCTATGACAAGCCCGACCCGGTGAACCTCGGGGCCGGGTTCGAGATCACCATCCGCGATCTTGCAACCCTCATTGCCGACCTCACCGGGTTTACGGGCGAGATCGTCTGGGACACCACCAAGCCCGATGGCCAGCCCCGGCGGTGTCTGGATGTGTCCCGTGCGGAGCGGGAGTTCGGGTTCCGGGCGAAGACGGGCTTTGAGGACGGGCTGAGGGCGACGATCGGGTGGTATAGGGAACACAGGACATAATTTGTGAACAGTGATGCAGCATTCCGCAGAACAGAGTGCGAGCCCGAACTGTAGTGAATCTCACCATGACCGAGCAAGCATCAGACTTCGAATGGGTTATCCCCCCAAAGCGCAGCCTTCCCGACCTGAACAGGAGAGAACTGAGGGAATACCGCGAGCACCTCTATTTTCTAACCTGAAACTTCTCGCTAGAATTTGCGAATGCCCATTTTCTTGACCGAGCAACGAAATGATCCGTTCAGTCGCACAGATAACGGTGAACTTCGCGCAGCCTCTTCTCCACCTCTCCCCTGTTATACCTCTCAAGAACCGCCTTCCGCCCGTCCTCCCCATCCTCCGCGCCCACATCCAGGTGCTGGTAGGTAACCGCATCCGGAACCGTCGGATCGATCAGTAACCTCCAACCGTTTACTTAAACAATGAGAATGTGGGTATACCTTTCTCGATCCGATGATCTCTCACGGTCTCGTTAGTGGTATTCGATCGCTGGCCTATGATGCAATCACTCTTGTTTTTTCGGCGTTATCACTGCTTGTGCCGAAGGACGAACATAAGATCCTGTTCTTCTCGGTACCCGACCTCTCCGATAATGCAAAGTATGTCTACGACAGAATGCTCGAATCAGGCTTCGATAAAACGTATCAACTTATCTGGTGCGTCTACGCGCCGGTTCATGCAAACTACGCCATCCACCGATCGCGTGGGTATATCTACCACGCGCTGACGGCAAAGTACATCGTCAGCACCCACGGCACACCCGCCTGGAAATCCAGAAACCAGGTCAGCATCGAGTTGTGGCACGGCCTCCCGCTAAAGACGATCGGGCACTTTGCCGATACGGACCATCCGAACGCCGTTGCACGACTCTCCGCGGCACACAGGCTGCGGAGGTTTGCGAACTCCGTAGACTATCTCATCACGACCTCGGAATTTGAGAGGCTGGTCTTCTCTTCCGCTTTCTTGATTGATCCCGGTAAGATTCTGGTCGTCGGACAACCCCGGTGCGACGCTCTTTACAGGCCCAGAGATTCCGGGATAGGCGTGTTATGCCGTATCCTTGGCAGGGACGATATTGCTGAAAAGAGGATTCTACTGTACCTTCCCACCTTCCGAGAATACGATATTGGTGCGAGCCGTAAAATCCTCGAAGAGATCCTCGCAAGCGAGAAGTTTCGCCGGTTCTTGAAGGACGAGAACCTATTGTTCATCTGCAAGCCTCATTCTCACGACGAGAATGCGTTTCAAACGTATAACGGAGAGCACATCCACATACTCTTAAACGATGACCTGCAAAAAGCCGCTAATACCATCTACGACTTCCTGAACGCCGTCGATATTCTGGTTACCGACTACTCGTCGGTGTACTTCGACTTCCTTCACCTGAACCGGCCTATCGTCTTTTACGTGCCCGATATTGAGGACTACCGGAAGCAGAGAGGTTTCATTCTCGAACCGTTTCGCGACTGGGCACCCGGGGAGATTTCCACCAATTTCGATGAGCTGATAGGAGCCCTCACGAGTGCCCTCGCCGACCCGGACAGATGGGAACCGGAGAGGATCAGGCTACGAAGGCTGATGTTCGGGTGCGCGGACTGCTTCGCCTGCGAGAGAGTCTGCAGATTGATCAAGCAGCGCTAATGTTATCCGGTAAAAGCCGTCCCGGAATCTTCCGGCGGAAGGAGGGGATCCGCTCACGCTCACTGCGTTTGCGGTTCGACGACCCCCGGCCCTTTGGCCCGTCGTGACTCAAAGGCCTTCGGACTTCAGCAGCCAAATCTTCATATAACCGGACGGTATGTAACCCTCGACAAACCGGATCGGTGTTTCATGTGATCGGGGTAATCCTGGCAGCGGGATGTGGGCGAAGATTGGGCAGAGACATCGATCTCGAGAAGATCGGCCCGAAATGCTTACTCCCTATCGACGGTCGGACACTGCTTGAGCGAACGGTCTCGGATCTGGTATCATTCGATGTGGACACGATCACCATCGTCATCGGATATAAAGCGGACATGATGCAGGAAATGTGTACAACATTGTGGAGAGAATATGGAACTGAATTCAATTTAGTCCGCAATGACGCATACTTCTCGACGAATACGGCTTACTCTCTCCAAATCGGGCTATCCGGCATTCATAATGATGTTATCATTTTCAACGGCGATGTGCTGTACGATCGTGCCATCCTGGACAATTTATTGAAGATAGATCAGACCGCGATCGCGGTCGACGATACAAAGCCGCTCACGGAAGAATCGTTTAAAGTAAAGATAGTAAACAACCGGATCGAAAAGATGGGAAAAACCGTCCCGGTAGAACAAGCAACCGGGGAGTTCATCGGCATCTCGAAGATCACGGACCGGGATATCGGCGAAGCAAAAAGGCTGCTGAATATCCTGGTTTCGGGCAACCCGAATAACTACTACGATTTCATCTACCAGTCCCTGTCAAAGAGCGGGAACCTTGCGTACTCGTTTACGAACGGCTTGAAATGGACAGAAATCGACGATATCCGGGACCTCAGATATGCCGAGAGCATTGCAGGCATAGCCATCGGTGCACGGGGGCGGTTTTGATGATATCGACCGTCGGGGTCATCGGCGCCGGAAGCATGGGTACCGCCGTCGCACAGAGTATCTCCGGGAGAGCCGGCGAAGTAATCATATTTGGAAGGAGGCAGGAGATTGTCGATTCGATTAACCATGACAATCACAATACGATGTATTTCCCGGGCCTGCGCCTGAGACCCAACATCCGTGCAAGAGTGATGAACGACAGACGGGATCTCGCGGACTGCGAGGTCGTAATCATCGCC
This sequence comes from Methanoculleus nereidis, assembly GCF_032944295.1. NCBI lineage: Archaea > Methanobacteriati > Methanobacteriota > Methanomicrobia > Methanomicrobiales > Methanomicrobiaceae > Methanoculleus > Methanoculleus nereidis. Next base: position 153,107 of record NZ_JABFFQ010000004.1, read on the forward strand.
GTGCCCTCCAGTGAGGTTCGTTCTGTCGTTAACGCTGCCGGAGACGGGCTTGCAGACAGGTACCTCATCACAATGGCCAAAGGGCTGGAGTATCCGTCACTTAAAACGATGAGCGAAATTATTCGCGAAGAAACGGGCAACCCAGACATAGCCTGTTTCTCAGGACCGACCTTTGCCGATGAGATTGCCTACGGCCATATCGCCGGTGCTACGATAGGCGTCGGCGACGACCCGTCGCTGAGAGCAACGATGTCGGATCTCTTCGGAGAGTTCATCCTGGACTTTTCGGATGACATCAGGGCGGTCGAGTTATGCGGCGTGCTGAAGAACGTATACGCCATCGGAACGGGGATGTGGGATTCGGTTTACAGCAACCACAACGAGCACTACACCTTCCTGAACATGTGCTACAAGGAGATGTGCATATTTTTACGGGCTATTTCTCTTGATGAAGGGATATTCACAAAATTCTGCTGCTTTGGGGATTTCAACCTGACCGCTAACGTGGATAAAAGCCGTAACCGGACACTGGGGCTGATGGTCGGAAAAAAGATCGTAAAAACCCCTTACCTGGAGTCAGGCGTCACGTTCGAAGGCTCCAGGTCGGTTAAAGGAATAATTGAGCTGGCCAAGAACCATGATATCGATATACCCATCGCACGATTCGTCTATGACGTTCTGAGCGGGAACAACAACGTACGGATCTCTGTCGACACCCTCGTCAGGAGAACGGCCTGAAACGATCCTGGCAGGCCCTGAAAGAAGGAACCGGTTCAGTATATCATAGAGGAATTTTGAGGGACATATCAAAGCTCTTGAGCGTTATGTTGTTCCAGTTAATCAGGCATACCGTGATGACGAGGCCACTCCCGCCCTCTCCCGGGGAGAACTGCGCGCAGTCAATCCCGTTATATACGACCGCGACGTGGCGGTGATCGCCCAGTTCCAGTATCTCCCGCCTGTTAAACTCCGACACCGCAAGGATATGATCGGCATTTTGGATGATGTAGTCCACCCGATTTGCAAAACGGGCTCATGCAACCCCAAAGCAGGCGTATCCATATGGGGTGATGCTGTTCGTGGGGTAAACCGGGTATCCCACAGGCGAGAGATAGAAGCACCAGGCGGGGCCGGAATTATCCTGTTCAGCGGCCACGGAACCGATTGTCCCTTCCCGTCTCCTCAACCAGCCTGTATACCTCGAGCAGCCTCATCTCCATCTCCCCCCAGTTATACCGCTCAAGAACCGCCGTCCGTCCATTCTCCCCCATCCTCCGTGCCTCGTCCGGGTGCTCAAGCAGGTAGGCGATCGCCTCCGCGATCGCATCCGGGCTTGTCGGGTCGACCAGCACCCCGCACTCTGTCTCGCTGACAACTTTGCAGATTTCTGGAAAGTCGCTCGCAACGACAGGAAGACCGCAGAGCATGTAGTCGAAGAGCTTGTTCGGGAGGCCGATGTATGCGTTGTAGTAGTCAGGCTGGAAGACGAGGAGGCCGATGCTGCCTTCGCGCAGGGTCTCGTACATCTCCCGGTAAGGAAGGTAGCCAGTCATCGTGATCACCGGTCTCGGGTCCGTCTTCACAGCGATCGCACCGATATCTTCGCGGATGTTCCCGACGAGCGTCAGGGAGACATCGGGAAATGTTGCCGCCACCTTCGACATTGCCTGGATGCACTCCCTGATGCCATGAAACAACTGCATATTTCCGGCCATGTAGATCACGTTGCGGCTGCGCCCTGCCTGCGGAGCCGGGGGCACCGAGCCGGCGATCGAATAGTTGGATACGATCACAGGAAGTGTCCCGTTCCGACCGAACCGCTCCGCAACGCTCTCGCTGACCGCAATCTTTGCATCGGCGAATCGTGCAAGCAGGACCTCTCCCCAGGAAAGCAGGGGCTCAAGGATCCTCGTGAGGACCGTCGCGTTCGGGAGGCCGAGATCGAACGGGATCTCGCTCGGCCAATGCTCGTGAATGTCGTAAACGACCCGTCGCCCCTTGAGAAACTTTGTAAGGACGCCGATGAGAAGGGCATCGGGCTCATGGCAGTGGATGACGTCGCACTTATGGTTCAGGCACACCCGAAACGCCCGCCAGAGCGTCAGGGAGTGGAGGAGGTTTGAAGAGGGTTTTCGGACGGCGACAATCTGCACGCCTCCGTCCTCCTGGATGCTCCCGTTCTCCGAAAAGGCGATGATAGTGACGTCATGCTCCTTTGCAAGGCTCTTCGCCTCTTTCTCGAATATCCGCCCGTCGTGGGGCAGGTGAGTCGTGGTGAGCATGCAGATACGCATAGTCGGGTCTCAGACCTCCCTTCCCAGAGCCTTCCCCCCAGGTTACATCTTCGGGCACGAACAGGAGGATTGAATGGACCCAACTGTACCGGAGAGACACTTATACTTTATTGCGGAGAGAGCCCTCCGCGAAGAGGGCAGGAAGGCGGGAAAGGTGGATCCAGAGCAGCCTGCAGGAGAATGGCGAACCGGTCAAGACTGCAACGTCGCAATTATCCGACGAATCTTCTGTCTCCTCTGCTCACGAGAGAACAGTTCGCAAATCCTCTTTCGGGCGACCGGCCCCGCATCGGAGAGGAGGGCCTGCGATATGGCATCGACCGTCGCCTGCGTATCAGCATACGGAACCACAAAACCGGTATCGTCTGCAACCTCCGGGAGGGCGCCCCGGTCCGTCACCACGGGGACACACTCGCAGGACATCGCCTCGGCAAGCGCGACCCCGAACGACTCACGGTAGGAGAGCTGACAGTAGACTTTTGCCCGGCGGTACCAGCCGATGAGTTCAGCCTGCTCGACAGCCCCGACAAACTCAACGTTGGCGGGAGCATCTCGTTTCAGGATCTCAAGCGCACCGTCGAGGGCATCACCAATGAGGACAAACCGCGCTTCCGGGAGCTGCCGGGCTGCATCGATGAAGGTGTCAAGCCCCTTAACCCTGATATTTGCCGTGCTGACGAGGCACACGGTGAGGACGATATCCTCTTTGGGGCCTCCGGGAGAGAAGTACGACGTGTCGATACCGTTGTAGACCGTCTCGATCCGGCGGGGTTGTGCGACCGCGAGGAGCTCCCTCCTGCTGAACGCCGAGACCGCGAGGATGCAGTCGGCGTTCTCTATGATATACCGGACTTTACCTGCCATGACCGGGTCCAGGAGCGCGCCATACCCGATCTCCGGCTCATGTGCCACTTCATAACCGCCCACGACGACAAGGGACTTCTTTCGAAGCAGTCGCGCCGCCGTAACCGCGAGATATGAGTGGTTATGGGCAAACCACGAAAAGACTATATCCGTCCTGAGAACCCCGGAGAGGATCGAGAGCACCAGGGAGAGCCTCTGCCCGAAACTCCCGGTCGGGCCGCCCCCGGTGGTGACCTCCCGGACAGGGTAACTCGCCTCGAGCATGCGCAGGTCCCCTTCTGCGAAAGAGGAGAGGCTGCTCGTCAGAAACAGGATCGTGGGCCTTTCCATGCCGCGAACCTTCACCCGGGTGGAGCACCCTGAAGCCCAGTGAGAATCTCCCTGATCCTGACACTGGCATCCCCACTGCCGAACAGGCCCTCCTGCCGTGATGCGGGTGAAAACGAGTGAATTGCGTCTGCAATCTTCTCCCGCTCGGCCCCGACAAGCACGTTCCACCCGGCCTCGACCGTCTCGACCCACTCGGTGTTCTCCCGGAGGGTGATGCAGGGGACGCCGAGCATGTACGCCTCCTTCTGGACGCCGCCGGAGTCAGTGAGGATCTTTTCCGCATGCGCCATCAGGCGGATCATGTCGAGGTAGCCGAGCGGCTCGACGGCCCGGATGGTGTTTTCCGGCATCTCCGCGAGAAGACCGTGTTCACCGAGACACTTCCTCGTCCGGGGATGAACCGGGAAGACGACCGGGTTTCCGGCCTCCCCGAGGGCACCGAGGATGGCGGCCATGTTCTCCTGGCTATCGGTGTTCGACGGCCGGTGGACAGTGACGACGAGGTAGCCTCCCGGTTCAAGCCCGACGTCCTCAAGGATCCGGGAGCGCTCCTCTGCGATCGCGCGGTTATAGTTCATCGCGTCGCACATCACGTCTCCGACGAGGAAGACGCCCTCCGTGACCCCTTCGGCCGCGAGGTTCCTGACAGCCGTCTCCGTCGGGCAGAAGAGGAGGTCCGATGCGTGGTCGGTGAGCACCCGGTTCACCTCCTCGGGCATCCGCCGGTCGAAACTCCGGAGCCCCGCCTCGATGTGAGCGACCGGGATGTGGAGTTTTGCCGCCGCAAGTGCGCCCGCGAGGGTGGAGTTCGTGTCGCCGTAGACCAGAACGATGTCGGGCTCCTCCTTCTCAAGGACATCCTCGATCGCACCGAGCATCGCGCCGGTCTGGTGGCCGTGGGTCCCGGAGCCGATGCCGAGGTTGTAGTCGGGCTTCGGGATGCGGAGTTCCTCGAAGAAGACCTCCGACATACCGTGGTCGTAGTGCTGCCCGGTGTGGACAAGGACCTCCTCGTGCTCTTTTCTGAGCTCACGCGAGACAGGAGCGCACTTGATGAACTGCGGTCGGGCGCCGACGATCGACACGATCTTCATGGTTACTGCCGGATCGGGTGGCTGTTCTTATCACCGCGGCCGATGCCCTTATAGATGAACCCCACTCGGATGAACGCGTCCGGATCGACGACGTTCCTGCCGTCGACGATCACCGGGCGCTCTTTCCCCGACAACTCCTTCACCCGCGCCGGATCGAGAGAGACATAATGGTGGTGGCCGGTGAAGATGGTGACGACGTCCGCTCCAGCAAGGGTCGCGTTCAGGTCGTGGAAAATCTCTATCCCCGGGTATCCGTCCACAAACGGATCGTGAATCCTGACCTCCGCCCCCATCTCCTCCATCGCAGCGAGATAGGGCTCCGCCGGCGTATTCCGGGTATCATCCGAGTTCTGAATGAACGCCCACCCGAGGAGCGCGACCGTCGCGCCTTCGGGAGACATCCCCGCCCGTTTGAGCCCCTCGATGGTCAGGTGAACCATGTGCCGCGGCATGAACTCGTTGATCTTCCGTGCGACCCCAAAGATCGACTCCGCCCCGTGCGGGTACCAGAGGTCGCCATTCCCGAGGACCTGTGCACCCCGCTCGAGGTGCCAGGAGTCCTTCGTGAGGCAGTGGCCACCGACTCCGGCGCCCGGCCAGAGAATTGCCCGGGTGATCCCGTCGCCCTTGAGCGAGTCGATCCCCGCCCGGACATCATAGACGTTGACACCCATCGCCTCGCAGTGGAGGGCGAGCTGGTTTGCGGCGGCGATCTGGAGGTCCCGGAAGGCGTTCTCGGCGGTCTTCGTCACCTCGGCAGCGGTCGCGGTCATCGGGATGATCTTTCCCATCGTGAGGACGGGCGAGTAGAGTTCCACCGCACGTGCCGTGCTCACATCGTCGATCCCGCCGACGATCCGGTCGTGCTCCTGGATGTTTTTGAGCAGCCGCCCGACCATCACCCGCTCGGGGGCGTGCGCGAGGCAAAACTCCTCGCCGGCGACGAGCCCCGATTCCTCTTCGAGGATCTCCCGGGCCATTCCAGTGGTCGTGCCGGGGGTGACCGTCGACTCCAGCACCACGAGCGTCCCCTCCGAGAGGTGTCCCCCCGCCGCGCGGAGCCCCTCGATCAGAGCCGAGAAGTCGGGGATCAGGTCCTTTTGGTCTTTAAACGGTGTCTGGATGGCAAGGGTCACCGCATCGCACTCTGCGATCTGTGAAAAATCCGAGGTGCACCGGAACTTCCCCGCGCCGACGACCCTGCCGAGGAGGTCATCGAGACCCGGCTCCTCACCCTTGAGCGGGGACTCCCCCCGGTTGAGCATGGCGACCTTGTAGCCGGAGGACGGAGAGTCCCGCTGGAATCCCCGGACCGACTCGAACCCGGGAGCGTTCGCAAAGAGCACCGCGGCGGGGATGCCGACGTAGCCCATCCCGATCACACCTATATTCTTGATCGGGCCTTTGTCGTTGATAATCGGTTGTAATCTGCGGCTCATGCCAACACCATCAGAGGTGAGAAACACCGCGCGACATCCTCGCAGATCTCCATGTTCAGCAGCGCCTGTGCGGGGCTGACCGGGAACTCCCTTCCTCTGGCCGCACAGTCGAGGAATGTCGAGAGTTCGAGCTTGAGCGGCTCCTGCTTGTTCACGAGCACCTTCTCGATGATGTTCTCCTGCACGTACCGCTCGTCCTCGACCGCATACTGCCCGGGTTTCCGGTGGATATAGATCTCCTGGGCCATGAAGTCCCCCTCGATGGTGAACTCCTCTTCCTCTATGTAGATCATCCGGATCTTCTTTGAAGATTTCCTGCTTGCCGAGAGGTAGACCGGAGTTCCCTCAAACGAGAAGAGTGCGCTGCAGACATCCTCGTTCCCGCTGCCGGTAAGTTGATAGGGGCCAGCAGGGAGAAGGACGTTTCGCACAATGTCCACATCGTGGATCATCAGGTCCTCGACGACCGAAGAGCCGCTCACCCGGGAAGAGGCCGGGTTGTGCCGCTTCATCTCGATGTAGAGGGGGTTTCGGATGATCTTCTTAATCTCGGGGACGATCGGGTTGAACCGCTCGATATGCCCGACGCCGGCGACGAGGCCGTCGGGGATCTTCCCGATAAGCCTCCTGCTCTCTTCTGCCGTCGCGCAGATGGGCTTCTCGATGAGCAGCGGCACCCCGGCATCGAGGACCGTCTCCGCAACCCCGAAGTGATAGGGCGTCGGGACGCAGACACTCACCGCGTCCACGCTTCCGAGCAGGCTCTCAACAGTCGGGGAGGCCGTCGCCCCGAAGGTTGCGGCAAGGCCGTGGGTCGCTTTCTGGTTGAGGTCATATAAATGGAGTGAGTCCACCATCTTTAATTCCGAGTACACGCGGGCATGGTTTCTACCCATCATCCCAACACCGATTACTCCCACATCCAAAATCTCACCGCCGGCAATTGTATAGGCGACCTCTTGTGAGCGCAGATCATGATATATGTTGGCACCGCCTCACTCTGCCGGATCATGGCCGCCTCCCCTGCTTCGGTTCAAAACCAATAAGGTTTTTCACGGCGAAACCACTGCTTGTGTTCCGCCCCTCCGGGTATCTTGCCCGTGTCATGCGCATCGACCCCGTCCAGCGCCAGAGTGTCATCAGCCTCGCCTCAACGCTGGGCCTCACCGCAATCGGGTTTCTCTCCACGATGTTCTTCACGCACACCGTTGGCCTATCGATAATGGGCGCATACTACCTCTTCGTTGCTTACTTCAGCGTCTTCAACCTGATCGGGGACGGTGGGTTCGGGGGCGCCGCCGTAAAGCGGATCAGCGAGGGCGAGGACCAGAACGCGTTCTTTACCGCGTTCGTCTTTCTCCGGGTGATGCTGCTGTCCGTCTCAGTCAGCTTCCTCTTCATTGCGCAGCCGTATCTCACCGACCTCACATCATCGGGAGTCTTCCCCTGGCTGGTCATCGCGCTGGTCGTCAGCGTCTTCACGAACATCGCCTCAAACAGTGTCTACGGCACCGGGAAAGTCGGCGTCAACCAGATCGGCGGCCTGATCGATACGCTGATCAGGATAGTAGTCCAGGTCGCTGCGGTCGTCCTCGGCTACGGCGTCGCGGGGCTCGCCGGTGGGTTCGTCGCCGGGCTCCTTGCATCAGGACTCTTTAACTTCCGTTTCCTCGAACTCTCCCCGGCACGATTTCGCCGATCGCACATCCAGAGCCTCTTTGCTTTCTCGTTCTGGACATTTCTCGGCGCAGGCGGTTACCTCGTCTTCGCGTACGCCGACACCATCCTGATCGGCCACTTCCTGACCGAGGCCGACGTCGGCATCTATCGTGTGGCGCTCCAACTCACCTCTATTGCGACGTTCATCACCATAGCGCTCCGCACCACGCTCTACCCAAAGGTCAGTTATTGGGGGAAGCAGCATGACCTCTCTTCAGTGGAGAACGCGCTCGCCCGCGCCTTCACCTACTCGCTCCTGCTCGCGGTCCCGGTCGTTGCCGGGGGCTGGCTCCTCGGCGAACGGCTCCTTTACTTCTTCTACACAGCGTCAGCCACCGCCGGGGCGGCAGCTCTCTCGATACTCCTGCTCGTCCAGGTAGCTCACGTCTTCATGTTCCTTCAGACAATGTGCTTGAACGCCCTCGACCGGCCGAAAGACTCATTTAAGGTAACAGCAATCGCGGTTGCGGCGAACATCGGCTTGAACGTCCTCCTCATCCCGGCGTTCGGTATCGTCGGGGCGTCGGCAGCCACGCTCGTGACCATGGTGCTGAACGCGGCGCTCGCCAACCGCGCTCTTTCCCGGAGCATCCGCGTGCGGATAGAGCCCGGGGCCGTGGGGCACATCGTCCTCGCCGCGGTCGTGATGGGCGCCGTCGTTATGGCCTACTCGTTCGTCATCCCGCTCACGAACGTCTTTGTCGTCCTCGGAGCGGTCGCGCTCGGTGGGCTGGTCTATATCCTGGTTCTTCTCAAGATCGACCGGGGCATCCACGACGAACTGAAGGAACTGACCGTGAACCTTGGCGTTCCCTGGCCCGACGCGCTCTGATCCCGACAAAACACTCACCTGTTTGCCGGGCAGAGGTATCCATTCCCCTGAACGCCGGGGATGCCCTGCCCATCCGGTTAAAATAGCAGGTGCGGCAATGTTTGGCTACACTCGAGGAAAATGATGGAGAAAGAAATTCGAGAACTGCAGCCGGGAGAGTTTCCGCTTGCAGAGACGGTCTGGACGCACTACCGCGGCCAGAAGGCCGACCCGACGCGGGAGAGGATCTTCGGCGTCTTTGTCGACGGTGTCCTTGCGGCGACGGCCCGCTGCACCCTTCATTCGGGCGGTCTCGAGATGGACTGCGTCTTCACCCTGGACGAGTACCGCGGGAGCGGGTATGCAAAGGAGGCCGTGCAGATGCTCCTCGACGAGTGCGGGTCCGAGACGATCTACATCCACTCGACCCTCCCCCTGATCGGGTTCTACGGGAGACTCGGGTTCGAACCCATCCCGGAGTCGAGGCTGCCGGCGAGCATCAAGGAGCGGTTCCTCTTCTGCTTCGGGGAGATGGCGGGGTGCAACGTAGCTCCCATGATGCGGAACTCCGGGGATCGGGCACAGTAGCAAAAGAGAGGTTCAGTGTTCGATCTTCTTGATGTGCTCGATGGCGTTCTCCGCCAGTTTCTCCCGCCCCTGCAGTTCGGCGACGTCCCGTATCGCCTCGAGCATGTGGACGGAGTCTTCGAGAAAACTCAGGATGTCGGCGGGATAGAGATCGATCCCGTATTCGTCGAGGAGGTGGGCGCTGATCTGGCGGTGATCGAGCCCCATCTCCCGAAACTCGATGATGGTGAGGGTGAACTTCCTCTCCGGGCACCCGCAGAAAGGTGCGTTCTTGCACTTGCAGTCCATGAAGTCCCGGAAAAAGGCCAGGAGCTGCTCGTGCGTCCGGCGATCGAGGTTCTCGAAGTTGATCGCCCTCCCGAGCGACTCCAGAAACGCGCCCGAGAAGACATGGTCGGGGAGACGGAACCCTGCTGCCCGCTCAAGTTTCCGTGCCGCCCGGAACCGGGCCTTATTCGCAATCACGACGACTCGCCGGGCTCCTCGTCGAACTTTGCGAGCGACTTCATGGCGTTGCTCATGGTCTCGATCTCGATGAGCCACTCATCGAAGAGGCCCGGGTCCTCCACGTTGTCCTTGATGTACTTCGCGCAGCAGGTGGCGCCGTCGACCACGGCGGCCCCGATATTCGCCGCAACCTCGAGCGCCTCTTCGAGGTTCTCCTCGTCGATACCCTTGCCCTTCTTCACGAGGGTCTTGATGTCCGTCTCAAACCCGCCCTCGAGATACTTCCGGCAGGCGGTGAAGAGCACCAGCAGCGAGAGCTGGAGCGACCCGATGATATCCTCGAGTTCCCCCTCGGGAAGCCCGGTCATGACGATCAGTTCGACGTCGTCGAGTTTCTCCGTGGCCTCCTCCTTCGTGAACCGGCCGTTCTGGTAGAGGCGAATGATCTTTAAGACCGAGAGGGTGATATCTTCGGTGAAACTGAAGAGCATCTGCTCGCCTTCCGAGACCTCTTCGCCTTCGGCGGGCTCGAAACTTGCTTCTTGCAGCGTCTTGATCCAGTTGTCCCAGCGCTCCTGATTGTAAAAAATATAGAAGAGTTTCATGGGTTCTGCCTGCTTGGCACTTTTTTTCTTCGCCATATCAGTACACATTCTGAGTGCCTCTGTTAAAAATCATTTGCTCTTCGTGCAGAAACCGGGAATTGGCGCGATTCGCGAACATTCATCTAGGACAAGCGAGCATATGAAGAGCAGATGGTGAGAGTTCGCGGGCTTGATGCACTCCTGAAATCGTATGAACCCATTGCGGTCGCGCTTTCCGGGGGAACGGACAGTTCGGTCCTGCTGGCCCTCGCACGGCGGCACGGGATCCGGGCGATCGGCATCAGCGTCGATACCGGCCTTACACCACCGGGGGAGCTCGCGGCAGCACGGGCACTCTCGGAGCGTCTGGGCATTCAACAGATCGTGATACCGCTCGATATGCTCGAACTCTCCGCTGTCCGGGAGAACCGGCCGGACCGGTGCTACGCCTGCAAGCGGGCGATGATGGAGGCGGTTGTGGCGGAGGCACGGCGGCAGGGATGCCGGACGGTGGTCGACGGGACCCACGCCGATGATCGTGCGGCTATCCGGCCAGGGATGCGGGCGCTGTCCGAACTCGGCATCAGGAGCCCGTTCGCCGAGTGCGGTATGGGGAAGGCGGATATCGAGACCCTCGCGAGGGAACTCGGGGTGCCCGTCCGTCCGCCGTCGGCATGCCTCGCAACCCGCATCCCCACCGGTGAGGCGGTCACCCGGGAGTGTCTCGCGCTCGTCGCGGCGGCGGAAGCCCTTCTCGCGCGGGAGATCCCGGGGACGATACGGGTCAGGTGTACCGGCGGCAACCGTGCTTCCATCGAGGCCGACCCGGCGTACCACCGGAGGCTTGAGGAACTGCTCGGTGCGGTGAAGGAACTCGGATTCGAGAATGTAACGATCGCCGCCGGGGGCTACCGGGAAGGAGGTGCGGATTCGTGGAAGCGGTGATGATCAGGTACGGCGAGATCTTCCTCAAGAGCGAGACGGTGAAGCGGCGGTACATATCGATAATGACGGAGAATATCCGGCTCGCGCTGGAGGCCGAGGGACTTACCCACCGTATCGAGACGTATCGGGGACGGATCATGATCTACGGCGACGAGCCCCGGCGGATCGCCGCGGCGGGCGCGAGGGTGTTCGGGGTGGTGAGCACCAGCGTCTGCACGGTGACCACGGCGGATATCGAGGGGCTCGCGGTCACGGCTGTCGAGCACGCAGAGAGGCACCTCCGACCGGGGATGTCGTTTGGTGTCAGGGCGCGCCGGTCGGGTGTCGAGGGGTTCAGCAGCCAGGAACTCGCGGCGGCGGTCGGTTCGGCCGTCCTCGACCGGATCCCGGAGGCGAGGGTCGACCTGACGGCGCCCGACTACGAGATATTCGTGGAAGCCCGGGAGTACGGCGGCCTCGTCTACGACGAGAGGATCCCGGGGCCGGGCGGGCTCCCTTACGGGACGCAGGGCGAGGTGATGGCCCTGCTCTCGGAAGGAATAGACTCGCCGGTCGCGTCGTGGCTGATGATGCGCCGGGGATGCCTGATGGTGCACGTCAACATGCACGGCGGGCGGTTCGGGGGTGCCGATGCGGAGAAGAACGTTCTCGCGAACCACGCCCGGCTCTCCCGCTGGGTGCCGGGGCACCCTCTCGACCTCCAGGTCGTGGACATGGAGCCGTTTTTTGCGGCGATAACGGCACTGAAAGAGCCGCGCTACCGGTGTGTCCTCTGCAAGCGGTTTATGCTCCGGGTGGCGAGTATCCTTGCACGAGAGCGCGGAGCCGCCGCTCTGGTCAGCGGCGACAACCTGGGGCAGGTGGCGTCCCAGACGCTCGCGAACATGTCGGTGATTGCTCCTGCGGCGATCGTTCCGGTGCTCCGGCCGCTGATCGGGTTCGACAAGGAGGAGGTCGTCGACCGCGCCCGCGCCATCGGGACGTTTCAGGCGCGGCCGGGAGACGTCGGGTGCACGGTCGCCCCCCGCTACCCCTCGACGGCGGCGCCTGCCGAGACGATCATGAAACTCGAAGAGGAGATCGATGCGGAGGGTCTCGCGGAGCGGGCGGTGGGGACGGTCCGGCGGTATCGGGCGAGGAACGGGGTGGTTGAGGAGATTGGGTGAAGAGCGTCCTCGGCCGTTGAATGTGTTTTGGTCCGCGGTTTCCTGGAAAAACCTCCAATTTCTCTTAACTCGCACATCTCATACACGGATTTCAAGTGGATATCGCCACGCACTGCCCCCGCCCCTCTGGGGCGGGGGAGGAGGCCGGAGGCCGGGCGGGGTGGGGGAGGCCCCCTCCCCGTCAGCCCCACTTCGCACCTTCGGTGCTCGAACTCCGCTCCTGCGGAGCGTCGTTCCCCCCATGGCGATACTCCCACGGTCCACTGCATCGGGCTTTTGATCGATTACAGTTGTTCTCACTGGTTCGCTCAAGATCTTTACGACAATAACGCCCCGGCCCGCACGCACCCGCTCAAAAAAGAATTCCGAGGTCTCCCTCAGACTATATTCAACCCGTTCTCCCGCGCAATCTCGACAAACGACTCCCCGACGTGCCGGATCTGCTTCTCCGTCAGCCCGAAAGTATTGTATTTCCAGACCCTGGTGGAGCCGGGGATGACGCCGGTGATGCCCCGCTTCTTTAAGTCGCTCGAGAGGAAGTAGCCGCGCTTCTTGTGCTGCTCTGCCACCGTATCGAAGGACTCGCGGGTGTCGATCCGGGTCAGGGTGTGCTGTCGGGGGTAGTCGGAGAGGACCTTCGTCCCCTCGATGGAGAGGAGCGCGTCAACGACCGCCTGCGAATGCGCCACCTCGGTCTCCCAGTGCTGCACCCGCTCTTTGACGCGGGGGAACGAGGCCATCATCCCGACGACAGTGACGCCCATCAGGGTGCAGCCCATCATCTCCACCTCCTTTATCCCGAACGTCCGGCCGGTGACGTCCCCCTTTGCCTGCGTCGTCCGGAATACCCGCTCCGCATGCTCGTTCGTCGTCGCGAGGAGACCGGAGGGCGCCGGGGCCGCCATGCTCTTGTGCCCCGACCCGACCACGAAGTCGGCACCGAGCGCTTTGCCGTCGACGGGCATGATCCCGACCGAGTAGGCCCCGTTGACGAGGACGGGGATGTCGTACTGGTGGGCGACCTTTATGATGGCCGCGACGTCGTGGACGTTCCCGAACTGGTAGTCGACGTGGTCGATGAAGAGCAGGGGCGGTGTCTTCGAAAACTCCCGGATCACCGCCTCGATCTTCTCTGCCGCGGCATCGGGGGTGATGTGGTTCTTCGCATCCTTCGGGATCTCGAGCGGAATCCCGCCCGCTTCCTCGACCGCAACGAACTCGGTGTAGTGGGCAAGCGACGTCACGATGACCGGGTCGCCTTTCTCCACGTATGTGCTCGCGACCGCCTGGAACCCCCGGCGCGCTCCCGGCACCACCCGCACCGTGTCCATGTTCAGCCATGCGGCGAGGTCCGCGTGGAACTGCGCGATGGGGGGATTTTTGATGTAATCGAGCCTGAAGGGGCTCCGGCAGTTGTCGCAGACCGAGTAGCCGTCCGCAAACGATATCACCGCCCTCAGGGCTTCGGCAGTGAGCCGCCCGCCCGCCTGGATGGGATCGATGTTGATGTACATCTCCTCGACGTCGCGGGACTCGATATCGACCGCGCACTTCACCGGATCAACTCCTCTTCGAGGATTGTAACCTGCCGTTTCACCTTCGCAAGAGTGGTTGCGGCGCGCTCCTTCTGACCCTCATCGAGGTCATGCCCGGGAGCAGTCTCCCGGAGCAGGAATCGGATGTCGGAGAGGAGGAAAAGTGCCTGAAAAACTGCATCAACGGCTCTTTTTGACACGAGATCACCATACAAATATCAGTGAGGATATATTAGATTAAGCGTATTATGGGCACCGGCCCAGTGCCGATCACTTTCGCACCACGCAGATCAGGCATTTATACTCATGGGATACGGAGACTAATTGGGCATGAAGATCGTTCACCTGGCAGACACACATCTCGGATTATCGGCTTTTAACCGGGTGGATCCGGAGACCGGGATGAACCTGCGCGAACAGCTCATCTACGACAATTTCCTTGCCGCCATCGACCGGGTCGTTGCCTTACGGCCCGATGCGCTCGTCCACGCGGGCGACCTCTTCCACCAGGTCAAGCCGAAGACCCGCGCCTACACGACGGCGCTTGACGCCCTCTCCCGCCTGCACGATGCGGGGATCCCGGTGCTCGTGGTCGCGGGCAACCACAGCATGGCCAAGACCCGGTACACGGCATCGCCGTTCGAGGTGCTCGAGCGGGGCGGCTACCGCGCCCGCGACCTCTATGTCGCCCACCACAACCGCTACCGGCGGGTCGAACTCGGGGACGCCGTCTTTCACCTGATACCGAATATGCTCGAGGCGGAAGGCTACCGGAGGGCGTTCGAGGGGCTTATATTCGCCGGCGGCACGAACGTGCTCGTCACCCACGGCCTTGCGAGCATCTTAAAGGACAAACGGCTGCACACCGTCGCCGAGCACGAACTGGACGCGACGATCCTCTCCGACCGGTTCGACTACATCGCGCTCGGCCACTTCCACGGCCAGGTCCAGGTCGCCGACAACGCCTGGTACAGCGGATCGCTCGAACACTGCAATTACGGGGAGATCGCGGAGAAGAAGGGCGGCCTCGCCGTGGACCTCGCGTCCGGGGAGGTCGAGCACATCGACCTTCCGCACACGCCGATGTTCAGCCTCGGCCGGATCAACTGCGACGGGCTCTCGGCCAGAGAGGTCGTGGACTGCATCCTCGATGCCGCCGAGAACCACGGGAAGAAGCTTCACCACGCGATCTGCCAGATCACGCTCGACGGGATACGCCGCGATACGCTCCGCGCACTCGACCAGAAGGCGCTCCAGAATGTCCGGAACCGTGCGCTGGACCTCAAACTGCAGGTGCTGGCCGTCGACGATCCGTCCCGGATCTTCTATCAGGACTCGCTCGTCGGAGTGGACTACGTCGCCGAGTTCGAGCGGTTTGTGGAGAGAGAGCACCTCGCTCCCGGCGACGAGGAATTCGTGAAGAGGACCGGGACGGCGGTCCTCCGGTCGGTCATCGCACGCCGCAAAGAGGGAGAGCGTGCTGCTGAATAAACTCCGGATGCGGAACTTCAAACGCTTCCGCGACCAGGAGATCGTCTTCCAGGACGGCATCACGGGGATCGTCGGGAACAACGGGACCGGCAAGAGCAGCATCATGAGCGCCGCCCTCTTCGCCCTCTACGGCCTGCAGGGCACCGGGCTCGACGGGAACTACATCGTCAGTTCCTTTGCGGGTCCGCAGGACGTCTGCGAGGTCCGCCTGGACTTTTCAGTCGGCGGCAACGAGTACGCCGTCGTCCGGAAGTTCAAGCGCCGCCCCTCATCGACGCTCCACGAGGCAAACCTCTACCTGAACCAGAAGCTCCTCGCAAGCAGCGTCCAGAAGGTAGGGCAGGAGGTGCAGCGGATCGTCGGCATGGGCCCTGGTGATTTCCGCAACACCATCTACGCCGGGCAGAAGGAGCTCCTCGCTCTGATCGAGAGCCGGGCCGGGTCCCGGAAGGACTGGTTCATGCAGGTGCTGGGCATCGATTACCTCAAGAAGGACAGCATGGAAGACCTCAAAGAGGTTATCGACGCCCGGGAAGGAGCCTACCGGGAGCTCTCCGGCCGGCTCCAGGAACTGGATGCCGACAGAATTCGCGACCGCCTTGCGGCACTCCGCGCAGGGCTTGCCGGTGCGGAGGAAGAGGGAGAGAAGGCCCTTGCCGCAGAGAGGGCTGCCGCGGAGGAACTCGATGGTGCGCGGCAGGAGCGCGACCGGCTGCTCTCCGTTCGCGACCGCTACCTGCACCTCGCACGGGAAGAGAAGGTGCTCGCGGACGAGATCGAACGGCTCCAGAGCGAATGCCGGGAGGGGGAGGCGGAGATCGCAGACCGGCAGCGACTGCAGGCCGAACTCGAAGAACTCGCCCACCTCGCCGACCGCTACGAGTCCCTGAAGGCGGAGGTTGCCGCGCTTGCAGAGGAGAAGGCCCGCGCCGACCGCCTGGCCCTCGAAGCGAACGCCGCGGAGGAGCAGGTCCGGGAGTACGGCGAGCGACACGCGAAGATCGAGGCCGAACTCGCCGCGCTTGCAGAGGACGAGCGGGCTGTTGCCGGTCTTACCCGCGAAGTCGCGGAGTGGCAGGCTCTCCGTGACCGCATCGCGGCAATGAAAGCACTCCAGCCGGAGTACGATGCCCTCCGCGAAGAGCTCGCGCGCATGGACGAGCGGTTCACCCAGATCGAGCGGCGTGTCGGGGAGAACCGGACCGAGATTGAAGGGATCGAGGAGAAGGCCCGGCGCCTCCGTGCGCTCGAGGAGGAGGCCGGCGATTACGAGACCCTCCGGGCCCGGGAGGAGGTGCTTCTCCAGGCTCAGGAGCACGCCCGGCAGGAAGGGCGGTGCCTGCGGGAGGTCGATGCCGCTTCCGAAGAGATGAGCCTGCTCGAGAGCGATATTGCCGGCCTTGCCCGGCAACTTGCCGGGATCGGCTCCATAGAGGAGAAGATTGAGTCGGCGGAGAGCCGGAAGGAGTACCTGACCTCGCGGATCAGCGCCTGCGCCGAACGCCAGGAGACGATCCGCGAGGAGATCCGGAGACTGGCCGAACACCGGGCGGAGATCCTCGCCGCGGGCCCGGAAGGGTCCTGCCCGACGTGCCACCAGGGTCTCGGCGAGCACTACGAGGAACTGGTCGGCGACCTTGCAACCGCCACCGCGTCGATGCAGAAGACACTCGCCAATCTCGAGGGCGAGCATACGAGGGCGGCCGCTGAACGGCAGAGCCTCATCGCTGCGCTGAAGGACCTTTACGGGCAGCGCACCTCCTCTCAGCGCTTAAAAGAGCAGCACGCGCTTTACTCGTCCCGGTACGAGCAGAGCGCGGGCGTCATGCAGCGGTGGCTGGCCGAGGCGGAGGAGCACCGGGCCGCGATGCGGGCGCTCGGTGTGGAGGAGTACGACCCGGCGGCGCACATCACTCTCAGGGAGCGGATCCGCGCTCTCGCGGAGATGCGCGCCGCGGCCGATACCCTCCGGGGCGAGTGCAGTCGCCTCCCCGTTCTCCAGGAGGAGCGGCAGCGGCTCATCATCGACGTAGAGGGCTATCTCACCCGTAAAGAGGAGGTTGAGGTGAAACTCTCCCGGCTCGGGTTCGACCCGGTGGTCAGGCAGCGCCTGGAGGTCGAGGCACAGGCGCTTGAGGCATCTTACCGCGCGTATGCGGAGGCGCAGGCCCGGCTTACGCGGCGGCCGGCGCTGGAAGAGGAACTGCAGGCCCTCTCCGCACGGATTGAAGGACTCCGGGAGAGGGGGCAGGCCATTCGAGACGAACTTGCCCGCCTCTCGTCCGACCCCGACCGGCTGGCGCACCTCAACGAGGAATGCGGCCGCGCCGAAGCAGCCTACCGGAGGGCGTTTGAACTCCGCGTCCGGCTCGAGGAAGTCCCGCGGCTGCTCGAAGGGGTAGAGGCGAAGCGGGGCCTCCTCGCGGCCAGGGAAGCCGAACGGTTCCGGGTCAGGGCGGTCATCGAGGAACTCGGTTTCAATGAGGCGACGGTCGCGGCGGCACAGGAGGCGCTCGCGGTCTGCGAGAGGGATCTTCTCGCGGTACGGGAGCGGGGATATGCCATCAGTGCCCGGATAAGCAGCCTGAAGGCGGAGATCGAGGAGGAAGCCGGAAGGCTCTCCCGGTCGGAGGGCCTTATCAGGCACCAGACGGCGCTCACTGAGGAGATCGGGCGCCTGAAACTGACCAGGTCGCTCATCAAGGACTATACGGACTACCTCCTCCAGGTGGTCAGGGACCGGATCGAGGAGGAGGCGGGGAGGGTGCTTGCGGAGATCACCGACGGGCGCTACGGCACCGTGATGCTGGACGACGACTTCACCGTCCTCGTCCACGATATGGGAGACGACTACCCGGCCGACCGGTTCAGCGGCGGAGAGCAGGACGATATCGCCATCGCCCTCCGGGTAGCCCTCTCCCGGTTCCTCGCCGAGGTGAACGAGGTGCACGACTCCACGTTCCTGATCTTCGACGAGATCTTCGGGAGCCAGGATGAAGGGCGGCGGAATAACCTTCTCCGGGCGCTCCGGACGCAGGAAGCCCATTTCCCCCAGATCCTCCTCATATCTCACATCACCGAGGTCCAGGACGAGTTCTCGACGACGCTCATGGTCGAGATGGGCGCCGATCAGGCAAGCACGGTCAGGGAGTTCGAGTGATGAACCAGAAGGCCGTTTACCGGGACGCGATCCGGCGCGTTACAGGAAAGATCCGGGAGGCCGCTCCGGAAGACCTTGCGGCGCGGTTTGCAGTCGCCGGCGTGTTCGACGCGACATCGTACCGCCATTGCCGGCCCGGTTTCGGCGGGGCCGTCTGTGCGGTGGACGGGAGCAACACCGTCATCCTCGATGCGGGCAGTTTTGCCGTTGCCGCCGTCAGGGCGTCGGTCAGCGCATATTCCGGCGGCACGCGCCTCTGCCGCCGGACGACGCCTCTCCACATCGTCACGGTCAACCCCGGGGTCGGAAACGATGATTTCGACGAGATCTTTCACGACTGCTTCCACTGCCCCCCGAAGGCGCACCTCGACCACGACGACCCGGTCCGGAACACCGCGGTCATACGGGATACCCTTGAGTTCTGGGCGGCGACGGAGATGGCCGCGGAACTCGATGCCGGCGACCTCATCATCCTCGACGGCACACTCCAGGTCCGCCACGCAAGCCACGACGAGGTCGTCGAGAAACTTCTGAACCTCTGCAACCTCCGGGGTGTGCTCATCGCCGCGGTGACGAAACGGACGTCGCTCACCTGGGGCGGGGGGCACCCGATCGTCCCGGCGGCGGAGGGCCTCGCCCGCGACCTCGGCATCGGTGAGCCCTGGTACCTCTGCGTCTCCGCCGCCGAAGGCCTGCTCGACCGCCGGGAGACACAGACCTGGAAACAGCGGGGCGAGCAGTACGTCGCGCGGCTGCACCCGCGGGCGCAAAGGGCGTTCAAGGTGGAGATCCCCAAATACTACAGCCCGGAGATGGTCGAACAGGTCTTCTCCGCGCTCGCCTCTTTTGCCGACGACGGAAGGGTCACGGGCTACCCGTACCCGCTCCTCGACGCCCACCTCACCACGAAGATCGGGAGGGATGCGGTCGACCAGGTCCGCCAGGACATCATCCGGGACATGGACCTGCTCGGCATGAGCCTCGCCGACTACACCGGCATCTTTGGAGACTACCACGATGAATTTGATCGATATTGACGGCGACGACGCCTCGAAATACCGCCTGATCGGGGACCGGGTGCTCAGCTACCGGTTTGCCGTCCCCCACGACGAAGAACTCTTCCTTGGGGACATCCTGAAGATCACCGACGACGTCAAGGGACTGACGTTCTTTGCTAAGGTGAGCGACCTCCTCCACGACTGCAACTTCGCCGACCCGAAGTGGGATACCCGTCCCCATACGGAGCACTTCTACGGGATTGGGGAGGACGTCTTCATCCTCGTGGAGGCGATGCCGCTCGGGTACGTGGGAGAAGACGGCGCCTTCCGGAAACCCCGGACGATCCCGGCGAAATTCTCTCGCGTGGAGCGGCCGGAGTCCCGCGACTTTGCGTTCCTCGCGCAGGTGATGGGGGAGATCGAGGTCGGCGTGATGAAGACCGGCCAGGATGTCTTACGGGACGTGAAGGTGGCGCTTCATCCGGCGGTGATGCGCCAGCACATGGGTGTCTTCGCCACGACGGGCATGGGAAAGAGCAACTTCATGAAGGTCTTCTGCGCATCCTGCATGCAGGCCAGGGCGTTCGGGCTTCTCATCGTCGACCCGCACGGCGAGTACGTGGCGGGAGGGCGGTCGTCGAGCGGAGAGGCTACCCAGGGCCTCCTGCACTACCAGGCCGGCCGGGACGGGCTCGCGGTCTTCTCCACCCGGCCGGAGCCGTTCAGGAAGAAGTACCGGCTGGACCAGCTGTATCTCGACTACGATGACTTCAGGGCGCCCGATCTCCTCCTGCTCTACGAGCACTCTCCGCCCCAGCGCGAGGTCGTGGAGATGCTTGAGAGCACGCCCGGTTCTGAGGTGATCGACTTCTTCCAGAACACCGACTTCGCGACCTTCGATGCCGAGACCTACACCGGCCGGCACCCCCGGATTGCAAGGGACCTGAAGAACTTCTCCCCGAGCACGCTCTCGGTGATGCAACGGCGCATCGCGGGCATGATGAACCGGAACCGGGGCTTTTTCCGGCGGCAGGGCTCCTCGATCCCCGACATCATGAAAGCGCTCCACGAGAACAAGGTCGTCCTGATCGACATCCCGGGGATGAGCGAGCAGAGTGAACTCTTCGTCCTCTCGATCATAACGCGCAAGATCATGCGCAGCCACCAGGGCGAGGAGGCCGGGGGCGAGGGGGAGCCCAAACAGGTCCTGATCACCATCGAGGAGGCCCAGCGGGTGCTGGGGTCGGGACTCGGGAGCACCAGGACGTTCCGCGAGGCGGCGATGGAGGGGCGGAAGTTCGGCGTGGGGCTTTGCGTGGTGACCCAGCAGCCCAGGAACATCGATGCCCGGGTCCTTGCGCAGCTGAACACCTTCGTTGTGATGGGGCTCTCCGACCGGGGCGATCGCGATATCATCGCAAGCAGCGCAAAACAGGATCTCTCGCGCCTGGATACCGAGATTCAGACGCTTGAAGCGGGTGAAGCCGTCATCAGCACCATAGGTATCCCCTTCCCGGTGAGCACCCGGATTCATCTTTTCGAGAACTATATCGGGGAACTCAACAAAAGACCGGGGCCAAGATCAATAGACGACGGGCTTGAAAACACGTTTTAACAACAACGCGCGAAGGTGATTTTGGCAGGAAACCGTACCGTTTCCGCCGTCCCTTCACTGAATTGCTTGGCGCCCTCCGGGCGTCGGAATTACTGATCGTTCTTGATTTTCCGTATGGAGACGCAGTTGACAACCGCTTCTCCGGTCATGATGTAGCGTTTGACGACGGTTCCGAGCACCTCGACCACATCGCCTTTCTGCACGTCTTCTGCCGGCGAGGTGAACATCTTGACCGATATCTCGCCTGTCCGGTCGGCGACGAGGAACTGCGGCCGGTTGAGGAACTGGAAATACACCCGCTCGACAACTCCCTTTATGCGTACCGGTTCGCCGAGCTTGTTTAAGTTAATCTCCCGTATCCGGGTGTTCTTGGCCTCTGCTTCATACATCGGCACCAGCGACGCATACTGTGACTGGCTCATGTAGTTGAGTGCCATGGGTATGAGAAGCAGCATGGCTGCCGCCGGAACCGCCCAAAACAGCGAGTATATATCCCCGGTTGTGAAGACATACACAGCGATCAGGACAATAAAAAAGAGGACGACGGCCACCGTAACGGCCGTCACCCTCACTTTGACATCTCCGATTTGCATCGTCAATCAGACTTACTTAAGCGCTGCAATTTCCTTTCTGAACGCGACCCAGTAGAGAACACCGACGAAGAACAGACCGCCGACGATGTTACCGAGTGTGACCGGGATGATGTTGTTGGTCCACATGGTCACCCAGGTGAGCGAGTCGACTGCCTTTGTGGGATCAAGGCCCGTGCAGAAGAGACCCGCGGGGATAAAGAACATGTTTGCAACACTGTGCTCAAATCCGCTGGCAACGAAAGCGAAGATCGGGAACCAGATACCGACGATCTTGCCGATCGCGTCGTCGGCGCATATACCGAGCAGGACAGCAAGGTTGACGAGCCAGTTACAGCCGATTCCCTTAATGAACACCGACCAGAGCGCCATGCCGCCGACGTAACCCGTCTTTGCGGTCGCTATGGCTACTGCTCTCCCACCGAACGCCGTGAGCGTTGCGGCTCCGGCGGCATCGAAGCTGACATACGGGCCGTATGCTGCGATATACGCGAAGATAATCGACCCGACCAGGTTGCCGATATATACCCAGACCCAGAGGTTGAGCACGCTTGCCCAGCTGACCTTGTGGACGAACGCTGCCATGGGGGCGAGCATCGCGTCGCCAGTGAAGAGCTCGGCACCGGTCATGATTGTGATGATAAGCCCAACAGGGAAGACAGCACCCAGAATGAGCTGGGAGATACCGGGACTTGCAGCACCAAACCGCATCGCAACGTCGGTTGCCTGGATACCGGTCGAACAGATCGTTGCCAGGGCTGCGCCCATCGCGATGAATGCTCCGGACAGGATACCACGCAGGAACATGTTCCAGGCCGGCAGTCCGACCTTGTACTTGCCGGCATCACCTGCTTTTGCTACGATAGCAACTGGAGGATGGAATACCATTTTTCATACACCTCTCTAAACGTCCTACCTATACCATCAAGTAATCCGAATGGATAGGTCTAATTAATCAGTAATTTGAGATTGCTATTGATAGGTTTCGAAATGATCGCTACGCGCGGAGGATACAACCCAAATTCAGTCGCTTATCATCGCCCCAAGTTAATTGCCACAGTTAAACATGAAGGATCGATAAACGCTGCATTTACTTTTGCTTTTGAGACCACGCGGAATATAGGTGGTTTCAGGGAGTTAATTGGGCAAGTATGTGGGAGCGGGCGCGCAGATCTCCCGATCTCCGCTCATATTTATGCCGGGGCAGCGAACGCCCGGTAAAACCACCGCAGATGCCTGCGCGTCGGGGCGAGCTTCGGGAACGGGCGCCCTGACAGGAAGAACGACGCCTTTTTGAGGAAATGACTTATTTGCTTCAATTTCCGGGATCCGCCTCTCCCAGGATCGGAACCCTTTTGCGAACGGATTTAAGGGTCCCGTGGCAGCCTCCCCGCCGGGGTGCGCCCTGTCTTGCTGGGTGTCCGTCCGGTACCGTGCATCAGGTGCGGCGAATACAAAGCAGTCTGCCATGGACTCTGCTCCCCTTCTTAAGGGACGACTGTTGCTCCTTCATGGAATGGGTGTCTCCGATGATGCCATGCAAACCCCCGTCCGGCGCCATGCATCCAGCGGGATACAGTTATAATGGCCCTCTGGCTATTGTGGATGCATTTCGGCCTATTGGGCCCCCTCTCGACAGACATCGCGGACTATAGGGGCATTGCCGGGCTTCTGGTGGCAGCCGGTACCCGGAAACCATCCGGGGAGACCGCTGAGGAGCCCCGGGAGCGATGCCGATGCTGAAGGCGCACCGGGACGTCCGGCGGTGATCCGCCCCTGTACCGTTGCTGCCGGTGAAAGTCAACCACTTTAAATAAATGTTAAACAAATTTATTCCATAACTTCATGCAGATCGAGGAAACCGTCACTCCCTACAGGAGGATCATACTTATCGCCATCATCGTCGGGCTCATTGCCGGCCTCGGCGCTCTGCTCTTTTTCGAAGGATTGAAACTGGGAACAGCGTTTTTCATGGAAGGCATCGTCGGGTTCCATCTCCCGAAGGAGGGGCAAACCCTCCAGGATATCGCTCAATGGGCTCCTCCCGATCATCTCTGGATGATCCTCCCCGTCATCTGTTTCGGAGGACTCCTCTCCGGCCTCCTGGTCTACACCCTTGCCCCGGAGGCGGAAGGCCACGGGACCGATGCAGCAATAAAAGCGTTTCATGGAGAGGGGCGGGTACGCTGGCGCGTCCCCCTCGTCAAAGCGGTCACTGCCGTCCTGACCATCTCGACGGGGGGGAGTGCCGGGCGTGAAGGGCCGACTGCACAGATGTCTGCCGGTTTCGGTTCGATCGCTGCCGATCTTTTAGGCCTCTCCGCCCGTGAGCGGAGGCTTGCTATCGCCACCGGTGTCGGCGCCGGAATCGGCACGATCTTCATGGCGCCTCTCGGGGGGGCAATCCTCGCTGCTGAGATCCTCTACAAACAGGACTTCGAAGCCGAAGCGATCGTTCCTGCGTTCCTCGCCTCTGTTATCGGATATGCCATCTTCGGCCTGGTTGAAGGCTTTGAACCGGTCTTTGGTTCCGGTGTAACCTCCTGGAATGTCGGTCAGATCCCTCTCTTCCTCCTCCTCGGCGTGATCTCGACTGCAGTTGGCCTGATCTACATAACCACGTTTTACGGGACAAACAGAATTTTTAAAACGGTATTCAGCCGCCTGAAGATCCCAAATCACTTCAAACCCCTCACCGGGGCATTCCTCACCGGCACGTTCGTTCTTGCTCTTGCAGCCCTCTCCCCCGAAGCGGCACTCGTCGGGATCGGCAGCCTCGGAACCGGATACGGCTTTGCACAACTCGCGTTGTATAACATGCTCCCTGTCGGGGTGCTGCTCTTCCTCCCGTTTGCGAAGATCCTGACGACGTCGCTCACCATCGGCTCCGGGGGGAGCGGGGGCGTCTTCGCACCGGGGCTGGTGATCGGGGGGGCGACGGGAGGCGCCTTCGGCTCCCTGCTGCACCTCGCGCTCCCCGGGATCGTGCCTGCCGAGTCCGTGCCGGTCTTCTTCATCGTCGGGATGATCGCTCTCTTCGGTGCGATCTCACACGCACCGATCGCGGTCATGATCATGGTCGTGGAGATGACCGGCGACTTCTCCCTGCTCGTCCCGGCGATGGGTGCCGTCTCGGTGGCGGTCCTCCTCATCGGTCAGTCCACTATCTTCCGTGAGCAGGTGCTGAACCGGTCCCAATCGGCCGCTCACCGGGACGAGTTTATGATAGAAATCCTTCAGGATATTCATGTGAGCGATGTTATGGTGCCCCGCGACCGGATTGTCGCCGTATCGCCCGATGACACCACCGGCCGGGTGCTCCGCCTGATCGACGAGACGCTGCATACCGGGTTTCCGGTGCTCGACGGGGAAGGGAAGCTCGTCGGCATGATCGCTCTCGATGATGTCAGAGATCATCGGATAAACGGCGAACACGAAGTACCGGTGGAGGATGTCATGAGTTCACGGGTGTTCACCGTGCATCATTCCTGCACGCTGCGCGAGGCCCTGGCGCTGATGACCGAGCACGACATTCACCACCTGCCCGTCGTCCCTGCAGAGGACCCGAGGACGCTCTCGGGTTTTGTCGCCCGAACGGACGTCATGAAAGCTTACGTCAGGAAAGCGTCGCAATCGGGAGGAAAACACCACTCTGCGGGGAACAGCACCCTGATCGGACCGGGCACGGCGTCGGAAAACAGTCCCGACGGGGAAAAAGGGTCGATGGTGGAGGGTTGAACCGCAGTCAGCGGAAGATATCGAAGATCTGGTCGCTCCCGGTGGCGATGAGCCGGTCGCGCTCCGCACTCTCTTCGACCAGGGCCAGCACCGGCGGGGTCATGTCCTCGCCCGGGTGGAACCCGAAAAGTTCCTCGAGGTCGGTCTGGATGGCGTGCATGAAGACCGAGTTCGAGATCTCTACGGGGCAGAGTTCCTCGCACTGGCCGCAGTTGACGCAGGAGTCGGAGATGTGCGCGAACCGGATCAGGTGGAACATGAACGGCGGCGGGATGACGCCGGGCTCGACCAGGTAGTCTTTCCTCGTGCTGCACTCGACGCAGTAGCAGATCGGGCAGTTCTCAATGCAGGAGTAGCACTTGATGCACCGGGAGGTCTGCTCGCGGATCTTGTTCAGGCGCTCCGTCCCCTCACCGAGCGCCCCGAAGTAGCGTTCCCGCCACTTGTCACCGAGTTTCAGCATCGCGTTCTCGACCTTGCCGCGGATCTCGATTCCTTTCGGGTTCGCAGGCTCGGTGGCGACTGCCCCGGTCTTCACGGCGGCGTTGAGGAGGTTTGCACCCTTCTCGGAACAGACCTCGACGAATGTGGCGTTGCCGGCTTTCTCCCCGATGACACCCCAGTTGCCGCAGGCGAGGTCCGCCTGGCGCGGGATCTTGATCTTGCACCGGCGGCAGTTGGACCGGCGGCCGAGGCCCTGGTCCCCGAGGAGGTCCTCCGATCCCTCTTCGAGTTCGTCGATCGAGACGGAAGCGTGTTCGCCGTCCTTTGTGATGACGATGAACTTTCCTTTGTCGATCTCCTCCTTGACAATGTCGTCCGGATCGAGACCGAGCTTCTCGCGGACGATGATCCGCGCCGTCTCCGGCCGGATGGTGCCGCCGCAGTTGAGGCCGATGATGATGATGTTGTCCAGGTTGACCTGGTTGCGCTTTGCCATCTCGTAGATCGCCTTGACGTCGCAGCCTTTGAGGACGGTTGCGATCCGCATGTTCGGCTCGGTGGAAAGAAGGCACCGCCGCATCTGCTTGGGGAGGAGCAGGGTGCCGCAGTGGAGCGACCCGGCAATCCCCCCGATCTCGGCAGGGTCGGTGATCAGTGCCGGCAACGCATCGTAGACGTCCGCGCCCTTCCTGACCGCAAAGACCCCGTCGACCATGCCGCTCTCGAGGGCGTGGCGCAGCAGCGCGGTGACTGCTCCGCCCGTCTCCGCCCTCTCCCGGAGTTCATCGTCCGTCGTCCAGGCATAGAGTAAATCGCCTTTTCCTGCCATATCTTACACCTCCTCGATCTTCTCGACCTTCACGGCACAGGCCTTGTACTCGGGGATCTTCGCTACGGGATCGAGCGCATTGTGGGTCAGCCTGTTCGCCGGGTGCTCCTTGTAGTGGAACGGGATGAACATGACGCCTCTGATGATCTCCGAGGTTACCCGCGCGGGGATCTCGACTGAGCCCCGGCGTGTGCTCGCCCGGACGAACTCGTCGTCCTCGATCCCGAGTTCTTTTGCGTCCTCGGAGTTGATCTCGATCCAGCCGATGGGCGCCTCCTTCTCGAGGCTCCACGACCGGCGAGTCATGGTGCCGGTGTGCCACTGCCAGAGTGTCCGGCCGGTCGTGAGCACGTAGGGGTACTCGTCGTCCGGCACCTCGGCAGGCGGCTTCCACTCGATCGGTGAGAAGACCCCGAGTCCGTCGGGCATGGCGAACCTCTCCCGGTGGAGGATCGGCGTTCCCGGGTGCTCCTCGGTCGGGCAGGGCCAGTGCAGGCCGTCGGGGTCGAGACGGGCGTAGGACATGCCGTGGTAGGACGGCGTGACGGCGGCGACCTCCTCGAAGACCGCTTCGGGGCTTTCGAACGCAAACTGCTTCTCGTAGCCCATCTTCTTCCCGAGTTCGCAGAGGATCTGCCAGTCGGGCTTCGCCTCCCCCGGCGGATCCTGCGCCTTCTTCCAGCGCTGGACACGCCGCTCGGTGTTCGTCTGGGTACCGTCCTTCTCGGCGTAGCATGCCGCAGGCAGAACGACGTCGGCGAGTTCAGCGGTCTCACTCATGAAGATGTCCTGCACGACCAGGAACTCGAGGTTCCTGAGCCCTTCCTCGACATGGTGGAGGTCGGGATCGGAGAGCATCGGGTTCTCGCCCATGATGTACATCGCTTTGAGTTTGCCGGGTTCGTCGGCAAGAACGTTGACCATCTCGGTGACGGTGTAGCCTACTTTGCCCTCGGCAAGCTCGTCAACACCCCACAGCTCCTTCATCTTCTTCTGGGCCGCCTCATCGGTGACCTTCTGGTAGCCGGAGTAGACGTTCGGGAGGGCTCCCATGTCGCAGGCGCCCTGGACATTGTTCTGGCCGCGGAGCGGGTTGACACCGCCACCGGGCTTGCCCATGTTGCCGGTGAGCATCATCAGGTTCGCGGTCGATTTGACGTTGTCGACGCCGACGGTGTGCTGGGTGATACCCATCGAGTAGATGAGCGCGGCGACGTCGGCCGTTGCAATCCACTCGGCCGCGGTCCTGAGGCTCTCGACCGGGATGCCGGAGACCTTCGAGACGTTCTCAAGGCTGTAGTCATCCTTCATGACGACTTCCTTGAGGTTCTCGAAGTCCTTCGTGCGGTTCGCGATGAACTCTTTGTCCTCCCGGCCGTTCTTGATGATCTCCTGCATCAGGCCGTTTAAGATAGCGACGTCAGTGCCGGAGACGAACGGCATGTAGAGGTCGGCCTGCTTCGCGGTCGGGGTGAGGCGCGGGTCGGCCACGATCACCTTCCCGCCGCCCTCTCTCGCACGGATGATGCTCCGCGCTATGAGCGGGTGCTGCTCGAAGGTGTTGGAACCGAGGACGAAGACGCACTTCGACTCGGCGATGTCCATGATCGAGTTGGTCATCGCGCCGGAGCCGAAGACTGCTGCGAGCCCCGCGACGGTGGACGCGTGGCAGAGCCGGGCGCAGTGGTCGACATGCGGGGTCTTGAGCGCTACCCGGGCGAACTTCTGCATCAGGTAGTTCTCCTCGTTCGATGTCCGGGCGGAGGAGAGGCAGGCGATCTCGTCGGGTTTGTAGGATCCGAACTTCTCTGCGATCAGGTCGTAGGCCTCGTCCCAGGTCGCCTCGACAAACTTGCCGTCCTTCTTGATCAGCGGTTTTGTGAGGCGATCGGGGCTGTTGATGAACTCGTGGGCGTAACGTCCTTTGGGGCAGAGTTTGCCCCCGTTGACCGGCGCGCGCTGCCAGTGCGCCACGTCAAAGACCTTGCCGTCCCGGACAACAAGGTTGAACCCGCACCCGGTGCCGCAGTACGGGCATGTCGTCGATACGTACTTTATTTCCATCATTCTCCCTCTGGCAAGGGACTACATGCCGCCCGAATTATATAATAGGCATGGTCAGGGCGAATTTTTTGATGAATACCGGTGGGGCCTGCGTCACGGCACGGCCTGGATCACCAGCGCCGCCGCGAGCGTGACGAGGCCCGCTATCGAGAGCGGCAGGGTGTAGTTTCGCACGACCGCGGAGAAGTCGTCGCCGGTCGTCCGTTTGAGCAGCCAGAAGAAGGGATCACTGACGTAGGAGAACATGAACGCTCCTGCGGAGACCATGAGCACCAGGGCGAGCGGGTCGATCGCCGTGACGGCCGGGATGGTGGCGAGGATGGCGGCGGTGACGGCCGCGGTGACGACCCTTGAGCCCTGTGCCGCCTGCACCAGGGCGGCGATGACGAACGGGAGGATGGTTACGGGGAGGAACCCGAGTACCAGCGCGGTCACGTCCGCAGGAAATGTGCTTGCGGCGATGACGCCGCCGAGCGCCCCGGCACCGGCGAGGTCGAAGATGATGATCCCGGCGTTCTTCGTCCCGCGTGTAAGCGCTTTCTCCCGGACGTCGCCCGGAACGGTGGCAAGGGCTGCAAAGAGCCCGGCGAGGAGCGCAAGGTTGATGTTCGCGAGAGCGTGGAGCGGGGGAACCAGTGATCCGATCGCGAGCATCCCGAGGATGACGATGAACGGCAGCCAGGCACGACGGTTCCGCCCGGCCGCCGGTTCTTCCGCCTCTTCGGCCGGCGGCATCCGTCCTCGCATGGCGAGGAGGAGCCCGGCGAGGAGAAGGAGGGAGAGGGGAAGGGCGACGAGGTCGATATCCCAGGGGCGGCCGGAGAGGCCGAGGGCCGTTATGGTCGAGTAGACGACGGGAGCGGGGTAGAGGAGCACGTAGGATATCATCCCGGCGACGCCGGCGCAGTAGAGGAGGGTCTTTGATGCCCGGCCGTCGGAGGAGAGGTGCGTGAGGATGGGGGCGAGGATGACGAACGAGGTGATGCCGCACATCAGCGGGACGGAGAGGAGGTAGCCGGCCGTTCCCGCCGTGGCGAGGGGGCGGCGCACCAGGCCCCGGATGTCGGCGACGATCCCCTCTACCCGGCCGCTCTCGCGGAGAACCTGGGCGATGCCGACCCCGCAGAAGATGACGATCCCAAGGATGGAGAAAATTCTCCCGGCACCGCCGGTGATTGCTGCAATAACCGTCTCCGCAGGCATGCCGGCAAGGAAGCCGAAGAGAACTGACGTCCCGACCAGGGTGAGGAACGGGGGAAGGCGATACCTGAGCGACGCGACGGTGATCACCACGAGGGCAACGGCGAAGGCGATGAGGGTCTCCATCAGTCTCTCGTTTGGGTTTCAGGATATAATATCCGTCAGTTCTTTCTCGCGGCGCGCTTCGGCGATCCTGGCCTCTGCGATCTGGCGGTACTCCGGGTCAATCTCGAACCCGATGTAGTCCGCGTCGAGGGCGATGGCCGCAAGCGCCGTGCTCCCGATGCCCATGAACGGGTCGAGAACCAGCATCCCGGGCCGGCAGCCATGGAGCCGGATGCACATCTCGGGGAGTTTCTCCGGGAAACTGGTCGGGTGTGGCCGGGAGGAGCGGATCGTCCGGTAGGGGATGAACCAGGTGTTCCCCCGGTCGCGGAGGTCGCGTTCCGCCGCTTTCCAGCGGCCGATGTTGCTCTTGTCCTGGTAGGGCACGCCTACGCTGAGTTTGTCGAGCGCCACGTCGCCCTTCTTCGTGAAGTGGAAGATGTGCTCGTGGCACTGGCTCAGGTAGCGGGCGCTGTTCACCGGCTGGTAATGGCCGACGGCGATATCCCCGGCGATCTTCTCGTAGCCGCCCACATCCTCCTTCTCGATGGCGATCGACTTGACCCAGTGGATGACGTTCTGTAGCTCGAAGTGGGGGCGGAACCGCTGGACGACATCGAAGGGGATCCAGGGGTCGCGGGGTTTGCCACCGATATTGAGGAAGAACGAACCGTCGTCGGCAAGGACCCGCGCCGCTCCGGCGGCGACCTCCCCGATCCAGTCGAGGTAGTCCTCGCGGGGCTTTTTGTCGTCGTAGGAGTTGTAGTCCTTCCCGATGTTGTAGGGCGGCGACGTGACGATGACGTCGACGGAGCCCGCCGCCAGGCGCCGCATGCCCTCGATGCAGTCCATGGTATGGATGGTGTTGACGGCAAGCCCGCACACCCCTCTCTCCTTATCTCTCAATCCGATCACGTATTCGTTCGCGGTCCCGGGCAAAAAGGTGAACGAAACACAATGTCAGGCCCTGTCGTCGGCGAGCACCTTCTGCCGCGTTCGCTCGAGCGCGTCGATGAAGTCCTCGATCTCGTAGGGATTGAGCCCCTCCGAGCCTTCAGGTTCGAGACGTATGACCTCGAGGAGCGCATCTTTGAGGATCTCGAGGCGGCTATCGGGAGGGAGGATTATCTCGAACCGGCGGAAGATGCGGTCGGGGATGCAGACGAAGTTCCCGTGCATGGAGGCGAACGTCAGGATCTCGTCTGCGGCAGGAACGTCCGCCTGGTCGACCTCGACCTCCAGAACCGCAGGCGTATCGGCACTCTCCTCTGCAAAACAGCGGGCGACCCTGATCTTCGTGGCGACTCCTCCGGTTCCGGCCGGATATTCTCCCGGGAGAATAATATAGTTTTATGCCGGGACGGGGAGGTCTTCTTGACAGATATTCATCGCAGGCCGGATGGCGGGCGGACGGCCGGGATTCGGGGGACTTTCCATCCGGTTCGTGTGCTGGGATATGGATACAGCGGGCGAGCGGCTCGCAATTTGAAAAACAGGCGCAATAACTTCAGCAGATTTATCCGCTCAGGTGAAGATGCTTCTTCGTGAAACTACTGTATCTTCTTATCGCACTGGCGCTCGTGGTGCCTGCGACGGCGATCGTCCTCACTTCGGAGAATGCAGGGGCCGCCGATACCGGGCTGAAACAGGTTGCCACGTTCGGCAACGGCACACGCTACGAGGCGGGATCCTACCCCGTTGTCGTCCTCTCCGGCACCTACCGGGAGATGGGACGGCAGTACGGGGCCCTGATGAAAGACGAACTCCAGGCCGAGTACGAGATGCTCCGCTCACACTTCACGGCATCGGGATACACCGAGACGGAAGTAGGCGAGTTCGCCCGGGAGGCAACGGTGCTGCAGGCAAAACGCATGAAGGAGATCCGGGCCGGCATCGCGGAGACGTCCGGTCTCACCGTGGAGGAGGTCGACGTCCTCTACGAAGGACCGATCGTCTACCTCGTGACCTACGGCGCGAAGGCGGGGTGCTCTTTTGTGGCGGTATGGGGCAACTACACCCCGGACGGTTCGGTGGTCCTCTCCCGGAACTACGACCTGCCCGACGTCTTTTCGGTCTTTCATCCGTACTACACCCTCGCGGTCTACAACCCGACCGACGGGAGCAACGGTGTCGCGACCTTCGGCCCGGCAGGAGCACGCCCCGAGACCCTGATGAACAGCGCGGGGCTCTTCATCGCCGACGATAACGCTGAGGACTCGGGCGGTGCTCTTCAGATCGCCGGGAGGCCCGATCTTATCGGCGAGTTCTTCCGGCTGATGCTCGACTACTCCGATATGGAAGGGCTCGATGCCGGGATCATGACCACCCGCGCTGACTGCGCCTGGATCGTGAACGCGGCCGGGCCGGACCGGGCCTACTCCTACGAGGAGACCGTGTACGACATCAAGCGCCGCGAGGAACCGGGCGTGATCGCGGCCGCAAACCACTTCGTGGACCCGTCGTGGCGGCTTGCGGTGCCTCCGGCGGAGCACTCGACCACGCGGTATGACAATCTCCTGCGCCTCGCGGAGGAGAGCAAGGGATCGATCGATGGTGAACGGATGGTCGAGATCCGTGATGTGCTGCTGCAGGACGGGGGCGCGACATTCCGGCACAGCATGCTCGAGGGTATGCCGTACTCCACGGATCACCAGGTGATCTTTGTCCCCAAGACCCGTACGCTCTGGATGAAGGTCGTGGACCGGGACTGGCAGAAGGTAGAACTCGACCCCCTCTTCTCAGTATGATGGCGGCGGGGAACCCGGGAGGGGAGAGCCCGGGTGCCCTCAAATTTTCGGGGACGCTTACTCCCCGAAGTACGCGACGATGTTGCGGAAGAACTGCATGTTCATCGACTCGGTGGGGAGGGGTTTTTTCTCGCGCTTCAGCCGCTCTTTTCTGATCGGCCAGTCATAGAGGTTCACGAACTCCATCGCCCTCTCGGGGTGCGGCATCAGCCCGAGAACCTTGCCGTCCGCCGAGGTTACGCCGGCGATGTCCGCGAGCGCCCCGTTCGGGTTGTATGGGTACTCCCCTCCCGCGGGGGAGAGGTCGTCGCGGCAGTACCGGAACGCGACCATCCCTTCCCGCTCGATCCGCTTTAAGGTCTCCTCCGAACAGGAGAAGTTCCCTTCGCCGTGGGAGACGGGGCAGTAGATGTGCGAGATGCCCTTTGTCCAGAGGTTATCCGCGGCAGGCTTCAGGGTGACGAACCGGCACTCCAGCACGCCCTTCCTGTTCGGCATCAGGGCGATCTCGCGGGGGTAGTCCCGGTCGAACGCCGGAACCAGGCCGAGGTTCGCGAGGATCTGGAACCCGTTGCAGATCCCGAGGACGAGGTTGTCGCCCGCGAGGAACTCTTTTACGTCGCTCCAGAGGTTGTTTCGGACGCGGTTTGCGTAGGCGTTGCCGGCACCCGTGTCGTCGCCGTAGGAGAAACCGCCGGGGAAGACCATCAGCCGGTAGTCGGAGAGGGATTTCTCCCCCGCGATGAGGTCGTTGATGTGGACGATATCGGACGCCATGCCCGCCCGCATCAGGGCTTCCTGCGTCTCCATCTCGGAGTTGATCCCGTAGCCGCTCATGATGAGGGCTCTTGGATTGTTTGCGCGAGCCATGCTCAGTACCCCCCGAAAGGCGCTTTGTATGCAGTTTCCATTGCCGTCACCGGCTGTTCTATGAGCGTTTTTCCTGCCGATACCCGGAACGTTTCGCCGGCGACACGGCCGAGGAGGTGCGCGTCGCCGGCGAAGATCTCCTTGAAGGCTTCGCGGTCGGAGGGGGCGACCGTGACAATGAGCCGCCCGAGCGACTCCGAGAAGAGGTAGGTGTCCGGGCGCATCCCGCCGGGGATTGTCAGATCCATGCCGACTCTCCCGGCGATCGCGACCTTTGCAAGGGCGACGAGCAGCCCCCCGTGGGTCACGGGGAAGGCGGAGGCGAGAAGTTCTTTTGTGATCGCGTCGGTCATCCGGCCGTAGCGCACCTTCGCCGCCTCGATATCGAGGGACGGGACCGAACCCCCCTCGATACCGAGGTGCGCGAGGTACTCCGACCCGCCGAGTTCTTCCCCGGTCTCCCCGACGACGTAGACGAGGTCGCCGTCGAACTTCGCGTCCATCGATACCGCGGTCGTGACGTCGGGGTGGACGCCGATCGAGGTGATGAGGAGCGTCGGGGGTACGGAGATCTTCACGGGGTTCGAGTCGGCGTCGAACCCGGAGAAGTCGTTGAACATGCTGTCTTTCCCGGAGATGAACGGTGTCGCGAACTTGACCGCGCCGTCATAGCACCCAAACGCGGCGCGCTTGAGCTGCCAGAGCCTCCCGGGCTCGTCGGAGGAGCACCAGCAGAAGTTGTCGAGGAGCGCGATGGTCGCGAGCGGGACGCCGATTGCGATCAAACCCCGGACCGCCGCATCGATCGCGGCGAGCGCCATCCGGTAGGGGTCGATCTCGGAGTAGGACGGGAAGAGGCCCTGCGAGAGCCCCACGCCCTTCATCGAGCCGGGCACGACTTTCGTCAGGGTGGCCGTGGTCTGGACCCGCCCGGCTCCCTGCACCGGCCCGAGGACGTGCCCGCCCTGAACGGTGTGGTCGTACCGGGTCGAGATGAACTCTTTGGAGCAGATGTTCTTTCTTTTGAGCATCGCGAGGAGGAGGTCGTCGAGCCGGTCGGGGTGAGGCACGTCGGGCTCGGCATAGACCGTCTCCACGGGCTCTGTCCGGAGGTGCTTCTTCGGGAGGCCGTCGTGGAGGAAGTCGAGGTCGACGTCCATGACGGTCTCTCCGCCGTACTCCACGACGCATCTCCCCGTATCGGTGAACGTCCCGATGACGGTGGCCTCGACCTCCCTCCTCTTCATCAGGTCCATGAACCCCTCGATCTTCTCCTCTGGGACGGCGAGCGTCATCCGCTCCTGCGACTCGGAGATCCAGATCTCCCACGGCGCCATGCCGGGGTACTTCAGCGGGACGCGGTCGAGGAGAACATGGCACCCGCCCGACTCCCGTGCCATCTCCGCGACGGAGCAGGAGATTCCTCCCGCCCCGTTGTCGGTGATGCTCCGGTAGAGGTCGAGGTCGCGGGCCTCCTTGACGATGACGTCGGAGAACTTCTTCTGGGTGATCGGGTCGCCGATCTGGACCGCGGTCACGGGGCTCGCGGGGTCGAGGGCTTCTGAAGAGAAGGTGGCGCCGTGGATCCCGTCCTTGCCGACCCTGCCGCCGACCATGACGACGAGGTCGCCGGGGAGGGCCTGCTTCTCGTGGAGCAGTCTTCCGTTACGGGTGCGCGGCATCACGCCGACCGTGCCCGCGAAGACGAGTGGTTTACCGACGTAGCGGTCGTGGAAGTAGCACCACCCCTGCGGCGTCGGGATGCCCGAGCAGTTGCCGCCGACGTCGATGCCGCGGACGACGCCCTCGAAGATCCGCCGGGGAGGGAGGATGGGGTTCGTCCGGTTCTTGCCGCGGAAGAGGGCCGGTTCTGTGTCGGGGTCGCCGACGCAGTAGCCGTAGATGTTGATGCAGGGCTTGGCGCCGAGGCCGAACCCGATGGTGTCGCGGTTCACCCCGACGATCCCGGTGAGGGCGCCGCCGAAGGGGTCGAGGGCCGAGGGGGAGTTGTGCGTCTCGACCTTGCAGGTCACCAGGTGCTCGTCGTCGAAGATGATGGCGCCGGAGTTGTCGGTGAAGACCGAGACGCAGATGTCGTCATCGCCCTTTGCCTCGCGGACGGTGTTGGTGGCCGCCTGGATGCAGGTCTTATAAAGCCCCCGGGGGACGTCGTCGTCCATCGCCGAGGCAAAGATCGTGTGCTTGCAGTGCTCGCTCCAGGTCTGGGCGAGCGACTCGAGCTCGACGTCCGTCGGCTTCCGCCCGAGTTTCCGGAAGTAGTCGCGGATCGCGTGGAGCTGGGCGAGGTCGAGGGCGAGCGGCCCGCGCCGCTCCCCTGTTGCGGGGTCGAGGATACCCTCTTTTCCGATACGTGCGAGTTCCGCGTCGGGGAGGTCGAGGTCGACAGTCCCGGCGGCCTGCAGGTCGTGGAGGTGGACGAAGGGGGTGATTGCGTCCATTCCCTTCCCGGCGTACTCCTCGCGGCTCCTGACGTGCACCCGGTTGACGAGCGGGTTTGCGAGGGCGACGGTGAGCCGCTCCAGGGATTCGGGCGTGAGGTCGCCGGAGACGAGGTAGAGCTGCGACGAGAAGACCGCCTCCCCTTCGCCGAACCGGAACCCGAAGTAGTCCTCGATGGTCTGCTTTGCCGTCGTCCCGGCGTTGTCGGTGACCCCGGGCAGGAACCCGACCTCGATCGCGTAATCAAAGGCGGCCTCCGTCGGCCGGTCTACGGAGTACCGCTGGACAACGGGGTTGCTGAGCTGCGCACCGATCTGCGAGAGCTCATCGGGGGAGAAGTCCCTCCGGGCGGTCGCTATGGTATAGACGTCGACGAGATGCAGCTCGCGCAGGGGGAAACCCAGCGAGCGGAACCTCTCGGTACGCGTCGGCAGCCGTGGATCGCGGGTATATTGTACCTCTATCCGGTGGACGTACGAGGCCATGTATAAATATGGGTTGGATCTGGTGAAAAGTACTCCGATGGGGTGGGAATATAAGGGTTTTTGAGGGCCTCTTTATCTTGCGGGGGTAAAGGGGGCGGAGCGGGAAGACCCCACCCTTCAGGGTGGTGATGAAAGCGGAGCCGCCCTTCCTGAAATACGTTTCGAGACGATAGTTTTTTTCTCCTCATTTCTGCTAATAGACAATATCTGTGTTGCGAGAACCAAGCAACCGGAATGTACAATTTGCTGTAGGGCAGGGACTGCCCAAACAGAATAATCAACGCCTGTGGAGATCGCGTAAGTCCTTTTCGAGGCAAGTTCGATGAAGCAGGAAGCCGCGCCCTTCAGGGCGGGGTAGTTCACGGGTGAACAAAATAACCGGTGAGACCTTTTCTATCCAGGCGAGTGGGGTTTCCAGTTCTTTACCAGCGCCCTGATGGCTTTGCCGGTTGGACAGGAGTTGCGCGGACAGGACACTGTGCCAGTGCTTCTTGTCGTCTATGCCCAAGATCATTGAGGGGAGCCGCTTGAGTTTCACTCTTGCATCTTCGGCGGTGAACAGGCCAGTCGACACCCATTCGGGATTGATTTTGTTGCCGGTTCCAGGCGGTTGTCTCCGCTCCGAGTGCTTCTATCGTCGGGATTCTTCGCTTAAGGCACTGGTGTGTCAGGGTACCGAGTTCAATCCTGAGCCGCTATTTGTCTTCCTATCTCCAAACACCTCCAGTGAGATCCTACGTTGAACAATATGCTTAGCCGGAACCATCCACGATTATACGAGGGTCAGATGGCATTCATTATCCCCTGTCGGCTCGGATGTTACCGTGACCTCCTGGATCAATTCTGTCCCGTCCAGCTCCACAGAAACATTGGTAACCCCGTCACTAATCCCATGGAGCTCAAACGAGAACTCATCAGGGCACGTTTCAGTGACCTGATCGAGAGTACCCTCCATTGTCAGGTTAATCCTCACCTCGGAATGAGATGGGCAACAGGTCCCATAGAATTTCATGGATTCGGCGCATCCTCCGGGGCAGTCAAACGAACAAACCTGGACCTCGTTCCCGGTCATGCTGAGGTCTCTTACCCCACCGTCCCTTGTACACTGAAGGCCAATCGTCGAAGATTCGTTCGCTTGAAGCTGGATGGTCATATTTGCCATGGTGCACGGCATCGTGAAGTTTTCCGCAGAAATCTCAAAACAACCATCCTCGCATCTTGCGACTGCATCTTTAATTTCCATCCTAAACAGCATGCCCTCTTCAATCACCGGCAGATCCACATAAATGGTATCGCCAGGATTGATAGTGCAGGTGTCATTCGTTGCCTCGCACGCCCCCGCACCCGCAACAATTAATTCCGCAGCCATAAACGCGAAAACAAAGGCGTAAACTATCCTTCTCATAGTACATGCCCCCAAGAATAGGGCGCGACTCGATAAAGGGGATACTATATAAATGTTTTTATAAACAGTTCCACTATGAATGATATGTTTTGCCCTCGCCCATTTGTGCAACAAACAGGACGGCAAGAGGCTTCGAATCATCACCTCATCCGATACGGCCCGGTTCCTTGCAGCCCACATGGAGCAGGGAACCTACCGGAATTGCCCGACAAAGAGATTTAGAATCACACAGAGCAGAAACACGCCCGAAAACCGAAACAGGTGAGAACCGACCAGCCTTAAGCCCCAGCCGAGATTTGAACTCGGGACCTGCTGATTACAAGTCAGCCGCTCTGCCAGCTAAGCCACTGGGGCATACCTTATATCGTGGGCGGTCTGCGGTAAAAAAGATGGCGCCGATTCATCTCACTCCTCCCCGGCATCCCCCGGTTGATCACCATACTGCCACATTATTTCACCGTCATACAGTATCCGCCGGACACGGTGATACGGAATACACGCCACGTGCGTCCCGGCATCCACCTCCAGGTACTGGGCATCGAGCGCGACGACCCGGTCGCCCCGAACCGTCGAGCGGTCGCCGGGCGCCCCCCGGTCGACGTACTCGACCTCGACCCGGGAGAAGTCGTAGCCGGGGTCGTGATAGAACCGGAGCAGCAGCCGGTGGCTCGTCCGCATACCACAACTGCCTCGCCCCGCCGGACGATAAAGGTGCAGGGTGCCGGAGGCCGCGGGCCCGCCGAAGCCCGATCGGCCGTGGAGCTACCGGGGGGACAGGTCTGCAACGTTCATAACAGAGGAGCACAGAAGTACCAGCAGGATGTCGCACCTCACCGTCGATCTCGGAGGCCGGCCCGGCCTCGACTGCCGGGGATTCTGTTCGTACTGCTACTTCAAACACGTCCAGGGGACGACCGCGTTCGGCTGCAGGTACTGCCTCCCCTTCCAGAAGGGCTGCGACTACTGCACCCGGGGTGTGCGTGAGGGATATGAGGGGTTCAAGGACCTCCGGACCGTCGCCGACGAGACGCTCGCAAACCTCCAGATGATGAGCGACGACGTCGACCGGATCACCATCAGCGGCGGCGGCGACCCGAGCTGCTACCCGGAGTTCCGCGACCTCGTCGAACTGCTCGGCAGCATGGAAGTGCCGCTCCATATCGGCTACACCAGCGGCAAGGGGTTCGACGAGCCGGATATAGCCGATCACCTCATAGAGAACGGCCTCTCCGAGGTCTCCTACACCGTCTTCGCCGCCGACCCGGCTCTGCGGCGGCAGTGGATGCACGACCCGACGCCGGAAGCCTCGCTCGCGGTCCTCGACCGGCTCTGCGGTGCAATCGACGTCTACGCCGCAACAGTCGTTCTTCCCGGCGTCAACGACGGTAAAACCCTCGAAGATACCTGCGCCTGGCTGGAGGAGCGGGGCGCAAAAGGGCTGATCCTGATGCGGTTTGCGAACCGGACCGACCAGGGGCTCATCCTCGGCAACGCTCCCCTCATCGAGGGACAGCAGGTCCACACCGTTGACGAGTTCCACGAGATCGTCACCGACTTAAACGATCGATTCTCGATGAAGATCAACGGGACCCCGCTCGGCGACCCCTCCATCGGGTCGCCGTTTGCAATTCTCCACGAGCCGGACCTCTTGAAGAAACTCCCCCGGGTCCGGAAGCGTGCGACGGTGATCACCGGGAGCGTCGCGGCCCCCTTCATCCAGCGGGCCCTCTCGATCCGCGGCTCGACCTCAAGGGTCGTCAGGGTCAGAAAGGAGATCGCCTGCCTCATCACCGCCGACGACCTCGCCGGGGTGGACTTAGCGAAACTCGAGGACGTCGTGGTCATCCCCGGCCGGGCGTTCGTTCACGACGCCGAGGCGCAAAAGATCCTCTCCGCCGACGGCGTCGACCGCGAGGTGGTGCGCGGGCCCGAGATGCTGACCGCCGACGCGGAGATGAGCATGGGCATGACCCGGACAGAAGTGCTCGAGAAGGAGATGGAAGGGTTCGCGGCCCTGATCAACACGATCAACCGCTACGGCCGGTGACGGGCGTTACCAGCCCGAGGAACCGCTCGAGTATCCACTCGTTCCTGGCCTCCGGGTGGAAGAGAAAGCCGTAGAGGGGGAGCGAGCGGTGCCGGATCGCCTGGACGCATTGGTCCGAGGCGGCGAGGGATACGAACGTATCCGGCACCTGCACGGCGTATTCATGCAGTTGGTATGCGGGAAAGCCCTCCTGCCCGTCAAAGAGCGGGTCGGGAGCGAGCACCTCCACGTCGGCCATGCCGATCTCGCAGCACGGTTCGGTGCCGGCGCCGAAGGCCGCCGCGAGTGCCCGCATCCCGGAGGATATGCCGAGCACCGGGCGCTCGAACGAGAGGAGCCACCGGAACAGTTCGGGGTGCTCTGCAAACCCGGTGTCCCGGAGCGCCGTCCCGCAGAGGATCGCCGCGTCCGCGGCCTCAAGCTCCGGTGCCCCGACGGCGGTGTAGTGGCGGGTGAAGAACGGTGCTCCGCTCCTGCGGAGGAGCCGTTCGACCGGCCCGACGAACTCGTCCCGGGAGAGCGAGTCTTCCCGGTAGCAGAGGTCGATTAGCAGGATCATTTCGCCACCAGCCCCGCCCGCTCGATCCGCAGAACGCCGTTGTAGTTCCGGTAGGTCTTCGACGCCTCCTCGATCGCGATCCTTTGAGCGAAGAAGGGGGCGTCGACGACGAACGTCTCGAGCTCCCCTCCTTCGCCGGTGAGGGTGACGCGGTACTTCCGGGCGATCTCCCGGAGTTCGTCAAGGGTGCGGCGGTCGATCTCCCTCCCGAGCCAGGACGCGTCGAAGGGGCAGGAGAAGACACCCGCGATGACGACCTTAAAGCCCGCGCCGATGAGTTCTTCCATATAGGCCTCCTGGTCCGCGTTCCAGAGCGGGTTGAAGCACCAGAGGTCCAGTTCACGGCAGACCCGCTGAACCCTCGCTGCCTGGTAGATCGAGAGGATCGCCCCGGTGACGACCCCCTCGATTCCGTACTGTTCTCTGGCGGCAAGAAGAGCCCGTTTCAGGTCCAGGAGCTCTTCCTCCTTCTCCCCCGCCGTCTCCACCTCCACGAGCGGGAGCTCCGCCGCCTCGGCCTGCAGTGCGGCGAGGCGGATGTTCGGGGTGTGGAACATGTAACTCTCGGGGTTTTTAGAGACGACCGTGATCAGGCAGACCACTTCTTCCTGCTGCATCGCCTTCCAGCAGGCGAATATTGAGTCTTTTCCACCGGAGAAGAGCACGCCGAGTTTCATGATCGTTCCCGTAATCTTCTCCCCGGTGCATGATAACCCCTGCGGCGGCGGCACCGGAAGCGTCCGGGCGGCAAAAGGCGGG
This sequence comes from Methanoculleus nereidis, assembly GCF_032944295.1. Classification (NCBI taxonomy): domain Archaea; kingdom Methanobacteriati; phylum Methanobacteriota; class Methanomicrobia; order Methanomicrobiales; family Methanomicrobiaceae; genus Methanoculleus; species Methanoculleus nereidis. The sequence goes on from NZ_JABFFQ010000004.1 coordinate 194,489, forward strand.
ATCCGGCATACCGTCCGGGTCAACCGGGGGATTTGCGGCCGGCGCCGCCAGGGGAGGATCAGGATTATATGCTGTCGAATCTTCATCCGGTATGAGCACCCGCGGTGTATCAGGAGGGCTCACTATGGCAGAAAACAGCCAGCATCCGGAAGAACAGATCGAAGTGGTGGTTAATTGCATCCTGGTAAACTACCGGGGGGATTCCGAGTGGCGGGGTCGGATAGTCCACGTGATCCTTGAGTGGGCAGAGGAGCACCCGGACGAGTGGGATGAACTGCAGGCACGCTGCCAGCAGCGTCACGAAGCCCTGGCATGAGCCTCCCGGACAGGATATAACATCTCTTCTCTCCTTCCATCTCCGGGGTAAGACCGCGGGAAGTCGTCGGGTCCAGGGTGTCCGGCGGTTGTTCAATACCCGGTGAGAATTGCGAATAACTTCCTCTCTTCCCCTCCTCTTGCCTCCTGCGCTCCCGGTGAGTCTTCTCCTTCCTGAACGCTTGGATATCCTGGATTCTTGTGAGTTTTCTCGAGAGCTACCGCTCGGCAG
>NZ_JABFFQ010000005.1:0-190317 GCF_032944295.1 Methanoculleus nereidis
AAGGGGGGGGGGGGGCAGGCCCCCCTCACCTGCAACCCCTCCCCTATGGCGATACTCACTGGAAAGCCGTGAACGGGTTTGCGGCATCCCAAAGAGCGATGTGCTGAATGAGCAGAGCATGAGCCCACCGGAAGTAAAAATTCACGTTCGTCCCAGCACCAGGGACGATATGCTCACTCACGGTCTTATCCATCTCCCACCTACATCGTCGCACATAGACCTTCTAGAGAATACCGAGCCGGTTAACATACTGCAGGGCTGAGAACCCCTCACCCACCCCTACCGCCTGTGCAAATGCCGGTGGTGGATATCGGGCTGGTGCGGGTGCTCGTGGGCGAGTTCGGCATGGGCATGCACATGGGAATGCTCGCCGGCCGCCGAGAGCGGCGGGTCGCCGGCCTCATGGTCGTGGTCGTGATGTTGGTCGTCGTGGCGGTGGCGGTGCTCGTGGATGGTCGCCGGGTGCCGGTGGGAGTGCGAATGCTCCTCGGAGACCATCAGCCAGGCCCCGAGCGCCATAACCGGCAGCGCAACATAGAACGCGCCCGCCGGCAGTTCGGCGAAGAGCAGGAGCGAGAAGAGGACGCCGAAGAACGGGGAGATGGCGAGGAGCGAACCCGCCCGGGCGGCGCCGATGCCCCGGAGGGCGAGGAGGAAGAGGATGCTCGTCAGGCCGCCGTAGCAGAGGAACCCGACCACCATGGCGGCAGCGGCCGTGGCCGGGCCCGGGAGCCCCTCCCCGGCGGCGAGCGCGACGAGGAGCGTGACGGTGCCGGCCCCGATCCCCTTTATGGAGATGACGAGGAGCGGGTCCTTTGCCGAGAGCCGCTGCCCCAGGTTGTTGTCGACCGCCCAGAAGAGGCAGGTGAGCAGGATGCCGAGCGCCGGGAGGGATAACCCGAGTCCGGCGGCCGGGTGCCCGGTGAGGAGGAGGCACGACGCGGTGATGCACCCGAGCGCAACCCAGGCGCGGCGGCTCACCCACTCGCCAAAGACCGCCGCGGCAATCACCGTCGTCGCCACGGCCTCGAAGTTCAGGAGGAGGGCCGCCGTCGCCGCCGGCGTTCCGGGGAGGCTGTATACCAGGGTGACCGGTGCAAGAAGCCCTCCAAAGAGCGTCACGCCGATGAGCCACGGGATATCGCTCCTCCCGGGCGGCGCCTCCATGTGGCTCCGTTTGTTACCTGCCGCCGTTCCGGCGAGGGAGAAGAGCAGTGCGCCGGAGCCGCTCCCGAGCGAGACCAGTGCGGCGAGCGCGAGCGGCCCGGTGCCGTCGAGGAGGAGTTTCGTGAACGGAGCGCTTCCCCCGATGAGAACCGCCGTCGCCAGCGCACAGAGGACGGGTGCCCGGTAGCTCGCCAGGGTGGATCCGTTACCTATGGCGGCGGGTTTACGCGGATACAGAAGAGTTGCCTCCGGGAGGGTTGAAGGTTGTGAAAAATGGGGGACAAACCGTCCCCAATTACTTCAGGTTGTGCTTCTCTTTGAGCTCTTCCCAGTAGGGATCGGCCTGCAGTTCCGCAATTCCCTCGTTCATGAGCTCGAGGAGCGCGGTATCTTCCTTTCTGATGGCGACACCGAACTGCTCCTGCTCCTGTGTCTGAACAGACCCGATGGTCTTCAGCGGCTTGTCGCTGATGATGTCCTGCAGGGAGACGTCGTCGTACATGACTGCGTCGATCCTGCCGATCTCGAGGTCGCTGACGGCAGCCGGTGTGTCGGGGTAGTACTTCAGGTTGTCTTTGGGCATCTTCCCGGTCTCGATCAGGTTCTCCTCGATCCACATGGCGGCGGTGCATCCCCGCTGCGCTCCGATGACCGCCTTTCCGTCAAGGACGTCGTCAAGCGTCACGTTCGAGTCCTCGCGGGCCGCGACGTCCTGGTTGATTGACCAGTAGGGGTTGGTGAAACTGACCTTCTCCAGCCGCTCGGGGGTGATCGACATCCCGGCATAGACCATATCGATCTTCCCCGCCTGGAGGGTCGGGATGATGGCGTCCCAGTCGACCGCCATGAACGTCACCTCGATGCCCTTCTGCTCGGCGATCCACCTCATGGAATCGACATCGAATCCCTGGGCGTTGTCGTCCTTGTCGACGTAGCTAAAGGGAGGATACGCGCCGTCGATGCCGACGATATAGGAGTCTTTCAGTTCCGCTCCGCCGGTCTGCTCGGTCGTGCCGGTGCACCCTGCACCGACGACGGCCAGCACTGCGACAAGACAGGCGAGCAACGTAAGAATACCGTGAGTTCGCATGAAAGAGAAATTTGTTAGATAAGTAAAATTAACCTTTTGATTTGGCCCTGCCGAGGGGCGGTTGGCCTGACAGCCAGCGAAATCTCTGGTTTCGAAGCAAATATCCCCCGTTGCCGCCCTTCTGCTCGAATCGGTGCAGCCTCCGGCACCCTGCCGGCGTTCGCCGCAGGAGGGGTCTGGTTGCTTTCGCCGGCACGGGGCAACCATCCCACCAAAGTACGGCCGATAGGTATTTATTGCATCTTACCCTCCTGGGGCCGCCTCCCGGAAAGGGAGCGCAGATATGACGGTGAGCAGTATGAAAGGCATAAAAGAATCCGCCATGGGCGGGATGTCGAAAGTCGCCGGGTCCCTGCAGGAACTCGACCCCCGGATCATCGAACAGATCACCTCGAGGATTAATTTCCCCGCATCGAAAGACAATCTTCTCTCCCAGGCGAAGGAGAGCGGAGCACCTCAGGGCATCCTTGATACGCTGAACCAGTTTGAGGATAAGCAGTACAACAGCAAGGAAGACATTAAATCAGAGTTCCAGAAGGTTCAGCAGAAGTAACCCTTTTTTCAGCCGCACACAGGTGCCGCCTCCGGCACCTGCCCCTGAAGGAACCGTTTCTCAGGGCGGTGCTCCGTGCCGGGAGCCATGCAGGCAACCGGGCTGCACCATGCCGGAAGTGCCTGGTATGGACCGCTCTGCCGGAAAAGCCCGCCACCTATATCTGGTCCCCGGGTGTATGGCGTCGCATGCTCATCATCGGACACCGGGGGGCAAGGGCTCTCGGACCGGAGAACACCCTGAGGGCTCTCCGAACAGGGATGGCATGCGCCGATCTCGTCGAGGTCGACGTGCGCCTCACAAAAGACGGTATTGTGGTTGCGATCCATGACGCGGCCGTCGACCGGACGACGGACGGGACCGGACCGGTCAAAGGCTTCACCATCGAGGAACTCAAAAGGCTGGACGCGGGCGGGGGCGAGACCATCCCGACGCTTTCGGAGGTTATCGACCTGGTCCGCGGGCAGACAGGGCTTGTCGTGGAATTCAAGGAGCCCGGGACCGAAGCGATCGTCGTCTCGGTGCTCATGGACCGGATGCCGGAACGGCTTTTCCTGGTCTCGTTTCACCCGGAGAGTGTATCGATGGCAAAGAAGCTCCTCCCCGGGGCGCAGGCGGGCCTCATCTACTCGCAGGAGATCGTCGATCCTGTCGGGCTCGCCCGCTCGGTAGAGGCCGACCTCATCCTCCCGCGATGGGACCGGGTCTCCCGCGAACTGGTGGATCAGGCGCACAACGCCGGACTGCTCGTCGTCCCCTGGCTGTTGAACACGCCGGAGGATATCGAGGAAGCGATCCGTATCGGCGTCGAAGGGTTCTCAAGCGACGATCCCTGCGCCGCACGCCGATACCTGGAGGGGATGGGCGAGGAGCGCCGGGTTCTATCCGGGATCAGCCGAACCGGGTCCTGAGATAGCCGTCGAGGCGCTCCAGGGCCTCAGGCATATCCTGTCTCCCGTAGCCGAACCTGATATGAGCGTCATCGTGCTCGAAGACCGTTCCGGGAACGAGGAGGATACCTGCCGAATCCAGGAGATCGGTGCAGAGTGCGAAAGCGCCTTCCCCTGCCCTGAGCCGGGGAAACGCTGTCGTTCCTCCCCGGGGGCGGACCCACGAAAAGAGGCTGCTCCAGGTAGTAAAGAAGTCGTCCAGCAGCCCGACGTTCCGCCGTATGATATCCAGGTTCCTGGCGACGATCTTTCCCCGATGGCGGAGCGCGATCCCGGCAAAGAACTCGCCGGGAGCGCTGTTGCAGATGGTTGAGTAGTCCTTGTACCTCGCAAGCCGTCCGAGCAGGTCTCGATCACGGGTCGCAACCCACCCGATGCGGAGTCCGGCAAGCCCGTACGCTTTTGATACGTCTCCGAGCGAGACATGAGCGCCCGGCACGTCGACCATAGCGGGGAGTCGGTCGTCGGCCCGGTGCTCAAGGAGCCGGTAGACCTCATCGGAGAAGATGGTGATGTCTCGTTCCTCCGCGAACTCGATCAGGGCCGAAAAGCTGCTCTCCGGGAACTGGTAGCCGGTGGGGTTGTGCGGGGAGTTGATGACGATCGCCTTCGTCGCCGGTCCGGCCAGTTCCTGCAGCACCTCGAGGTCCGGGCTCCAGCCCTTCTCCTCATCCATCCACCAGAGCGTGACGTCGCAACCACGCGAGCGGGTGACCTCGTAGAGCGACTGGTATGCGGGAAACTGGACGATAACGTGATCGTCGGGCTGGAGGGCGGTCGACATGAACGCCATGATCCCTTCGGATGCCCCGTTGAAGGTGATGACCTCATCGGGCGATACCCCCGAGTAAAGCCCGGCGATTGCCTCCCGGAGCGATGCGCTTCCCGCCGGCTCGGCGTAACCGAGACGCAGCCGCAGGAGGTCGTTTTCTGACCCGGGGTCAAGGGAGAGAAGTTCCTGTACGCTCAGTGTCTCGCCGTCGGAGGCCCCGAGCACATACGATGCCCGGAACTCGTGCTCCGCCATGAACCGTTCCAGCTTGAACTCGCGAATAGACATTCCCGGTACCGGATCAGACGACCGCTCCGGGGAGGTGCTTGAGGAGCCACGCCTTCACCTCGACGTAGAGGCTCTCCGCTGTCTCGTCGAGGGTGTGGCCCGCCCCTTCGTAGATGACGAGCCGTTTTGGCTCGCCGGCACGACGGTAGACATCCTCCGACGAGCGGTGAGGGAGGACCGGGTCGTTATCCCCGTGCAGGAAGAGGAGTGCCGCACGGCCCGCGAGGCCGACGACCGGTTCGGTCCCGGTGGTCTGGGTGGAGATGGCGACGACGACCCTGGCCGCCGGGACGTTTGCGGCCGCCTGGATCACCACCGCTCCCCCGAGCGAGTGCCCGACCAGCCCGACGGCCGAGACGCCCTGGCTCTCAAGATAACGCGTACCGAGGACCGTGTCGATGACTGACTCCACGAGATCCTTCGGGTGCCGGTACTGCACCCGGAGCGCGCTGATCCGGTGGTTCGGGAGGTCCTGCGCCAGCCGTGGGTAGAGGTCCCGTGCAGGGGTGTCGAACCCGCCGCCGGTCCCGCCGACCATGACGACACCGGTTCCGGCCCCTGCGGCCTCGTAGTAGCGGCAGGTGGTCGTTCCCCGGTCGGTCTCGATCTCTACGATATCGTAGGCTTCCCCGGCCTGCGGGAGTCGCCTGACATCCGTGGGGTGCACCTCGATGCTCGTTGCATCCACATTCACCTCAATCGCAGCCGTCTCGAGCATGGAGGGCAATAGCGATTGCGGCTATTTGTCTTTTGCGGCGGGAGTGATGCAGCCCATGAAGAATCCCTGCGCGCCCGGTGCAGGAGCGATCTTACGCGCTGTGAGGAACGTTGCTCACCAAACCTGTGCGGAAAGTACATTACTATTGATTATAAAATTATAAATTACAATGAATAAAACAGAGCGCACATTCTTCCGACAGGTTGGCGACTCTCACCCGGTATCCGCTCCGTCCGGGAACGGTGCATCTTCAAATACCGGGGAGTCGGATGCCGACCTCCTCGACGCCTACTCCCGGGCCGTCGTCCGGGTCGTCGAGTCCGTGGGGCCCGCGGTCGTGAGCGTGGTCGCGGGGAAGAACCTCCAGGGCCAGCGCGGCGACCAGATGGGAGCGGGCTCAGGCGTGATCGTGGCGCCGGAAGGCTACATCCTGACCAACAACCACGTGGTGCAGGGAGCCGGGAGGCTCGAGGTCCGTACGGCGGACGGGACCACACTTCCCGCACGCCTGGCCGGGGCCGACCCGGCGACCGATCTCGCCGTGCTCCGTACCGATGCCGGCGGCCTCCCCTACGCGTCGTTCGGCGACTCCGGGGCGCTCTCGGTCGGCCAGCTCGCGATAGCCATCGGCAACCCGCTCGGCTTTAACTCGACCGTCTCGACAGGAGTCCTGAGCGCTCTCGGGCGGGCGCTCCGGAGCCGGGACGGCCGCCTGATCGAGAACATCATTCAGCACACCGCTCCCTTGAACCCCGGCAACTCCGGCGGTCCGCTGGTCGACTCCCGCGGCCGCGTCATCGGCATCAACACGGCCATCATCCCGATGGCGCAGGGCATCTGCTTCTCGATCCCCTCGAACACCGCCTCGTGGGTCCTGCCGCAGCTGGTCGCCGACGGCAGGGTGCGGCGCGGATATCTGGGTATCGCCGGCCAGTCCCGGCCGCTCCCGCAGCCGCTTGTTGCGGCGCTCGGCCTCGCCGCGAACCAGGCGGTCGAGGTCGTCTCGGTGAGCCGGGCAAGCCCCGCCGGCCGGGCCGGGCTCCGCGGCGGAGACCTGATCGTCGCGATCAACGAGACGTGCGTGACGTGCGTCGACGACCTGCACCGGTTCCTCGCCACCTGGCCCATCGCGGAGCCGGCAACCCTGACGCTTGTCCGGGACCGGCGGCGGATCACGCTCCCGATCATCCCGGCGGAAGCGGTCGCGTGCGCTGCCGCCGGGTAAGCGGAGGGCGGAACTCACAACCGAACTCGTCTTTGCGAAGAGCGACGCTCCGGAGCGCGATTGCCGGGACGGCGCGACGGACAATGTCTGAAGTTTGAGAAGCCATTAGGCTTCGAAGTGCGATGGGCCGAAGGCCATCGTTGTGCGACAATCAAGTGAAGCGAGGGAAATATTCCGATGCAGTGGACCGTGGGAACAGGGGAGGGGGGCGAGCCCCCCTCCCCGTCAGCCCCTCCCCCAGGGCGATATCCCCTCGGAATCCGCGTCTGGAACGCAATCCAACGTCACGCGTGAGCACCGTAGGCGAGAATCGCAACGATTCATGAGTGCGACTGGCGTCCCGGCAGGAGTTTGAGCGCCGAAGGTGTGAGGTGCGACTGGCGCGAGCATCGTAGGCGGCAGGAGTTTGAGAAGCCTTGGGCTTCGAGGTGCGATGGGCCGAAGGCCGTGATACCTGCTTCCTTTTGCGGTCACTACCGGTCCTGGTCAGGGAACCCACGTTATCCGCGGCTCCCGGCGTGCCGGTTTCGCTGACAGGGGGGCGGGATAGCCGAAGATCAGCGGCGCCACGATCTGGTGGTCGCCGGGGACCTTCATCGCCGCAAGGATCTCGGGGTTCTGCTCGATGAGGGCCGCGGCCCCGATCCAGCAGCTGCCGATGCCGAGCGCCCAGGCGGCAAGCATCATGTTCTCCGCACAGAGCGTGCAGTCGAGGACGCTCGATGCGACATCCCGGGCGCCGAGGACCAGGACCAGCACCGGGGCGTTGTAGAAGATGCTGAACTCAGGAGTCTTGAGCGCCGCGAGGAACTCTTCCGTCCCCGGCCGGGACTCCTCCCCGATCTTCTCTATAAGGATCGGCTTACAGTAGTCGGACGCCCGCCGCATCAGGTCCCTGTCTCTCACGACCACGAACTGCCAGGGCTGAAGCCCGAGAGCGGTCGGGGCCTGGATGCCCGCAGCGATGATCGCCCGGAGGGCCTCGTCCGGGACCTCGCGGCCGGTGTAGTTCCTGACGCTCCGGCGTTCCCGGATCACGGAGAATATCTCGATGGACTCTGTATCCGCCATCATAAAGCCCCCTACGGCTCGCCGATGGTATTTATGTGTTGGGGGGAAGCCGCACCGGTCACTGCTCTATCGCGGGCCCGGGATACCTTCGTGTTTCCCGGTGACGGAACTCATCCATGCCGACGGGGATGGCTGCCGGCCTGCAGCCCCCTCCCCACCCGGTTTTTTGCCCGGCGTGCTGTACCATAGCCCGCGCATTCGGGAAACCGCGAACGCCGCCGAAATCTCCGGATCAGCATAGAAATCTGGTATTTATCCCCAGATCGGATAGTAACCTTTTTTACCGTCCACGGAGCACAAGCATTACAGCGATAGCGTTCCAGCGCCGGTGGGCTATGACTGACTCGCATCATGAACGGTCACCCTGTGACCCTGCAGTCTTCGACGCTCTTGAAGACGGCCTTCTTGTGGTAAACGATGACCGGAAGGTCAGCTGGTACAACCCGGCACTCGCACGGACCCTTGCCATCCAGCAGGACGACGCCGTCGGCATGGACGTGCGGGACCTCTTCGGCACGCACCTTCTCCCGACCTTCGAGGATGAAGCCTCCGCACGGCTGCTCCGGCAGGCCCTGGAAAACGGTGCAGATCTCCCCACCCGCCTCTACCGTGCCCGGACCCCCGATGGCACCCGGCGCTGGCTCTCGATCACGGGCAAGTGGGTCGTTGCCGGGCAGCGGCTTATCAAGATCCGGGATGCCACCGCCGACCTGGACGCGCACCATTTCAGGGTCGCGCTCGACCAATCGCCGGTGGTCATCTTTGCACAGGACGAAAACCTCCGCTATACCTGGTCGTACAACCAGCAGCTGGGATCTACGGACGCGTCCATCATCGGCATGCGGGACGAGGACGCCTTTCCCGACAGCGCCGCGTTTCTTACCGCGCTCAAACGCCGGGTTCTTGAGACGGGAGAGACCGTGCGGGCGGCGGTGACGTTCCCCGTCGCGGGTGATTCACGCATCCGGGACCTGACATTAAAGCCGCTCCGAAATGCGGAGGGCAGGATTACCGGCGTTACCGGGATAGCCTTCGATGTGACGGAACGGAACCGTGTGGAGGAGGCGCTCCGGGAGAAGACGCACGAACTCAAGAAACGGATGGACGAACTCCGGTGCCTGTACACCATCTCACACCTCGTCGAGGTTCCGGGAATAACGCTTGAAACGCTCCTGCAGGCGGTTGCCGATACCCTTCCCCTGGGCTGGCAGTACCCGGATGATACTGCGGTGCGGATCATCGTCTACGGCCGGGACTACTACCGGGGCGATCCGGGAGAGACCCCCTGGAAGCAGAGCAGCCCGATCGTCGTCCATGGCGTACAGGTCGGCGAGGTCGAGGTCCGGTGCCGCGCGGAGGTTCCGAAGGGGGCCGAAGGGCCGTTCTTGCCGGAAGAGCAGATGCTGCTTGACTCCATCACAAGGCGGCTCGGCCGGATCATCGAACGGCTGCATGTAGAAGAGGCGCTCGAGAAGAGCGAGGAGATGTTCCGGGGGATTGCCCAGCGGAGTTTCGATATGATCTGCACCTACTACCACGACCGGGGGATCACCTACGTCTCCCCGGCCGTGGAGCGGATACTCGGGTACGCTCCCGAGGAGATGGTAGGAACCGAGTGGGAGGATTACATCCTCACATCAAGCATTCCAGCCTGGGAACGGGGGCGCCGGAAGGTGTCCAGGGGCGAGCAGGTCGAACGGCTCCAGGCCGAGGTCCGGCGGAAGGACGGCGAGACCGTCATACTGGAACTGAACGAGTCGCCTATCGTCGAGAAGGGGGCGATCGTGGGGTTCCAGGCTATCGGCAGGGACATCTCCGAGCGGATCCTGTACGAACGGCTCCGTGAGCAGGCGTTCGATATGACCGAGCGTAATATCGCGCAGTTCGCAATCCTTGCCGATCATGTCCGCCACCCGCTCCAGGTGGTCATGGGTGTTGCGGACCTGCTCGACGACGAGGAGACCGCAGAGAAACTCCGCGAACAGGTCCGCAGGATCAACATGCAGATCAACCGGCTGGACCGGGAATGGATGGAGTCGCGGAAGATCCGGGAGTTCGTGAAGCGGTACGAACTCTGAAGGCCTGTTGTGGTTTCACAGTTGTTTCATAGGATCGTAGTTATACCGGGAACGCCGTTTTGTTCAGTTGCGTTCCCAGACACGATTTTCACCCAGACCACCATTTGGTGCAAGTTACGAGAACAAAACGAGTGAAGCGAAGGAATATCCCGATACAGTGGACCGTGGAAGTATCGCAACGGGGGGTGGGGACAATGGGGAGTGCGACCGAAGGGAGCATGAGAAGAACGAAGTTCTTCGAGGGGGGAGACCCCCCTCCCCGTCAGCCCCTCCCCCGAATGGCGATATCCCCTTGAAATCCGTGTCAGTGCATCGAAGCGCTGTCTGTAGGACAGGAGTTCGAGAAACCCGCAGTTTTTCGAGGCGTGAGCGAAAGCGAACGTGAGCACCGTTAGGTGCGAGAAACGGGGTTTGAACACCGGAGGTGCGAGTTGCGCAGTCCCCTACGATCCACTGCACGGGAACAACCCGGGGAAAACCCATTCATCACCGCCCCCTCTTTTTGTACACCCCCGGCACGGCCTCCCGGACGGCGGCGAATGTCTCCGGTATAAGCGTGCCTTTCTTCCCGACAACCTCCGCCGCCCGGATAGTGGCGGCGTGTGCGGCGAGCGCGTAGCTCTCGATAAAGAGGTCGAGCCCGCCGCGGGCGAAGTCGTGGAGCGAGAGTGAGACGGAAATTCCGTCGGTAGAGGGGCTGCTCGATACCGGGCAGACGAGCAGGGTCCCGTCCTCTCCTGCAGAAACGACCACCACCGGGCGCACCTTCCGCTCGCCCCCTCCCCCGATGCGCACGGGGGCTAATATGACGTCGCCGCTGGTGTAGCGTCCCATGCACATAGGTTGCCCCGATAAGCGATAAGAGAATTGATCCCCTGTCCGGGCCTTTATGGTAACAAGAGGAAGGAGGGTGTCCCCCGCACCCTCCGGTGCGCCGTTACGGCGCCCGTCCGTTTGCTTTCCCGTTGGATTTCTGCTGCTCTTCACGGAACTCTTTCTGGTTCTTCGCCATCGCGGCCCGGGCGTGTCCGTCGTCGTTCTTGCCCTTGATGACGGATACGGTACCGGTGCCGGCCACTGAGACATTACCCTCCTCGGTCACGGCGCTGCCGGTCACGGTCAGGTTGTTGTCACCTTCGTTCAGGTCGAGGTCCTGCCGCCGGTACTTCAGGATGAGCGTGCCGCCGTCTTTTGCGCAGAAGTTGACCTTCTCCGGCGTTGCGTTCCCGATCGCGAACTCCGCGGGGTCCGATACCGTCACGTTCGTGCGGTCGGCGCCGGCAAACCCGAGCCATTCAGCAACGTTGATGAAGATGGTCATGATACCGTTGCTCTTCTGGTTCAGCGTCTTCGGGGCGACCTTCACCTCCGCCGTCTGCGCCTTCACGGTCACGTTCAGGGTGTCGCAGGCGACGGCGCCGGTGGCGTTGTTTTCGACCTTCACCGTGGCGGCGTAGGTGCCGGCGGCGAGGTAGGTGTAGGTGGCCCGGACGGTGCCGTTATGCTCGTCCTCCGCCACGATCTCCGCCTCCGTCGTTCCCGTGTTCCAGTCGACGGAAGCGGAGAGGTTCATTGCATCGAAGGCATCCGTGCTGTTGCAGGCCGCGAGGATGGTGACCGGCTCACCGGCGAGTACCGTGCGGTCGCTCCCTGCATCGACGACGAGGGCGGCCTGCACGGCAGGAACCACCACGGCGAGGGCGATGAAGAGGGAGAAGATTCGGATTGTCGTGTCTCGTTTCATGAGTAACTCGTCTCCGGTAGATACTCACTCCGTTCCCCTATTTGACCGCATTGAACCTCCCGGTTCAATCAATCACCCCGGCGGTGATGCAGGGGCCGTCCCTACACCCGGAGCAGCCGGGCGTTGATCGCGACGATCACGGTGCTTGCGCTCATCAGCACCGCCCCTGCCGCCGGGGTGAGGACGATCCCGGCGCCGATCAGCACGCCGGCGGCGAGCGGGATGGCGACGGCGTTGTAGCCCGTCGCCCAGAGGAGGTTCTCGAACATCTTCCGGTAGGTCTTCTTTGCAAGGTCGATGACCGCCGCCGCGTCCCGGGGATCGTTCCTCACGAGGACGATATCGGCGCTCTCGACGGCAACATCGGTCCCGGCCCCGATGGCGATCCCCACATCGGCCTCGACGAGCGCGGGGGCGTCGTTGATCCCGTCGCCCACCATCGCCACCCGGTAGCGCTGCTGCACCTCCCGGATCTTCTCCGCCTTCTCGTGGGGCAGGACCCCGGCAAAGAACTCGTCAAGACCCAGTTCCCCCGCCACCCACGCCGCGACGTCACGGTTGTCGCCGGTCAGCATCATGCACCGGATACCCATCGCCTTGAGCCGGCGGATGGCGTCTCCCGACTCCGGCCGGATGATATCGGCGAGCGCGATCGCGCCGACCGGCCGGTCGTCCTCGAGCAGGAAGACGACGGTCTTGCCCTGTCGCTGGAGCGTCTCGACCCCCTCGTCCCCGGCCGCGATCCCCCGCTCCGCGAGGTAGCCCGGGCCGACGACCCGGACGGCCCGGCCGCCGGCCTTCCCCTCGACGCCGACCCCCGGGATCGCGCGGAAACCTTCGACCGGGAGCAGAGAGATGCCCTGTTCCTCCGCGCTCCTGACCACCCCCCGCGCGAGCGGGTGCTCAGAGTGCGCCTCCACCGATGCCGTCGCCCGGACCACATCCTCCTCTGCCGCGCCGGCGAAGGCGAGGACGTCCGTGACCCCGAACCGCCCCTCCGTCAGGGTGCCGGTCTTGTCGAAGACGACTGCTGTGAGGTCTTTTGCCCGCTCAAACGCGCTCCGGTCCCGGATCAGGAACCCGGACTGTGCGGCAAGGGCCGTCGAGACCGCGACCACGAGCGGGACGGCAAGCCCGAGGGCGTGAGGGCAGGTGATGACCATCACGGTCGCGGCCCGCTCCACCGCAAACCCGGTACCCTCTCCGAGGGCGAACCATGCTGCAAACGTCACCGCACCGACCGAGAGGGCGATCACCACCAGGATGAACGCCGCCCGGTCGGCGAGGTCCTGGGTCCGGGACCGGCTCTCCTGCGCCTTCTGCACGAGGTCGATCACCTGCGCAAGGTAGGTCTCCGCCCCCGTCTTCTCGACCTCGACGACGATCGAGCCCTCGCCGTTGATCGCCCCGCCGATGACCCCGTCGCCCGGGCGCTTCTCCACCGGTTTCGACTCCCCGGTGAGCATCGCCTCGTTGACGCTTGTTGCTCCCTCGGCCACCGTGCCGTCCACCGGCACCTTCTCCCCGGGCCGGACGAGGACCCGGTCGCCCGGTCTGAGACGGTCTACGGGCACGTCCTCGGTCCCCCCGTCCCGGAGGAGGTGCGCCTCTGAAGGCATGACCCGGACCAGCTCCTCGAGTGCCCGCGACGCCCCGAGAACCGAGCGCATCTCCACCCAGTGCCCGAGGAGCATGATGTCGATCAGGGTGGCGAGTTCCCAGAAGAACCCCTCTTCGCCGACGAGACCGAGGACGACCGCCGAACTGTAGACGTAGGCGACGGTGATCGCGACGGCGATGAGCGTCATCATCCCGGGCATCCGCGCCCGGAGTTCGCGCACAATGCCGGAGAGGAACGGCCAGCCGCCGTAGAGGTAGACGGCGGTCGCAAGAGCGAGGAGGAGGTAGTCCGAGCCCGGGAACCGGATGGTGAACCCGAGGAGCCTCTGGACCGGCTCCGAGAGGAGGAGGATCGGGATTGTCAGGATCGTCGAGACGATAAACCGCCGCCGGAAGTCTCTGAGGGCGTGGTGGGTGTGCGGGGCGGGACCACGGGTCTCCGGCGGCTTCTTCCGGCTCGCCTCCACGATTTGCGTCTCGTACTGCCCGTGGTCGTGGTCCGTATCAACCCCTCCCCGCCGCTCTCTCCTCTTCGACAGTTTTGTCCCGCGCGTAACGCTGCCGGAGCGTCTCCGTCGCCCGGCGGCAAGACCCGTCCCGGTGCGGGTGCATGCATCCGCCCATGGCAGGAGATGCAGGTCTCCCGGCAATGTAAATATACCGGCAGCGAAGGCACAACGAGGCCGCATGCACCTTCGCGGCCGGGGGCAGCCGGCCGTGCAGAACTGCAGGAGCAGTTGAATCGCGTATCCGTCGATGGGGAGAGCACGGGCACTCCCGGAGCAAATGGGTAGGTTTATAAAGCCGTGAGGACAGCATACTCCACGTAATCGAACAGATCCATCCACACGAGTGGAAAAATTCCCTTAAATTCCTCCGAAAATAGCCTGGATGCGTCTGAATCGCGTGGGAACATTTTATCTGTACAGGATATAAAAGTCCCCGAGAGTAGAAAGGAAGGTGGTCCCGGCCAATGCACGTACGCAAGCCCGTATACGGCGATACCCTCGCGCTCTCCGCTATTCTGGATGCGCTCGACGAGGGGCTGCTTGTCGTCGGCCCCGATAACCGGATAGCCTGCGTCAACAGGTATCTGCGGCACCTGCTTGGCATCGGCCGGGATGCGCTCTCCGGGATGGATGCAGTTCAGTTCATCCGCCGGGTCCTGGTACCCCGGATCTGCGAGGAGCCGTCCAGGGCGGCGGTCCTGGCATCCCTCGACGCCGACACCCGGGCTGCCGACGTTCTGTGCACGCTGCTGTCGCCGGGCTATGGGAGGGAGCGGTTCCGCTGCTCGTGCAGGGCCGTTGACGCGGGGCCGTTCCGGGGCATGCGGGTCATCCGCCTCTCTCCCGCCTCCTCCGGGATTCTGGGCGGCGCTCCGGCCCTTCCCTGCACCAGTCAGGTGCGGATGGAAGATATCCTGCGGGAGAGCGAGGACCGGTACCGGACCCTCGTCGAGAACCTCAACGAGGGGATCGGGCTGATCGACAGGGAGGGCATTGCGGTCTTCGCCAACCAGCGCATGGCCGAGATCGTCGGCTACCCGGTCGCCGAGATCGTCGGCGCGCCGGTCTCTCTGTTCGTCGACGAGGCGGGCGCCGAATGCCTGGGAGATTACCTGCAGAACCTGGGCCAGAGCAAACGGGAGATCTTTGAGATCGATCTGATCCGCAGTGACGGCGCCCGCGTCCACACGCTGATGGCGACCACGCCGATCGTCGACGCCGACGGCAACAGCCGGGGATTCTTTGCCGGGGTCCAGGACATCACTCCCTTGAAGAAGATGGAGGCGCAGCTCCGCGAGAGCGAGGAGAAATACCGATCGCTCGTGGAACTCTCCGCCGAGGCGACCCTGATCCACCGCGACGGGGAGATCCTCTTCATCAACCCCGCCGGCCTGAAACTGCTCGGGGCTTCACGCTCCGAAGAGGTCATCGGGATGGGTATCCTCGATATCGTCCACCCGGAAACCCGGGATACCGTCGCGGCCTTCAGTACGCGGGATCTCCAGGGAGAGGAGACGCCGCTCATCGAGCTGCCGGTCATCAGGCTTGACGGGACAACGGTCCCCGTCGAGGGGAGGGGCACACGGACGTATTATGAGGGCCGGCCCGCGGTCCAGGTCGTTATGCGGGACGTCACCCACCGGAAACAGGCGGAGGAGCAACTGCAGGCCAGAAACCGCTACCTCCTGCTGCTGAACCGGATCATCGGCACATCCGCGTCGGCCCGGACGCTGGACGAACTGCTTGAGGCGGCGCTCGGCCAGACGCTCGACCTGCTTGATTACGACGGCGGCGCTATCTGCCGCCTCGATGCCGGGCAGGGCGAGGCCACGCTCCGGTGCCTGAGGAACATACCCGAGACGTGCCTGGAGCAGGCAGAGAGGACCCGGGGGGGTTCGTTCGCCGACACCCTCGACGCCGGCATGCCCTGCTACCTTGAGCAGGGCCGGAACGCCCCCGGGTCACCTCTCCTCCGGGAACTTGGGTTTGCCGCACTCGCCTGCATCCCGCTCGTCGTCGAGTCCGACGTCGTCGGGGCGCTCATCATCGGGAGCAGGGACCGGGGATCGTTCTCCCCCGACGAGCGCGCGCTCCTTGAAGCGGTCGGCCGGGAGATCGGGGCCGGCATAACGCGGGGGATGCTCTACCGGAGGCTTGAGGTGGCAAACCGGGAGGCGAACCTCTACCTCGATATCCTCACCCACGATATCCGGAACGCGGACAACGTCGCCAACATCTACGCCGATATCCTCATCGACGAGCTCGAGGGAGAGCCGGCGCGGCACGCCCGGAAGCTGAAGGCCGGGATCAAGAAGAGCATCGAGATAACGGCAAACGTCGCCACTCTCCGCAAGATCCACGAGACCCGGGCCGGACTTACGCCTCATGACCTTGACGCCGTGATCCGGGAGGAGATTGCGCATTTCCCCGACCTCTGTATCCGCTACGAGGGGCTGCTCGTGAAGGTCCTCGCCGACGATCTCCTGCCGGAGGTCTTCACGAACCTGATCGGCAACGCCGCGAAGCACGGCGGGTCGGGTGTCGAGGTCACGGTGACGGTCGAGGAGCTGGATGAGTGGACCGTCATCATCACCATTGCCGATACCGGCCCCGGTATCCCGGAGGACGCGAAGGAGACGATCTTCTTCCGGTTCGAGCGGGAGGGCGGCCGGCGGGGGAGCCAGGGTCTCGGGCTCTCGATCTGCCGAATGCTCACTGCACGCTACGGCGGGAGGATCTGGGCCGAGGACCGGGTCCGGGGGTGCCCGGAGATGGGAGCGGCGTTCCGGTTCACCCTCCGGAAGGCGGGGCGCGAAGGGTAAGCCCCGGGCCGGTATCTCCCTGCTGTGAATCCGGATCGCTCCGGGCGCATGCCTGACGCGATCGATCGGGTTTATTTCCTCTGTCGCGGACACTGTATCATGTACAGGATTGTTCCTCTTCTCTTAGCCTGCATGCTCCTCTCTGCCGGGTGCCTCACCGCAAGCGAGCCTCCGGCGGAGGCGGAGGTCAGCCTGATCGCCCCGGCGGACCCGGTCCCCATATTCGACGGCCAGGCGACCTACTCCGGGTTCATCGGCGAGGAGTCGCCGGAGATCCGGACGAACTACAGCATGGGCTGCGTCGCCATCCCGCCCGGCAACGCGACGCCGCCGCACCGCCTGATCGGGACGACGGAACTCGTCTACGTGATCGCCGGCGCGGCGGAGATCCGCTGCGACAACGAGACGGTGACCGCCCGCGAAGGGGCGACCGTCCTCCTGCCGGAAGGGGTGCTGCGGTCGATAGCCTCGGTCGGGGAAACCGATCTCTACTACATCACCGTGAGCCAGCCGGCCTACACGCCCGAGATCGAGATTTCGGGGGACGACGTTGTCGCGCTCAACCTGACGACGGATGGCAAGCCGATCGTCGTCGCCGATCCCCGGACGGGGATCGAGTGGGACCTCGAGTCCGGCGTGGCGGCCTTCACCGTCTTGAACCCGGTGCTGATGAACGAGACGGCAATCCCGATCGACTACAGCATCGCCTACGTCGAACTCCTCCCGGGCGGGTACCTTGGGTATGACGGGATCCGCGGTTCGTCCGATCTCCTCTACGTGATCGAGGGGGAGATCGAGGTCGCCATGCGCGACGGCGCAGCAGTCCGGGTCCCTGCCGGGAGTGCCGCGTACGTCCCGCCCGACCTGGTGAAAGAGACCCGGAACGCCGCCGGTTCGACGACGACGATCCTCTCGTTCATCGACCCGGCATGGACGCCGGAGAAGACCGTTCTCTTTGAATAGATCCTCTCTTCTTTTTCCGGCGCCCGTTCTGGTTTCACGGCGGATTGCCGGTATCCGGCCGGCCTATCCGCAGCGCGTTTAAGATGACCGCGAACGAGAGCCCCATGTCGCCGAACGCCACCGCCATCCAGAGGGTGACCAGCCCAAAGACCGCGAGCGCGGCGATCCCGAGTTTCACTACGAGCGCCGTTGTGACGTTCTGCCGGATGACCGAGACCGTCTTCTCCGAGAGGGCGACGAGGTAGGCGACCCGGGATATGTCGTCCTCCATCACGACGATATCGGCCGCCTCGATCGCGACGTCCGAGCCGATCGCCCCCATCGCGACCCCGACGTTCGCCCGGGCCAGCGCCGGCGCGTCGTTCACGCCGTCGCCGACCATCACCACGAGCCCGTAGCGGTCCATCAGCCGTTCGACCATCGCGACCTTATCCTCCGGGAGGAGCCCGGCATGGCACTCGTCGATCCCGATGCGGCGGGCCACCGCTTCTCCCACGCGCTCGTTGTCCCCGGTGAGCATCACCGTCCGGATGCCGCGGGCCCGGAGGTGGGCGACCGTCATTTCGGCATCCTTCTTGATGACGTCCGAGAGCGCAATCAGCCCGAAGACGCCCGAATCGGTGCCGGCGAGGATGACGGTCTTGCCCTCCCCCTCCAGGCGGTCGTACTCCTGCCGCCATGCCCCGCCGGCGGCGTCCGGGAAGAGTGCAGCGTTTCCGAGGAGGCAGGTCTCACCGCCGATCCGACCCTGGACGCCTCTTCCCGCGATCGAGACGAACTCCTCGACGTCCGGGAGAAGAACATCCTCCTCCTCCGCCCGCCGCCGGACCGCCTCCGCGATCGGGTGGCCGGAGCGCGATTCGAGCGCCGCGGCGGCGGCGAGCACCTCGGTCGCCGGCACCCCGAACCCGACCACGCCGTCCACCTCGAGCCTTCCGGTCGTGAGCGTCCCGGTCTTGTCGAAGACGACCACCTTTGCGAGCCCCACGGTCTCGAGGGAGTCCCGGCCCTTGATGAGCACGCCGTTATGCGCTGCGGTCGTGATCCCCGAGACCATCGAGACCGGGGTGGAGATGGCGAGCGCGCAGGGACAGGCGATGACGAGCAGGACCAGCGCCCGGTAGAACGCTTCGACGAACGGGACGCCGAAGGCGAGCGGGGGGACCACGACGAGGAGAGCGGCGCCGAGGATGACCGCCGGGGTGTAGTAGCGGGAGAACCGCTCGATGAACGCCTCGGTGGGGGAGGTGTGGGCCTGGGCCTCCGCGACCAGGGCCACCACCCGGGCTATCGTGCTCTCCGCCTCAGGCTTCGTCACCCGGATCTCGAGGTAGCCCTCCACGTTCCGGGTCCCGGCGTAGACCGCGTCCCCGACGCCTTTCGCCGCCGGGACGCTCTCGCCGGTGATCGCCGCCTGGTCGACCGATGACCCGCCGCCGGTGACGACGCCGTCGAGCGGAATGGTGTCGCCCGGTCTTGCGATCACGGTCTCCCCGACGCCGACCTCGTCGACTGGAACGGTCACCTCCCCGTCGTCACGCCGGACCCGGGCCGTCTGCGGCGCGACGTCGAGGAGCGAGGCTATCGAGCGCTCCGCCCTCCCGGCCGCATACTCCTCCAGGAACTCGGCGATGGTATAGAGGTAGAGCACGGTCGCTCCCTCGGCGGGGTTTTGGGTCAAAAACGCTCCCGCCGCCGCGATCGTGATGAGCACGGCGATGCTGAACCGGAGCCGGACGAGGGCGAGGAGCCCGGCTTTCAGGACGTCGTAGCCGGATAGGATCGCGGCGGCGAGCAGGAGGGCTGTCCCGGCGAAGGGATACGGGGTGAAGTACTCGACGATCACCCCCGCGAGGAGGAGGATGCCCGCGACCACGAAGACCGCGGCCTTCCGGCGGCCGACAACCGGCCTGTGCACCTCGCAGATCCCGGCGCGGCACCGGGGGCAGGACGGGCACTCCTCATGCTCCGTCACGGCCCTCCTCCGGCCGGAGCCTTCTGGATAGAGGTCTCCATCATGGGTATGCGATCCTGGCTGCATCCCACTTAAAGGGTGGTCCGGGCTCACCTCGGGCGCGATCAACCCCGACAGGGGCCACCCCTTCACCGAGCAGAACCATTATGAAGCAATCGCTCCAAGTAATCGGAACGATTATTCACTGCAACGTGCCCGGGTGCCGGCCCGCCCCTGCCCCCTTCCCGGAGGACTTATCATGACACCTCCACCAGACTTCACCACGATCTCCGACAACCCCGACCGACCCTTCGACGAGACGGCTCCCTGCAGCATCTGGATCCATCGTTCCAACGGCACGGCGCCCTGCCTCCCGGAGACGGCGCTCGAAGAGTGGCGGAACTCCGGCTGGGCGCGCTCCCTCCACCCGGAGGACACTGGTGCGGTGCTTGCCGAATGGGAGCGCTGTGCCGCCGCCGGAACGCCGTGGCGGTGCACCTACCGCGCCTGGAGCGCCGGCGGAGAATACCGCACCGTCGTGAGCAGGGGCATCCCGGTCAGGGACGCCGCAGGCCGGGTCGTCCTCTGGGCGGGGGTCAACCTCGACGTCACCGGCCGGGACGAACCCGACGGACAGGTAAGGGAACTCGCGACCCTCTCCGCGGTCGCCCGGGCGATCGAGAAGGCCGGTCCGGACGAGGCTTTGCGGGAGGCGGCCGGCCTCCTGCCCGGTGGGTTCCGCCGTCCGGAAGGGGTGTCGGTACGGGTTGTGCCCGGGCCCGCGGCCCCGGGACCGGGAAGGATCGTCGCCGGGACCCCGGCCGGGCACCTCGTGGTGGCGCCCCGGAGGGGTCCTGCGGAAGCCGGAGGGGAGCCCCCTCAGGGAACAGAAGACTCCTTCCTGCCGCAGGAACGCGGCCTCGTCCGTGCCGTCGCCGCGATGCTCGGGGCCGCCATCGCGCCGGCAGCCCCCGGACAGCAGTACCGCCTCCTCTTCGACCAGATGCCGGACGCCGCGCTCCTCCTTGAGATCCTCCGCGACGGCTCCGAAAACCCCGTAGGCTTCCGGGTTGTCCGGATCAACCGCAAGGCCGCCGAGATCCTTGGGCGCCGCCAGCAGGATGTCGTTGGAGAAGACCTCGCCACGGCCGTTCCGTCGATCACCCCCGCCGTGCTCGACCTCCTCTGCCGGGTTGCGAGAACCGGAAGACCGGTGCACTGCGATATTTCAGATCCGGCGACCGGCGCCTGCTACGGACTGAAAGCCTACCGGCCGGAGGACGATCGGCTTGTCGTCATTGCAGAGAACATCACGGACCGGCGGAGAGCAGAAGACCTCCTCCGAAAGCAGCAGGTCGTCCTGGACAACCGGGTGCGGGAACTTGCGACGCTCTATGCCGTGAGCCGTGTCGTCGAGCGGCCCGGGGTATCGGTCGATGAGGTCCTGCAGGAGGTCGCCGCCATCCTCCCCGCCGGCTGGCTCCGCCCGGGGGATGCTGCAGCCCGGATCACGGTCGACGGCCGGGAATACCGGTCGCCCGGGTTTGTCGAGACTCCTCTGCGGCAGGAGAGCCCGATTGTTGTCCACGGCCATAACGCCGGGAAGGTGGAGGTATGCTACCGCCACGAACTGCCCACCGACGGCGACGCGGTCTTCCTCACCGACGAACGCCGCCTGATCGACGCCGTCGCCGGGCGGCTCGGCCGGATCATCGAGCGGATGCGGGCGACCGAGGCTATCGAGAGGAGCGAGGAGAAGTACCGCCTTCTCTTCGAACAGATGCTCGAGAGTTACACCCTCTACGAGGTTATCCCGGACGGTGAGGGAAACCCCGCCGACTACCGGATCATCGAGTTGAACGAGAACGCGGCCGGCGTCTTCGGCCGCAGCCGGGAGGAACTGCTCGGGCAACGGCTCTTCGACGTCTTCCCGGCGATCACGAAGGGAGCCCGCGTCCTCTACGGGGAGGTCGCCAGGACCGGTGTGCCGGTGCAGCGGCGGCTGCAGGAACCCCGGACCGGACGGTGGTACGACCTGCAGATCTACCGGCCGCAGGCCGGGAGGCTGGCCGTCACGGGGCAGGATATCACCGAGCAGAAGAAGGCGGAACTCGCCCTCCAGGAGAGCGAAGAGCGGTTCCGGGGGATCTTCGAGCAGGCCGGGACCGGGATCGCGCTTGTCGATCCGGACGGGCGGATCATGAAGGCGAACCCGGCGTTCGTGCGGATGTTCGGCTACGACGAGGACGAACTCTGCAGCATGCAGTCCCGGGACCTGATCTACCCGCCCGACCGGGAGGAGGCGGGCTCCCTTCTCCGGGAGACGGCCCGGGGGGAGGGCATCCGCCGGGAGAAGCGCTACGTGACGAAGGACGGCAGGATCATCTGGGGGCGGCTGACGACTTCCCTGCTCCGCGACCCCGGGGAGCGGGGGCTCGTCATCGCGATGGTGGAGGACATCACCGACTGGCGGGAGATGCAGAACGCTCTTGCGGAACGTGAGGAGCGGTTCCGCGAGATAGCGCAGCGGAGTTTCGATATGATCTGCACCTGCTACAACGACCGGGGGATCACCTACGTCTCCCCGGCCGTGGAGCGGATCCTCGGGTATGCCCCGGAGGAGATGATCGGCAGGCAGTTCAGCGATTACGTCTCCGATGCGACCTTTTCTGACTGGCAGGAGGCCGTGGCCCGGATTTCCCGGGGGGAGCCCGTCGAGGGGCTGGTGATGGAGCTCCGCCGCAAGGACGGGACGACCGCCGCCGTCGAGATAAACGAGTCGGCGATCGTGGAGGCCGGCCGGGTGGTGGGCATCCAGACCGTCGGCCGGGACGTCTCGGATAGGATGCGCTATGAGGATATGCGGCTGCAGGCGTTCTACCAGATCGAGCAGAATATCGAGCAGTTTGCCGTCCTTGCAGATCACATCCGCCTGCCCCTGCAGGTGATCCTCGGCATGGCCGATCTGACCGACGATACGAAGACGTCGGAGAAGATCCGGGAGCAGGTAGAGCGGATCAACGGGATCGTCAAGCAGCTCGATGAGGGCTGGGTCGAGTCCCGCGATATCCGGGAGTTCCTGCGCAGGAACGAACTGGTGTAGCGCAATCTCGATCCTGACTCGAGCGACCACCCCTGTTTGCCCGAATCTTACCCCGGTTTGTCAGAATCGCCCTATAGACGGGATGTTATGTATCCGATATATTGATGCTTTGTAAAATATAATATCACCAGAATAAATATAGGTGGTGCGTCGCACGACAGAGAGCCCGCCCCGCAGCCGGAAAGGAGCCATGCAGAACAACGCTATGCGAACAGACCCGTCGGCCCATGCAGTCTCCAGCGGGGCGGAGGCCGCGGAGTCCGGCATCCGGCGCTCGCTCGCCGTCTTTGGGGTGCTCCTCGCCGCCCTCGCGGCGACCAGCCTGTACAACTACCTGCTCTTCCATACGATCGCCGAACTCGTTGCCGTCGCGATAGCGATAGCCGTCTTCACCGTGGCGTGGAACGCCCGGACGATGCGGGAGAACGGCTACCTGCTGGTCGCCGGGACCGGGCTGCTCTTCGTGGCCGGCATCGGACTGGTCCACACCCTTGCGTATGACGGGATGGGGATCTTCGTCGGCTACGACGCAAACCTGCCGACGCAGCTCTGGATCGCCTCGCGCTACCTCCTTTCCGGGACGCTGCTTGCCGCGCCTCTCCTGATGCGGAGAAACCCGGCCCCCTGCCGGGTGGTTGCGGCGTTTTCGGCGGTTACCGCGCTCCTCCTCCTCTCGATCTTCGCCGTCCCGGTCTTCCCCGACTGCTACGTCGAGGGGTCGGGGCTGACGCCGTTCAAGGTCGTAAGCGAGTACGTCATAGCGGCCCTGCTTGTCCTCGGCGGTATCGCCGTCTACCGGGTGCGGGACGCCTTCTCGCCCCGGGTGACGGGCCACCTCGCCGCGGCCATCCTCGTGATGATCGCGTCAGAACTTGCGTTCACGCTGTATAGCAGCGTTTACGGGCTCTCGAACATGGTCGGCCACCTCCTGATGGTGCTCTCGTTCGGGCTGATCTACGTCGCGTTCGTCGAGACCGGGATCCGGCAGCCCTACGCGGTGGTCTTCACCAGTTTAACGGCAAGCGAGGAGCGGCTCCGGCGGGAGAAGGACCGGCTCGGGCAGTACCTGGATATCGCCGGCGCCCTCTTCGTCGTCCTCGACCGAGACGGGCGAATCGCCCTCGTCAATCGCCGGGCGTCCGAGGTCCTGGGCTGCCCGGCGGATGCGGCCGTGGGCGAGCCCTGGGTCGAGCGGTTCGTTCCCCCGGCGGATCGGGAGCGCTGCCGTGCGTTCTTTCTCGGGCTGATGCAGGGCGAGCTCGAGGCGAACGAGCACGTGAGGGCGCCGGTTCTTGCCGCCGGCGGCGGCGAGCGGATCATCGCGTGGCACAACACCGTGCTCCGGGACAAAAACGGAGTAGTCTGCGGGATGCTTAGTTCCGGAGAGGATATCACCGAACAGCAGCACGCCGAGGCGGCGCTTGGCCGGGCGAATGCGAAGTTGAACCTTCTCGCGGGGATCACCCGCCACGACATCCTCAACCAGGTCACCGTCGCACGCGCCTACATCGACTTCGCCGGGGAAGACAGCGGAAATCCCGGGGTCCAGGCCTGCCTGAAGCGTGCCCGAAGTGCCATAGAGGAGATCGAAAGGCAGATCGAGTTCAGCCGGGACTACCAGGACATGGGCGTGAAGGAGCCCGCCTGGCAGAAGCCCCAGGACCTCATCGGGGAGAGTGTCTTGGACCTCGCCCTCCCGGCGGAGGTCAGGGTCCGGGCGGATCTCGGGGACCTCGAGATCTACGCGGACCCGATGGTGAAGAAGGTCTTTTACAACCTCATCGACAACGCCGTCCGCCATGGCGGTGCGGTGACGGAGATCCGGTTCTCCTGCGCGAGGTCCGGGCAGGACCTCCTGATCCTCTGCGAGGACGACGGCAACGGCATCCCGGACGGCGAGAAGGAGGCGATCTTTCGCGAGGCGTATAAGCGCCGGCACGGGCACGGGCTGTTCCTGGTCGCGGGGATCCTCGGGATCACGGGGATGACGATCCGGGAGACGGGGGTTGCCGGGGAGGGGGCCCGGTTTGAGGTGAGGGTGCCGAATGGGGGGTGGCGTTTTGAGGATAAGAGGGGGTAGGGAAGGGAGGTGGTTTTGGAGACTGCCAGCCGAATCATCTGGTAAAAACCAAATTTTGTCCTTCGCGGGAGGGCAGATTGCTGGATGCCCTCCGACGGACGTTTCTAAGAGTATTGCGATAACGACTTAGCTCTAATCCTCAGAACTGCCGCCTCTTCTGCAGAACAAAGTTTTATATCTGCTCCTTGGTATGGAGATGCCATGCACATACAGATCGCCGACCCCTCTTCCGTGAGCAGGGCCGGCGACAGTGCTTCAGTACCCTCTGCCCCGGACAGTTGCAGCCGGGAACCGGGTCTCGCCGTGCCTAAAGCGGGATCTGTCGGATTTGCCGCCTCGGCGCTGGCGGTTTTCGGGACTACGATGATCAGACCCTTCTGGAAAAGAAGGAATCCTGCAGGGGAAAGGTGGGCAGGGGTTGCGAACGAACACGCACTGAAAGGACGTTCCCGCGGTTCTCCATCAGTCCGTTAGGTTTCCGATTAGGGACAGATCATGCCGACCGAAACCAACCAGCGTTTTGCCGCCCAGTTCCCCCGCAACCTCGCGGCGAACATCGCCTACTTCCTAGTGAACATCGTCATCGGCGTCCTTCTCGTCCCCTACTTTGTCTCCACGCTCGGGGTCGCGGCCTACGGGCTCATTCCTCTCGCGACCTCAATAACCGGGTACGTGGCGATCGTCGTCCAGTCGCTCAACACCGCTGTCTCCCGGTTCCTTACCGTCGATCTTCAGAGAGAGGACTATACCGCCGCGAACCGGACGTTCAATACCGCCCTCTTCGCCTTCTCCGCGATTCTTCTCCTGATGGTTCCGGTTGTCGTCGCGGTCGCATATTTTGCCCCAGCGATCTTCAACGTCCCGGCCGGGCAGGAGACCGGTGCGATCCTCCTCTTCCTCGGGGTCTCTGCTGCCCTCCTGATCCGGTCCTGGAGCGGGAACTTCACGGTCCAGCTCTTCGCCTACAACCGTCTCGACCTCCAGAACCTTGTCAACCTCACAAATATTGTTGTCCAGGTCGGGCTGATCGTCCTCCTCTTCACCCTCCTCGGGCCGGACCTTGCCCTCATCGGCGGGGCGTACCTGGCCGGGGCGGTCGTGGCCTCAGGGGTCTCGATCGTTCTCGCTCATCGGATCTGTCCTTATTTGCGAATTTCGAAAAGATCGTTTGACCGCACGAAGCTGAAGGATATCGGCGGGATGGGGGGGTGGGTCGTGGTCGACCAGATGGGGCATCTGCTTCTTTTTCAGATCGACCTCATCGTCGTGAACCTGCTTTTTGGAGCGACATTGGCTGGCGAATATGCGATTGCCCTGCAATGGGGTCTCCTGATGCTGGCGATTGCGGGAACCGTTGCCAGCGTCTTTACACCGACAATACTAACATACTATGCTTTGAAACAGACCGAGACCCTGATAACGATCACCCGAAGCGCAGTCAAATTCATAGGGCTTACCATGGCCCTCCCAGCAGGCCTGATCTGCGGCTTCGCTCCTCAGTTGCTCACCGTCTGGGTAGGGGCCGAGCATGCAAACCTTGCACCTCTCATGGTGCTCCTCACCGCCCATCTTGCTGTCAATATGAGCGTTCAACCGTTATTTGCAGTTAATGTCGCCCATAATAAAGTCAGGATCCCGGGCATCGTGACGACACTGCTGGGAATTGCAAATTTGATCTTGGCAATAGCAATACCGCTGGTGACCGGATGGGGGTATTACGGTGTTGCTGTGGCGGGGGTGCTCATCCTCACCTTCCGGCATACGCTCTTCATCCCCTGGTACGTGAGCAGGCTATTGAACATTCGGATGGCTGTGTATCTTAAATCCTTAGTCCCCGGGGCCCTTGCAGTGCTATTTATAGGGGGAGCAGCTGCAGGCATCGCCATTCTAAATCCTTTACCTTCTCTCTTTACACTGATTATTGCAGGTACGGTGATCATGTTCGTATACGGGATCGTGGTGCTGGGGTTCGGTCTCAGTCCGGTTGAAAAACAACTATTCGAATCATATCTCCCGCAGGGGTGGAGAAAAGCATGGAACGATTGACTCTGGTGAGAGTTATGCAGTATATGTTTAATCCTGCTGTTGGATGCCGAACTGAATTTCCGGTGGAGTAAAATGCCTGCAGTCTCGGTTGTCATCCCTCTCTACAACAAAGGCCCCTACATAGCCCGTGCCTTAAACTCGGTTCTCACCCAGACCTTCCAGGACTTCGAAGTGATTGTGGTGGACGACGGCTCCACTGATGATGGAGCGGAGATCGTTAGGGAATTTACTGATCCGAGGATCAAGCTGATTCAGCAGGAGAATCAGGGGGTGTCTGCGGCAAGAAACCGGGGTATTGAGGCATCCTTGGCAGATCTGATCGCATTTCTGGACGCGGATGATGAGTGGTTGCCAAGATTTCTAGAAACAACATCTAGGTTAAAAGACCGATTTCCAAGTGCAGGAGCATATGCAACAGCAGTCAATACATCATACAAAGGCATTATCAAACGCTCCCGATATCGATCGGTGCCCTCACCTAACTGGGAGGGCTTGATAACAGATTATTTCAGATCAGCAGTTTTTGGAGATTCTATACTCCTGTCATCATCTGTTGCTATTCCTAGAGATATCTTGCTAGAAATGAGTGGTTTTATAATTGGTGAAAAATGGGGGGAAGATTTGGACTTATGGGGTAGAATTGCATTGAAATATTCAATAGGGTTCAGCACGTCATACTGCTCAATCATCCATGTAACTAGTGAAAATCTTGAAAAAATCCGTGGCAGAGCAACAGCTACGAGAGAAAATCCATTTATAAAGTCTGCGGGCACTATAATAGAAAGTGAACAGAGTACTTTTACCGACAGATGTTATTTGATGCTCTATTTGGACAAGATAATTATGGAGTCCGCACTATATAATGTAATTATAGGGGAGAAGCATTATTCAAAAGAGATCTTGAGTAAGTGCATGTCAAATACATTCGTTTTAACGAGAGTTTTTCTAAACACTTGGTATATGATATCTGGATGTATTACTAATAGGGACAATAAAATTTTTGAGAAAAGTCCGTTGATTATATTATTATACTTGTTACCCTTTGAAGCTCGCATGCTCGCTTCGATAATGGAATTTAAAAGAAGCTTACGGAATAAATCTTTGAAGCGGTTTTTAGATGGGGTTACACACAGCTTAAGATCTCGGTCACTATAAGCGCATTGCTACACCTGTCTTAATTTAAGTTTCCCTGTAAGGTAACCTCTCTATCTTCATTAATATCGAAATCTAATGATAATATTGTATAATATAGTCTTTTTAAATGCGCTAAGAAGGAAAAATTGACTGAATATTGTTGAAAGTGGTCATAATAGAGATAGTTGAACATTTCATGAGATAATACGCATTGAGATTTTCGCTATCCTCGATAGCCGTTCACGGAATTGGAGTCATAGATCTGAGAAAATCCCTGCTCATTCAGTTTCATGTTTAGATCGTAGTCAAGCTTGTAAATGCTTGAAAAAAACTTAAATGGCTTGCCAACCGTATCTTTACGGATTAAAACAACCTGATTTTTAAGAGCGACATAATCATGAGAATATATTTCTTTACAAAAAGCTGATATTTGAGGATATTGAAACCTTCGACTTCCTGCAAGATATTCATCGGTTTTTATTGGACCATCCCATTTAGCTATGAGTGTTGTTACAGATTCTAATTCTGCCACCGTAGGTGAGTACCTTATATGGCTATTTGGAGAAAATAAAAGATTATCTGCGTTCGCAGGTGGGCTCAGAATCATGAGAAAAGTCAAGACAACAACAAACAGGGGAGCAAATAAATGGAGCGCGTTACGATTTTTTGTTTTCCATGTTTCAACGGTGAAAATAGCAACTGCTAATGGTATGCTAAGGAGAATCTGGGCGAAATACCACCATCGTTCTTCAATCAAAGTATGCCTAGAGATGAGTGGGAAGAATCCAACTACAAGTGGAACTACTGCAATCCATGCCATGGCAGATGTCAAATAACTCCCTTTTCGTGAGATCATATAAAAGATCCCGATGAAAGAGAAGGCAAAAAATAGGAACATCCCAAGGTTATTGAATAACTGCTCTCCAAGTGGGATAAATGCTCCATAGCCCCGAAGATCTTCGGGAGTTTTCACAAAAAAATCTATACTGAACTCAGACCTGATGAGATCGGTTAATACCCCTATGGTGTCAGAAGCATATGTCCACCAAGCAAGCATCGCTAATGTAAAGCTGATTGGAATTATTAATGAAATACGATGCTCTGTTGCATTAAACAAATGATAAAACGCAAGGGTACCCCAGGTAACGAAGAGAAGTATGGCCATGCATACGGCCGTAATGGTATGTGTCAGAATGATTGGGGCTAATGCCATCGTATAAAGTATGGCAGATGTCGAATAGGATCTCTCTTTAAACCTGGGAAAAAGCAAATATAGGGCAACTGAGATAAATATGGCGGCAAAAGCATTGGGAATGGACCAGTAGGACATGGAGATATGATGATTTGCTATAATCACTAGAAGGGCAGCCAGCAATCCTATCTGGCGGTTCTTGAATAAGTAGTTGCCAATAAGAAATACGAATATAGTGTTGCAGATGATCTGTACGAGGCTCACTGACACCATTGCGGCGAACTTGTAAGGAAGGCTGGCAGTGAGCGAAGTCCCGGCTATCATAAGATGGAATAATGGCAGTTTTGAGTATGGATAACCGTCAGGGATAACGCTTTCTTCGATGATCCGGCTAGTGAAAGCAGAGTGATACCAGGGATCCACTCCAAGGAGGCTTGGGAAGAGTAGTAGTTGAGACCATGCGATACTTATCCCCAGTAGCAGGATCTGGATGAGGATGAGGCTAGTATGTTGCCTGCCTGACGCGAAGATCTCATAGGCAATTACGCCTGCCATGAGTGCTGTCAAGGCAAAATAAAGGAGAGGACGCTCATAGAGTTCCGGCCGGAAATGGACCGAGAGAACGCTCAGAGTGTAGAGCCCGAAAAAACAGGTCGCACAGAATACAGTCAGGGTTCGGGATTCAAAGAGGTGAAACTCGAGGGTGTGGCTTCTCCGGATCGCCAACCACAGGAGACAGGAAATGAGGGCCAGAACCCCGATGAGCAGATAAATCGCCCGGCCGAACTCCCTGCCCAGATAAGCAATCAGAATCAGCGAGAAGATAGCTCCTGCAATGGCAAGTGTCTTATCTAAATCTCGTAGGAGCAATGATTCTTTCAACCTCATACTATATCTCCTCAAGCACTTCCTTCCACTGGACAATTGTGGATTCAAAAGAGAAATTCTCCTCCACAAACCGCCTCCCGTTCTCCGCGATCAGCTCCAATTCAGGAGAATTCAGCGCACGAATTATGTTCGCCGCAATGCATTCAGGGGAGTTATTCTCCATAATAAATCCTGTCTTGCCGTCCACGATAATGTCCGGTATCGCCCCGACCGGCGTCGCGAGCACCGGGGTCCCGCAGGCCATGGCTTCGAGCACGATGTTCGGGAGCCCTTCGGTATAGGAGGGGAGGACGAGGAGACGTAGTTGGTTCAGGTATTTTGAAAGGTCATCGTGAGAGATCCAGCCTGGGAGATCGACGCGGTCGGTGATTCCCTCTTCCTGCAGGGAGGCTTCGATCGTCTCATTCAACTCCCCGTCACCACCGATGAGCACATGGTGGTCCTGCTGGTTGCTAAGGATTGCGGGAAGAGACCGGACAAAATTCTCGATGCCTTTCTCCTTGCTCAACCGGCCGATATAGCCGATCCGGCGAGGCCGGTCAGGCATGGGAATGGTAGTGGTGAATGTTTCAAAATCGAGGAAGTGCTCGTGCGCGATGAGGATTTTGTGGCGGTAGGGTTCAAGGTTCCATTCGGAAATGAGTTTTGGACTATAGACTACAAGTTTATTGCACAATACTCGATTAAGTTTTGATGTGAAGTAAATGGCCGATTTCATCCACATTTTTTGCAATTTGGACTGACTCAACGTGGACTGATCCAATAGACAGCCTGCAAATAACAATATGGCCGGCTTACGGGTTAATTTTGCGAAAATTATTGGCAATATTAGCAGTTCCCCACCTATAAAAAACAGCCATTTATCAACGTTTTTTACGATTTTAAACATGGAAAGGGAGATTCGTATCTGCGTGATGGCATATGATAGACCTCTGCTAAAAATATTTTGCTTTGATTGATGAGTTACACTTATAACTCGAACTCTGGCATCGATGTTGCTGACTTTTGATCCATGGTTCCCGGTTATAACACATAATGGGCTATTTGACTGTTTTAGTAAAATTTCTACCAGATTTGATACGGGCACGACGCCCGCACTCTCAATCGGAAATGTAATAGTGCAAATACTCTGATCGGTCACGGGTTCATCTCTCCTGATGCGTATAGACAATGACTGGAAATTTTGGTCTTTTCTCAGCAGGATCAGGGTTAACAAAGGATTGAATATCTACTTCGCCTATCGGACAAGATAATATGCCACTATGGGGTGAACTTGAGTCAGGACCGATCATTTAACACTCCAATAAATACTTTTAGATTACCTGCAATGCACTCCCAGATACTCACGAGGAACATTTTCCGTATTGTAGTTCCCGCGTCCGATGAGATTTAGATATACTTTTTCTGTCTCCTCTGCAATTTTCTCCCAAGAATACTGCTTTACAAGCATTTGCCCTTTTTTACCCATTTCTGCCCTGAGCTCATCATTATCTAGAAGTGTTGCTATTTTACTTGCTAGGTCTTCAGGATCTCCTGTTTTACTCATAAGCCCGTTTACCCCATCATGCAAAATGTCAGGGACACCTCCAACGTTTGTTGCGACAATAGGCAGACCTGCTGCTCCTGCTTCCAGCAGAGTTAATGGGAACGCTTCTGAAAAAGAAGGTAGTACAAATATATCCGCTGCTTGATAGTATAACGATGTTACATCTCTAGGAATATAATCTGTAAATATTACGTTTCCATTCAATCCATTTCTGGTTGTGGCATCAATTAAGTCTTCCTTTAGTGGCCCACTTCCAGAAAATACCAAACATGCATCTGGATGCCTTCTCTGAACAATTTTCATCGCATTAAGAAGGATCTGTGGCCCCTTCTGTAGTGTCAAATTTCCGAGGAAAAGGACTATTTTCTTTTCGGGAGGTAAATGTAAAATATCCCTATACATGCTCTTTGATGGGAAGGTTTGGAGTTCTAATGGAGCTAATCTTCTGGATACAAGGATCTCATTCTGATATATTCCCAAGAACTTCGAGTCATTGACATCTGATTTAGAGAATGTGATATCTTGGACATGAATCCCATTTGGAATGACAACAGTCCTATCTCTGTATAACTTTAAAAATGGAGATCTTTCAATGTTGGTCGCAGAAGGGGAAATGATAATGTCTGCAGAATTTAGAATTCTATTGACTGATAGTCGGTTGAATAAGGTTACACCTAATCGGCGGATAACCCCACCATAAGTATCAACCCAGTCGCCATGGTAGGTGATTATAAGAGGAAGATGGGCACTCTTTGCATATTTTACTCCTGCCAAGGGACCCGGTGCAAGATCGAAGTGTGTGTGAATTATGTCAAAACTTTGGTCGATAGGGACTGTAAACTGCCTCCATGAGAGGTTAGATGTGCCAATCTTCAGGTCTGTACCGTATCGATGTATTCTCAAACTACCATGCTCTTCAAGAAGAAACTTTGAGGTTGTAGATGTAGTAAATACAGTTATATCGTGGCTTCTCTTGGCCATTTCCAGCGCGAGATAATACGCCGCATTTTCCGCGCCACCACAATGATACCCGTGAGGGGCACTAACGCCATCGTCTAAAAACGGGAAATGGTTGATAAAGTATCCAATCTTCATGACGTCACCCTCTTATAGCATATCCCAAAAACATCTTCGCCGAAATCCAGAGCCTCTTTAACTCGACTACAGAGTTCTTCCTGAGAACCTGTCCCATTGCAAGTGGCACGTATCCCGGCGAAAGATAGTACTCTCGCAAGATCTCATTCGCCTCACATACCATCTCCTCGTTGCTTAGGGCGGGATAGGAAATAACAGCCTTCTGATGTCCGTTGTCATCCAGGTATTGAGTGGGATCATCAACTAGCAGAAACCCCTCTCTTTTACATTGAGCGTACAGTTCGGTGCCAGGGATTGGTTGCGGGACTAAAACCTGCAGCAACTCGGGTTTGAGGTCGTATATCAGGTCCTTCGTCATTTGTATAGTCTCTCTTGTTTCCCCGGGCAACCCAATTATGAAGTCGCCGTGAACCATCAGCCTTGCCCGTTTTGCGTTCTTTGCAAATTTTCGCATCTGTTCAACATTTGTACCTTTTTTAATAGTCTTTAGGATGGTTTCACTGCCAGATTCATAGCCTGCAATCAAAAGACGGCAATTAGCCCTCTTCATAGCTTTCATAGTCTCCAAATCTAGTGTATTAACCCGCGTGTTGCATGACCATGCCAGATCTAAGTTTCTATGCTTATATTGCTCGCAAAATTCCAGTACTCTACTTTTATTGATAGTGAATGTATCATCTTCGAAGAAAACTTCTTTTACATCAAGATTGTTTTGAATCCATTCCAGTTCATCTAAGACATTTGTCAAGGAACGTACTCGATATTTTCTACCCATTAAATTAGAGGGCCAAGAGCAGAAGGTGCATTGATTCGGACACCCTCGGCCGGTAAATATCTGAACTACAGGGTAGAGAGAAGAGCTCAAGAAATAATCTTCAATGTTTAGGTGATTATGGTATACTTTTGAGACAAACGGGATCTGGTCTAAGTCAGCACCCTGCGTGAGCGATCTCAATGGGTTATGCACTGGCTTACCGCCTTCTAAGTAGGAGATCCCAGCGATGTGGGAATAACTAAGACCTGATTCGATGCATTTGGCGAGTTCCTGCAATGTAATATCATATTCATACCTCACTGCGATATCGATGTCCGGATGTGACAGTATCTCACTCGAAAACTGAGAGGCAGGAGGACCAACAATTACAAGAATACATCCTGTTTCATGTTTAATTTGAGACGCTATGGCCAGATCGTTATTCAAGCATGCAAAATTTGTATCTATAATAACCATGTCTGGAGCATACTGCTTTATATCCTCCAAAACAAGTTCTAAATCCCATTTTCTCGCTTGAGCGTCTACTAGTCTTACATCGTGCTGTTGTTCTAACACCCCTGTTGCATATGATAAACATATTGGATAATATAGTGTGCCGCCACGGCTAACTTCCCCGCTGCCTCTTACACTTCTGCAAAATCCTTTCTTAAAAGGAGGGTTCAATAAATATATCTTCATTCTATCCACCCTTGTTTCCTAAATCCAATTATGAAACCAACACTGTAGCCTATGTGTTCAACAAGATACGCAGCAGGAATTGAGATAATATAATTCCAGTCTCTCTCCTTCACTGAAAAGTAAATAGAAGTCAGATATAGAAGGCAGAAATACGCAGCAATGATGAATCCAAGGGTGTAAAACGCCTCCTTAATGATAACCCCGAGAAAACTGAATGACAAGAGTACTATTAACGATAAACTCGGCAAATAGTGAATACATTTTAAAGAGGTGGGATATTTCTGTCCCAGAATTGCCTTGGTAAGCCCGTAATTGTACATCTGGTTATAGAATTCGGTCACACTTTTTCTTTTATAATAATAGACCTTAGCGTTTGGATTTACCAGTAAACGGTAACCTGCTCGCCGCAACTTGAAATTGAGAGAATAATCCTCCCCATACTTCATCTCCTCATCGTACAAACCGACTTTAAATAATGCCTCTTTCCGATAAAGTACAAAGGGAACTGTATCGACAACTGTTAGCTCTTTTCTTGGAATATATGACGTTCCTGCCGCACCAAGTTTTGTCGAAAATATTCTATCAATTGCTCTCCCTAAACCGGATTCGTCTGATGGGCTTTCAATAATCGATCCGACACCGGCCACATCTACATCCGAATGCAATAAAACGTCAGATAAATTCCTCAGCCAGTTTTCCTCTGCAATACAGTGGCCATCAATATAAGCAATCAAGTCACTCTGTTCTTCTTTTTCGATCGCAAGGTTCCTGCCTGCTGCCTGCCACTCCTTTGGATTATGATACAGGTGAATAAAGTCGCCATATCTCGATCGATACTCATTTACAACATGTGTCGTCTGATCTGCAGATCGTCCATCGACAACTACGATGCGATAGGAGCCTTTTGGGTAGTTCTGGCGTATTAGAGACAATAGACATTTTTCAATATGCTCCTCTTCATTTTTTACCGCCACAATCACTGAAATGAAATGATCGCTCATGTTACACCCAAGTTAGTCTTTTAGTCGATCGCCGGGTGGATTGTGACTTCACTAAATCGTTGTTCATCCTGGTCAAAGTCCTGCTGATTTGCCCGGCATGGGTCCCGGAGCCGACGTCAAGGTTGTACTTTGGCTCGGGCAGTTCGAGATCCTCGAAGAATACCGGGTCCATGTCGTAGGAGTAGTGCTGCCCTGAGTGGAGGATGAAGTAGTCGAGGCTCCTCGCTTTGCACTCCCGGATGATCGGAGACATCTTGATGATTTCAGGCCGTGTTCCGAGAACAATCGCGATCATTCGGGCCCCCCCTCGGGAGGATAAGCTGTCTTCTCTTCGGCCATCCCGGCCCCCTCTGCGGACAGGAAGGTAACTGCAGGACCGGGAGCGGAGACCACCCGCCTCTCTCCCCCCTCTCCCTGCATGATGATCTGGACGAGCGAGTACAGGATCATCCCCACCGCGACGAGCAGGAGCCCGAGGATGAGCATGGAGAACCCGCCAGTGAAGAGGATATAATGGAACTGATCGGTGCGATAGTATTCGGCAAAGGTATGAAGTTCCGCGCCGAGCCCGAAAAGGGTGAAGACCAGACCAGGAATACCGAAGAACACGAGAGGCCGGCGGAGGCTGATGAGCCTGACAATATTCATCAGCACCCCGACGCCGTGGGAGACCGGATCCTTGCTTGAGGTCCCCTCGATGTCATAACGTACCTGGATCGGCACCTCGGTGACCTTAAGGCGGTGATCACTAATCTGGATCAGGATCTCGGAGCCGGCGCTCATCCCTTTACCATTGATGCGAATGGCGTCGATCGCCTTTCTCCCGTAGGCCCTAAAGCCGCTCTGGGAGTCGGTGATCGCAAGGCTGTTCCCGGCAAGCGTGGTCGCGGTGTCGAGGACCCTCATACCGACCTTGCGGTAGGCGGGGATCCCGCGAGCTGAGCCCTCGGCGAACCGGGAGCCAATAACGACGTCGTTGTCCTTTCGTAGTTCGGTAAGGAGCCGGGGGATGTCCCCCGGGTTGTGTTGGCCATCGGCGTCGATGATGACGAGCTCCTCTGCACCCATCTCCCGGGCGGTACAAAAGATAGTCTGAAGCGCCCCGCCGTAGCCCTTGTTGGTCTCATGCTGAACGACAAGCGCCCCGAGTGCTCCGGCAATCCGGACGGTCTCGTCCGTCGAGCCGTCGTCGACAACGAGGACTTTATCACCGTGCTGCTGTGCACCGACAATGGTCTTTGCGATGTAGGCCTCCTCGTTATAAGCCGGCATGGCGACGAGGGTTCTGACGGAGCCGGTTTGCTGTCGCGGCTGTGTTACTGAGATGAAGGGGTGCTCTTCAGGAGTAAGATGTGCCCCTCCTTCCCCGTTACCCCCGTGTCTGATGGCCTGTCCGGCCGTGTGGGCGGCAAGGGAAATACTTACTATGAAGAGGTTCACTATGACCACTCCCGGAATATGGAAATCGGAGGTGGGATAACCCGTTGCCTCCTGTACGTCCTGCAGCAGTTGCGTTTCTTCCCTCCCGTAGCCAAGATCTTGCTCTCAACGTTAGTTGACCTCAGCGGGGTCACACCCCCCACGGAGGGAGGCATCCAACTGGATTCCAAAGAATCACACCCATACGCAGGCCCATATTCTGCCGCGGCAATGCCTGCCGGGCGGGGGCGTCTCCCTTCGGGCCATACCTGCCCTGAAGGGAGATGAGCTCCTGATACCTGGACCTTGCACCATAGAGATGATCTGAGTATATAAAATTTCCCACCGATCTGCTCGATAGAGGGGCGAGGGGATTGGTGGTCAGGGATAGAATTCTTGCTATTTTGGATTTTTGTCCGTTTTAAAGACGGCATTCGTGATCCTACGGTCAGAGGGGCTGTTTCAGGAGACCTATGCGTTATGGTATAAGTATATTTCTCAATACAATCGACCTGCAGGAGATAGCGCCTGAATAATATTTTCGAATGGCATCATCTCAAGAACGATTGTTTCTTTCCCGGGAATCGACGAGTTAGCCGAAGAAACCTCGTAAAAATAAAAATATTATTGCCCCGTGATCGTGCTTCGAGGGCAGGCAGAGGTCTCTAACGATCCGGCCTCTCCCCGGCATATGATGGATGTCCGGTTCGTGGCAGAGGGGCAACTCCCCGATATCACCCCGGAGGTCCCGGCCTGGAAGATGGCCACGGCAC
This sequence comes from Methanoculleus nereidis, assembly GCF_032944295.1. NCBI lineage: Archaea > Methanobacteriati > Methanobacteriota > Methanomicrobia > Methanomicrobiales > Methanomicrobiaceae > Methanoculleus > Methanoculleus nereidis. Next base: position 37,255 of record NZ_JABFFQ010000005.1, read on the forward strand.
CGATCTATCCCCCACGAACGTGTGCCTCACGCCGGGGCGTTAAACCGGCACTCCTCTTCCGACCGTAAGGATCATGAAATACCGGAGATTTTGCTGTCGGCGTTCCTCTCGCCGGGGAGAAGATCTTCCTGAAACGACGGCCGACGGCGGAACGGGTGAGGGTGGCGAAAGAACGCCCCCGCGGAGACGAACCCGGGGCATCCGACAGCGATGCTGATCAGCAGGTCAGTGAATGTGGCCCTGATCACAGAAAGAAGAGTTTCCCGGCCCTTAAAAAGCAGTTGCAGGGGTATATGCCGGATCTGGCCGCCGGGGAACCCGGCCCCCGGAGCGGGGTTGATCGTCGGGATGGAAAGGTATATCATATGAATTAGCGATTGCCCCCCCATGAAAGACCTCATAAAAAACCCTTTGCTGCTGGGTGTGGTCATCGCCCTTCTGCTACCTGCGGCGACTGCCGGAGGCGCAGAGGCCTACATCATGGTGACGACCGGTGAGGAGACGGTTGCAGTCGACTGCCGGGAGGGCGGGAGCCGGGCGACCTCCTCATAGGTATCCCATGATGGCGGAGCCAGCAGGAACCGATGGCAGGACGGTCTCAAGCCACCCTCCTTCCCATCGAAGGTGCGTGCAGCATCCCCTCCCGGCCGGAGGGACTGCCGAGAGCGGCGGCACCCCGGGCTGCCGCCCGGTCCCCGTTCCGACGGGAGGGAGGTTGAGCCGGGCCATCGCCGTGAGCGCCGGAGGAGAAGATTGACGAAGAAGTACCACGCTGCGGCCGTACTCGCAGCCTGGCTCATCATCGTCGCCTTCTTCATGATCCTCAACCGTACGCTCGACCTCGAGGTCTTCTTCGTCCTCTCGCTGATCGGGCTTTTAGTCATCGCGGTCCTGATCGACGGGGCCTTCTCCCGGCCGCGCCACATGCGCTACATCGGCTACCTCATCGCTGCGGGAGTCGCCCTCTTCGCCTACATCGTCGTGGAAAAAATCCTGGAGATCCTTGCCGCATGAATATCCAGGCCTCGCACGTTATCCTCGCGGCCGCCGCCGTCGCGGCGCTCATCCTCCTTGCAGGAGAGGCGACCGCCCCGCTCCTCTATACCGCACAGAACACCTCGACTGCGGCCCACGCCGACCCCTCGACCGTTCCGAAAGAGTCCGGCAAGGACGCCGACGCTCTCATCCCCCTGATGGGCGACCTCCTCGGCGAGACCGGGACGCTCACCCTTACAATCAAACTCAAGGACTTCGAGAGCGCCGAGCGCGACCTCGCCCGCTACAGCGAGCTCTCGGCGCAGTTCGACAACCTGGTCGTCAAGCTGGACGTCACCGGGAACGATATCGGTGATTTCCAGCAGAACAACCAGGAGAACCTCGCCTCTCTCGCAGCCCTTTTAAACGACACCCGGCGGTTCGAGGACCTCCAGCGGCTCGAGATCGATGTCCTGGACGGCGAGCAGCGCATGGCCATTGCCTACGAGAACGAAACCCTCCGGCAGAAGATGCGGGAAGGGTTTAGCGCCTACGCGGAGAGGGAGGCCACGGTGACAGGGATCACCGATCACTACGACCTCAACGCCACTCCCTACCGGGAGAGCGTCACGAACTTTGCGGAGATCGTTAACGCTACGGAGGACCGGCAGGAAGAGACGGGCGGAAGTGCAAATTCCCCCCTCGGGATCGCGGTCACCCCTGATAACGGGCGGTATGGAGATCTCCTCTCGATCGCCGGGACCTACGCCGGCGGTACAGCAGAAACGCCCATCAAGGTCTACGTCGACAGCCGGGTCGCCGGGAATGCCAACCTGGATGCGAGCGGCAACTACGCCTGCGCCTACCTGGTCAACCGGACACCCACGGGGCTGCACCTCGCCTACGCGACCGCGGGCACGGTCTACTCTGCCGTCACGGCCTTCGAGGTGCTCCCTGGCGAGACCGCGATCACCCTTGCCGTGGAGGGCGGGTCAGCCGTCACCTGCACCGGAAACCTCACGACGATCGAGGGCCGGCCGGTCACCGGCGCTCCGGTCGTCCTCAGGGTCGACGGCACCGAGCTCGTCAGCACGGAGACGGATCAGAACGGCACCTACACAGAACAGATCGCCCTCCCCGTCGGGGAGCACGCTGTCCGGGCGGAGTTCACCGCAGCAGGCTACCCCCTGGACGCCTCCGAAAGCCCGACAGAAACGGTCATCGTCCGGAGTGAGGGGCTCTCTCCTCTCCCGTTCATAGCAGCGATCGCGGCGGCGCTCGGCAGCGGGTGGTACCTTCGCCGCCGGCACCGGCCGGCTGAAGAACCGGCGGCGGAACCGCCGATGACGGCGAGTCCGGAGGAAGAAGCCGCCGCCACCCCGCCGCCGGTGGAGATCGCCGGCCTCCCGCCCCGCGAGGCCGCGACCGTCCTCTTCCAGGCACTCCGGGCCCGGCTCGGTCTCCCCGAGACGAAGACTCCCCGGGACTGCGCCCGGCTTGCCCCGGCCCACGCCGCGTTCTTCGAGCGCTACGAGCAGATTCGCTACGCCGGCGAGACCCCCACGGACGATGAACTCCGCGCCATGGAAGCCGAAGCCCGCGGGGGTGACGAAGATGCAGCGTGAGAACTGGGCGGCCATCCTCCTTCTCCTCCTCGCCGGGGCTGCCGCCTACGCCCACGCGACCACCACCACCGAGGAGTTCAGCCGCTACAACGTCGGCTGGAATGGGACTTCGGGGTTTGCGGCAGGGGAGGTCCACGACCTCCGAAACCTCGAACCCGGAACAACACTCCTCATCCTCGCGCCGGACCGGCCCTTCACCGCCGGGGAAGTCGAGTACCTCCGGACCTTCCTCGACTCCGGCGGCCTCCTCCTCATCGCCGACGAGGACGGGGCCGCAAACCCGCTCCTCGCGGACATCGGGAGCGCGATAAGGGTCCGGCAGGGGAACCTCTCGAGCCTCGACCGTGACCACGCCAACCCCGGCCTCTTCACCGTCCGGGTCGTCGGGAACGCCACCCTCTTTGCCGGGGTAGAGACCGTCCGGGTCAACCGCCCGGCAACCGTCACCGGGGGCGACCCCCTCCTCGAGACCTCGATCCTCACCTGGGACGACGCCGACGGCGACGGCCGGCCCGGGCGCACTGAGACCTTCGGGACCGCGGTCGTCTGTGCGAGCGAGGGGAACCTCACCGTCCTCGGCGACCCGAGCCTCTTCATCAACGCCATGCTTGCCGAGAACCCGAAGTTCATCAACAATCTCCAGCCGGTCCAGATCGACGCCGCCCACAGCAGGACCGGGACAGTTAACCCGACCATAAACACCCTGGCCTGGGTCCGGGAGACGCCGGCAGCCACGGCCGCCCTCACCGCCCTGGCCATCCTGCCGGTGGCTTACCTGTTCGGGAGGAAGAGAGATGCATGAGAACCTGAAAGAGCGAATCGAAACGATCGCAAACGCTTATGAAGATATCCGGCTGATTGCCCAGCAGGTTGTGGTCACGAACCAGCCCCTCATGGAGGAGATCTTCATCAGCATGATCATCGGTGGCCACCTCCTCATCGAGGGGGTGCCCGGGACTGCGAAGACCACCATCTGCAAGATCATCGCGCGGCTGATGGATTACGAGTTCCGGCGGGTGCAGGGGGCTGTTGACCTCCAGCCCGCCGATATCATCGGGGTCCGGATTTACGACCGGAACAAAAGCGAGTTCGTCCTCCAGAAAGGCCCGATCTTCACGAACTTCCTGATGGTCGACGAGATGAACCGCCTGACGCCCAAGACCCAGAGCGCCCTTCTTGAGGCCCTGAGTGAGCACCAGGCGACGATCGACGGGACGACCTACCCGCTCAGCGACGCTTACTTTGTCATCGCCACCCAGAACCCCTATGACTCCGAAGGAACCTTCCCGCTCATCGAGGCCCAGCGCGACCGGTTCATGTTCAGCACCGTCCTCAACCATCTCGATGCGGAGAGCGAGTTTGAGATCCTCCGCCGGGAACGTGCCGGGGAGCTGGACTGGAAGATATACCGGGACCGTGTCGCCCCTGTCCTTGGACCGGGCGATATCAGATCCATGGCCCAGACCGTCCGGGAGGTCCGGGTCGATGAGACGGTCCTCGCTTACGTACGTGACCTCGTCCTTGCCACCCGGTCCCATGGCGATGTCCGGCTTGGGGCGAGTTCCCGTGCTTCGATTGCCCTCCTCGGCGGCTCAAGGGCCCGGGCTGCCCTGGACGGCCGGACCTACGTCATTCCCGACGACGTCCGGGCCCTGGCCCTCCCGACCCTCCGGCACCGCCTCCTCCTGACCCGTGAGGCGGAGATCACCGGGATAACCCCTGATGCGGTCGTCGGCGAGATTATCGAGAGCATCGGGGTGTCCTGAGGCATGATCCGGCCGACCTGGATGGCCGGGGGGATCGCAGTGCTCGCCCTTGTACTCGCTGCCGTTGCTCTTCCCCTGGCGAGCCCGGCCGCGGTCCTCGCTGCCGGCTCCCTTGCCCTCTTCCTCCTCTGGCAGGGCTGGCGGTTCGAGCGCAATCTCGCGGCCGCGGCCGCCTCCCTCGACGTGACTCGCGAGGTCGACCGGACGATCCTCCGGCAGGGAGCAGTGGTGGCCGTCCGGGTGAAGGCCGACTGCGCCGTCCCGGCCGGGATGACAGTCCGGGTGCGCGACCTCCCGCCGGCGGTCGCGGCCGGCGACGCCCCTCTCTCACCGCCGGGGGAGACGGTAACCTACACCGTCCGGCTCATGGCGCCGGGGGAGACCGCGTTTCCGGGCGTCGTCCTCTCGGCAAGTGACACCTTCTTCGCCTGCGATCTCACCTGCCGCCGCTTCGACGCCCCCCATCTCCGGGTCTTCCCGGTGGGGCTCCCGGAAGCCTGTAGAGGCATCGGGATCCGCGGGGAAGAGACCGAGGTGAACCGGAAAGCCGCGCTCACCGGCCAGGGCACCCGCGGGTTCCGGCCCTACCGGACCGGCGACGACCTCAGCCAGATCGACTGGAAACTCACGGCCCGCCGAGACGCCTATTATGTCCGGGAGCCGGCCGGGCTCGAGGGGGGCTCGCCGCTCATCGCCGTCGACCTCCCCGCACCCGGAGATCCGGCAACCTTTGCCCGGTTCGCAACGACCGTCTACGGCGCGGTCGAAGGGGCGATCCGATCCCGTGAGGGGTGCTCGCTCCTGGTTGTCGCCGGCGGGGAGGTCGTCCGGTTCCTCCCCCGGACCCTGGCGAGTCACGAGGCCCTCGCGGCCCTTGGCGGGCTTGCGCCGCTCGAACCCCGTGCCCCCCTCTACCGGGCGCCGGGACCCGCCGCCCTTGCGGCCCGGGCCCGAGCGCCCGGCAACGACCCGGGGGAGAGGGCGTTCCGAGAACAATTCGGCGGCGTCCTTTCTGCATTTGCTGCAGAGAGCCCGTCGCCCTTCGCAGCGGCGGTTCGGGCGGCGCTCGGCCGGGCGGAGGCAGAAGAGGTCCGGCTCTTCTCCCTCCTTCCGCCGGGCGATAAAAGCCACCTCGTCCAGCTCACGCACGAGGCGAAGGTCCGGAGGATGCGGGTTATCCTGAAGGCTCCCGCCGGCGCCGCCCCCCTTCCCGGGGTGGACGTCGTGGAGGTGCTCTGATGGCAGCCGATCGGCGGTTCCTCCTCCTCTGCGCCGGCGAGATTCTGGTCGTGGCCGCAGGCAACCTTTTCGTGGCGCTCGTCCTCCAGGTGATCGTCCTTGCCGCGTTTCTCGAACATCGGCGGGGCTACCCGGTCTTAGCGATCGGCGTGGCCGGCTTCGCCGCGGCCCTCTACGCGGCCGGCAGCATCGCCCTCGTCGCCCTCGCGGCCGCCCTCGGCTGCGGCTACCTTGTCCTCGTCCTCCGGGACTACCGGCTCGCCCGGTGGGCGGGGGGAGGGGGTGCGTGATCGCAGACAACCCCTACCGGGGAGCCCTCCTCCTCATCCTCGCCTCCGTAGCCCTCCTCGCCCTCGCGGCCGTGGCCGGGAGAGGGGACATCACCACCGCGACGGTCGTCCTCGCGGGCACGGGCTGCTTCATCGCCGGGGTCTTCCTCCTCGCCCTCCACAAGGGCGAACCCCTCGACCCGGAGATCGCCGCCCTCCTCCCCGTCCAGGGGACGATCACCGTCGCCACCCTCTGCGCTGACCTCGGGGTCCAGGGCAACGCCCGGTTCATCCCGGAAGACGGGACCGTCATCGAGGTCATCCCGGTCGCCGGGAGGGTGCCGGAGAACCTCAAGGACGATTACTCCTACATCACCGGCGACGGGGGATGCGCCGTCCGGCTTGTCCCGGCATGCACCCCGCTGCTTGCACATCTGCGTGAGAAGCACGCCCTCGAGATCCCGGAAGAGGACGACGCCCTCCTCGCCTGCATCATCGAGGTCTGCGACGACCTCCTCGAGGTCGCAAAAACGAGCGCCGTAAAGGACGGGGAGAACATCGTCGTCACCCTCGCGGACTACCGCCTCCTCCCCGGCTGCCGGGCCGTCCGGGCGGCCTCCCCGAAGTGCTGCACCATGGTCGGCTGCCCGGTCTGCAGCCTGCTTGCGGCGATCGTTGCCCTCGGGCTCCGGGTGCCGGTAACGATCGAGCACGCCGGCGTCGACGAAAAGAGAAAGACCCTCAGGGTGATCCTGAGGCCGGAACCCGCTCTCCCCTCTCCTTCAAGAGCAGCCTCCCGTGATACCCCGGATGATGCGCCCCGTCGCGACCTGCGTCACACTCCCGGGAAGCCCGGATAATACCGCGGGACCGGGGCGATATGCACATGCCGCGAATTTTGAAGAACTCTAGCGACTCCGGCGTTCTTGGGTCATAGTCTACGCTTGTAGCGTAGAGGTCAAGCACCTGCCGGTAGAAAACCTTCTCGCTGGAACGGATGACTGCGTATGCGCTCCAGCAACTCATGCCAGTAGTTACCGCCGCCCGCTTTTTTCAGCAGGTCGTCATTCATCGCAAAGCCCTTTTTGAGGTATTCTTTCAGGACTTTAAGCGCCCAACGGCGAAACTGTGTGCCGCGTAGCGACTTTACGCGATAGCCGACGGAGATGATCACATCAAGGCTGTAGTGCTTGGTACGGTAATTTTTTCCGTCTGCGGCAGTTGTCAAGTATTCCTTGACAACTGAATCCTGCTCAAGCTCACCCTCTGCAAAGGCATTGTTGATGTGCAGGCTGACATTCTGTTTCGTTGTCTGGAACAGTTCCGCCATTTGCGCCTGCGATAGCCAGACGGTCTCCTCTTCCATCCGAACGTCAATTTTAGTCTGCCCGTCATCGGTCTGGTAGATGATGATCTCTGAAGTGTCAAATGTCATACCCGATTGCCCCCGGAGGACAGTTATTAACCCACAAAAAAGGGCGGCACGGGGCCTGTATGACCCGTATGCCCCTTGTGGTGCAGGTCAATAGATATTCTCCTTACTGCATGTCCATTATACAGATTACCACCCCGATGCCATAGAATACCGTCGGTTTTGCATTCGGAAAAATGCCCTTGAAGCCCCACGATGATGATGCACGATTGGAGAACAGTCAGGCAAGCGGGAAGCCCAAACCACAGCAAAAATATCAAGAGACAGGCTGTGACTGCTCCCCCCCCCTCACCTCGAACGAGGCGAACGTGACCGGCACGCTCGACGTGCTCGTCGCGGCAAAGGACTGCGGGGTGCCGGCCGTGGTTGGCGCCTCCTTGGTCTACGGCGACACCCCGGTCCTCCCGGGGTGAACGGGGCGAGAAGGCTGCTTTACCTTGGTGATAGCGGAGTATGCGACCGTCACATGCCTGCTGTCCGCAATTGCCCGGATGCCGTTATCGGGATCAGGGCTCTTTCCTGTGATCTTTGACGGTTTTGTTCGTTGAACATCGGCCTTACATTCGTCCGTATCTCCGATGGGCTTTTTCGATGGACATGATGTGGGTGATATAGACGAGGTTATCGTCTGGATCGATATTGTAGATGACCGTGAACGAACGTGCGATATGGAGCCGGTATGACTCCCGTTTTTTGGTTGTATGAAGTTTTTCTTTGTCCCCGTCCGGGCCGGGGTACGGATTGTCCTGTAAAATTTTCAGTTTTTCTTTGATGACCCGTTGATCTTTGGCATCGAGAGCAGTTAAGAAGTCCAGCGCACGTTTGTCCACCATGAGGCGGAATGTCACAGGTCTAACTCCACGAACTCGTTCGTGGCCATGACTTCTTCGATATCATCCGTGAGCCGCTGTTTCTTTACCTTCTCCACCAGCCTCGCAAGAGTCTCGTCAAGTGTCTCGCCCGGGTGCCTGAGATCCAGGATCTGGTTATAGGTCTCTTCCGATACGGAGATGTTTTCCGCAACAGACATTGAACCATCTTCTGTGTTGATCGTGGATATACTTTCTTGTGCCGGGTGGAAGGGCTGGCAAGAGGAGAAGGCGGGTGAGGAGCGACAGGCCGAAGGGCCGGAGCATGAGCACCGCCAGGTGCGAGAGCGGAGATTGTCGACGGTGAGCGCCGGGGCCGGCGGGGTCGTGGGCGGGGCGGTGGCGGTGATCGTGAAGGTGCTTGGTGGGGGGTGAGGAGGTGATCGCAGGCAAGGATGATTGAAGGAATGCCACGAAATGATGACTTCACAATCTGCGCACATTTCTGATCAGAGAATGTGACAGAGATGTGACAATCACATTCTGGATCACGTTCACTCCACCCGCGATGGTATCGCGAGTTTTGAGCGACACAGCAACACATAACAACTATATAATTCATACCACTACACTACAGCACATCCGGGGCAGCCTGACCCCGACAAATGGAGTTGATGACCGTGGAGTTTACTCTGGATGAGATCGCCGATAGTCTCCCCCACCTGGGTGTGGCAATCCTGCACCTGCTGCATGCAGGGGGCAACTCTGCTGTTCGGGGAGATGTTCTATTCCAGAAAGAACTCTTTCTCATTGGAGATTACATAGAACAGGTAGGAGACGACGCGGATTTCACCCCTCACATATTTGGGCCGTATAGCGAACCTGCCGAAGTTGCGCTAGACGAGCTCGTCTCCCTGGGCCTTGTCAGGAGATCTGAAGGAGGCTATACCCTCACTCCCGATGGAGTGAGGGTCTGGGAGAAGGTGCGCTCCGTGTTCCCTGACGACGAGTCTGGGGCAATTGACGACTTCAAGGCATTTCTCAACGATCTCAGTGTGGATGAGGCCCTTCTCTTCATCTACGTCACCTATCCTGAATATACCCGTGAGTCTGCAAGACTTCGCGATATCCTGCGAAGGAGGGCTCCACTCTCAGTGTCACTGTATCGGCGAGGGAAAGTGAGTCTCGAAAAAGCCGCGTTTCTGGCGGGGATGAATATCGAGTCGTACCTTGATTACCTTAAGAGATAACACATGAAGATCTTTGACACGTCATCCATCGTCTGCATATTCCGCGAAGTACAGTACCCAAAAATTCTGGATGCCTGCAAAGGTCTTGGGTACCGCCTCTGCATCACCCCTCAGGTGTACGAGGAGATCATGGAGAACCCTGAGACGCTTCAGCACCTTGAAGCGTACGGGGACATTAAGATCGTACAGGATGGCGACACTGAATGCTGCAAAAGGCTCGCCAAACGCTACCCCTGGCTGCACAAAGGGGAACTCAGTGTCCTCTGTGCAGGAGTTGCCATAGAGCAGGACAAAAAGCGGTGTTATTGCGTCATCGATGAACGAGCCCGGAACTTGCGGGACAAACTGCAGATCCGGGTGACGGGCACTGTCGGGCTCATACTCTGGGAAAAAGAGCGGCTTGCCCTGACAGGTGGGGAGTGTCATGATCTCTACAACCGGTTTCTGCAATCGTCATTCCACATCAAAAAAGAGGTTCTGCAGGGGTTGTTAAGGTGACGAGAGAGGTTCGAATTACCGACTATGCGTGCGCGGATGATACCGACCTGAGGGCGCTCTCCGCCGACATCGGGCCGGGAAAGATCGTAACGCCGGTAAAGACGATAAATCCTCGTGACTTCTACGCTGACACTGATTTTCCTCGAAACCTGACGAGCCTCCACGAAACATATCTCAAGTTCGATGACGGGAGCCTGCAACGCATGGATGAGGACAAGGCGTACTCCATGCAGAAGAACAAGGATATCAGCAGAAACAGAAAGAGAGCACATCACTCTCCGGGCCTCTGCTTTGTGGAGTTCAAGACCCGGGGGCAGGGAGGCCGCTATCCTACCGCACATGAGATAGACGTCCTGACAAACGCCGCCTACTCGTACTCGGATATCACGCCCATTCCATCCGTCCCGAAGATGGCACGCTCTATTAACAGAGAGAATTTCGGGGAATTTTTACAGTACCTCTTATCCTGCATCGAGAGTATCGAAGTCCGGAACAAAAAATGCATCCTTGGGTATATCCCTTCGGCTGCTGCTCTCTATACACAGAAGATCGTTGATTTCTACCTGGATCACGGGATCAATGCGTATTACATCGATTTCGACGGGACGATGGTCCAGAGCCACCTCGACTCCCTGAACGCACTCAAGCGGCGGCTTGCGGCAAGGGGATATGAGGAGAATAACTTCCTCTCCTACATCAACGTCAGCTTCGGGAAGGCTATCAACGACCAGAACGTTCTGTCAGCCCGAGATCTTCTCGCCTACGGGTATGGACTGGACTGCCTCGGCGGCAACCATGTCGGGCCGAAGAGAAACCCCGAGTTCTATGAGTGGCTGAAGGCGCAGAAATCGATCGCCCGGAACACGACGCGCCTGCTGAACATACGGGACTACGGTTATTACAGGGCCGACCTCCTGGGTGAGGCGGCCAGAGGGGTTTACCCGGAGGGGGCCTTGATCAAGTATGAGGAGAGCCTCTCTGCGGCTCCAGGCCGGCAGAAGAGGTTGCTGCAGATCGTCAACATGCAGCAGCAGTGCCTGGAGGCTGAAACTCTGAGAGGCGTTATCGATGAGTCGGGGGATGCGTCCCTGGACTACTTCTCGTCGAAGAAGAACGTCGTGAAGGGTGATCTCAAGGGCCTTGCAAGACGGGGCGGCCGGTGATTCATCCCGGGCGGGGATTGAGGTTCTCCTTCTTCCCGGGCAGGGTCGAACACGCCTGAAAGGCCGGACAATGGCCTATACCCTGGAGACGTTGTAACGAACTTGCAGTAACGAGACCTATGTCTTTTTCATGGACGGAGAATAGCAGAAATTCTCTTATGACGCTCCGAATTGTTTATACTATTTATTGGGACATATTTGATGCATGGAATGGGTTGTAACGCTTTCGGGGAGCGCTCATATATTAGAGGAACTTTCGAAGGTGTTTAATTCGCCAGAAACCTGCATACTGAAGAATAATGATAAGTATATATTGAAATCCAGAGATTTTGCCGACCTTGGCTCTTATGACCTGGTACGAGACCATACAACCGAGATCTTGACGTCACTCAACGGCGCAGCAAAACTATCTCTTGGCTCTGGCTCACCTATTAAAATTGGCTCAATTTCAGAGATTCGCGATGATGGAACCAGACATACCTATGCCTCAGCCGCAGTTGTCGGGGCATCCGCTACGCTCACATGCAGTGTTGTAGTTATTCACGCCGATGGAACAATCGAAGAGTCTCATCCCGCAGATCCTGCCATTACCTGGATGGCTCTATCGAGGAAAGACGCACACGTAAAAAAGGCCTTACGCCTGATCGAGAATGACTTTGAAACCTGGTACGGTCTGTACAAAGTTTTTGAGATAATACGGGAGGACGCCGGCAATATCGTAAAGAGGGGCTGGTGCACAGAAGCAGAGTTGAAGAGATGCACACAGACCGCCAATAGCCCCGAGGCCCTGGGTCTGACCGCCAGACACGCGAAAACGATCCCTGCACCACCGGATCCGATGTCTCTTACCTCTGCGAAGTCATTTATACAAAAGTTGATGAATGCTTGGCTTGAGGAGAAGAAAGCTCAACACGGCCTTTGAGTTGTACCCCCGGCAAACATCGCTTGCTCCCTGGTGAGCACCGTCCCTTCGGGATCCCGGCTCTCACGCTCACAACCTCGATCATCGATGTATGATGAATAGTTCCTTGGTTTGTCATCCCACAGCAGAAAGCCCTCTTTCATCTCCGGGCCAGCCGGAACCTCCGGTCGCCGATGGGTTCCAGGGCGAACTCCGGCGGCTTACCCTTTGCCCGAGGGATGACTCCCTGGTTGAGCAGCCACCTCCCGATTACTGAACTCCTGAGTTCGGGGCAGGTCGTCCAGAATTTTTCAGACAGTGAGACGTCGACAACCTCGCCGTTATCGAGCACGACCTCCACCGAGCCCCAGTTCCTCCGGAAGTAGCGGTCGCGATCAGTGTATGAGATCTGGATGCCGTACCCCGCGCCGGTGCGATTGTTTGCCGAACCTTTAGACCAGCCGGACACCTTCGTTGTTTTCCCTCTGGGCAGGTGAGGGATATAAGTAACTTGGTCAACTGCACTACTACAAAATCTCGGCTTTATAGTCGTCTTATTTGAGCAGAATCAAAATCTACAACCACAAAACCGGCATTTGTCCTTCTCCAATCGCGTATGCAGGATAACACCTCGTTTATTAGATCACTAAAAATGGTATAGTAGTCAGGATTAACGATGTATACAGATAGCAGGTTATTCTCCTCCGCGTCAATTATTATTTTCTCATCAAGCACTTGCTCATACACCAGTTTTTCCGATCCTTCTTCTTTCTCTCTATAGTACAGTCGATACAGGCCGATGGTACCCGATAAGACATTTTGGTGTTTCGATAGTTCCCATTCAAAACCCTGAACCGTTATATCGGTACGTAAGAAGAGATCCTGCCTATGCAGTTCAACAAACGAGTGAAGCATCTTCAGCGCTTCAAGTAGATGAATGATCACTGAATTCTCTTCATCATCCATTCTCTCCATTATGAATGAGTTTTTAATGAGCTCATCCAGTCTATGGATTGCATCTTCAAACTGAATATCACAAATCTGATACCCAAGATATTGCACGTCCGTTATGATTGAGAAAACTGTATGGATATCATACTCTTCGATGTCGGATTCATCAGCCTCAAATCCACCATCATAATCAGCCTGATATTTCCGCTGATAGGGCATGCCGTCTTCGTCGTAGAGGATCTTCGCCTCATCCCTCATCTGCAGGATGTAATTCCCCTGGACAGAATCTTTCAGCACAACATCGCCAGCATCAAAATACACACAGTAGCCCTCAAGCAACATCTTTATCTGGGCCTTTATCTCGAGCATTGCCTGCCCCATCTCGTTTTCGGCATAGCGGTACACGTTCTCGTTCAACGCTTTGTGGCTTTTATCATTCCACAACTCATAGGTGACGACAATAATAGGAATGGCAATCAAGGCGGCAGCGACGTCTACCAGTAATTCCTTGATGTCGCCGGAGAGATTGACAGCGAAGATATACAATATTGCTCCAAAAACAGCGACCGCCAATTTCGGCCACGCTTTTAGCCACATTCGCCTTAAATAGAATTTCATCCGATCACGAACACACTGGGAGGCAACAGTATAGAGAGGTCAGCGCTCCAAATCCTTCAGTAATGCTCTTAACATGCGAACGCAAAACAGATTATTCCCTCACTGCTCCAATCCCTGCAATATTTCTTGCTTTTTCAAACAACTGCGTGACGACGGGAGGTATTTCCTCAACCTCGATTAATGAGCCTAACATAGTAGCAAGCTCAGGTTTGCTAATGTAGTTTGGCTCGCACTCTTCAGCTACAGATTTGATGAGAGCATATGAAAACTTCTCCTTTTGACGCAACTCATCTATTTCATCGACAGTCCAAGGTGTGCCATTGTTTTTGGGGCGTACCTTGGTTAGTACACGCACGAAAACTTCATTTGAGAACGTGTCTTCAAACTCCTTATCACCAATATAGATAATCTTCTCGTTAAAGAAATCTTCAATAAATTGCTTGTACTCCTCGTAATCCATTCCAGAGGATCTTGCCATCGTATCGGACAGCATTTTTTTCTTTCTTACATTTGTGGTGTCCCGATCTAAGAGCAACAGTACAAGATCACGTTTATTTTTCATCAAAAGTTCTAAGAAACTTATTGCAGCACCATTTCCTCCCAATTTAACTAGAGTCAAGCCGTCTTCGGCCATGGATGATTGATATCGTTTCTTATAAGCCAGAGGAAGAAAATTCAATTCAGACGGCCCTTCAAAAACAATAAAGCAACGTTCAAAGAAGATGTGGCTGTTTGAGAGCCCCAGTTCCCTGCACATAAGTTCGATGAATCTCTGAACCTCCCGATCCTCTGCAGTCTCAAGAAACCCTACCACTGTACTCCCATTATCACCGCGGCGAAGCAGATTTATAGAGGAAGCTGGAGCCGAATCAATCATAAACAGCGAATGTGTGCAGAGGAGGACCTGGTTTTTCTTAGCGGTGTCATCTACGATCGATCGGAGTGTCCGAAACAGCCCTCTCTGGCCCTCTATATGTAAATTATTGTCAGGCTCGTCGTAACAACGGATGGCATAGCCCCGATCAATCCCTGCGAGGACTTCTTTATTCCATTCGAATATTGCAAGGTACATTCGTTTCTTAGTACCATACCCCTTGCTGTTCAAGTAATGATAAATTCCAGATCGATCTCTTATTTTTATAGGCGTCTGTCTCAGCCCTGAGCTCAGGTCGATCTCCGGATCTATGCTGATATCCTCGATACCATCATTATATTTCTGAATATGCTTTAGGAATTGCCGGGTTTCCGTATCCAGTCTTTCATTTACACGATCGATTACCTGCCTCAGGCTTGCATCCCTTAGCACTCTATCGCCGTTCTCATCCTTCAAGTAGAGTTCACTCTCGAAGGCTTCCTTCAACACCTTAAAAATAAAGTTTTCAGGGTTGCTGTAGTCATCAACGTTGTATCGGATGAATTTTGGCAAGATGGCTTGCAGTTCTTTGAAAGGAATCTCAACCCAATCAAGAGTGGCAGGAATATCTTGAGCATGTTCCTGGATGTATTCTTTGACTTTCGCTTTCCGCTCATCTTGATTCCTGAATTCGAAGCCCATCTCTTCGGTAAACCCAAGTTCCTCCACAAAGGCCTTGAGTTCGCTGGCCTTCATGGAGGTGTAGTTGTAAAACCTGGGATCAGAGAATCTCTTTATGTAGGCATACGAGACACTATTCTCCGGGCTGAACACTTTCTTCAGACGAAGGTTTTTCTGTTCATCCAGGTAACTAGCGAGAGTGCGTTCTTCATCACTATCAACACTGAAGACGATCTCCCCTGATATCTCGTCTGCAGCAACCTCGCGAAACTGATCTGAGGGGGAGGCTGGGTCAATGTATTTGAAGTAGTCCTCTTTATTCGGTATCTTACTGGTGAGCATTATCTCCAGAAAGTCAATGATCGCGGTCTTACCGCAGTCGTTCTCACCAATAAGTGTCGTAAAATCGTGGAAGGGAATATTATCGATAGAACGGTGGCACTTATAGTTTCGAATAGAGAGGGACTGGATCTTCATAAACCCAGCCTACATTTTCTCCACTCGGCAGGAGATCTGTACCATGTCTTTGTCATTTGGGTTATACTGCGGATGAATCTTGAAGGACGTATCCAGAATCTCGACACTATCGATGTTCTTCAGAAGATACAATCTCCAGGCAGGCAAGTTCCCCGAACTACTGTATCCTCCAACCTGATATGCCCGCAAGGCCTCGCTCCCCTTTTTGTTGGTTCCAACAAGATAGGGATCAACAACCCGCACCTGCTTATCGTAAATAATGCTGACTCGCCGGAAATTTTTAATCGCGGTGCATAAATTGGATTTCACCATAACTCTCTCCTCGCATGGCTACGATCTTTCAACTCTTGCCTACGAGGGAGCTAGATTTGAAACTATATGTTAATTTTCATCTATTACTTCAACAAGGTATAAACCAGATTACATGACTTAATCATGATTGGGCGTACAAACAGGCGCTGATGAATGGGAAGCCCTCGCCTCTGCGTAAGGAGACAGGGGTTGGATGGACACAATAAGAAATCCTCCAGAAGACTGAATAGTTCCCGTTTCCACGCAACCGCCCACGGTGAGCCTGCCCGACCCATTGTCTGGTGCTCGTGCGCGGTGATGATCTTTACCGAGTAAAAATAGTTTTGAATCTCTCAATCCGACTGGAAAAGCATTCATTGCCGCTGATGGGCACCGAATATGCGAGAACGATGGTTCTCGACGATCAGCGCCGGGGCCGGCGGGGTGGTGGCGGTGATCGTGCGGGTGCTCGCCGGAGGGTGAAGGGAGGACGGCAGGTGCCCTCGCAGACCCGTATCGAACCCGGAATCCCGGTTCAATTCAGAAAGCCCTAAACCGCCCCACCGCCATAACCTCTTCATGCGCTACATCGTCACCGGCGGGGCCGGCTTCATCGGCTCAAACCTTGCGGAGACCTTATCGCAAAACCACGACGTCGTCATCATCGATAACCTCGCGACCGGCCGGCGGGTGAACATCGAGCACCTCCTCGACCATCCCCGGGTGACGTTTGTCGAGGGGAGCATCACCGATCTGGATCTTTTAACGGAGGTCTTCCCGGGCGCGGCCGGCATCTTCCACCAGGCGGCCATCCCCTCCGTGCCCCGGTCGGTGAGGGATCCGCTCGCCTCGAACGAGGCGAACGTGACCGGCACGGTGAGCGTGCTCGTCGCGGCGAAGGACTGCGGGGTGCCCGCCGTCGTCGCTGCCTCCTCCTCCTCGGTCTACGGCGACACCCCGGTCCTTCCCAAGCACGAAGGCATGGTCCCGAACCCCCTCTCCCCCTACGCGGTCACGAAGTTCGCGGACGAGTGCTACGGGAAGGTCTTCTCTGATCTCTACGGTATCCGGACCGTCTTCCTCCGCTACTTCAACGTCTTCGGCCCCCGGCAGGACCCGAAGTCCGAGTATGCGGCGGTGATCCCGAAGTTCGTCACCAAACTGCTTGCCGGCGAGCCGCCGGTCATCTACGGCGACGGAGAGCAGACCCGGGACTTCACCTTCGTCGCCGACGTGGTGCAGGCGAACATCAAAGCGATGGAGAGCGATGCCCGGGGGGTCTTCAACATCGCCGGCGGCCGCCGGATCAGCTTAAACGAGCTTGCGTCGATCCTGATGGAACTCACCGGCACGCGGTGCGAGCCCGTCTACGAGGCGCCCCGGCCGGGCGACATCCGGGACTCGCTCGCGGACATCACCCGGGCCCGGGAGGCGTTCGGGTATGACCCGCAATACCCCGTCGAGGAGGGGCTCCGGCAGGCGGTGGCCTGGTTCCGGGAGCGGGCGTAACGAGGCTTTGCCGGCCACGGCATCTCTTCATTTTTCAGGGTTCCGGACTGTCCCGAAGTGATCCGGGTAAGGTTCCATCTCCTTCCCTCTCTGCGCGCCCCGGCCGGGCTGACGACAACGCCGTACATTGTTCACGCTTGAATTCTTCCTGGATAACCCACTCCCCAGAGATAGTGTCAAACCAGGCAATTTGTACGTTAACGTCACTTGTCTTTCCCGTGAAGAATCATAGCTTTCAAATGCAAGATCAGAGAATATTCCACACAACTTAAACCCTCGGGAGCTCGTCACTATGGTTCAGGGAACACTCAAGGATACAGCCGTCTGCGTCGTCGGCCTGGGGTACGTCGGGTACCCCCTCGCCGATGCATTCTCTCGGCACGTCACCACGATCGGCTACGACCTCGATACAAAGAAGATCGCCCGGATCAACGCCGAGCCCGGGAACAACGTCCTCGCCACCACGGACCCGGCCAGGATCGCTGAGGCCGACGTCGTGATCATCGCCGTCCCCACCCCGGTGACGAAGGCCAAGGACCCCGACATCTCCTACGTGGTCTCGGCCGCCGAGACCGTCGGCCGGAACCTCAAAGACGGCGCCATCGTCGTCCTCGAGTCGACCGTCTACCCCGGCCTCACCGAGGAGATCATGGTCCCGACCCTCGAGCGGGTCTCCGGCAAAGTCTGCGGGAAGGACTTCTCTGTCGGTTACTCGCCCGAGCGGATCAACCCGGGCGACGCCGACCACGTCCTCGAGAAGATCACGAAGATCGTCGCCGGCATGGATGAGAAGACCACGAAGCGCCTCGCCGCGCTCTACGGCCTCGTGACCAACGTCTACGTCGCCCGGGACATCCGGACCGCCGAGGCGGCGAAGGTGATCGAGAACGTCCAGCGGGACTTAAACATCGCCCTCATGAACGAGCTCTCGATCATCTTCAGGAAGATGGGTCTCGAGACCAAGGCAGTCCTCGAGGCCGCCGGGACGAAGTGGAACTTCCACAACTACCGCCCCGGCCTCGTCGGCGGCCACTGCATCCCGGTCGACCCCTACTACCTGGTGTATAAGGCCGAGGAGCTCGGCTACCACCCGCAGGTGATCCTCGCCGGCCGGGCGATCAACGACGCCATGCCCAAACAGGTCGCCGAGATCGCGATCAAGGAGCTGAACCGGGCCGGCAAGGTGATCCGCGACTCAAAAGTCCTCATCATGGGCCTGACCTACAAGGAGAACGTCCCGGACACCCGGGAGAGCCCGGCCGGGGAGATGGTCCACGAGCTCAAGGAGTTCGATATCGATGTCTACGGCTATGACCCGCTCCTCGGGCCCGCCGAGATCGAGCGGTTCGGCGCGAAGCCGGTCGCGTCGCTGCAGGAACTTGAGGGGCCGGTGGACTGCATTATCGTGAATTCTCCGCACGGGGTGTTTGCGGCGCTGACGCTTGATGCGGTGCTCGCGATCTGCAACGGCAAGCCGATTGTTGTGGATGTGACCGGGATGCTCCGGCGGAATGATGGGGTGCGGGAAGGGTGCGTGTACCGCACGTTGTAGGTAACCGCTCTCCGCCGTTTTTCTGTTGCAGCCCGGGAATCGCGGGTTTTGTTGAATCCCTCTCTCCGAGATCGAACCGTCTGCAGAATCTATCCACACATTGTCGACTCACGCGAAGGCGCAAAGCGCGACCACAAAAAGGGGTAGCAGAAGGGCATACATGACGAGCAGTCGCCCCTCTTGAAACGGCGCTTTCGTGAGGGGGACAGGTCACGGGTGCACGGCTCCCGGCAACGTCGCCGGATGCCATGCCGGGGCTCTCATGGGGTGCCTGCCGATGCGGGTATGGTGGTCGACGGGCGGAACGTGGTGGACCCGGATGCATGGATAGCGGAGCGGCTTGTGGACCGGGGATAAACTATAAAATAGTACACTCCATAGTATGCTACTTATGAGTGTCTTCCTCAACCGGAGCCGGGAACTCTCTCACCTTCATGAACGGTACGGGAGCGACGGTGCGGAGTTCATCGTGCTCTATGGCCGGCGGCGGGTCGGGAAAAGCGAATTGATCGACCAGTTCCTCCGTACCGCCACAGGAATACACCTGGTCGCACGGGAAGAGTCGAAACACTTGCAGCTCCGGAGATTTTCTGCAGACCTGAGCGCCTATTTCAAAGATCCGTTCCTCCAGAAAAACGGTTTTTCTGACTGGGACAGCTTTTTCGAGTACCTGATCCAGCACGCGGCCGATCGTCTCGTGATCGCCATCGATGAATTCCCCTACCTGATCAAGGAGGACCCCTCACTTCCCTCGATGCTTCAGGAATACTGGGACAGGCGCCTGAAAGAGACCCGGATATTTCTCATTCTGTCGGGGTCGAGCATATCGATGATGGAGTCCGCGACCATGGAGTATGGGAGCCCTCTTTTCGGCAGGAGGACGGGGCAGATCCTCCTGCAGCCCCTTCGATTCATCCATGTGCTCGAGTATATCGGGGATTTGAAGAAGGCGGTCGAGTTCTACGCGGTCTTTGGGGGGACGCCGGCATACATCATGGCCGTCGATCCGGAATGGGACATTCTGCAGAATATCGAGGAGAAGGTGATGAGAGAAGATTCGTTCCTCTTCAGGGACGTGGAGTTCGTGCTCAGGGCCGAACTTGTCGAACCGAGGTATTACTTCTCCATCCTCTTCTCTCTTGCAGGGGGAAACCACCGGATCGGGCTCATCTGCAATGATACCGGCCTTTCCAAGAGTATCGTCAACAAGTATCTCTCGGTCCTTATCGACCTGAAGCTGGTGCACCGGCGCATTCCCGTGACTGAAGGCCACAAGAGCAGAAAGGGGCTCTATTTCCTCTCAGACAACCTCTTCGACTTCTGGTTTTCGTTCGTCAACCCCCACCTCGATATGCTCGAACGCGGCAATGCCCCACTGGTTGTGGACCAGTACGTACGGCCGCAATTTGCGCGGTATGTCGGAAAGCACTTCGAGGAGATGGTGATGGATCTCTTCGATCATATCAACGGAGAGGGGTTCCTGCCGTTCGTGTTCACCAGGATTGGGAGCTGGTGGCACCGCGGGGAGGAGATCGATATCGTCTGTCTTGCTGAGAACCCGTACCGGATCCTGTTCTGCGAGTGTAAATGGCAGGATGGGGTCGATGCCGCAGAGGTCTTTGCGGGGCTGCGGCGGAAGGCACCCCTCGTCTCCTGGCACAATGACCGGCGGAGCGAGTACTTCTGCGTCGTTGCGCGGTCGTTCTCGCGCAGGGCCGAAGGGGAGGGAATCACGCTCGACCTCGATGATTGTACGGCGCTCATGGAACGTGGGCGGAGAGGCAGGGAGTGATGAGTCTCCCCGCCCTGACGGATGGGGCCTCCTGCGACGTTCCATGAGCGCCGGTAAGGCACGTTAACTCGCATCATGTGGAGTATGTTCGGCGGTTGGGATACCATAATCGGCTCCGTGGTGGGCGCAGTTCTCGCGGTATTGGGCGGATTCTTTTTTACCTGCTTTGAGGATACACGGAAAACGACTGAGCGTCGTAAAATTGTTGCAAATGCGTTACACCTTGAAGTTGAGCAACTTCGCCACCGGCGGGGCCGGCCCGAACCGGTGCACGGCGAGGGGTAGTTTCAGACAGGGCGGAAG
Organism: Methanoculleus nereidis; assembly: GCF_032944295.1. Taxonomy (NCBI): domain Archaea; kingdom Methanobacteriati; phylum Methanobacteriota; class Methanomicrobia; order Methanomicrobiales; family Methanomicrobiaceae; genus Methanoculleus; species Methanoculleus nereidis. The sequence goes on from NZ_JABFFQ010000005.1 coordinate 58,209, forward strand.
AAGATAGGCCAGCTGCATGGTGGAGTGTATTCATTCCGGATCGGGATGTGCGCCTCCCTCTCGAATATAACTATCCCGCGGGCACGCTCAAAGAAGAGGAGACACCCCTGAGAGCAGCATCCCGTTGCTCCAGAACCTTTTTCATTCATTGGTTCAAATATGTTCCACGTGGAACAGAATGTATCCATCCAGATCGTTGCTCTCCTGCTCAGGGGCGACTCGCACCCTCGCAAACTCGCAAAGGAACTGGGCATCTCGCACACTACCGTGCTACGAAAACTTAAGGGTCTTTTAGATGGGAATGTCGTCGACTTCAGGATAGAGGGGAAGAACAGGGTCTATTTCTTAAAAAAAACCGTTGAGGCGCGGGTTCACGCCTATATGGCTGAGTGGTACGCGCTCGGAGACCTGATCGAAGAGGCCCCCCATCTTCGGTCCATCGTCAGGGCGGTTGCGGAGAGAGAGGACATCCCGCTTGCCGTACTCTTCGGCAGTTATGCGAAGGGGACCGCGGATCGAAAGAGCGATATCGATCTCTACATCGAGACGGACGACAGAGAGGTGAAGCGAGAGCTGCAGCGAGCTCACTTGCGGCTCAGCGTGAAGATCGGATCCTGGGATCCGGAGAATCTGCTGATCCAGGAGATCGTAAAGAACCACGTTATCCTGAAAGGAGTCGAACGTTACTATGAAAAGACAGCATTTTTTGCGTAAACTCTATCGTGAAGGAAAGATCCAGATCGTTGAGCCCAGCGCTCAGGTCCAGGAAGCGTACCGGAAGAAGTCGGAGAGTTATCTCATCTCGGCAAAAACCTGCTCGAAAACAAGCGGCTTGAAGAGACTGTATCGATGGCATACTATAGCATGTACTACATGGTGCTGGCCCTCCTCTTCAAGACCGGCATAAAATGTGAGAACCATTCCGGCGCAATGATGCTTCTTGAACATCTGTATGGTCTCGACAATTGCCGGATCGTCGCCGCCAAAAGAGACCGCATCGATAAGCAATACTACGTAGACTTCGCGATCACGGCAGAAGAGGTCCGCGACTCCATAGAGGAGGCGGAAGCGTTCTGTGCAGACCTATACGATTTCATGGAGCGGTTGCACCAGGGCGATATCTCACGTCTCAGAGAGGAAGCAGTGCGGCTCCTGGATGGCCCGGACGAGTGACCTCATCGCGGGCTGCGGCGTGTCTTCCCGGGGCTGCAGAGGACGGCGATCTCCTGCCGGTTAGGGCCGGCCGGGGTTACCCTGCTGGCAAGAGGTGCCGGGCGCTCGCTCATGTCACCGGGGTCGCCAGCAGAGTATTCGAGGGTGCTTCGTGGGGCCGTCATACGTAGATGACCTCTTGTAAGACACGGCGGCCGATGCGGGGCTTGAGCGCACTCTTTTCGACCAGATCCACTTTTTTGCCGAGAAGTTCGGAGAGATACCGCTCGAAGCCTCGAGATACCCGAAGATCCCCGGCACCTCGGAGAACTCGACCAGGATGTCCACGTCGCTTCCCTCGTGCTCCTCGCCGCGCCGGCACGAGCCGAAGATGCCGATGGACCCGACATGATAGGTCTCTTCCAGGTACGCCTTCTTCCCCCGGAGAAGGCGATGACCCTCACGCACTCCCCGCCGGCCTCGCGGGTGATGGTGTCCATCCTGATCGGGATATGGGCCTTTCCATCTAGTATAGATATCCCCGGGTACGCCGGTTCGCGGCGGTCTTTCCGGTGCTGGACGGATCGCACTCCTCTTGAAGAGTCCGGCGAGTTCCGGGCGTCGCGGTGGCGGAGGTGGTCGGGGACGAAGGTGGGTTCGAAGATGTCAGGATCTCTTAAGGAGGGTCCGGTCGTGGCGGAGGAGGATATCAGCCTGACTTTATCGGGGAACGCCGGAATGAACCGCACGGGAAGAACGCCGCATACAGGTACGAGCCAGGAGGCAGCCTCCAGATGCGCTCCCGGCTAAGAAGGTTTTAGTGTGCAGGAGACAAGATCGACAGGGGAAGACGTGGATCATAGCAAAGAAGAGATCATCAGGCTGGTAGACCGGGATTCGGTCATCGTCTCGCATCATGCCCGGGTCAGGATGTATTGATACGCAACATCTCCACCGAAGACCTCCTTTCGGCGATCAGGGCCGGCGAGATTCTCGAATCATATTCCGATGACGAGCCCTGTCCCTCCCTGCTCATGCTTGGCTTTATAGGTGACCACGTGTATCATGTAGTACTCGGGATCTGTGATGATCATCTCCGGATCATTACCGCCTACATGCCGGATGACGAGCATTGGATCGATACGCGAACAAGGAGGAAAAAGGAATGATTCCAGAGAGATGCACGTTCTGTAAAGGAACCCTGCAGGAAGGAAAGGCCGAGTTTATGGCGCGGGTCGGGGACGAGATCATCGTCATCAGGGACGTTCCGGCCTTCATCTGTGACCGTTGCGGCGAGGCGTACTACAGCGCCGAAGTTTCCCGGAAGATCGATGCCGTGATGAAAGACGTCCACAGCGGCAGGCTCTGCTGCCGGCCTCTCGCGGCAGGCGAGGTTGAACTCACCGGGTGAGGCCGGCAGATCCGCCGGGGAGGTACAGTAACTCCTGGACCGGCGGCAGAGTATTGCCGCCGGTCGCGGCCAGACAAGCGTTTTTTCTACCGAGATTTCTGCATATAGTCCTTACGGTCAGCCTTTTTCTCTTCCCTGTCCTCCGGGAGGGTTACCAGGATGACTGACGCAAAGACCACCCGGGAGCTCGGTCCTACGAGACGAACCGGTATTTGAAGTGGATCTGTAAGATGCGACGGGCCGCAGGGCCGGAACGGTGAACAGCGCGAGGAGCTTCTCCCCGGTTCACTCCAGCACGCAGCCGTCACTCCGGGAGGAGGCGATCCCGGAGCATCGCCCGAACCAGATCGCGGTACCGGTTCACGACTGAAAGGTCGTCCTGGAGCACCCCGTAGACCTCGTCCAGGTCCAGCCGGCAGTAGAGGTGGACCAGAACATTCCGAAAGCCCGCCAGGTCTGAGAGCCGGACCCCGAGGTCTTCCGGGATCAGCCCCTCATCACAGAGGATCATGAAACTCTCCCGGTAGGTTTCGGGCCGCCGGGAGCTCGAGGCTGCGACCAGATGGTTGGCGATATCGATCGATGCCTGGATGCTGACGAGGAGCGCATGCAGCACCATATTCCTCTTATCGCGGTCGGTCCTCAGGTCTTCGAGGGTGATGGACCGGTAGCGTTCCCAGTCTCGAACTGCCTCGTCCAGTTCCCGGAGGTGGGTGAGGACCCCTTCGTCCCTGACCATTCTCAGGCCCTCGTGAGCAGAACCCGGTCGAACCAGTCGAGCGTATCCGCATAGTCGAGGTACCGGGAGAGCACGCCCGCCTCGTACCGGATCCTCCGCTCTCTGTCGCGCAGGAATACGGGTCGGCCGCTCTTGATGACCTCGTACTGGAAAGAGACCGGGGCGGTGTTGAGGATCTTCACGTCAGCCTCAAAACGGTAACAAAACCCTCGTTCAAGCTCCCGCTCGATCTTCCGCGCGAACCGCATCGCCTGGTAGGGAGCGGGCTCGCCGGTGACGAGGATTGCCACGTCCACGTCGCCGAAATCCCCCCTGCAAAACGTTCCGAAGACATACCCCACCTCGATCTCGTCAAATCCGGCGAGGACCGTGCGGATGGTGCGGAGAACCTCCTCTTTCTCTTCCGCATCCAGCAGGTGGCGTTGTCTCATAGTATCGTATCTCTTCCCGCATTGCATATCATTCTTTCCCGCTTACCGGCAGATCCTCTCCTTCCCGTCGCAGGAGAGGGGCGGGCCTACAGGATCAAGCGGGTCACCGTCCCGGTCAGCCAGGGGTCTCGCCCCTGGGACGACCGCACGCATGGCCCGGGGTAGTTGACGCGGGATGGAGAGTTATTCAGACCTGGATGCCTGCCCGGGCAAGCGCATCCTTGATGGAGACGAGCTCCTTTCTGATCTCTGCGAATTCGTCATCAAGATGCTTCCTGGTATCACTCCGGAGCCCGGCAATCTCTTCTTTCGTCTCTTTGCCGATCTGGAGGGTCTGGTCCTGCTTGTCCAGCATCTGGTCCTGCTTGTTCAGCATCTGGTCCTGCTTGTCCAGCATCGTACGCTGTAACTGGAGGCTCTGGTCTAATTTCATATCCATGCTGTGCAGTACATTCCCGGCGTAATCCATCCGCTCGAATGTCTCCTCCTGGATGTCTCCCCGGATGATCTCAAAATCGGCGTACTCTCCCGTTGCCTCTTCCCATTTGACCATGAACGATTTGACGGCAATGGGCCTTCGTATGATATTGATCGCGTTGATGAAGTCCCGGAGATCCTGCTCGCTCCCCTCTGCGACGATCTCGACCTCCCCGTTCTTGAGGTTCTTCACGTACCCCGAGATATTCCGTTCAAACGTCTCGTTATACACATGCTCCCGATAGCTGACCCGCTGGACACGCCCCCGTGCAGTGGCCACAAATCGTTTCATTCAATTTCACTCTGTATAGTGGAGATAAATAGTTTCTCCAGATGGCACGTCACCCTGCGAAACTCTCTTTGGACCCACGCCTGCACCACAAAAGGGGGTGGCAGAAGACAGAATATCAACCTTGAAGACAAACCGGAGATGCAGACAATGACCGAGAACCTCGCAACACTTATCCAGAAACGCGGCCCGATCCGGAAGGTCGGCGTCTTCGGGATGGGCTACGTCGGCATCCCGGCGGCAGCGCTCTTTGCGGACGTGGCCGGAGTCGAGCACGTCTACGGGTTCCAGCGGGATTCCGCCTCTTCCGGCTACAAGATCGCCATGCTCAACCGGGGCGAGTCCCCGCTCAAGGGCGAGGAGCCCGGGCTTCCCGAACTGCTCGGCAAGGTCGTCGGTGCGGGGAAGTTCTCCTGCACATCGGACTTTTCGAAGGTCGCGGAGTGCGACGCGGTGACCCTCGCGATCCAGACGCCGTTCCTCGACAAGAAGGATCTTCTCCCGGACTTCACGCCGCTCGTCGAGGGGCTCCGGAACGTCGGGCGGCATCTCGCGCCCGGGGCGACAAGAACGGGCATACACCACAGTGAACTAACCCGCCCGGAAGGCGCGAGGTAGTTCACAAGAAGTTTTATCGAGGCGACGGGTGAATAATCCCCAATGGAGGCTCACGATATTCGAATCAGGGAGCGGATATTGCAGAAGATGGAGGTGCTCATCGACCGGATCGAGTTTATCGAGCGCCATCTGTCTGATGCTGTAGTGAGCGACCGCATCCTGCGCAAGGCACTCTACAAGGAGTTTCAGGAGGCCATGGAGGCGGTTACGGATATCTGCGCTCGTCCGCCGGATGCTCCACTCCTCCGCACAGGACGATTACACCAATCTTGACTATCTGGTGACCGAAGAGATCATCGATCCGGAGACCGGGAGGGATATGAAATCTGCGAACGGGCTAAGAAACCGTCTGGTTCACGAATACGACGGTGTCAACGACCACATCGCGTATGCCGCGATGCAGCGGCTTATGCCTCGCCGGCGCAGGTTCTCAGAGGAGGTGCTGGTATGGCTGAATGCAGACAGGACCTGATCCTGGACCACTTCCGGGAGATCCTCCCCTCGATCAGGGCCATTCTGCTCTTCGGCTCGCGTGCCATGGGCTACGCGGCCCCTGAATCCGATATCGACCTCTGCCTGATCCTGAACGATGGGGCGGACAGGACTGCGGTGTATGAGAGAATGCTCCTCGCCCCGGAGGGATACGATATCGTCGTATATGACGAGATCCCCTGGTATCTCCGGGGAGGGATACTTGAGCGGCACTGCATCGTATACGCAGAGGACCCCGGCGACCTTGACTTCTGGCTCTATAAACAACGCCGGATCTGGTCAGATATGAAGCCGCGTCAGCAGAAGGCGTCTGCCGGGGACCTCTTAAGACGCATCGGGCACTCCTGACCGGTTCACACGCATCCCGTTATGGGCACCGAAGCAGGCGTGGAAGATGCAATTAATATAGTGCCCGGTAAGACTCTACCAGAGGAAAGGGAATGCGGATTGCGAGTGCTCCCGACGGTACCATCCACATCGATGGAAAGGTTGTAACCGCACTGGACCGTTTCGTGGCCTCGGTGACGGAGATCATCGAGCGGTATACCCGCTACGTGATCGTCAGCGGATACGTTGCAATCCTTTTTGGAAGGGCCAGGGGTACGGAAGATATCGATCTCTTCGTCGACTACATGGACCGCGATACATTCATGTCGTTCTCCGAAGACCTCCTGGAACAAGGGTTCTACTTCCTGAATTCCGACGACATCGGCGAGATCTACTCGATGCTCTGCGACAGGCTCGCCGTGCGGATCGCCAAAGCCGGTAGGATCATCCCGAACATCGAGATGACGTTCAAGAAAGACGATTTCGATCGTTATGCGATGTCCAGAGCGAAGAGGATACAGTTTGACGACATCCGGTTCTTCGTATCGCCCATCGAGCTGCAGATTCCCTATAAACTCTATCTCGGGAGCGACAAGGATATCGAGGATGCGGTCTATCTCTGGATGTTGTTTCGGGAGACGCTGGATGGCGATCTCCTGCGAATGTTCATGGAACGCCTGCAGGTCAGGGGGGAGCCGTATGGAATTGAGGTTTGATCGCGAGAAGAACCGGCAGGAGCGGCTGGCCTTTGTCCGGAGACATGCCCTCCGGGTCAGGGAAGTCCCGAACGAGGTCTGGAGCCGCGAGCAGGCCGACCTGATCGACGCGTTCTTTGAAAACGCCGAAAACTTCGCTCTTTCCCGGTCCGAGTACCTCCGGATGCACCGGGCCCGGCGGGATCGTCCTAAACCGGTGTACGGCGACAGCTGACATACTCCCACGACTAAAGTCGTGGGCTTTCTGCTGCTATGATCGTAAGGGGAAGCCCATCTATGCAGCGGTCATGTCCGGCCGGACCACCGGCGCTTACCGATCGCCTTACGTGCATTGTTGACTACAGAGTAGTATACTTATGTATCAACAATCCTTTGTAGGCCGGGAAAGTGAACTGCAGTTTCTCACCGATCGGTATTGTTGGTTCCGGAATGCCTGATCCTGTATGGAAGGCGGCGCGTGGGAAAGACGACGCTTCTTGCTCGACTCCTGCAGACTGTCCCGGGCTTTTACTTCCTGGCCTCAGAAGAAGGGACGGCGAGGAATGTCCAGGATTTCTCCCACTATGCAGGGGAGTTCCTGAACGATCCGGATTTTGAGCGGAGTAGATATCCCGACTGGGAGACCGTCATAAAGGCGCTGGTCAGGCACCGGAATTTTTCCCCTCCTCCGGGGAAGAAAGTGGTGATTGTCATCGATGAGTTCTCCTACCTCATCGCACGCGACCGGGCCACGCCTTCCGTCTTCCAGAAGGTGTGGGATACGGTGCTCTCCGAGGAGCCGGTGATGCTCGTCATATCGGGTTCATCGGTCAGCACGATGGAGACCGAGGTGCTGGGGTACTCAAGCCCACTCTACGGCAGAAGGACGGGGCAGTGGCAGCTCGCGCCCCTCTCCTATCCCTACCTTCGCCGGTTCCTCCCCTACGATGAGGAGGAACTCGTCATGACATGGTGCGTGATCGGTGGAATTCCTGCCTATCTCCGTCTGTTTCCCCCCTACCGATCGTTCTGGGAGAACGTGGAGGAGCAGATCCTCCGGAAAGGGGCATACCTTTACTCTGAAGCGGAAATCCTGATGCAGTATGAGTTCCGCGAAGCCGGGAACTACATGGCTATTCTGCGCTCTCTCGCCGCGGGGTACACCTCGCTGGGCCCCCTCTGCCAGGAGACCGGGCTTGATAAAGGGCTGGTCTCCAAGTACCTTGCCGTCCTCTCGCGTATGCACCTGATCGATGACGAGGTGCCGGTGACCGCCCATGCCGGCTACCGGCGAAGGCATTACCGGCTGACCGATCCCTACTTCAGGTTCTGGTTCCGGTTCGTGTATCCCCGGAGGGCGGAGACTGAGACGGGGCAGAGCGGGGAGGTGCTCGCCTCCATCAGGGAGGGGTTCGCGCCCTATTGCGGAGAGATGTTCGAACAACTCGCTCTCGACCTCGTTCGCAGGGGGATCCTGTTTGGCTCCTCGTACTCGCGGCTGGGGCGGTGGTGGCAGAAGGAGGCGGAGATCGATCTCGTTGGTCTGAATGAGGTCTCCGGGGATGCCCTCTTCTGTGAATGTAAATGGTCTGCTCTCAACCGCCGCCAGGCCCGCGGCATCCTTACGGCACTCCGGGAGAAGGCCTGTGAGGTGAGATGGCAAAACGAGAGCAGGAACGAACGTTTTGCCCTGGCAGCAAAGAGCATCGAAGGTAAGGAGGATCTGAGAGAGGACGGGTACCAGGTCTTTGATCTGGAAGATATCGCCCGGCTTTCGCGGGAATACCTGGCGCGGATGGGCGGGTGGTGGCGGTGATTGTGCGGGTGCTCGGTGGGGGGTGAGGGAGTTTGAACGGATATTAACGGTCTGTTTGTCCCTTTATCACTGTCAAGTGCTTTCTACCGGCGATGCACTCCTCGCTATGCTGCGCTTCCAGTGCAACTGCTTCCATCCGGATCGATCTCTTTCGTGATAGATATCATTCATGGGGCTGGCTACCTATGGACCAAGAATTTCATTCCCTCAAACTCTTGATGATCTTCTAACTCGACAAATCCTTGATCAAACGTGTGCAGATCCCTGGCAGAGAATTCTTGTGCAGTAAGCGCGTGCTGAATGTCATAGTGCCCGACACCTCTGTATTGATATTTCGGCAGTGTTCTTCTCCTGCCGTCAGGGTAATAGTTATGGATGGAAATGCCCCCCGAGGAGGATACAAATATCGAATACGTCATCTTGAACCATTGGTCTACGGGCTTTTGAGAATCGATCAGTGCAACTCTATGCTCTCGTATAAGCTGGGAGAGAGCTTTAAGAAAAAGATTCGTCTTTTCCTGAATCTTATCCTTGATCTCCTTCTTTTTACTGTCGTCTAGATCCGTATATGGCTCGCTTTCGGTTATCCGCTTCCGGATGACTTCAAGCACTTCCAGCAAAACAAGGTGGGAGACAAGGATTACTTCTTCGTCCTCCTCGATCTGATCGAACAGTTGCTGAACTGTTTGTGCTCTGTTATTCCGTTTCTCCTGGAGAACATGAGAGACCCATATGGAGCTGTCGAAGTACACTCGCTTCGCTTCCATCACTTTCCTCGTACAGATTTGACCAGTTCGGCGGAATCAACTGTTTCGTCTGAATATTCTATCAATAGACCCTTTAAGGCATCAAAAGGATCCTGTCCTCCGGGTCTGTCCGGGGGGGTGGCGATACCTGATATCTCTTCGAGGGCCAATAGATTATTGTCACTGATCTCCCACAGGTTATCGGCAGTCGTCTCTTTGATCAATTTTCTCTCCAGGGCCGATACCCTTGATTGTAGTGCAGAGTTAGACTCTCTAAGCTCTTGAACGATCTGGCGCAACTCTTCTATCTCCCGGCTTAACGCACTCACCGGGAGAGTGGCATTGTCAATAGAACGGTTGATATGCCATGGCCTGAGCTCGGGGGTACTCAGCCACTCCCGTGTTTTTTCAGCAACGATCTCGTTCAGAGGGTATCGAACCGACATATCCCTCGTTTCCCAGGTTTCCCCCGGGGACCGTCCACTCTCGATATCCAAGGGAGGTCCCCTGCGTTCACGCTGATCCTGAGCGTCCCATTTCTTTCCCGGTTGAAGGACCACCATTGTGAACCCCCCTAATAATACTTATCCCCGATGTTCAACCTCGTCTGTCGTTGCACCTTCATCGGCCTGGATCGCATGCATTTAATCTGGAATTTTGTGGCAATAGAACGAAGATCCCGCAGAGCCTGATAGAGAGCATTCTTATCCTCAGTACGATATGAATCAGTGATAATCTTCATTTGCGCGGCCAGTTGCTCATTTATTGATCTGATCTCCTCCGCACCCAGTTCTTCGGCAAAAGGACCTACCTGTGAAAACACTCCTTCCAGTATCTCACTTACCAGGATTCCGTCCTCATAATCCAGCAGTGTTGAGAACAGGGTGAGATTTGAAGAGTAAACAAAAGGACCTTTATAATTCCCCTGCTCAACCATCCGGGTAATCTCTTCGAATCCCTCGTTAAATACGTCAAATACATCCTTCATATATCGTTTTCCCCTCCAGGCATGTTATTTATCGCTGTTTTGAACCTTGACAACAAGAATTGTATTTTGTTAATCCGGTATATATGGATTGGTAAATGTCAACTATTGTATAGGATTAAGGACACAGGGATCACAGGACGAAGGAGCACCGCTTTCACCTCCCCCCTTGCGGAGGGAGCTCTCCCGCTCTGCCCCTTCAACCCCACAACGGTAGATTACCGTGAGAAACCGAGGGTGGAAGCCTCTACATGGTCTACGCTATTTCCCGTGGCTCGCACGCAACGCCCTTGCCCGCAGCTGCTCCCGGCCGCTCGGCTCCGGGATCTCCCGCTCCTCCTCCCGGGCGGTATCGAGCCAGAGGCCGATAGCCACCTTCACTTCAGAGAGAGCCTCCTCTTCCGTCTCGCCGAACGCGGAACAGCCGGCAAGCTCCGGGTCGACGGCGATGAACCCCTCGTCCTCACCGCTGTAGAAGATCTCGATTGCATATTTATGTGGCATCTTCATCCACGAGCAGAGTATAGTGCTCAATAATCTTAAGAAGTTGCCTTACCTGGTACGGTTTTTGCCCTTCACGTTCTGGAAATTGAGGATATCAGGAACCCCGTCCCGCACGTACACGGTATGGCTGCCCTTCCGGCGAAACTCGAAGGTTTCCGCCGCACGGCAGAGGTCTTTGAACCGCACGTTCTTTGGGTTGCACTTCAGATGTTCGTACGTCTCGCGCCGGTTCATGGGGAGCACCCTTTCAAGTTTCACCTCGCTTGATCTTCTCCTCGATCAACCTGTCCTGCATGAGCCCCGGGCTCTCAGGCAGGCCCTTGCCTATCGTCTCCTGTGTATCCACCCCCCTGGGGTGATTGTCGGGCATGTGGGTGAACCCAAAGACCTCACGGTCGCGGAAGAGGGTCTGGTCGCTGCGGAGAAGGCGTGTCATAATGAGTCTGGAGAAGAGGTAGTAGATAACAAGGAGCCGTGCGCGGGTTGAACGTGAAGGGGGGAAGAGTCCCCGCTTCAGTCGAGCGACGTGACGTCGTCGGCCCAGGTTTCGACCGTGGTGCGGATGGCGTCGTCCTGGTAGGACGAGATGCGGACGGTCTTTCTGGTGAAGGTGACGTAGTAGTCATCGCCGGAGGAGTCGTGGCACTTGAGCTGCGCGTAGTAGGTCTCGCGATTGGTGTCGCGGACGGCAGCGGTTGCGCCCATCGCGGTCTTGATCGCTACGTTGGCGAGGACCTCTGCGGCGTTCGCGTTGAACGCGGCGATCGTCGGGGACAGCAGGGAGACGGTCCCGAGGCGTTTGCCGTTGCCGTCGACGAAGTTCACCTTCGCGGTGTAGTGCTCGCGGTTGAGGGTGACCCCATCGATGGTCTGGCCGTCTTTGGTCGTATAGTCGACGCACCCGAAGGGGTTGTCGCTGATGACGGCCTGGACGAGGGTGTTAAACGACTCTACATCGACGATCGGGACGGCGAGGTCCCGGAGCGCCGTTTTGTTGACGGTAGTCTGCACGAAGTCTGCCATGGGTTTTGCTCCTTTGCGGCACAACGCTCTCGGTCGTGCCTGATGCCTGCATGCTCCCGGGAATATGACAGACGATTATAGGGTATACCCGGGAGGGGATTAGTCTGACTTTATCGGGGAGGGCGGATTGGGCCTGGATTCGTGAATATAACCGTTACGGTCAGGCTTTTTGGGTCTGATGACCTATCATTCACCGGGAGGGTTACCAGGATGACCGGGGAAAAGACCACCCGAGAGCTCGTCTACGAGACGAACCGGGACGTGAAGTGGATTTGTAAAATGCTGCAGCGGATGGAGGCGCAGGATGAGGAGTTCGAGAGCCGGCTCCGGGCGCTGGAGGGGTGGCGCGCGGAGAAGGCCGGCGAGGAGAAGAGGGTTTCGACGATCAGCGCCGGCGCCGGCGGGGTCGTGGGCGGGGTGGTGGCGGTGATTGTGAGGGTGCTGGGCGGGGGGTGAAGGGAGGACGGCAGATGTCCTCGCAGACCTGTATCAAACCCGGATGCCCGGGTTCAATTCAGAAAGCCCTAAACCGCTCCCCATCATAGATTCTTCATGCGTTACATCGTCACCGGCGGGGCCGGCTTGGCTCAAACCTTGCAGACACCCTGGCACAAAACCACGACGTCGTCATCATCGACAACCTCGCCACCGGGCAGTAGGTGACGCCCAGCACGATCCCGGCAACCGCGACACCGCCGCTCTGCAGTTCCCATGCCGATTTTCCGCCGGGAATATTAATAACTCTCACTTAACCTCTTGCGTCAAAAAGAAAACCCGTATATGAGCCTACGCGAAAGAAAATTCACATCTGTTTCTGGAGCCAGATATCCATGCACATACCCATCGCCCAACCCTCCCTTGGAAGAGAGGAGAACGAAGCCGTCCTCGCTGTCCTTGCCTCCGGCATGATCGCCCAGGGCCCGGTCACCGCTGCCTTTGAAGATGAGTTCGCCGCCTGCTGCGGTGTTCCCCACGCCGTTGCCGTCTCGAACGGGACCGCCGCTCTCCACGCGGCGCTGCTCGCCGCCGGGGTCGGGCCGGGCGACGAGGTGATCGTCCCGGCCTTCACGTTCTTTGCGACCGCCTCCTCGGTCTCGATGTGCGGTGCCCGCCCCGTCTTTGCCGACGTCGAGCCGGCGACCGCCACGCTCGACCCGGCCGACGTTCTCGCGAAGGTCACCCCGAAGGCGAAAGCCGTGATCGGCGTCCACCTCTATGGGCAGCCCTGCGACGCCGGGGCGATCCGGGATATCTGCGACGATAAGGGTCTCGTCTTCATCGAGGACGCGGCCCAGGCCCACGGGGCGGAGTACCGCGGGAAGCGGGCAGGGGCGCTCGGCGACCTCGCCTGTTTCTCCTTCTACGCGACGAAGAACCTGGCGACCGGGGAGGGCGGGATGGTGACGACTGCATCGGACGAGTACGATGCGCGGTTGCGCCGGATCATCAATCACGGCCAGAGCGAGAAGTACCTTCATACCGAGCTCGGTTACAACTACCGCATGACCGATATCGCCGCCGCGCTCGGCCGGGTGCAGCTTGGAAAACTCGACGGCTTCAACCGCCGCCGGCAGGAGAACGCCGCTTACTATGATACTCATATCACGGCGCCCGGGCTGGTGCTGCCGTCGGTCGCGGCCGGCCGGACCCATGTCTGGCACCAGTACTCCCTCCGGCTCACCGACGCGTTCCCCCTCTCGCGGGACGAGTTCATGGCCTACCTCCGCGAGCACGGGGTCGGCTGCGCCGTCCACTATCCCGTCGCCCTCTCCCGGCAGCCCTTCTACGCCGGGGCCGCGGCCTGCCCGGTCGCGGAGTCGCTCGCGGCCTCGGTCCTCTCGATCCCGGTCCACCCGAACGTCACCGACTCGGCCCGGGCCCACGTCTGCGAGACGATCAACGGGGTGATCTAAATGGATGCAGGCGTCATCGGCACCGGCGTCATGGGCAGGAACCATGTTCGGGTCTACTCCGAGCTGAAAGAGGTCGGGACGACCTACGTCTACGACCTGAATACGAAGGCCGCCGAAGAGGTCGCCGCCGCCACCGGGGCGGAGGTCTGCCGCTCGATGGAGGAACTCCTCCGGAAGGCTGACTGCGTCTCGGCCTGTGTCCCGACCCCCTACCACTTCAAGACGGCGGGAGAGGTCATCGCCGCCGGGGTGCACACCCTCATCGAAAAGCCCCTCTGCCTCACGGTCCGTGAGTGCGAGCAGTTGATCGCCCAGATCCCCGACGGGCTGACGGTCGGCGTCGGCCACATCGAGCGGTTCAACCCGGTCGTCACCGAGGTTGCGCGGGTCGTGCAGGACCCCCTCTATGTCTCCTTCCACCGGCACAACCCGGCCTCGGCACGGGTGAGCGGATCGACGGTCGTCGAGGACCTGATGATCCACGACATCGACGTCGCCTTCAATGTCCTCTTCCCCGGGCGGGAATACACCCTGACGGCGAGCGGGACCGGAGACGTCGCCGCGGCCCTCGCGGCCTTCGGGCGGACGCCGGTCTACCTCTCGGCCTCACGGAAGTCCTCAAAGAAGGTCCGGTCCCTCTACATCGAGGAAGAGGACCGGACGATCGAGGGCGACTTCATGACCCAGGAGGTCTACGTCTACAAAAAGCCTGAGATCTACGGGCAGGAGAACGGGCTCTACCGCCAGGAGAACATCATCGAAAAGCTCCTGGTGAACAAGGTCGAGCCCTTAAAGATCGAACTCTCGACGTTCCTGCGGGCCGCCCGCGACGGCAAACCTTTCACGGTCACGCCGGCGCAGGGGCTCTCAAACGTCCGGGTCTGCGAGGCGATCTCCCGGAGCCTTGCGGCATGAAGGTCCTTTCGGTCGTCGGGGCCCGGCCGCAGTTCGTCAAGTGCGCCCCGGTCTCGCGGGAACTGCGGAAGGTCCATGAGGAGGTCCTCGTCCACACCGGGCAGCACTATGACTACCTCCTCTCGGAGGTCTTCTTCCGCGACCTCGGGATCCCGGCGCCCGACCACCACCTCGAGGTCGGGTCGGGGAGCCACGGGGTCCAGACCGGCCGGATGCTCGCCGCGATCGAGGAGGTGATCGCGAAGGAGGAGCCGGAGATCGTCCTCGTCTACGGGGACACGAACTCGACGCTCGCGGGAGCGCTCGCGGCGGCGAAGATGCACGTGCCGGTGGCGCACGTCGAGGCGGGGCTCCGGAGTTTTGACCGCCGGATGCCCGAGGAGGTGAACCGGGTCCTGACGGATCACTGTTCGGACCTCCTCTTCTGCCCGACGGCGACGGCCGTCGGAAACCTCGCGGCCGAGGGGGTGACCGCGGGCGTCCACCTCACCGGCGACGTGATGGTCGACGCGCTCCGGGAGAACCTTCCTCTCGCCAGGGAGCGGTCCACCGCCCTCGCGGACTTCGGCCTCTCGCCGAAGGGATACTACCTCGCCACGGTCCACCGTGCAGGGAACACCGACGATCCCGCGGCTCTCCGGGCGATCATGGAGGCGTTTTCGCGCCTCGATGGACCGGTGGTCTTCCCGGTCCATCCCCGGACGCAGAAGAAGCTCGCCGGGTACGGGATCGTGCCCGCGGCGAATGTCCGGGTGGTTGAACCGCTCCCTTACTTCGATATGCTCGCCCTTCTCTCCGGCGCCCGTGCGGTCCTGACCGACTCCGGCGGCGTGCAGAAGGAGGCGTACATCCTTGAGGTGCCGTGCGTCACCCTGCGGGAGAACACCGAGTGGGTCGAGACAATCGAGGACGGCTGGAACGTCCTCGTCGGCGCGGATGCCGACCGGATCGTTGCCGAGGCCGAGAGGGCCGGCGGCGCGCGCCGGCAGCATTCAGCCCGGTTCGGCGACGGGCATGCTGCCGCGCGGATCGCCGCGATCATCGCAGAATATGAACCCTGAATACGAAAAAGAGATGCAGACAATAGATGTGCCGGGTATCGAGCACGTCTACGGCTTCCAGCGAAACTCCCCCTTGTCGGGGTAAAGATTCAACCGGGGAAGTCGCCGCTCAAGGGCGAGGGGCTTGCGGAACTGCTCAGGATAGTCGCCGGGTGCGATGCAGTGACCCTCGCCATCCGGACGCCTTTTCTCGATGAGCGAGGATCAGGAAGTCGGGTGCGACCTCACCCCCAGGACAACTGCACGCACGGCCCAGGGTAGTTGACGCGGGATGGAGAGGTATTCAGACCTGGATACCTGCCCGGACGAGCGCCTCCTTGATGGAGACGAGTTCCTTTCTCATCTCTGCAAATTCGTCATCAAGGTGCTTTTTGGTATCACTCCGGAGCCCGAAAATCTCTTCTTTTGTTTCTTTGCCGACCTGAAGGGTTTCTTTGCCGACCTGGAGGGTTTCTTTGCCGACCTGGAGGGTTTCTTTGCCAACCTGAAGGGTTTCTTTGCTGACCTGGAGGGTTTCTTTGCCGACCTGGAGGGTTTCTTTGCCGACCTGGAGGGTTTCTTTGCCGACCTGGAGGGTTTCTTTGCCGACCTGGAGGGTTTCTTTGCCGACCTGGATGGTCTGATCCTGCTTGTCCAGCATCTGGTCGAATTTCATATCCATGCTGTGCAATACATTCCCGGCGTAATCCATCCGCTCGAACGTCTCCTCCTGGATGTCTCCCCGGATGATCTCAAAATCGGCGTACTCCCCTGTTGCTTCTTCCCACCTGACGGTGAACGATTTGACTGCAATGGGCCTTCGTATGATATTGATCTCGTTGATGAAATCCCGGAGATCCTTTTCGCTCCCCTCTGCGACGATCTCGACCTCCCCGGTATCGAGATTCTTCACGTACCCCGAGATATTCCGTTCAAACGTCTCGTTGTACACACGCTCCCGATAGCCGACCCGCTGGACACGCCCCCGTGCAATGGCCACAAATCGTTTCATTCAATTTCACTCTGTATGGCGGACATAAATAGTTTCTCCGGACCTGCACTTCACCCGGCGAAGCTCTCTTTGGACCCTTGCCTGCACCGCAAAAGGGGGTGCAGGAGACAGAATATCAACCCTGAAGACAAACTTAAGATGCATACAATGACCGAGAACCTCGCAACACTCATCAAGAAACGCGGCCCAATCCGGCGGATCGGCGTCATCGGGATGGGCTACGTCGGCATCCCGGCGGCGGCGCTCTTTGCGGACGTCCCGCACTTCGAACACGTCTACGGCTTCCAGCGGGACTCCGCTTCTTCCGGCTACAAGATCAATATGCTCAACCGCGGGGAGTCGCCGCTCAAGGGCGAGGAGCCCGGGCTTGAAGAACTGCTCGGAAAGGTCGTCGGCGCGGGGAAATTCTCCTGCACCGCGGATTTCTCGAAGATCGCGGAGTGCGACGCGGTGACCCTCGCGATCCAGACGCCGTTTAAGGACAAGAAGGACCTCCTGCCGGACTTCACGCCGCTCGTCGAGGGGCTCCGGAACGCCGGGCGGCATCTCACGCCGGGGACGCTCGTCGTCCTCGAGTCGACGATCACCCCCGGCACGACCGCCGGGATGGCCCGCGAGATCCTGGAGGGCGAGTCCGGGCTTGTCGCCGGGAAGGATTTTGCACTGGCGCATGCGCCCGAGCGGGTGATGGTCGGCCGGCTCCTCAAAAACATCCGCGAGCACGACCGGATCGTCGGCGGGATCGACGAGGTCAGCACGAGGCGGGCGGTGGAGCTCTACGCCCCGGTGCTCACGTCCGGAACGGTCATCCCGATGACCGCGACCGCGGCCGAGGTGACGAAGACCGCCGAGAACACCTTCCGCGACCTCCAGATCGCGGCCATCAACCAGCTCGCCCTCTACTGCGAGGCGATGGGGATCAACGTCTACGACGTCCGGGCCGGGGTGGCGTCGCTCGAGGGCGAGGGGATCACCCGGGCGATCCTCTGGCCGGGGGCCGGGGTCGGCGGCCACTGCCTGACGAAGGACACCTACCACCTGGAGCGGGGGGTGCAGGTCCTCGGCGGGGAACTGGACTATCCTCCCGGCCGGGAATCGCTCTACACCCTCGCCCGCGGGATCAACGACTTCATGCCCGAACATATGTTGCATCTCGCGGAGTCGGCGCTCGGCGAGGTAGGGAAGGGTCTCGCGGGCTCGAAGATCGCGCTGCTTGGCTGGGCCTTCATCAACGACTCCGACGACGCGAGGAACACGCCGGCGGAGCCGTTCCGCGATGCGGCCATCGCGGCCTGTGCAGAGGTTGCCGTGCACGATCCCTGGGTGGACCCGGCGACGTCACCGGACGCCCCGCCGGGGTTGTCGCGGGACCTCGAGGGGGTGCTTGCCGGCGCAGATGCGGTGGTGGTCTTTGCCGGGCACAAGGAGTACCGGGGGCTGGTGCCTGCACGGGTGAAGGAGCTCTCGGGGTCCGCGCACCCGGCGGTCGTCGACGGGCGGAACGTCGTGGACCCGGATGCGTGGATCGCGGCGGGCTTTTCCTACCGTGGGATCGGCCGGGGCGACAAGAACCGGCACGCGTTGCGGGGATAATTCCCCTTTTTTTGAATCCAGCTATACAGCTGTTTCCAACTCGGGGCGGAGCAACACGCTTCAATATGCAGGACCCGCAATGCTGAGGACGCACCGCCACAGCCCCTCCTTCTCGATTCGTGGCAAACACCTCATTTGAGCACGAGCGGAGGAGACTATTCTTGCCCCTGAAGCCCCGCCACTCGCACCTGGCGGCGCTCGGACTCCGTTCCCGGAGGAACGTCGGAAATCATACCCTCCAGCCAGCCGCATAACGAACCTTCGCTTATCGAACCCCCGCCCGGCCATTCCACTCCCGGACGAGCCTTGCGTAGCACGCATCGCAGATATTCGTCCGTGCCTCCCGCGAGTGGTAGACCGCCTTCAACTCCTTGCAGACATCGCACCGGCCGAGGTCGACCTTGGTCCGTTCGAACGTCCGGTGGTCAAGAACCCCCGGGAGCGGCTGCGCCTTCGATCGCTTTGCTTTCTTGAGGCAATCATAGCAGAGGTAACTTCCCCCGCCCCGTCTCACCGAAGACGTCGGCCGCTTGCCGCAGACGTGGCAGGGCTCGTCCTTTGCGACCGGGAGGGGGATGTAGTCCGCGGGGTTGATGGTGGCAGCAGTGGCAGCACGTTGGCAGCAACTGCTGCCAATGAGTGCAGTCGCATTCGGGCCTGGAACTGCATTTCCGACAGGATGTACAGGGTTCACCGGTTCATTGGCAGCAGTGCGGAAAACACAGGCACCCCGGTCGTCATCGGAAGTAGCCTCGCCGGTGCTCTCCGTTCTCTCATTCTGCTGTACATATAGGTACAGAGATCGATCTCTATCAGGATCCTGGCCGCCGTTTCCGGAATTCTCCTCGTTCTGCCCGATCTCATGTTGGCAGCAACTGCTGCCATTCTGCTGCAACCTGCTGCCATTGCTGCCAACGTCAGGATCGTCATCCAGCCAGACGGAGGTCCCCCCGCGCCACTGCCGGTAGACCTCGGCGTCGAACGTGAAGTACTGCTCCCGGCGGCGGACCGTGACCCCGTACTCGCTGTCCTCCGTCACGGTGGCGTCGTAGAGGCTGATCGCCGGGCACTTCTCCAGGAGGCCGGAGTAGGGTGTCCCCCGGCTGACGTAGCCGTTGAGGAGCCGCCGGGTCTGGTAGTAGGAGAGGCCGAGGGCGCTCTGGAGGTGCCGGACGGTGAAGACCTCGACTCCCATCCGAGCGACGGTTTCAAGCGCCGCCGCCTCGTTCTTTGTCAGTTTGGTCTCCTGGCCCCCGGCTTCGCCGTTGATGGCGGTATAGAGTTTTGCGGCCGCCGCGAAGTCCTCCTCCCGGGCGATCACCGCCCCGTCGTCGTCCCGGTCGCGCTGGAGGTAAAAGAGCCGGGCCCGGCACTTGATCAGGTCAAAGAGCATGCCGGGGTTCCGGCGGTTCTGGGTTGTGGAGGACTGGATCCGCCGGGCGAATGGGATCCGGACGGGGAGGACCTCGGTTTTGACAGTCTCCCAGATCGCCCGGCAGGTGAGGACGTCGTCTTCGGCCGAGGGTCGACCGACCGCCTCGACCTCCTTCATGTGGTCGAAGACTCGCTTATCTTGCTCGACGGTATCGTCGATCCAGACCGTGAGCATCCGGTTCATCACCTGGTCGTCGCCGAGATCCTCGACCTTTGCGAGCCACCAGACGCACCGCTCGGGGATGGTGCAGACCCGGAGTTTGCGCTCGGTCGTGAGGGTCCTATGCTCGATCGGCTCGCGGAAGTTTGCGGTCGCGGACTTGAGGACTTCCTGGAGGTCTTCGGAGAGCGAGACGTCGTCGAAGAGGAGGACGGTCCCCGGCCGGAGGTCGTCGTCGTAGTAGAGCGCTTTGTTGCTCACAGTGCCTTTGAGTTTGTAGGCGTCAGGGATGAGGTTCTGCATCGTTATGCAGGCATGGGTTTTGCCCTTCCCGGAGTTGCCGGAGACGGCGACGTGCAGGCCGTTCGTGTTCTCGACCGACTGCGAGGCAAGGGACATCACCAGGCACTCGGCGACGGTCCGGTCGCCGACGTGGGCGTTGTTGAAGGTCTCGAGGAGGAACGTGAGCGGGTCGCCGTCGCGGAGGATCTGGATAGCTCGTTCATAGTGTTCGTCGACGGGAGGAGGGGTTGGTGGCTTCTCCTCCACGGTTGTCTTCTCTGGAGTGCGGGTTCGCTTTTGCTCATGCATCCCCCGGAGTTCGGGCCAGCGCTGGGCGCCCCCGCCGCAGGTCTGGTGGTGGCAGCCGGCGAAGATCGCGCCGTTCGCGAACTGGATGGCAAACGCGCCGTCCTTGTGCGCCGAGGAGAAGGGGCACTCCGTGAGGGTGAAGAGGGTCCCGCCCTGCCAGGGCCGTGTGTTCCGGACGGCGATTCCGTGCTCCGCGAGCCAGGCAGCAAGGTCGATGCCGGGGCTCTTCTTTCTCTGCGGAGGCTCCTTCTGGAGGAGGAGCCCGGCGAGGTGCTCCAGGCGCTGTAGGGGGACAACAGCGGCCTTCTCTGGAACGGCGAGGATCTTCGCCCGCCGGTGCGGCCGCTCCGGCGTGTTGTCGCCCTTCCTCGATGTGGTACCGTAGAGTTTCCAGATCCGGGCGGCGTTGTGGTTCGCGGTGTCGACGGTGACGGTCTCATTCGAGAAGAGGGCGTCAAGGGCCACAAGAGCCCCCTTGACAACCTCTGTTGCCGCCTCGTCGTTCGGGAGGTCCACCCGGTAGAGGAGGTGGGCGCCGTTCCCGGAGTCGGCCCGGACGGGATCGGGAAACCCCTGCTCGGCGAGGTATGCCGCGATCCGCTCCGTTGCGGCGAGCGCCGCGTCGTGCTCGGCGTCGGTCGAGGAGACCCCGCTCGGCCGGACCGGGTCGATGTCGACCGGGAACCAGCGCCGGCGGAGGATGTCGGCGTCGGCGGTGGTGGCGTCTTTTCTTCCGAGGCGCATCTTGATCCGGTTCGCCCGGCGGGCGAGGAGGGCCGGGTTGACGGCGTTTAAGGTGACATAGATCCCGGCGACCGCCGGGTCGGCGTCGAGGGCCTCGACCTGCCCTGCGAGCAGGGTGTGGTCATCGAAGTACCCTGAATGGGTGGCGCCGTCGGCGAGCGCCCGGACCTCGACCACGCCGCTGTCGAGGAGTTCCACTGCCCGGTGGATCTCCTCACTCATAGAGATCCGCCTCGACAAGGGGAAAGAGAGGGGCGCTCGCCGCCTCCCCGCGGGCGACGCGTTGGAGGCTGACGAGCGGGACGATCCAGGATCCGGCGCGGAGGTGGATCACCACCGCTCTTCCGGCCGGGTTGACCGCGGCGTGCCCCTCGATCGTCACGGACGAGGTGACGATGCCGCCCGTCCGCCGCACCCGTTCCCGCGTCACCGGCGCCGGGCGGCCGGAAAAGATCAGGCTTCGCACGTCCTCAGGCGCGATCCGGCAGCGCTCCGCCTCGACATGGACGATGAGCCCGCCCGCTGCCGTGCAGGCAAGGGTACCCGCTTCCGGCGTCATGGCCGCCCCCGCTCAACGTTTATTGAATACTGGTGGTTCCGGGTCCTTCTGACGTTGATCTCCCGGACGGCTCTCCCGTGGCGCCGGATCGCGTCCGCCACCGCCCGCGGGACGAGGAAGAGCGGGACCGGCGAGACGTTTATCTCCTCGGGTGAAGAAGTACCAGTGGCGGCCTGGCGGAGCGCGTGGTGGCACTTTGTATCCGGGCTGCCGCCGCTGGTTTTCGGTTCGGTTCCTCCCGGGCTCCGTTTGTCCGGGGTTGTTCCTGGTTGCTGTTGCATTTCTTGTAGCTCCTTGCACCGGGTCTCTCTCCGGCGCATACAGATTCCTCGGGCTTCGATAGTTAAAAGAGTGAGCCAAGTATCCCGGAAAAAACAACAGGTTCTATATATGCCTTATGTTATTAGAAAAGTTCAAAAACAGAGAATATGAGGGGGAATTTCAATCCGGGGCAAGACCAGCGATTTTAGGATCTCATGCTCAGTTCGGGATTTCGCAGGTTGAGTTCGGGGTTTCGCAGGTTCGGTCCGGGGAGCTGCAGGCGGCAGCCACGTCCCCGGCATCGTACCGGAGCCGGACCTCACGCCCCCGGCCCTTCTGGGGCACCAGGTCGACGATCCCGGCCCTCGTGAGGGCGTTGAGGTGTTCGTGGTAGGTTGTCTTCCCGACCGGGAGATACTCCTGTGCCGCCTCAAAGACCGTCCCCGAGGCCATATCGGCCCCATCGTGGGAACGCTCCGCGATCCAGCAGGCGAGTGCTCGCTCGGCTTCCGAGAGCCCCGCTGCCCGGTTCCGGAGGGCCGGCGCCGTGACCGCCCGGGCTGCTGCGGTGACGTCGGCGTGGGTGACCCGCCGGCGGCCGTCTTTCTCCGCCAGGAGGACGGCTGCCCGAAGAAGGTCGATCCCGATCCGGATATCCTGCTCGCCGGCGGCGATGCCGGCGATCCGGTCGAGGAGCGGCTTCGGCACCACCCGCGGATAGAGCCCCTGCTGGGCGCGGTCGGCGAGGATCTCGCGGATCTCGGTCCTCGAGTAGGGCAGGAAGGTGATCTCGGTCGGGTGGAAGACCGACCAGACGCTCGGATCGGCCTCGGCCCCGAGGTTCAGGTCAAGGTTGCTCGTGACGGCGAAGACCCCGGCCTTCCGGACGTCCCACTTCTCGTAGAGCCGGAGGATCTGGTAGAGGAGGGTGTTGTAGGTCCCGGCCACTATGAGGTCGTCTGCGTCGTCGAGGCAGACGACGAGCGCGGCGTCGTGGTCGTGGAGCCGGGTCGCGATCCCCTGCTTGATCTCGTCGAGGTAGCGCCCGCTCGAAGGCGGGGCGTAGCCGACGACCTGCGTGAAGATGCTCCGGTGGACGGCGAGCAGGGTATGGTCGTGGCGGCAGTTGACATAGGCCGGGACGATCTTCTTCGTCTCCTCCCGAACCTCGCGAAAGATCCGGCGGACGGTGGTGGTCTTCCCGGTCCCCGGCGGCCCGCGGAGGACGGCGGAGAGGGCGCTCCCGCCCCGGAGGGCCGGGCTGATGAGGAAGGCGAGTTCTTTGACCTGGGCGTCGCGGTGGTGGAGGTGCTCGGGGACGAACGTGAGTTCGAAGACGTCGGGATCTCTGAAGAGGGTCTGGTCACTGCGGAGAAGGGGCGAGTGCGTCATAGGAGAGATTGGAGAAGAGGTAGTAGATAACAAGGAGCCGTGCGCGGGTTGAAAGTGAAGGGGGGTATTCCCCGCTTCACTCGAGCCAGGGGATGCCGTCGGCCCAGGTCTCGACCGTGGTCTTGATGGCGTCGTCCTGGTAGGACGAGATCCGGGCGGTCTTTCTGGTGAAGGTGGCGTAGGAGTCGCGACCGGCGGGGTCGTGGGACTTGAGCTGACAGTAGTAGGTCTCGTGGGGCTCGTCGCGGACGGCCTCCCCGCCCATCGCGAGTCGCAACTCGCACCTCTGGTGCTCGAACTCCGTTCGCACCTGACGGTGCTCAAGCTCCGGCCTTCCGGCCCGTCGCATTCCCATGGAACGTCGTGCCTACTGGAGCATCGCGGTCGCAAGGGCGGCGTTGCCCATGACCTCGGCGGCGTTCGCCTCGAACGCAGCGATCGTCGGGGACTGGAGCGAGACGTTGCCCACCCGCTTGCCCTCGCCGTCGAGGAAGTTCACCTTCGCGGTGTAGTGCTCGCGGTTCCGGATGACGGCGGCGATGGTCTCGCCGGCCTTGGTCGTATACCCGACGCACCCGAACGGGTTGTCCTCGATGACGCTCTCGATGAGGGTGTTAAACGACGTTACGGTGGCGATCGGGACGGCGAGGTCCCGGACCGCCGTTTTGTTGACGGTCTTCTGCACGAAGTCTGCCATGGTTGGTATCTCCTCACGGCACAACGCTCCAGGTCGTGCCTAGCAGGAAGATGCTCCGCATCTTCCGTGGCACGGCGCAACCCTCTGGTTGTGTCTGATAGGAAGACGCGAAGCGTCTTCCGTGGCCTGCATGCTCCCGGGAATATGACAGACACTTATAGGGTAGACGCGGGAGGGGATTAGCCTGACTTTATCGGGGAGGCCGGATTGGGCTTGGATTCGTGAATATAAGCGTTACAGCCAGATTTTTCTCTCTGGCATCCTGCTGGCCCCCGGGAAGGCTCCCGGGATGACCGGAGAGATGACCACCCGAACACGTCGGTCAGTATTATCACCACAAAGAGAGATGCTATTCTATCGGTGAGATCATGAGGACGTTCACGGCCGTGCTCTACAGGGAAGAAGATATGTACATCGCGGAGTGCCCGGAGGTCGGCACCGTCAGCCAGGGTCGGACAGTAGAGGAGGCGGTAGCCAACCTCAAAGAGGCTACGGAGTTGTACTTAGAAGAATTCCCGCTGGAAGACGGGAGAAGGCCGATCATCACGACGTTTGAGGTGACCGAGGGTGCCCGGGCTTAAGCCGGTATCGGGCGAGACCGTGATAAAGATACTCTCAAAACAGTATGGATTCGTCGTCAGCGGGCGGACCGGGAGCCATGTGCGTATGTCAAAGGCGATGCCCGGCGGTAAGGTGGGGACAGTCGTCCCGTTGCACGACGAACTGAAGATCGGCACACTCCGCGGAGTTCTGAAGTTGGCGAAGATCGATCCCGACGATTTTGCCCGGCATCTCTGAAAAGGATGCGGAATCACCCCGGAGAGATGCACGGAACCCTGCAGGAAGGGAAGACCGAATTTATTGCACGGGTAGGGGACGAGATCATTGTCGTCCGGGATGTCCCGATCTCACATCTGCGACCGGTGCGGCGAGGCGTACTACAGCGCGGAAGTTTCCCAAAAGATCGATGCCGTGATGAAAGATTTCCATAGCGGCAGGCTTTGCTGCCGGCCTCTCGCGGCCGGCGAGGTCGAACTCACCGGGTGAGGCCGGGTGGCTTTCGGACCCGGCACCCCATCCTCCGGCCGGATGCACAACGCTCCGCCTTTTTTCTGCATATAACCCTTACGGCCAGGCTTTTTCTCTCCGGCATCCTATTGCTCTCCAGGAGGATTACCAGGATGACCGGGGAGAAGACCACCCGGGAGCTCGGTCTTACGAGACGAACCGGGACGTGAAGTGGATCTGTAGAGCGCTGCAACAGATGGAGGAGTGGGACACGACCGGCCGCAGGGCGGGAGCGGGAGCACCGTGAGGTGCGACTCGCGACGGTTCGTTAGAACCGGAGCGTGAGAAGACCGAAGGTCTCCGAACGAGGACTTTGAGAGCAGGCTCCGGGCGCTGGAGGGTTGGCGGGCGGAGAAGGTTGGAGAGGAACGACTGGCCGCAGGGTGCGATGGCCCGAAGGGCCGGAGCATGAGCACCGAAGGTGCGGGGCAGGAGTTCGAGCACCGTAAGGTGCGAGAGAAGAGGGTTTCGACGATCAGCGCCGGGGCCGGCGGGGTCGTCGGCGGGGTGGTGGCGGTGATCGTGAGGGTGCTCGGCGGGGGGTGAAGGGAGATCGTTCTTATCCAATCCGCAGCGGTCTCACCAACCGGGGTCGAGCCCCGCCCGGCGAGATACGCCCCGGGTCGCTCCTGGCCGCCGGGGTTGACCGGGTTTACACCTTTGCACCCCCTTGCACCTCGTTTGCACCCTGGTTTGCACCACAAAAAGCCCCGTATTGCACCCATTTTTCTGATCCGCCGGCAGTCTTTGGGTATCTCCGGGATGTTTGCACCACCCCGGATTTCACAGGCACCCGGGCCCGGGTTGCCCCCCCGGGGAGGCTCTCCGTTCCTGGTGTAAATGGTGCAAACTACTATTCTCATCTGTACATATATCTCTATATCTACCTCAAATTCCAGGATTCTCTCTGGTATGACCGGCATCTTTGTTTACACTTTTCCTGAAAATCCGGTGTAAACCTGGCGCAAAGGTGCAAATATGAATCTGGCATCCTGTCGCTCAACACTGCCATTATTTCAGTTTCTCCCTCAGATTCTGCTTGCAACCGGGGGAACGAGCCAGGAACTTCAGATCTCGCCATATCGTATCGCAGAGAGTAAAGCCGCGGTGTGCATCGGATCGGCCTAGAGCAGCCTTTGGAGGAGATATGGGGCTCAAATGTACCACGCAGGGCTTCAACCCCTACCTCTGTGATCTGTACTAGGTCTGTCCGTTTCTAGGTCCATTCCTCCTCTAGGAGGCGCTGACCGAGGCCATCCTCAATCTCTGCCAGAGAAAACTTGTTCTCTGGCAGAGATAAGTGATATTATCTCGCCAACTTTCGCTCAATCCTTTTTAATGTCTTGGTGGCGATCGCATTACCCAATTCAAAGCGATCCGGATGGACACACAATTGAATTCCCGTTATGAAGGGGTAGTTAAACTCATTCAATCTTCCAGGCTGGGAAGCATCCATTAGGATGGATTTAGAATCGCTTTTCTGCACTCTAATCACCTCATTTCGAATTATCATTTCTCAAAGTAGTGGGGGTTTAACTCGCGATCAAAGTAATGCTTTCTCTTTATCCATACGAATCCGTCCTTTTTCGAGATAATAGCGACATCAATGGGTCCTCCCACCGTCTGTGCATCCATCGTTACCTTCTTCTTAAAGGATGTCAAGTTGATCAGAGTCTCTGCCATTGCAGCTAACTCATCCTTTGGTAGGTGTGACACAACACCCATAACCCTGCTACTGTGATTAAGATAACGATACTGCTCAAAGTATCTTTCTGCAGCTTCGTACTCCTCCTGTCCAACTTCATGTAATCGTTCTAATATTTCGCCCTCGATTTTGGGATCGATATCAGGGACAATCTTTTCCTCCAATAACCTTTGTTTAACATGATCATAGACAATCTTTGGAAAGCCCATGAACATGTTATGATGGAATTGTGTAAGGGCATTCAAATAGGCAGGATCAATACCCTCCATAAAAGTACAAACCATCTCCTGCTGAGCAAACGGAATGATCCCAGATAACTTTTGCTGATCAATCCCGTCTGTTTGCTGGGGGATGCAGATTAATTTACCATTTAAATAACCTACGATCAGGTGAGAGCAGAAGGAAGGGTATATCTGAGCATCTCCAAAGCCCGCAATTACTAACCCACTTGCACCCGGGTGGAGGAAGCATTTTGGGAATTTCGTCAAAATGCTTATGGCAATCGCTTTTAGTTTTTCCTGCGAATCTGTATATGTTGGGAGATCGTTGTAAGTTCTATTTATGGTATCATCGATAAAGTCAGAATAATTGTCGCTCAGATATTGGATCTCTTCCTCATCAATCTGGGGCATCTTAATAGAATCAAGATCCCATAAATTATAATGGCGGTCAATAGTTTCTCCAACTATTTTTCTTCTATCTTCATCATCTAAAGGATAACTTCTCTCTATATACTCAAGTGTATAGGCAATTTCATGGTAAATATCCCCAAGAACGCTTCCGATTTGGCACTGGATATAATTAGTTTCTATCTCAGGGGTGACTATTGTGGACAAAAATTCTATAAACCTATTTCCATAATCCTCTAAATTTGGAGAGACAGCGCCGTTATCTTTTTTCCGGTACAGGCCTATGACAGTCTCCCAAGGGATCCCCAAAAAATCCGCTCGACTATAGATCATTAGCCCAACGGGCAGATCTTTTCGGAGTCTAAAGATCTTATTTGCTGAAGAAAAGATTTTTTCACCAGTCAACGTTGCTGCACTATCGGCAGCCAGAGCAACTGCTTCTCTATTTAAAATGAGGATTTCAGACGTCACCCAGATTCACCTAACAACTGGAATGACAAGGAATTGGATATAACTTACTATTTTCATCTCGTACTGCAATCAATGTTATCTCTAAATTGCGGACATTTTCCGCACATTTAGGATCAATAGGGATGACAATGAGTTTATCCATGGGCAAACGAGAGACAACTCCTTCGGTCAACGATCAGGAGAGACTACTTTGCCTGTGCTTCGATCCTTCCTATCCAGCGGATATTTTATTCGATCAAGTTAGATGCACTTGCAGAATATATCCTAAATATCCTGCCCTATTGCCTCAAAATCACATAATTAGGTAGCGATTCTTAGAAACTGCAAATATATACAGATCCAAGGTCATGTCCTTCAACTTAACCCTGTGGCACACTTGCGCATAGGTAGCCTGAGGTTGAGCAGGGGGGGAGTTCTCTTACCTCTCTTGAGCCTTTCAAACATTCCACAGATTTGGATAGTCTCTATAGAGAGGCAACCTATCCCGTTTACATCGCAGAATGAGTTTCTTTATCATCAGTACAGGCTATTTCCGGGGGATAAAATTCGGTAACGTTTCATACAACTATCACTCAACTATAGAGTGAACTATCGCTCTTCAGGGAGCCGGCGCGTTGCCGGTCAGAAGAATAAAGCACATCGATCCCATGACACCTCCCACCACCCCAGACAACACACCAGCCACACGAGGCCTCGCCGCCCAGCTCCCCCGCAACCTCGCGGCGAATATCGCCTACTTCCTGGTGAACGTCGTCATCGGTGTTCTTCTGGTGCCGTACTTCATCAACACCCTCGGGGTCGCGGCCTACGGGCTCATCCCGCTCGCGACCTCGATCACGGGGTACGTGGCGATCGTCGTCCAGTCGCTCAACACTTCGGTCTCCCGGTTCCTCACCGTCGACCTCCAGCGGGAGGATTACACAACCGCGAATAAGACCTTCAACACCGCCCTCTTCGGGCTCACCGCGGTCATCCTCCTGATGGTCCCGATCATCCTCGTGGTCGCGTATTTTGCCCCGTCGATCTTCAACGTCCCCGAGGGCCAAGAGACCGGGGCGGTCCTCCTCTTCCTCGGGGTCTCGGCCGCCTTCCTGATCCGGTCCTGGAGCGGGAACTTCACGGTCCAACTCTTCGCCTACAACCGCCTCGACCTCCAGAACCTCGTCAACCTCACGAACCTCGTCGTCCAGACGGGGCTGATCGTCCTCCTCTTCACCCTCTTCGGCCCCGATCTCGCTCTCGTCGGCGGGGCGCATCTTGCCGGAGCCGTCATGGCTTCCGGAGTCTCGATCGTCCTCGCCCGCCAGGTCTGTCCCTATCTCCGGGTCTCGATTCGCTCCTTTGACCGCAGGAGGGTGAGAGACCTCTGCGGGATGGGGTGGTGGGTGGTGATCAACCAGATCGGCTCCCTCCTCTTCCTTCAGATCGACCTCATCGTCGTGAACCTCCTCTTCGGTGAGACGTCAGGCGGGGAGTACGCGATTGCTCTGCAGTGGGTCATCCTCCTGCGAACGATTGCCGGGGTGCTCTCCGGCGTCCTGACACCGACGATCCTCTCCTGTTATGCCCGGAACCAGACCGAGACCCTGATCCGGGTCACGAAGAGCGCCGTCAAACTGATGGGGCTTGCCATGGCCCTCCCGATCGGTCTTGTCTGCGGACTTGCCCCGCTCCTCCTCACGGTCTGGGTGGGGGAGGAGTTTACCTTCCTCGCGCCGCTTATGGCACTCCTGACGGTGCACCTCGCGGTCAACCTCGCGGTGCTGCCCCTCTTCCCGATCAACGTCGCCTACAACCGGGTGCGGGTGCCGGGGGTCGTGACCTTCTTCATGGGGATCGGGAATTTCGGCCTTGCGGTCGCCCTCCCGCTCCTGACCGGCCTCGGCTATTACGGGGTCGCGGCCGCGGCGGCGATCGTCCTCACCCTGAAGAACGCCATCTTCACCCCCTGGTATGCGACGCGGGTGCTCGGGGTCAGGGCTCACACCTTCACCCGGTCAATGCTCCCGGGGATCGTGGCGACCGCCCTCATCGGGGTCGCGGCGGCAACCCTGGGAGGGATCCTCCAGCTTCCCGCCCTGGTTACGCTTGTCGTTGCCGGTGCGGGCATTGCTCTGGTTTACCTTGCGGCTGTCTGGGTGTTGGGTCTGAACGGGTTTGAACGTGGGCTCTTTGAATCCTACCTGCCTCCAGCGCTCAGGAGAATTATCATATGAAATCGTCTGTCATTGCCAATGTTGTCGAGCACGACCTCTGCATCGGCTGCGGCCTCTGCGCCGCCCTCTGTCCGCAGGACGTCCTTTCAATGCAATGGAACCGCTACGGTGAGTACAACCCGGTCGAGATGACACCCTGCACCACCGAGTGCGGCCTCTGCGCAAAAGTCTGCCCGTTCTCCGATACGGGGGAGAACGAGGATACAATCGGAGAACAGCTCTACGGGGCGGTCCCGGGGATCCGGCACCGCCCCGAGACCGGCTACTACCTCGCCTCGTACGTCGGTTACTCGGAGGAGCACCGGCCGACCAGCGCTTCGGGCGGGATGGCGACCTGGCTCCTGGAGGCGCTGCTCACCGAGGGCGTCGTCGACCACGTCATCTGCGTCGCCCCCACCGGCGACCCGGAGAGGCTCTTCGCCTACCAGGTCTTCGATACCCCGGAGGATGTGCGCACCGGGGCCGGTTCGGCCTACTACCCGGTGGAGATGTCGGGGGTCATCCGGCATGTCCTCGAAACGCCCGGGCGCTACGCCGTCACCGGCCTGCCCTGTTTCCTCAAGGCGATCCGGCTTGCCCAGCAGCGGAACAAGAAACTCCGAGAGCGGATCGTCGTCACCGTCGGCCTTGTCTGCGGGCAGCTGAAGAGCAGGCACTTCACCGAGTATATCGCCGCTCGGGCCGGGGTGCAGGGGGACGTGGCGGGGGTGCGTTACCGCGGGAAGAGCCCGGATCACCCAGCAAGCAACTTCTACTTCTCGTTCACGGCCGCAGACGGCGAAGAGCACAAGATCTTCTGGAGCGAGGGGATCGCCGAGGCCTGGACGAACCGGTGGTTCACACCGGAGGCCTGTAACTACTGCGACGACGTCTTCGCCGAGTGCGCGGATGTGACCTGCATGGATGCCTGGCTGCCGGAGTATTCGCGGGACAGCCGGGGGACGAACCTTCTGCTGGTGCGCTCGCCGGCGGTGCGGGAGGTGCTCGAGCGGGGGCAGGGGGTCCGTCTCGACCCGATCCCGGTCAAGCGGGTGATCCAGAGTCAGGCCGGGGTCGTGGCGGTCAAGCGCCGGCATCTGGCGTACCGGCTGTATCTCGACCGGGATGTGCCGGAGAAGCGGGTGGTGCCGGAAAGGCCGAAGAACCCTCTCCTGCGGCAGGAGGTTGTGCTGAAGGAGCGGATGCGGGTTTTAAGCCGGGATCGCTGGGGCGCCGGGGAGCGGGACGCTGAGCATCTCCGGGAGGCGATAGGGCCGGATCTGTGGCGATTAGGGGCAGGGAGACAAATATCAAAGATTATTACGTTTCCGGTAAGAACTCTTCGGTATATTCGGAGGAAGGTTGGAGGCAATAATCATGGATGAAGAAAGCCCGCTGTTTATTCTGGCCGGGATCAGACCGGGGTACACGAACCGAGGGTGCGAGGCGATTGTGCGGGGGACTACAAAGATCCTGCGGAAGCACTTCAGAGATCCTCATTTCCTCTGTCTCAACCATATCGAGAGCGAGGAACAATATCAACAACAATGTCTACAAGAGATGGATGAGGCGATCACTCATTTGCATTCATATCGCCCGAGCAAGAGAAAGATTGCCCAAAATTTCTGGAAACCATCCCATCTGGGCTATGTCTACGACTACTTCCGTCGCCCCGAGGCATTAAAATACAGGATATACAAGCAGACGCTCCCCTACCTTGATAACGCGGTTGCAGTTCTCTCTGTCGGTGGAGACAATTACTCCCTCGATTATGGGATACCAACACTCTTCACCGGCCTTGACGACATCGTCCTTGAGAAGAAAAAACCCCTGGCCATCTGGGGAGCGTCTGTCGGTCCGTTTGATACGATGCCCGATTATGAACGATACATGAGCCATCACCTCCGGGAGGTTCCCGGGATTTTTGCACGAGAATCCGTCACGATCGGCTACCTCAAAAGCATCGGTGTAACCGAGAACGTCTACCCTGTCGCGGATCCCGCGTTCCTCATGGACCCGGTCAAACCGGAGGGAATCGAGGATGTTCTCCCCATCGATGAGGAGGCGATCGGCCTGAACCTCAGCCCCCTGATGGCGAAGTACGTCAGCGGGGGCGATATCGACGCATGGACCACCCTAACGGCGTCGATCATTGAGAGCGTGGCGAAAAAGATAGGGGTGCCGGTCTACCTGATCCCCCACGTGACCAACCCGGGCTCGAATGACCATGAGTTCATGCAACGGGCGCTCTCCCTGATAAAAGACCGAAACGGCAACATAACCCTGGTTCCTCCAGAGTATAATGCCGCAGAGACGAAGTGGATCATCAGCCGGATGGCGCTCTTTGCCGGGGCACGGACGCACTCAACGATCGCCGCCCTCTCCTCCGGCATCCCAACCCTGAGTTTTGCCTACAGCATCAAGGCCCAGGGGATCAACCGGGACATCTTTGGTCATACTGATTACTGTATGGAGCCCACTGATCTGGGTGCTGAAGCGGTTGTCAGTCGGGTGACCTCCATACTGGACGAGAGCGCTACGATCAGAAACGATCTGGCGGCAAGGATCCCGGGAGTCCAGAGAGCGGCGCTCTCTGCCGGGATGGAACTGAAACACCTGATTGGGGAGAATTAATATGTCCGAGATACCAGCAGTCTCGATCGTTATCCCCCTCTACAACAAAGGTCCTCACATCGCCCGTGCCCTGAACTCAGTTCTCGCCCAGACCATCCAGGACTTTGAGGTGATCGTGGTCGACGGCTCCACCGATGATGGAGCGGAGGTCGTCAGGGGGTTTGAAGACTCCCGGATCCAGCTGATCCAAGAGGAGAACCAGGGGGTATCGGCGGCGAGGAACCAGGGGATCGCGGCAGCCCGGGCAGAGCTGGTTGCATTTCTGGATGCGGATGACGAATGGATGCCGAGGCATCTTGAAACCTTGTTGAGGTTACGGGATAATTACCCTGAAGCAGGGGCATATGGGACAGCACGCCTCACAATAATGGAAGACTCTACGGTTCGTGTCTCGTCATATAGTGACGACATACCTCCAGAACCATGGGAAGGTCTGCTCTCCAATTACTTTAGGGACGCTGTCCTTGGAACTCCTCCGCTCTTAACATCAATAGTTGCCGTCCCCAGATGCATCTTAAATGAGATGGGAGGGTTCAATATCGACGCCTGGTACGGAGAAGATGCGGATCTCTGGGGACGAATTGCTTTGAAGTATCCTATCGCTTTCAGCTGGGATGGCATGGGGATCTACCATGAGGACGCCTTGAATAGATCCAGTAATGAGAAAAAGTCGATCCAAGAGCATGTCTTCGTGACCTCCGCACGGAATGCGCTGCAAGCTGGAGAGGTAGCACCAGAGATGAAAAAAGATTTACTGGAATATGTCGCATCTAGGCAGATCCAGATTGCACTCCGTAATTTAGAAGCAGGTAGACCCGATCTTGTAAGAGATAGTTTAAAAGGTTGTAAGACGCGGTACCAGTGGAAGTCAAAATACTGGGCTTTATTCTGGGCACATGCCCCCTCTAGGATCTATCTATTGCTAAAACCTCATAAGATCATTAGGGTATTAACTAGCTGCAGATCGAGAATAAAGGGAGTATCGGCAGGGAAACAGGGTTTTAAAACTCCTGATTGAGGTACCTTAAATGATTAGGACACTGCACCACATTAGAACGAGCATTCAAAGGTATTTTTGTGGGTTAACCTTCAATTCCAAATGTTGTTATAATCTGATGGTACATATAACATTCGACAAATAAGATTGGGGTCTTAGTTTGATAGGAGTGATTTTAGCAGCGGGGCTCGGACGGAGATTAAGCAGAGACATTGACCTCGAGAAGATCGGTCCAAAATGTTTGCTTACCATCAATGATTACATGCTACTTGAACGAATGGTAGCAGATTTAGTATCCTTTAATGTTGACACGATCAGTATTGTTGCTGGATATAAAGCAAGCACCTTACGGGAAGTCTGCACAAAATTAGAGGAAAAATATGGTGTTGATTTACATTTAAATTATAATAATGATTATTTCTCTACGAATACTGCCTATTCTCTCCATATTGGATTGGAGAATGTATATGATGACGTCGTTATTTTTAATGGCGATGTGTTATATGATTATACTATTCTAAGCAACTTATTAGAATTAGATCGAACTGCAATTTCGGTTGATAATAAAAAAGCACTCACTGAAGAATCATTTAAATTGAGGGTGGTAAATGACCAGATTGAAGAGATAGGGAAATCTTTGTCAATAGAAAGCGCAACGGGAGAGTTTATCGGCATCTCAAAGATCACCAAAAGAGACCTTCAGGAAGCAAAGAGATTGTTGAAATCATTGATTTCTGAGAATGTGAATAATTATTACGATCTTATCTATCAATCCCTGTCCAAGAATAGGAACCTCGCATATTCATTCACAAATGGGCTAAAATGGACAGAAATAGATGATATCCACGATTTTACATACGCCAAGAGCATTGCAGATATTGCTGATCGCACAAGGGGACACCTTAGATGATCTCGAAAGTCGGGGTCATTGGCGCTGGGAGCATGGGCACTGCCCTTGCACAGAGTATCTCCACCAGGGTTGAAGAAGTCATACTATATGGAAGGAGACGAGAGGTTGTTGATTCGGTTAACAACCTCAGATGTAATAAAAATTATTTTCCAAGTCTACATTTAAACCCCAATATCCGCGCAAAATTGACAAGCGACAGTCTGGATCTCGCAGACTGCGAGGCCATAATAATAACTATACCGTCCAGCGAGGTTCGTTCTGCTGTTAACACTATCCGTGATGAACTTTCAGATACGATCCTCATTACAGTCGCCAAAGGACTAGAATACCCGTCACTGAAAACAATGAGTGACGTTATTCTCGAAGAGTCGAAGAACCCTAATATCGTCAGTTTCTCAGGACCAAACTTTGCCGATGAGATTGTATACGGCCATCTTGCTGGTGCTACGATAGGTACTGATAATTCTTCACTAAGAGAGATTATGTCAGATCTCTTCAGAGAGTTTATCTTAGATTTTTCAGATGATGTCAGAGCAGTTGAGTTATGTGGTGTACTCAAAAATGTTTATGCAATCGGAACGGGGATGTGGGACTCGGTTTACAGTAACTACAACGAACACTACATGTTTTTAAACATGTGCTATAAGGAGATGTGCACCTTTCTTAGAGAAATCTCTCGTGATAAAGACATTTTCACAAAATTCTGCTGCTTTGGGGACTTTAATCTGACTGCCAATGTGGATAAAAGTCGTAATCGGACATTGGGGCTGATGATCGGGAAGAATATAATAAAAACTCCCTATTTAGACTCCGGTGTAACATTTGAAGGGTCCAAGTCTGTTAAAGGGATTGTTGAGTTGGCAGATAGACATAACATCGACATGCCCATTGCAAAGTTTGTTTATGACGTATTGAGTGGGAACAATAACGTAAGGAAAACCGCCGATTTTCTTGTGAAATATGAATCATCGAAAAGGTAATTGATCAATTTGGAGGGAGATTCACTGAAGACGGCCTGTTAAAAACCTCAGTTCTTACGAGATCCCTTCATCATGCACGCTAAGGGGATCTAGGCCCTGTTTCTCCTTTGTCCGAATCGAGGTTGAATTCAGGGCTATTTTACTTTTAGAAATGATTCATTACGCCATTTTTCACGATCGTGAGCTACTCCTGCTCTTTATCAATTCATATATCCGCTGGTATGATAATCCATCGTCGTATTCATGGAAAATCTTCTTGATATACCTCCTTTTTTCTGAATCTTTCTCCGGATTTAGGATATATTCTTGCATTGCTTCAATAAACTCCTTGTTTGTTGAAACTTTTGGCCCAGGGGTAATTTGGTGATAATTATACAATAATCCACGCTCCTTCTCATACTCTTCAAGGTCATATGGCACAAAAATCAATGGTCTATCTAATAGCAGGAAATCAACCCATATACTAGAGTAATCACTAATTAAAATGTCTACAAAGGGTAATAGTTCCTGTACATCCTCAAACATATCATGTGTAGCGGCAACTACTCGACCTTCAGTGGCCGAATCGTACTCTAATTTTCCATTCCTCGCATAGATATCATCAGTCCAGTGACCGCGCAGGAGCAGATACGCATCATTCGCTTCAAGGAATGCATTAATATCCTCGAGGGAAAAATCATCGAATGGGAAGAATCGAACTATAGTATTATCTCTCCAGGTGGGAGCGTAAAGGATAATCTTCTTCTGTAAAAACGGGAAACGAGCCAAAAGTTCTGATGAGGGTACGTTTTTGTGCTCGATTAGATAATCATTACGGGGTAACCCTGTTATCACCACTCCATCAATCGGTAATCGAACGCAGAGTGCAGTCGCGTTCCTGTCGATTGCTGAACTGCAGATCCAATACGTATATGAAGATAGATTCAAAATTCTAGTAACCAATGAGAGCCAATTATCACCATCCGCTCCAGTACCTATTTTCTTTATTGGTATCCCGTGCCAGAGCTGAATGATGGTTGTCTTCCGCGAGAAAGCAAAGAACGGTATATCTCTTCTTCCCATCACATAAAAGATGACTTTCGCACGAAGTAGTGTTATTATTCCGGCTAAAGAATATTGATAGATGACCTGGAAATCTTTTGATTGGTTTGGATTTATAGTTCCGATCAATGATTTATTGCATGTGATCCATACAATCTGGAACTCATCACTATAATGTTTAACAAAATTCTGGAAGAGATACTTGCTGTTGTCAGAGAATTTTTGTCCAAACTGTCCCGAAAAAACCAGAAGATTGTCATATTTGGGCCACATGAAGTCTATTAACTTAATAAATATGGGTAGAAAGTAGTATAATACCCATAACGGGCGAGCAATTAAATTTCTTTCAAGAAAGCAGAGGACTCTTGATTTAAACGACATTGAACTCCCCAATATAGTCCTTAAACGACGAAAAATGATGAAGGGCATTCCGGACTAAATATCCGCACTCCCAAAGAAAACTATTCTCTCATTCGGCATTCGTCTTCTCATGTAATTTATTCTCTTTTGGTACGATAATATTAGAGCAAATGGATATATATGCTTACTGATATTGGATCGTGCGGACTCAAAATGGCCACTTCCCAACCAGATTCTTCCCGTGACGATCTCTCGCCGGGCCAAGCAGGAGGTGGTCAAACATAGCATTACTCTGGTCATGAACACGGGTGCGATCCTCCACCTTCCACTCATTTGCGATCTTCCTTTCCATCGACATCACCCACGCCATTGTAGAACTCCGGACAAGAGACGAACTTCGACAGTTCGCCCATATCGAACGGATCTCGACTGCGAATGATGTCTATCGGACCCTCAGTCGGGTCGGCGAAGAACAATTTTGTGCCCTGATCAATGTACTCCTCTGGATCCGGTGCAGAAAACCAAACCGCCAAGGCGTTTATCGTTGACGGTTCAACCATCCTGCTCGACCAGAATCTCTTCAAAAAAGCTTCAGAAGAGTGTCCCAAAACCAAAGAGTACCGATGGGCTACTCAATCACCAACGGTTACTATCTCGGGTTCAAATTCGGGTTCAAATTGACGTTGGTGGGTGAGTATTCCTCCCTAGTTCCGGTGGCCGATCTGATGGTAACGTCTCAGATTTTCTGTAATTTGTCTGAGCCCTGTCTCCTTGCCTGATCATTCCCTCTCCATGGTCAAATATCTTCTGCCGGTGACCCACTCCTCGTTGATGTCCATCAGGATGGATCCGACCAGCCGGAGAAGGGATTCCTCGTTCGGGAACGCTCCTACAACCTTGGTTCTCCGTTTCAGTTCCCTATTGACCCACTCCATCATGTTCGTGGTTCGGATCCGTTTCCCGTGCTGTTTTGGGAATGCCGTGTAACTCATAAGTCCGGGGAGGAATCGCTCGATGGTGTTGGCTGCTTTCCGGTATCCCCGGGCATTCAGGTCATCAGCAAGATCCTGCCCGTTCCGATGCGCCTTCCGGGCATCGGTTCGCTCGTACTGGGCGGCTCCTGCCTGCTGGAGGGCCTCTGCGAGCATCACCTGGTTGAGGAACCCGGTGATGAGGGTCTTCATGCCATTCTCCTGATCGGAAACGAGACCCGGATCCTATCTGATACTACCCCTAAAGAGAAGCCGCCAACGGGGCGATCGGAGGAGCGGAAGATCTCTACTGATTTACCCCAAACTTCCACAAGAACTGAAGGTTTTGCGAGGCAAGGAGGGCTTGTGAGGTGGTACTGGAGAAGTTGTGGCGGCATTTCGTCTGGAGTCTGGAAGTCGAGTGGATTCTAACCTGTCAGAAACAAATGGAGTTTCGGGTTTTTTCATGGAAAGATAATCTTCGATTAACGCTAAGGGATCCATGGCCCTGTTTCTCCTTTGTCCAAATCTAGGTTGGATCCAGGGCCAATTCAATTTTACAGAAGATTCGTTACGCTACCTTTCGATTTAGCAAATACAACGGAGAGCGCGAGCACAAAATATACTTATTCAGGTAAGATAATAACCCTCAACTCCATGGTTATCATACATTTTATTGAACTGGCCTAATTTATTTAAAATTTCAACACCCAGGACATTGGGCTTCTCAATGTTCTTGTAGTAATCCGCCAAATGCATAGAAGTTCTAACTGGCCTATCCAGCATATATTGCCTCCACAGGAAGACGGTGCCAGGTGTACGGGTCAGTTGCTGATCCGAGGAAAATGATATACGTTCTGCATTATGAGGCATGTTGTCAATAACCTCGGCATATCTTGAATCAACCAACACCCTCTCTGCAACATTCGAGAGTGTCTCAGCTCCAATACCCTCCTGAGTCGTATAGGCCATTGAAATTGTCGTCTCCTGTAACCAGAAACAACTATCTTCATTTGAAATTGTGCTTGTAGTCATGAAAAACGTCAAACTGGATAATATCACAAAACACATCATCAAACTGAGTCCCTTCTTTGACGTTTTAGGCAATATAGTCAAAAGGGCAAACGCGGCCATAATGCTCAAAAAGAAGTACATAAAGGCAAACCATCGGCTTGGTATAATGTTCCGAATGCCAAATAATGGGAACCCAAACGTAATAAACAGGAGCATCACGGTGCCCACGATCATCGGGAAAGTGAATGCGCTTCCGTACTTCTTTGATAACCAGAACAAGCAACCGATAGCAGAGAGGAACATTAACAGCGCAAGACCGGTGGTGTCCGCCATCCGCTCTACCAGTGGCGGAAGCATCGCTACGTACCCTGAAACTGCTTCCGGCCGATTCAGAAAATCGGCATGTTCAGTTACGTATGTGATGAGGGTTGAGATTATCACATCAAAGAAACTCTCTTCCCTCGCCTGATTATATAATGCAACGAACCAATGTTGCAGTAATACAACGCCGTAGATAAGAAGTACAAGTATCGGGGGCAAGATCACCGCACGATTATCATAAAAAATTCTGTATACGCACGATCCGGCAATTAACCCCAAGACACTGATGAGCGCAATAAATGAGGAGACAGCGTGAGCTAAGATTAGCACAGGGATGAAGAATAATGTGAACGTAAGCCATGTTTTTTTGCTTGACTTTGTTGTTGCACCTCGGAAAATAAAGAAGATAAGGAAATAATAGAGGCAGATCCCATATGTGGTCGTTTGTGGAGCAGCTCCCCAGTACGTATGGAAATCGGTGATATTCACTATGAGCATCGCAAGAAGCCCGACTTTTGCATTTAGAATATTTCTTGCCACGAGAAAAATACAGATCGAAGAGATCACCAACGGGATGATGATGGCGAAGTTTGTTGCATCTTTGATAGGAGTGTGAGTTATAATGTCGGTTATTGCAACCTGAATATGCATCAGTGGATAATATGGCTCTTTTGCCGATAGAACTTCTATGAAGCCATATTGAGATAATAGATTATTGTTTGCTAGATGCCTCCAATAGTCACTGCCAACGCCGTAATAACCCAGGAATAATGAGTATTTTAAGTTAAATGAAATCACTAGTATTTTTACAATCTGAATAACTGCATCACCCTTACCTTTTAAAAAAACTATCGAGAGTGCGAGAAATCCAGCAGATAATGCTATGAGGACAAAGTAGAGTAAAGGACGGCCTTCACTCACATGTAAGGTCAAGAGACTTGCAGCGAACAGAATGAAAAATATGATCTCTAAGAGAATTTTGGCTGGCTTTGTAACAGACTCGCTTAACACCGCCTCCCGGTTCTTAATTACCAGGTAGAGCAGTGATGCAAGCGTAAGCGCAGGCCCCAGCATGAGGAGATGGATGGTCGCGCTAATAAGATACAAGGACGTTATTGCGATTCCAAATACTATTCCAGCTATGCCGGCGATAGTATCTAGATTCTCAAAAAAATATTCCTGTATGGCAGGTCTTTGCATCGTGACTCTAATATTTCACTTCGGTAAGTAAACAACTTTACTAAAATGAATCGTTACGATGTGCCTCACAAGTATGTCTTCAACAGGGAATGCATCAACCTTTGTTTATACCTAGGGAATCTCTCTCATGCTCCAAAACACCCTGATATATTGTCGTAATTTCCTTCACAATATTCTCCCACGTAAACCGCTCCGCATACGCGAGGATCGCCTCCCGGTCCCACTCCCGGTCCAGCGCCACCAGGATCTTCTCAGCCAGGCCATCAGGGTCGACAGGCTCGACCAGCAGGCCGTATTTGTCAGAAATGACGACCTCTTCACTCCCACCATTCCGTGTCGCAACAACCGGCTTCCCGCACGCCATAGCCTCGATCTGAACGACCCCAAAACTCTCTCTCAGGCTCGGCAGGACAAAGAGATCGCAGGCGTTCATCCAGAGGGGGATCTCATCGTGCGGCTTCCCGCCGGCGAGCACGACATAGTCCTCCAGCCCAAGCGAGCGGATCTGACGCTCAAGGGCGGTGCGGACCTTCCCGGCACCGACGATCACGCACAGGATATCTTTTCTTTCCCGAATGACCCTCTGGACCGCTTCGACAAGATACCCCTGGCCCTTGACAGGCTCCAGATTTCCCACCGTGAGGATGATCTTCTTATCCTGAGGGAGGTTGAGCGCCTTTCTGCACTCTAAGGAATCGCGAGGGTAGAAGAGATCGCTCCTGAAGCCATTGGGTATGACTGTGACCGGTGTGGAGACGTCCAGTTTTTGGATGCATTTGAGATTGCTCTGGCTGACGGTGATGATGTGATCTGCGGTATTGAGCACGTATTCGATCTTTGCCCGCCATTCATCGTCCTTGAAGGGGAGGGAATAAACGTCATAGCCGTGCCCGGTGACCACGAAGGGGATACCATATTCTTCCTTGAGGCGGGCACCGGCATAGCCGGCGGACCAGGTGAAGTGGCTATGGATGAGGTCAAACTTAGTCCCATGTTTCTGCATCAAGGATTTGACATGAGCATAGTGCCTCTCACCCAGTCTTTTATAGTCTCGATCTGTGGGGATATACCAGATGGGAGTTGGGTGCACTTGCACATTCTCCGGGATACCAGTCCGGTCTATTTTATATACAGAGGAAAAACGCTCGATCTGTGGAATAGATAGGTGTTTCCCCAACTCAGAAAAGGGATTCACCCTCACAAAGACGTTTACTGATGAAACACGAGGAGCAAGTATATCGATCGGGTCTTTCTGGAAATTATTGTAGGAATGGCAGATCACGGCCAAGTTTACATTGCCTATCTCACTTTTCAAGGACATGATCCCGTGGCACTCCTCAATAAGACCCTTTCCCAATCCCCAGGTACACAATCCCCTCGCCGCCCGCGAACAGGTTCTTCCCGTCCACGATCACCGGCGAGGCCATGAGCCCCTTCACCGTCTCCACCGAGATCCCCCGGAACACGTCGTGGTCAACAAGGAAGACCGCACACTCCGCACCGGAAAGCGCCTCCTCGACGCTCCCGACCGAGGTAAACTCCCCGGCCTTCGTCCGAATCGAGGGAACGAACGGATCGTAGACCCGCACGTCGGCCCCGAGGTTTGCAAGCTCCTCGATGATCTTGATAGCGGGCGACTCCCGGGGGTCGTTGATATTCTTCTTGTAGGCAAGGCCCATTACGACGATTCTTGCACTGCAGAGGCGCTTGCCAACCTGCCGGAGGGCTTGACCCACGCATGAGGCACATCGGATCATGTTATGGCCTCGAAATTGATTTTCTATGGTTAACTGCCGTACCGGATGTCAGGGGCAATTTCTCGCCCGCCACCAACTGGAGATATTCCCTCACCTCATCCCCGATTTCCTCGTGAGTAAGAGCGAAATCGATGATCGCCTGGACATACCCCAGACGGTCGCCAGTATCGTAGCGTTTCCCGCTGAAGAACGAAGCATACACGGGTCGACGACCAGAAAGGTGCTTGATTGCATCGGTAAGCTGGATCTCCCCCCCAAAGCCCGGCTGGACCTCCTTGAGGCATTGAAAGATATCAGGGGTGAATATGTATCGCCCCATTACACCAATCCGTGAGGGTGCGTCTTCAAGCCTCGGCTTCTCGACGATATCTTCAACGAAATACAGGGAGGGATCAAGAGGCCGCCCTTGAATAATTCCATAACTGCCAACTTTTTCAGGAGGGATCTCATTCACAGCGATGACCGGACCCTGGGTGCGACCGAAGACCTCGATCAGTTGCCGTGTGCAGGGTATGGTGTCGACAATGATATCATCACCGAGGAGAACGGCAAACGGCTCATCGCCGATGTGCTTTTCCGCTCTTAAGATGGCATCACCTAGCCCCCGGGGCTCTTTCTGCCTGATATAGTGAATATCTACGAGAGATGAGATCTCCTGGACCATTTTAAGCGTCTCGCTCTTATGATGCTCCCGGAGGTGCATCTCCAGTTCCGGAGAATCATCGAAATAATCCTCTATGGCCCGCTTGCCCCGGCCGGTGATGATGATCAGGTCGTCAATCCCGGAGGCGACCGCTTCCTCAACAACATACTGGATGACCGGCCGATCGATCAGGGGGAGCATCTCCTTCGGCATGGCCTTGGTGGCAGGGAGAAACCGGGTTCCAAGACCTGCAGCAGGGATGACGGCCTTGCGCACCTCCGTCACCAGCATACCCCCTCGTAGATCGCAGCCTGCCGGCGGGGAGCCTCCAGGCGGCGTCCGTCAATGACGATTCTGCCATGGTAGTCCAGATCCTCAAACTCCTTCCATTCTGTGAGGATGAGGACAGCATCGGCCTCAAGGACCGCACCGGCAGAGGAGGCATAAGTTATCTGCGGGAAGACCCGCCTGAAGTTGTCCATCGCCGCAGGGTCATAAGCGATAACCCCGGCACCAGATGAAAGGAGCCCGGTGATGACCGGCAAAGCCCGGCTCTCCCGGATATCGTCGGTATCCGGTTTGAATGCAAGGCCGAGAACCCCTATGGTCTTCCCGTCAAGGTCAGGAATATGCTTCTTCAGGAGGGCAAGAAGACGCAACGGTTGAGTCTCATTGGTCTTGAGCACCGCATCGAGGATGCTCAGGTCTTCGCCGTGCGCTCGTGCACCTGCAACAAGGGCCCGAACATCTTTTGGGAAGCACGACCCCCCAAAGCCGATCCCGGTCCTGAAAAATGCCGGGCTTACCCGGCTGTCCATA
Organism: Methanoculleus nereidis; assembly: GCF_032944295.1. Classification (NCBI taxonomy): domain Archaea; kingdom Methanobacteriati; phylum Methanobacteriota; class Methanomicrobia; order Methanomicrobiales; family Methanomicrobiaceae; genus Methanoculleus; species Methanoculleus nereidis. Next base: position 101,940 of record NZ_JABFFQ010000005.1, read on the forward strand.
CCTACGCCCAGAAACACATCGCCTGAGTCAATCCCTATCGTCTTACAGAGGTTCCCGATCTCGTTCGCAAAACTGATCTTTGTGGCGAGGATAGCATTACTGGTGTACTTGATCATCTCGGCCGTTCTGCTCGAAGCCACAAGCACCCTGGAATCGATAGAGGCATAGAGGGCCTTGAGAGCGTCGGCAGTCCGGGGATCATCCGCCCCGATAACAATCCGATCCGGAGAGAGGAAATCATGCACTGCATTCCCTTCCCGGAGAAATTCCGGGTTCGAACCGAGTCCGAAGTCAACGCCCGCTTTCTTGCCGGAAGTGTATTCCAGTATATGCCGGACACGATCGTCGGTCGTTCCCGGAAAAACAGTACTCTTTATGATAACAATATGGAAGTCCTCTTTTTCCCTGAGTACTTCACCGATCTCTTCGCATACGCGGAAGACGTACGTCAGATCGATAGAACCATCAGCGTTTGAAGGGGTGCCCACGGCAACGAAGGTGATATCCGTATCATGTATGGCGGCCCGAAGATTCGTTGTCGCGCGGACACGTTCCCGATTTTTCTGCATGAGGGCTTCAAGCCCGGGTTCATAAATGGGAGACCGACCCTCGTTGATAAAGTCGACTTTATCGGAGTCGACATCAACGAGGGTGACCTCGTTACCCATGTCAGCAAAACAGACACCGGTTACGCATCCGACATAGCCGCATCCTATGATTGAGAGAGAGTAACTCATGTGAACATCTTCGTGGGGTTATTTTTCATCGCAACGACGCTTTGCGGATAATTTTCAATGAACCAGACCATGAATGCAGTAACATCTATTTTGTCGTTCAATAAGCGCTTCTGTTTCTCTCGTCCTTTCGTCTTGAGGGCTGGATCCTGGAGCAGTTCCACTGCCTTCTCAATCGAATTCTCCTGGCTCGATTCATCCAGCTTGAAATTATAGACGAGATTATAGTCCCTCTCTTCTTCGTCGGTATACCCGCGACCGGCGAAGTCACAGAATATCGCGTGTGTCCCTAAAACAGCGCACTCTGATGCCATGGTTGCGCTCTCACCATAGAGGAGGGTTGCGTAGTAGAGTAGATCGTGCATTTTTTCCGGGGAAACTGAGATTCGATATTTCTCAAATTCTTCCGGCAGCGGTTTCTCCGAGGTGATAAACACGCGTCCATACTTTTCAAATTCATGGACTGCCTTTCGTTTGGTATCCAGCGTAAGGCCGTTATATCCAACGTCGTGGCTCGCCCCCCAGGAAACGAAACGGACGATGATGAAGGGGTCGCCCTCGGCGAGACCGAGTTCGGTGAGGACAGCGGGGTTGGGGGTGAAGCGATCTGGGTGGAGGTAGGCGAGTTCGTGGTAGCCATTATATCGGACCTGCTTTTCACCGAGATCTCTCGTATAGCAGGAGGGGGTACAAATTGTTGTTGTGAAAGGATACGACAATTGATCTTGCAATTTACCGTGCTCCGTATCGTTGAATAAAATTGAGGGCCTGCGTAGTAGCCATGAAACGTGTGCAATATACACATTTCCCACCCCGCCGATCAAAATATCCGGTTGAAACTTACTTGTCACAGAATACAGTTCTGCATCGATTTTAAACATGTTTATTGCTTTTTTAATATTGTTGTTTGCGTAATCTCCCACTTTCACATATGGTATTGAGTATTTATCGAGCAATGCAAATGTTACCTCTTTATTTCGAGAGGTGACCAGCACATCATGGCCTCGTGCTTCTAATAGATGAATCGCATTTCTAAATTGATGAACGTGGGCTGGGTGCCCTATATCTATTAAAATTCTCATATTAGTCCATTCCCTAGGTGAGAGTGGATTAGATTAATTGTCTCACGAGCATGCTCTTTAGTGGACACACCTACGACGACAGACTTGATGTTTGGCAACGAGAACAGGTACTCATACGCTTCTTTCGGCGGTATGTAACCTGAAGCAAGCGTACTCATTGCTAATACATCAACTTTATAATTTTTTAGGCACTCTTCGCACGCTGCCTTTGAGGGATTCATTTGGAAGCCTATTTTGTTAAAAGATGACATAACTAAAGGTTTTGGCAGCCCCCATTCCTCAAAAGCCTCAACTAACTTTACAAAATTCACAGTTCCAAATGCAGGGGTGGCATTATAGTTTTCTTTAATGTAATCAATATAAAATTCAAATATATTCTGGGCCTTAAATGCTAAAGCTAGATCCGTTAGAATGTTATGGAGAAATATCGATCTCGTATTAAATTTATTAAACGGCAGCAGTTCTAAATCAATCATTGTCGAGAGAATATCAGTGTGATCTTTTTTCAGATATCCCATTCCACCTTTAAATAGTATTTTGAATTTCTTTGATGTATTTGCAGAACTCAGGGAATCTGTAATCATTGTAACAAGCCCTTGCTCATTGGCTTTTCTGATATACCCTTGTGCATAGGGGATAAGGGGGTAGATATTAATGTTATTCGACAATTCAGGTTTTGTACTGATTGCTGCCAGAATTTCTCTTGATTTGGGGTGAGTAGAGAGCATCATCCCCCTTTCACCTTGCTCAAGGAAAGTATCTAGAATATCAAGGATTCTTTGATTGTCTTTAAAGAGAGATGCCTTATTTCTTGCTCTCTCTTGAGAAAAATGGTCCACTCCGATAAACTGATTATGTCCCAGTAAAATCCTATCAATAGTCATGAGTATTCACCCCCATTTCGGCTTTATTGCTTGCAGTTTTATAAATCTCCTCAATAACTTTTTGAACTGCAAAACCTTCGAAAACATCAAGATCTGTTTTCACGTTTTTCTTTACACACTCGACCATGTGCTTATCTTCCATCGTGTACTCTGGCCCCCCAAGGTCAAAATCCACTCCACTGACAAAATCTTGTTTATAATACTCTTTCCAAGCATTATCGGCATCAGTGAATATTTTTATGTAGTCATCAGTGACAACAAACATGCCTCTGGAACAATGTACTTCAATTTTAATTTCTGGTAGTCGATAATTCCGAACGCTCCATGAAGTATCGATTGTCCCTTCGATACCGCTATTAAATGCGATATATGCATGTGCAAAATCTTCTACATCTGAAGAATAGTAACGCTTTGTTCCCCCCTGGACATACGAATAATCGCCAAAGAACCACAGAAGCAGATCTATCAAATGCGTCCCTAAGGTATTTAAGACGCCTCCTCCACTTATCCCTTTATCATATCTCCACCCTCTGCCCCTTGAAAATAGCTGGGATACATACATTGTTGAGTTAAAATAGATCATTTCTCCCAGTTCTTTATTGTCAATAATCTGTTTTGCCATTTTAAATGTGCTAACAAAACGTTTTGAGTAACCTATCATATTTGTAACATATGTCTTCTGGAGCAACTCTAACAGCGGGGCACAACTTTCCGTATTAATGCCCAGGGGTTTTTCAACAAAAAACGGAATGCCATTGTTAACGCAATTCACTGCGACTCTTGGGTGCAATGACGTTGGCGTAGTTATGTATACGACATCTAAATCTTCTTTTGAGAGCATCTCCTCGTAGTTATCATAGGCATTGATTCCTGTGAGCTGATTCTCAATAAAGTGGGTGATTAACTTTTGCGTATCTGCTACTGCCTTAACTGATACACCGTTTAGGTTATTGAGGATCCCGGCATGCATAATGCCCATTTTCCCCATCCCAACAACGCCAACGCTTATTTCTTCGTTCATTTTAATCCTCCATGATCTCTATAATGCCAATTGCATAACTGTCATAGTTCATCAACAACACAACCCCTCATCTTGGCTGTTACGAGGTGTTTTATGAACGCCACATCCCTTTCCCGGGTGCAACTTTTTGAGATAGTGTACCCGGGCAGGGTGGCTAATACTGACTAGTATTTTCATCCTCAGTACCACCCGTAACCCTGCCTCTCTGCGACCGTATCGAAGAGCATCGCAAACGAGAGGAACATAACCCCCATCATAAACGCCAGCATCGAGAGAGCACCATGAACGAAAAGAACAGGGTATCCCCAGACCAGCTTTTCCCACAGCGTAATCGCCCCACCCACTACCCCGATCGCTGACAGGATCGATCCAAAGAGGTAGAATAAGACGAGGGGGTGGAAGCTGAGTATCACATACTTCATCTTGAGCCGCCGGAGAAATGTCCGGAGGAGAAGGTTTGAAACCCGAACGATATACCGGCCGTATTTGATGGTAGATTTTTCGTTGCCGTATTTCGCAGGATGAGCGATATTCTGTATCCGGAAGCCGTGAATGTTCAGTCTGACCAGCCGATCATTTAAGTAACCGTACCTGGGGTACATATCCTTGAATTCAATGCTTTCAAGGGCACGGCGAGAGATCGCGGTGTAGCCGTTCTGGGGGTCCATCATGGACCAGTAGCCCGATGCAATCTTTGTAAGGAACGTGAGCATTGCGTTGCCAAAGAACCGCCACTTGCTCATGCGGCCTCGATATTCAGGGGAACCAAGGCGGTTCCCAAGGGTGAAGTCACATTTTCCATCAACGATAGGATCGAGAAACTTAGAGAGGTACTGGGGATCCATCTGGCCGTCGCCGTCCATGGTTGCGACAACATCTATCCCGTCACTGAGAGCCCGGGAGTAGCCGGATATAACTGCGGCCCCTGGCCCCTGGTTCGGGTTCTGGTGGATGGGAACAACCCGGGGGTTGTGTTGGGCGTAGTCGTCGATGATCGCCCCGGTCATGTCAGTCGAGGCGTCGTTCACTACATAGATCCTTGCGACAAAATCCGGGATACCATCCAGTGTTCCCTGGATCAGTTCCTCCTCGTTGTAGGCCGGGATCACCACGGCGATCCGCTTCCCGCGGTAGCGGGGCCCGTCGGTCGGGCTCCTCGCGGCCGGCGCCCCGGCGACCTTCATGCCGCGGACCTGGGCCAGGATCTCGGAGCCGGCGGAGACGCCGTTGCCGCCGATCCGGATCGCCTCGATCGCCTTCCGCCCGTAAGCCCCGAATCCTCCGGGAGCCGTGGTGTCGGGAACCGTCGTTCCGCCGGCCTCGCCGGCAGAGCCGATGACGACGTCGTTCCCCTCCCGGAGCTCCGCGAGCAGCCGGGGGATCGCGGCCGGGTCGTGCCGGGCGTCGATGATGACGAGCTCCTCCGCACCGAGGTCCCGGGCGGTCGAAAAGATCGTCCGGAGCGCCCCGCCGTAGCCCTTGTTGGTCTCATGACGGACGACGATCGCGCCGAGCGCCCCGGCGATCGCGACGGTCTCGTCCGTCGAGCCGTCGTCGACGACCAGGACTTTATCCGCGTGCCGGGCAGCGCCGAGGACCGTCTTCGCGATGTAGGCCTCCTCGTTGTAGGCCGGCATGGCAACAAGGGTCCGGACGGCCCGCTGCCCCTTCGGCCAGGTCGCCGGGTCGTCGACGAGGAGGACCGTCTCCTCATCGAGGTCCACCTCGGCCGTGCCGGTGTGGCTCGCGGGGGTGCGGGTGCGCGTGGTCATCGCGGCGCCTCCCGGGAGTGCGCCGGCTCGGCAGGAGTGCTCTCCGGGCGGGAGAGGTTCGGGTGATCGGTGGAAGGGAACATGGATATCGGAGGCGCTGGTGACCGGAGAAGGCTCACTTGATAGGATAACTGCCACGGATGTGGTAAAAAACATGTCGATATCGTTCGCGAGCCCGGGATGACAATCATGCAAAACTGACCCGTTCCGAAGGCAAGAACGGCGGCGCCGGCCGGCGAGGATCGGCGGAATTCCCGGGCGCGGGGACGAGAATCGGTATTAAAGCGTTTCTGAAAATAATCGTTCCCGAAATGCCGTTTGATCAGATATAATCACGCAGAATCCCCCCTATCGGGAAAAATCATTCACGCGGCGCGCCGATGGGCAGGACGCCGGGTCCACGGGGAGGGAAGAAGCCCGGGTCCTCCGTTGCGCGCAGAAAACGCAGCCATAACCAGGTGGTGCGAGCACCGGGCGGCTCCATGGAGGAGCTGCGTACCGGCCGGTCTTCGGGAGCCGCGTTCACTCCCCGGGAGTGCGGCGGGCCGACCATAGGATTCAGGAAGCGGTGACGAGCCGGCCATGGAGCCCGGGAAGCGGTGACGAGCCGGTCTCCTCCGGTGCCGCGAACCTACGGACCGCCGGCCGGGAGCATACAACGAAGCCGGCGATCGAACCCCGATCAGGGCGTGTGCCCATGGAGAGGGACCGGGCGCAACGATGCCATACCCCTGCCGGCCGCAACTCCCCGGGTGGATATGGGTGAGAGAGATCGGGCAGAGCGCCCGGGAGCCTCGACGAACGCCGCGCAGGGAGGCACGGCAACTCTCCGGGCGGCCGCTCGCCGGCTTCCCGGATGAGGAGCTCGACCCCTATACCGCGAGGGATGTCAGGGTTGCGTACTGGTGAACGAGGTACTAGGGTATATCTACACAAAGGGCGAAATTACACTTAACGCACCAGAACCTGCGAGGATGGTATAACATGGCCCAGAAGATCGAGTTAGGCCTCTACCTGGAAGGCGACGACGCCCGCCGCTTCGAGGAATACATGGCGGACCCCGACCGGTACGACACCCCGGAAGGGCGGGAGATGACCACGGTCGGGTACGTGCCCACGGAGAGGAACTGGTAAAATCCATCCGCTGAACGACCACCCCATTCCACTCCTTGTGCGCTCAAGATGCCCCCGGAAAGCTTCCCTACGACCTCGGACACCAGGTTGCCAAAGATATCCCTATCGGATATCTCCTTCGAGCGGCTCACCGGGGATCATGGTATCGCATCCTTCTCCTGCAAAAACCAGGAGCTGAATGACTACCTGGCCGCCGACGCGCTGAAAACCAGGATGCTCATGTTGCTGTCACCTATCTCGCCATCTACAACGGAACGCATGTAGGCTATTTTTCAGTCTTAAACGACAGTATCATCAAGAAGGACATCGATTCTGAGGACGATAAAGAGTGGTATACCCACTCTTATTATCCTGCAATCAAGATCGCCCGGTTCGCTACACATCAGGAGTACGAAGGAAGGGATATTGGGCGAGCCATGTTAACCGTGATACGTTCGATAGCAACGGAAGTATCGAGATACTCCGGGTGTTGCGTTCTCACCGTCGATGCCAAACCTGATGCCGAATCATTTTACGAGAGGTTTGGATTTCACAGAGTTTTGAAAACCAGGAAGAAGAACACCATACCAATGTATCGCTGCAACATATTCTGAGATCCCGGGTAGGATCACGTCATGAGGGTTTCACGGCATAGAGAGGCCTTAGCATCCCCTGTATTGCAGGTAAGTCGTTTCCTCAGGCCCCCTCACCCCGGCGGCGGAGCGAACGAAGGTTGATGGTCCCTGCACCCCATAAAGAGATGAGGAGGTCACAGCAGTTGGGCGCAGAGCATTACATTGTCGACGAGCACGGCAACCGGGTCGCAGTCATTCTCCCCCTGCAGGAGTACGAACAGCTGCAAGAAGACCTTCACGACCTTGCGGTTGTAGCGGAGCGGCGCGACGAGCCGGCCATAGAGTTCAGCGAGTCCAGGAAGCGGTAATGGCGGGATGCGCGATCCGCATCAAGGCAAGCGTCAAGAGAGATATCGCGGCATTGCCGCACGATATAGTTGCGATGGACCGCAGCACCGGAGTTCGAGCACCGAAGGTGCAGAGGACGAAGGACGGAGCGCCCGGAGTTCGAGCACCGAAGGTGCAGAGGACGACGGCCCTCTGGGCCAGAGTTCGAGCACCGAAGGTGCAGAGTGTGAAGGACGGAGCGCCTGGAGTTCATGTCTCATGAACAACATGTTCACAGATCGAAAACAACATCTCCTCCCTACCACAAACACCTCCTGGGATCATGCTCAGAGAGATCTTCAAGACGGAAGAACGCATCCGCATCCTCCGCCACATCAGCCTCAGGCAATCGGCCACGGTCGGAACAGTCGCCCTCGCCACCGGCGTCTCCAAAGGGCTTGTCTCCGGCTACCTCAATATTTCCGATAGACGTTGCTCCGGTTGCCGACATCGATCACGGCAATAACCATCACATTGTCCTCGAACACAAGAATGATCCGGTACTGTCCCACACGAAAAGAATACAACGGACTATTCGGATGTCCTTTCAGTTTTTTGGCGTACAGGCGAGGGTACGGCTCGTCTGCCAGGGCGTCGAGTTCGTCCTTGATTCGTTGGGCATCAAGGTCCGGGAGTTTATTGAGTTTCCGCTCGGCCCCTGGCAGGAGGTGAAGCCGCCAGATCATTTAAGGCCACGTTCCCGAGCATACTCTTCGAAGGGGCGACCCCGACCGGCCCGCATGTCCGCAATGCTTTCTTCGATCTCCTGCAGGGTCTCTTCGGAGAGCGGTTCCGGATCGAAGAACGCGTCCAGGATACGATTGAGTGTCTCGTCATAACTCTCCCGAGGATGCGTTTTCAGGGTATCCAGGCGGGACTTGGTCTCGGGTTGGAGCTGGATCGTCGTTGCCATAACTACCCATAGGTTACCATAAGGCATAAAGATTTTGTCAGGGCTCCGTTCAAAATAATGGGCTGAGGATTCCCGCGACTTGAGTCGTGGGAGGAATCGGCCCTCCACATATCCCGATACACGTTCACCTCGCGGCGGTATTCTTTATGCCGGGCGAGCGCCAATCGAGACGGTGTATGCAATCGGTGACTGAGTTGCGGTTGTTTGCGTCTCCCGACGAACGACGGCTGCTGTTCGCCACGATGGAGCGGTACAATGCGGCCTGCAACGCCGCCTCGCCGGTTGCCTTTTCTGAGGGGCAGTTCTCTGACCGTGGGCTCCAGGCCAGACGGTATCATCGTATCCGGGGGACCTTCGGGCTCTCGGCACAGATGACCATTCTTGCCCTCCGCAAGGTTGCCGGGAGTTATCGGAGCACCCGGGAGGCGATCAAGGAGCAGAACAAGATGCTCGCCGCTCTCGGCAAACTCTTGAAGTCTCTCACCGAGATCTCGTTCCGGGAGCACGGGGCCATCTGTTACGATGCCCGGGTACTCTCCCTCGGTCGGAACCGGGTAAGCATCTGGACGCTGGGCGGCCGGATCAACCTCCGGTACAGCAGGCGGTCTTTGAATGACAAAAGTCCTGTTTGACGGCTCGGTCTTCCGGTCGTCCGGCCCCATCGATCTCGAAGCAAGAAATACACCATCACAGTACACCTCTCCCCGGAAGAGCCCGACAAGGATCCCGCTTTCGAGATCGCGTCGCTTGCCGTAGATACCCATATCCCCGACCTTGCAGAGGAGCACGACCACTATCTCTACGGATCGCCCAAACGGGTTGCTCATGAGTAATGACAGGTGTTTTCTCGATCGCGGGCGAGGCCGGCCTGCCGGATGATCGCTCGCAATATCCCTCTCCCGGGTGGACAACGATACTTCTTCCATCAGAGTGCTGCAGAATGATGTGACTGCCCCTCTGCCGGTTGACACTCTCCACGGCTAAAGCCGGGAGATTCTTGATTCGTTGACCGGGACGTGCACCGCCGGGATTGGCGGTGTAGTGGTCCCGATCTCCACAAGCGTCGATTCGGGTGTGCCCCACCCTACGGATGCTCGTTTCAGGATATTTTGTGCGGCGTTCAGATCCCGGGGGACGGTGTAGCCGCAGACCGGGCAGGCATGGGTTCGCTGCCAGAGATCCTTCTTCTCCCGGTGCCCGCAGACGGAACAATCCTGTGTCGTATAGGCCGGATCGATCAGATGCACATACGTACCAGCATTCGCAGCTTTGTAGCGTATGAACTCTCTTGCTTTGTACCACGCGAGTCGAAGCCTCCGGCTTCTCCCGCTCCGGCCCATCGCGGCATCGAGAATAGACTGGGATCTGCCGCGGAGTTTTGCATCCAGCGATTCGACCATCGGTCTGATGTTCAGGTGTTCCAGGGCGATAAGATCGTAGTGGTCAACGTAGTATCGGCTCCACTTGTGCAGGAAGTCGTTTCTCCGGTTCTCGACCTGCTCGTGGATCCGGGCAACCCTGATCCGCTGTTTCCGGCGGTTCCGGCTCCCGTCCGCGGCCCGGGAGAGTTTTCTCTGGGCCCGGCGGAGCCTTTTTGCGGCCTTCATGACGTTGTGCGGGTGTGGGAAGACCGTTCCCTCGGTGTCGGTGGAGAAGTTCTCCAGGTTCAGGTCGATCCCGACCGCCCGGGTACCGGTCGTGGGTTCAGGGGTGTCCGGGGTCTCGGAGATGACCGCCACAAACCACTTGTGGGCCGGGGTGTGCTTGACCACAATCTGCTTGATCCGTCCCGGCACCGGGCGGCTGAGCTCGATCCGCATCTCCCCGATCTTGCTCAGCCAGAGGTGGTTGCCCGTGAGCTTGAACCCGCTTTGCTCGTAGATCATCGAGTGGACCCACTTCTTCCGCAGCTTGCCGACCTTTCTCCCCTGTTCCTTCAGCTTTCTGAGAGCACGGAGGTTGTGGACGATCTGCTGGACGACGTTCTGCAGCACCTTGCTGTGGACTTCCTTCAGCTCGGGGTACTCGGTTTTCAACGTCGGGAGACAGGAGTCCTGGTAGACCTTATTCTCAAGACACCAGTTCCGGACAAAGGCACACCTCGCAAAGCTGGCGAACAGCCTCCCGGCAATCTTCTGCGAGGGGTAGATCCGGTACCGGGCGACGTGGCGCATTGCGGACTCCAGGGATCCATTGGCGCTCATCAGGCTATAATCTGTTCCGGGCGGGGTGAACGTGAACGAACCAGGGGGTGCAATGCATCCCCACGGCTCAAGCCGGGGGCTTTCTTGCACCTTGAACCCCGGATCTGTAAGCTGTGAAATACCTATCGTGGCTGCTCCTCCTCCTCTCGTCGGGAGCATCCTGGGTCACCCCTGAGATTGCAGCCCCAATCTCATAATATTGATCGACGCATTCCATCACGATGATACGCTTTTCCTGAAGAACAAGAAAACCCTGCGCTCCCATTCCGGGAAAAATAGCGGGCCTACGCCGAAGGTGATCACCCCCGCCGTTCGGGCGGAGCAGTTCACCGGGAGAAGAGCACGGTCCCCGTCTCCGCTGCCCGGCGGGCGAGGGGATTGCCGAGCTCGCTCACCGTGTAGGGGAAGAGGTCGACGCCGATCCCGATCCCGGAGAAGTACGTGAGGTAGGCGGAGACCCGCTCGAGGAGGGGGCGTTCGTCGTGTGCGAGGACGATCATGATATCGAGATCGCTCCCGGGAACGGCCCGCCCCTCGGCGAACGACCCGAAGAGGACGACACGGAGGACGTTCTGGTCGTCTGCCAGCCTCTCCACCACCGCTCGTAACCGTTCCCGGACAAGGTCCGCATCAAGCCAGAAGACCGTCACAGAAGTCAACTACCCCCGACTGAAGTCGGGGGCATGATACCGTAGGTGGCACCATGCTCTTTACAGGCTTGCGATTCCACCTCTCCCCCGGTGTCAAGGGAGCAGACCGCAATAGGCCGGTTGACGGCGGCCCTGGCAGCAATGTTTTTGGCTGCGTTGATGTCGGCGTTCTCGGTATGCCCGCACGCGAGGCAGCGGAACGCTGCCTGGTTCGGGCGGTTACCAGGGTGGACGAACCTGCAGGCACTGCACTGCTGGCTCGTATACGCCCCACTGATCACCTGCACCCGGACCCCCGCCCGGCGGGCCTTGTACTCGATGAAAGTTCGGAGCTGGTGGAACGCCCACTTATGATGTCGCTCGCGCTGACCCTTCATAACCGTGGTCCGCAGGAGGATGCCCTTGAGGTCTTCTAGGGCGATCCCCCGCTTCGTGCCTTGTGCCGCGCAAATGATCTGCTTGCTGATAACGTGGTTGGTATCGATCTTAAATCGGCGCTCTCTGCCGGCGATCTTCCGCAGTCTCCGCTTGGCCGACCTGGTCCCGGTCTTCTGGAGAACCCCCCGGAGTCGGCCGTAGCGCTGCCGGACCATCTCGGTGGCCTCGCTGGAGAAGGTTGTTCCGTCGCTCGTGGTGGCGATGTTCACTACTCCGAGATCGACCCCGAGGTACTCGGAGGGTTCGGCAGGCTCGACGTCAGGAGTCTCCACGGTCGCGTAGAGCCAGAACGCTCCGTCCTGGTAGACAAGATCCGTCTGCTTGATTGTCGCGACCGCCGGGAAGTACGCGGGCTTGCTATACCGGAGTTTGATCCGGCCGTCCAGCGTCCAGATGCTCACTCTATTCTGGCCGAGGGAGAGCACCCGGGCATCGTAGCAGATGGCCCCGTGCTCCTGGAACGAGAGCTCGGTGAGGGACTTTCGGGGTTTGCTGAGAGCCGCGAGCACCTTGTTCTGCTCCTTGATCGCCTCCCGGGTGCTCCGGTAACTGCCGGCAACCTTGCGGATGGCAAGAAGGGTCATCTGCGCCGAGAGCCCGAACGTCTCCCGGACGTGGCGGTACAGCCGCTTCTGCAGGCCGATGTTGGAGAACTCCCGTTCAGAAAAGGCAACCGGGGAAACCGCGTTGCAGGCTGCATTGTACCGCTCCATCGTAGCGAACAGCATCCGCCGTTCGTCGGGAGACGCAAACAACCGCAACTTCGTCACCGATTGCATACAACCCATCTATGAGTTTTCCCAGGGCATAAAGGATGTCTGTGCGGGGCGAAAGTGTATCAGGATATGCCAAGGGCCGATTCCCCCCACGACTTAAGTCGCGGGAATCCTCGGCCCATTGTCTTGAGTGATCCTTTCCGCACCACTGACTGCATCGTCTGCATCCTGGTGAAATAGTCTGCCGGCTTCCCCCGGGAAAACCCGTCCGGGTAGCGGGCCGGAATATACAAGCGGTCGAGACCGCGTGCGATCCGGAAGAGGTCGGAGGGGATCTCCCGGCCGGCTGCCCGGAGACCATCGAGGAGATCGAGAACGGAGTGGCCCCACGCAACCGCCCCATGCTTCTGGTAGACCGCCTTTATCGCCTTCTCGGCAGCCTGCTGAGAGATAAAGCAGGCCCATTCGAAGAACCCGGTATCCCGGGCCTGCCCGGCCATGGCGAGATCCCGCCGCGCCTGCTCCATCCAGTCCGCACTCCGCTCGGGCATATCGTAAGAGGTTATAGAGGCGCGGTTATATGAATGTAGGGTTGCGTGCCGGGCCGAGCGGTTCGGACCCACCCCGTGAGGGGCTATCTCCGGGTCGCCGGCGGTGACGCCCGGGGGATCTGCCCTGTCGCTTCCCTGAGCGCGACGGCAATATCCGCAAAGCAGAAGGAGACCTCACCGGCGACGGCATCCCGGAGCCGTGGTCTCAAAGCCCCGGCCCCCGGGAGGCCGGGAGGAGAACCGCGGCGCACTTATATCTTCGAAGCGACAACTCATGGTAACCGTCAGGCAGAGACCATGGATGCGAATATGCAGGAAGCGGAACGGTGGCTGCGGCAGGGGGAGAGGGATCTCATCAGTGCACAGAACAGCTGCCGGTCGGGCGACTTTGAATGGGCCTGTTTTCAGGCGCAGCAGAGCGCGGAAAAAGTTCTAAAGGCCCTGCTGTATGCCCGCGGATTCCGGAAGATCCTGACGCACTCGGTCTACGAACTGATAAGAGAGGTCGGTGCGTTCGAACCTTCACTCCTGGAACTGAAGGCCGGCGCGAAGGTGCTCGACAGCGCCTACATCACGACCCGCTACCCGGACAGCATCGCAGGAAACCTGACGCCGTCGGAGTACTACGATAAGGAGGATGCCGAGGAATGCATCGAGTACGCGGACTCGATCTGCACTGCCGCGAGGCAAGCGCTCTCTCGGTAATCGAGCAGGTCCGGGACCTTGCCCGGAAGATCCGGGCACGCCGGCACGTCTCCGCCGTCATCCTGTACGGGTCGTTTGCCCGCGGGGATTTCCACGAGGGGAGCGACGTCGACCTGATCATCGTCGGGGACTTTCGCGAGCGGTTCCACAAGCGGGCGGCAGCCATCCTCGACCTCACCGATCTCCCGGTCGAGCCGATCTGCTACACCGAGGAAGAATTCGCTGAACTGGTCCGGAGCGCTAACCCGTTCATCCGGGAGGCGCTGGCTGAGGGCGTCCGGGTGTAGGCACGGACCCCGACGATCGGGCTCCCCCCGGATAGTTCCATGGCATCGGTTGCAATCGACCCGGCATGGGAACGGAGGCAATTCAAACAGCAGCCTCCGACCCCGTCGAAATGCATTTAAGAGCGCCGGCGATGGCCGCCTGTCATGACCGGGAGGTGTTGAGAGAGTACAGGAGAGCGAATCCCAACAAACGACTCGTCCTCGACACCTTCAGCTCGCATCATGCCATCGTGGTCGGACAGTATGCCGCCGGCAACGGCATCCGGCTCGTACATCTCCCGCCATACTCACCGGATCGGAGTCCCATCGAGCAGGTCTGGCGGGCGATCAAGCGGGGGAAGTCTCGGCGACGTCCGTCACGGGCTATGAACACGTGATTGCCACGATTACACGGGCATTTGAGAAACTGGCGGCGGAAAGAACCTATCGGGAGAAATGGATGAAGATATTCCTGAGTCCAATATATGCTGCAAAGATGGTGGGCCAGTAACTATAAAAAGAGGATCAGTATAACCCGTATTTGCTGTGCGCCAGGTTTATTCCCATCACATCATCTATGAGGACGCGCTTGTTTTCGTCATCAATACGATAGAATGCGGTGTGTGTCATCGATACGTGAAGGCGATACGTGTGTTTCTTAGAACCCTTGAGGAGTTTCTTGTTGCATCGCTTGGTTGTCTTTTTCAGAAATTCTCCAAGGCATAAAGAGATTACATCTTTCACAGGTACCAGGTCTTTTTTCGGTATTTGTGATAGGTATTTGAACGCTTCCTCACTGAAGATTAGTTCATGCACCTTTGAATACCTCTTCGAAGGTGTAAAACTTAGATTTCTTCTCGATTTTATCTAGATCGGCATCCAGTTTTTCAACATCCCAGTTTTCATCGTCGACCATCTGAGATATTACATCATCGTATGTCATGTTCCCCTTCTTCAGCTTCTTCAGCTTCTCCTGGGTCGCACGGCTAACACGGATACTCACCATGTCAGAATTATTTGGACTTGCGCTCTGAGTCATAGATATTGATAATCATTTCAATGACATTATGTTTCTGCCGGTGACGTCTTTGCCGACACGAGCTGTGAACCGTGGTGGCGGCTCGCGGGGAGTGCGACGGACGGAACGCCCGGAACTCGAGCGCCGATAGGTGCGATGGGCCGAAGGAACGGCATGCAAGCGAGAACACCCGGAGGGGATCGCAGGCTACCCGGTGGTTCGGAGGACGCCACCCAAACGATCAGCCCGGTCATATGGCCGCGAAGAAAAACCCTCCGAACCCCATCGAGATGCACTTAAGAGCGCTGGCAAGGGACTACCAGTCATGACCCCGGCTGTCACCCTCGATGAACTCTATCTAAGGCAAACTTGAGATCAAGAAGATCCAGGAGACAATGGTCCGGCGGGAAGATCTTGACACCCTCCTTGATACCATCGAGATTTTCAGCAATCCCGAGACGATGGCGACGATACAAATGAGCGAGAAAGATATCGGGAGATCCCTTCGATAGATGGCCTCCTCGCGGGCGAGGCCTGCCTGATAGCGATAACGGGCGGATCCCGTAGTGGTGAGCGCGTGGCCGATACGGAGCCGGCAGATAGCCTTCCGCTCCCGGGAGCCTGCACGAGCAAGCCCCCGCTAAATAAGGCAAACTTAACGTAGACGTGGGAAGCCCTCTCTAAGTTAACAAAACGTAACGTAGACGAACCCCGGAGAGTGGATCCGGACATCCGGGAGAGCCTCCGGATCAAAGTCTCCCCCTGCCCAAATCTCCTCACCCGCCCGTCACAAAATAATATAATTTCAATAGGATTATCTCTCGCAGAACCAAAAAATAATCAGGATGGCGGGTGCGAAGAAATACTATGCAGCGGCCGTACTCGCGGTCTGGCTTATCATCGTCGCGTTCTTCATGGTCCTGAACCGCACGCTCGACCTCGAGGTCTTCTTCGTCCTCTCGCTGATCGGCCTCCTGGTCGTCGCCGTCCTGATCGACGGCGCCTTCTCGCGGCCGCGCTACATGCGCTACATCGGCTACCTCATCGCCGCGGGAGTCGCCCTCTTCGCCTACATCGTCGTAGAAAAAATCCTGGAGATCCTTGCCGCATGAACCGCCGGGCGTCCCACATCATCCTCGCGGCGGCAGCCGTCCTCGTCCTCCTCCTCCTCGGAGCCCAGGCGGCCTCCCCGCTCCTCTACACGGCGGAAAACATATCGACCGCCGCCCACGCCGACCCCGCGACCGTCCAGAAGAAGTCGCCGGGCAATGCCGACGCCCTCGTGCCCCTGATGGACGAACTCCTGGGAGAGACCGGGACCCTGGCCCTCACGATCAAGCTCAAGGACTACGAGAGCGCCGAGAGCGACCTCGCCCGCTACAGCGAACTCTCGCGGCAGTTCGACCGGCTGGTTGTCACGCTCGACGTCTCCGGGACCGACATCGGCGAGTTCCAGCAGAACAACCGGCAGAACCAGGAAGCCCTCGAGACGCTCTTGAACGACAGCCGGCGGTTCGAAGACCTAAAACGGCTCGAGATCGAGGTCCAGGACGGCGAGCAGCGCATGGCCATCGCCTACGAGGGCGAGGCCCTCCGGCAGAAGATGCGGGAAGGCTTCGCCTCCTACGCAGAGAGAGAGACCGAGACGACCCGGATCGCCGAGCACTACGACCTCAATACCACCCCCTACCAGCAGAGCGTCGAGGACTTCGCCGAGGTCGCCGACGCCGCGGAGAGCGAGCAGGTGGGAGGCGGCGGTGCTGCGAAGTCCCCCCTCAACGTCACGGTCACCCCGGCCGAGGGGCGCTACGGAGAGACCCTCCGGATCGCCGGCCGTTACGCCGGCGGCATGCCGGGCTCCTCTATCGAGGTCTATGTCGACAGCCGGGTCGCCGGGAACGCCACCCTCGATGAGAACGGCACCTACGCCTGTTCCTACCGGATCGGCCGGATCGCCGCCGGACCGCACCTCGCCTACGCGACCGCGGGCGCGGTCTATTCCGAGGTCGCGACGTTTGCGGTCATTTCAGGCAACACCACCCTCACCCTCGCCGCAGCGGAGGTGAACGCGACCGCCGTCGCCTGCACCGGGAACCTCACGACCGAAGACGGCCGGCCGGTCACCGGCGCCCCGGTCCTCATCAGGCTCGACGACGGCACCCTCGCCGCCGGAGAGACCGACGGCAACGGCACCTACGTGACGGAGATCGTCCTCCCCGCCGGGGAGCACCCCCTCCAGGCGGAGTTCCACGCCGCGGGCTACCCCCTGAACGCCTCGGAGAGCGAGACGGTGACGGCCACCGTCCACGGAGAGGGGCTCTCCCCCCTCCCGTTCATAGCGGCGATCGCGGCCGCCCTCGGCACCGGGTGGTACCTCCGGCGGCGCCGGCCCGAGGAGAGCCCTGTCGTGGAGGAGGAGGAGGTGACGGAAGAGGCCGCGGAGCCGCCGCCGCCGGTCGAGATCGCCGGCCTCCCGCCCCGCGAGGCCGCGACCGTTCTCTTCCGGGCACTCCGTGCCCGGCTCGGTCTCCCCGAATCGAAGACCCCGCGGGACTGCGCCCGGCTCGCCCCGGCGCATGCCGCGTTCTTCGAACGCTACGAGCGGATCCGGTACGCCGGCGAGACCCCCACGGACGGCGAACTCCGGGCGATGGAAGCCGAAGCCCGCGGGGGTGACGAACGTGCAGCGTGAGGCCTGGGCGGTCCTCCTCGTCCTCCTCCTCGCCGGCGGCGCGGTATACGCCCACGCGACCACCACCACCGAGGAGTACAGCCGCTACAACGTCGGGTGGAACGGCACCTCGAACCTCGCCGCGGAGGAGGTCCGCACCCTCCACGACCTCCCGCCCGGCGCGACCCTCCTCATCCTCGCGCCCGACCGCCCCTTCACCGCCGGGGAGGTCGGCTACCTCCGGACGTTCCTTGATTCCGGCGGCCGGGTCCTCATCGCCGACGAGGACGGGAACGCCAACCCGCTCCTCGCCGACCTCGGGAGCGCGATAAGGGTCCGGCCGGGGAACCTCTCGAGCCTGAAACGCGATCACACCGACCCGGGGCTCTTCAACGTCCGGGTGGTCGGGAACACCACCCTCTTTGCCGGCATCGAGACCGTCCGGGTCAACCGCCCGGCAACCGTCACCGGGGGTGACCCCCTCCTCGAGACCGCGATCCTCTCCTGGGACGACACCGACGGCGACGGGCACGTCAGCGGCTCCGAGACCTTCAGGACCGCGGTCGTCTGCGCGAGCGAGGGGAACCTCACCGTCCTCGGTGACCCGAGCCTCTTCGTCAACGCCATGCTCGCCGAGAACCCCGGGTTCATCAACAATCTCCAGCCGGTCCTGCTCGACGCCGCCCACAGCAGGACCGGGACCACAAACCCGATCATCAACGCCATAGCCTGGGTCCGGGAGACCCCGGCGGCCGCGGCCGGCCTCGCCGCCCTGGCCGTTCTGCCGGTGGCCTGGCACTTTGGGAGGAAGAGAGATGACTGACGATCTGACCACACGCATCAACAGGATTACAAACGTCTATGAAGAGATCCGGACGACCACCCAGCAGGTGGTCGTCTCGAACCAGTCCCTCATCGAGGAGATCTTTATCAGCATGATCAGCGGCGGCCACCTCCTCATCGAGGGGGTCCCGGGAACCGCAAAGACCACGGCCTGCAAGCTCATCGCCCGGCTCATCGGCTACGAGTTCCGGCGGGTCCAGGGGGCCGTGGACATCCAGCCCGCCGACATCATCGGCGTCCGGATCTACGACCGGAACAAAAGCGAGTTCGTCCTCCAGAAAGGCCCGCTCTTCACGAACTTCCTGATGGTCGACGAGATGAACCGCTTAACGCCCAAGACCCAGAGCGCGCTCCTGGAGGCGATGAGCGAAGGGCAGGCGACGATCGACGGGACGACCTACCCGCTCCCGGACCCCTACTTCGTCATCGCCACCCAGAACCCCCACGAGGCCGAGGGGACCTTCCCGCTCATCGAGGCCCAGTGCGACCGGTTCATGTTCAGCTCCGTCCTCACCCACCTCGACGGCGAGAACGAGTTCGAGATCCTCCGCCGGGAGCAGGCCGGGGAGCTGGACTGGAAGGTCTACCAGGACCGGATCGCCCCTCTCCTCAGCCCCGCGGAGGTGCAGGCCATGGCCGCGACCGCCCGGGAGGTCCGGGTCGACAGGACGGTCCTCGCCTACATGCGCGACCTCATCCTCGCCACGCGGCATCACGGCGACATCCGGCTCGGCGCGAGTTCCCGTGGCTCGATCGCCTTCCTCCGGGGCTCGAGGGTCCGGGCGGCCCTGAACGGCCGGGACTACGTCATCCCCGACGACGTCCAGGCCCTGGCCCTCCCGGTGCTGCGCCACCGCATCCTCCCCACCCGCGAGGCCGCGATCACCGGGATCACGACCGAGGCGGTCATCGCCGGGATCGTCGAGAGCGTCGAGGTGTCGTAGGGATGATCCGGCCGACCCGGACGAGCGGGGGCATAGCCGCCCTCGCCCTCGCCCTCACCGTCACGGCGCTCCTCCTCGCAAACCCTGCCGCGGCCCTCGCCGCCGGCTCCCTCGCCCTCTTCCTCCTCTGGCGGGGCTGGCAGTTCGAGCGCGATCTCCGGGCAGCAGTCACCTCCCTTAACGTGACCCGCGAGGTCGACCGGACGATCCTCCGGCAGGGGACGGCGACGGCCGTCCGGGTGAAGGCCGATATCGCCGTCCCGCCCGGGATGGAGGTCCGGGTGCGCGACCTCCCGCCGGCGGTCGCGGCCGGCGACGCCCCCCTCTCCTCACCGGGGGAGACGGTAACCTACACCGTCCGGCTCATGGCCCCGGGGGAGACCGCGTTCGCCGGGGTCGTCCTCGAGGCGAGCGACGCCTTCTTCTCCCGCGACATCGTCTGCCGCCGGTTCGACGGCCCGCACATCCAGGTCTTCCCCGCGGGAACCGCCGAGCGCGGCAGGGGGAGGGGGACCGGCAGCGGCGATGCCGAGGTGGACCGGCGGGCAGCGCTCACCGGCCAGGGCACCCGCGGGTTCCGGCCCTACCAGACCGGCGACGACCTCAGCCAGATCGACTGGAAACTCACGGCCCGCCGAGACGCCTACTATGTCAGGGAGCCGGCCGGGCTCGAGGGGGGCTCGCCGCTCATCGCCGTCGACCTCCCCGCCCGGACCGGGGACCCGGAGACCTTCGCACGGTTCTCGATGACCGTCTGCGGCGCGGTCGAGGGGGCGATCAACGCACGCGACGGCTGCTCGCTCCTGGTCGTCGCCGGCGGGGAGGTCGTCCGGTTCCTCCCCCGGACCCTGGATATCCGGGAGGCCATCGCGGCCCTCGGCGGGCTCGCCCCGCTCGAACCCCGCGCCCCCCTCTACCGGGCGCCGGGACCCGCCGTCCTCGCGGCCCGGGCCCGGATGAACGGCCGCGGAGCGGTCCCGGAGGAGAGCGTCTTCCGCGAGAAGCTCGGCGCCCTCCTCACCCGGTTTGCGGCAGAGAGCCCCACACCCTTCGCAGCGGCGGTCCGGGCGGCGCTCGGCCGGGCGGAGGCAGAAGAGGTCCGGCTCTTCTCCCTCCTCCCGGCGGGCGATAAAAGCCACCTCATCCAGCTCGCCCGCGAGGCGAAGGTCCGGGGGATGTGGGTCGTCCTGAAGGCACCCGCCGGCGCCGGGGCCATCCCCGGTGTCGATGCCGTGGAGGTGCTCTGATGGAGTTCGATCGAAAATTCCTCCTCCTCTCTCTCGGCGAAGTCCTGGTCGTCGCCGCAGGCAACCTTCTCGTGGCGCTCATCCTCCAGGTGATCGTCCTCGCCGCGTTCCTCGGCGACCGGCGGGGCTACCCGGTCTTTGCGATCGCCGCGGCCGGCTTCGCCGCGGCCCTCTACGCGGCCGGGATAGTCGCTCTCCTCGGCCTCGCGGTCGCCCTCGGCTGCGGGTATCTCGCCCTCACCCTCCATGACCACCGGCTCGCGCTCCGGGCAGGAGGCGCGGCATGACCGCGAACAACCCCTACCGGGGAGCCTTCCTCCTCATCCTGGCCGCAGCAGGCCTCCTCGCCGTTGCGGCCGTCGCGGGCCGGGGGGATATCACCACCGCGACGGTCGTCCTCGCCGGCACGGGCTGCTTCATCGCCGGGGTCTTCCTCCTTGCCCTCCACAAGGGCGAGCCCCTCGACCCGGAGATCGCCGCCCTCCTCCCCGCCCAGGGGACGATCACCATCGCCACCCTCTGCGCCGACCTCGGGGTCCAGGGCAATGCCTGGTTCGTCCCGGACGGAGAAACGGTCGTCGAGGTCATCCCGGTCGCCGGCACCCTCCCGGAGGACATCGGCGACGACTACTCCTACATCACCGGTGACGGGGGATGCGCCGTCCGGCTCGTCCCGGCCTCGGCGCCCCTCTTCGCACGGCTGAGAGAGAAGCACGCCCTCGAGGTCCCGGAAGAGGACGACGCCCTCCTCGCGTGTATCGTCGAGGTCTGCGACGACCTCCTCGAGGTCGCAAAAACGAGCGCCGTAAAGGACGGCGAGAACATCGTCGTCACCCTCGCGGACTACCGCCTCCTCCCCGGCTGCCGGGCCGTCCGGGCGGCCTCCCCGAAGTGCTGCACCATGGTCGGCTGCCCGGTCTGCAGCCTCCTCGCCACGCTCGCCGCCCTCGGGCTCCGCGTGCCGGTAACGATCGAGCACGCCGACGTCGACGAAAAAAGAAAGACGCTTAGAGTTATCCTCAGGCCTGCCGGACCCGCACCCAGAGGTGCAGGTCCCGGTAGCTCGCGTTAATCCGGTCCTGCCCCACAAGTTCCTCACCCGGGACCGTCTCGTTGAAGAGCAGGAACTCGATCCGGTTGTACTCCGGCGACGGGACCGAGAACTCCCAGGGCAGCTCGGAGGTCTCGTTGTGCGGGACCGTCAGGGTAAACCGGTCGAGTTGCTCGGCCGCGTGGACGGTCGAGGTGTTCGTCGTGGAATCAAAGGTCTGGTTGAGGGCGAGCACCTCGACCGTGTAGGGAACCTCACGGTACTCGTGGTTCCCGACCCCGATGAACAGCGACTGCGTCGAGCCGGCCGCGACATCGGTCGGGTAGTCCGCGGCCTTCCCCTTCGGGCCGAGGATGTAGAACTCGGTGAAATGCTCCCCCTCTTTTGGCACCGCGATGACGTAGGCGGTCGTCCCGAGCGCTGCGACGATCGAGAGCACGAGAACGACGGAGAGCGCCCGGTCGAGCCGGGGGGCTCCGGGGTCGTAGAGTTCCTGGCGGGCGGAGGCGAGCATCTCCCGGGCCGGGACCGTGAAGCGGTCGCCGGACGGGAGGAGGAGCCGGCGGTACCAGGCGATCAGGGTCATCGCGAGGGTGAAGACCGTCAGCGACGCAAGGATCGGGTCGAGCCGGATCCCCCAGGGGGTGTAGTTCAGCCCAAGCCCGATCAGGGGGACGACGGCGATCGAGAGCCCGAACGAGAGGGCGACCCGCTCGATCCCGTCGAGGTCCCCCTTTGCCGGGAAGAGCGCGGCGATCAGGGCGTAGCCGGGGATGAAGAGGACCATCGCCACGCCAAAGAGGATCCGCAGAAAACTCTCGTTCAAGACCGGGACGTAGACGCAGGCGGCGGTCACGGCTGTTGCCGCGGCGACTGCGATGAGGTCGCCGGGGATGTCCCCGGCGGCCTCGGCGATCAGGGGTTGTTGATCCTGGGAGTCCATGGGTGGCTCAGTCAGCCTCTTCTCTCCCGCCAGAGCATCAAGGTTGCGAAGGCGATCACCGGGAGCAGCGGGGCTACCGGGGCTGCCGTCGGCGTCGTCGCCGCAGGCGTGGTCGTGGTGGCGGCCGTCACCGTCGTCGTCGCGGTCGGCTCTGCTGCCTGTTCTGCAACGAGGAGGGCGTAAGAGCCCGACCGGGAGACCGTGGCCGTGATCCGGTCACCCTCGACCTTCGAGGGGACCGGCGACCAGGCGCCGTTCTCGAGCCTGGCGATCGTCGCCGTCGCGTCGGCCGCAGGAAGGCGGAGGGAGAGGGTCACCGCGGGGTCGAACGTCCGGCCCTCAGGAGTCACGGCGTAGGCGTTCCCGGCAAAGACCCAGCCTGCAGGAGCGTCGCCCTGCGCCGTGAGCTTGAGGAGCCCGGCGCCCTCGGCATCGGTCCCGGTGAGGCTGGCCTTCCCGTCGGTCGAGGTCACCGTCGTTGAGGGGGCGGTGGTCGCGGTCGGGGCGGGGCCGGTCGAGCCCCCGTTGCCGCCGTTACCGCTCGAGGGGGGGGTGGCGGTCGGTGCCGGAGCCCCCCCTCCAATGGCGATCGTCCGGGAGAGGGCCTGCTGCCCGTCGACGTAGACGGAGACCGTCGCGGTGCCCTGATCGATCCCCTCGATGCCGAAGGTGATCTGGCCGTCGTCGGGCCCCTTCTTCGTGCCGAGCACCGTGAAATCGGTGATGATGCCCGCCGCCGCGGCCTCCCCGCGGAGGGTGACGAGGCTGAGGGTCCCGCTCGGGATGTTGCGGGGTTGAGCAATCCAGATCTCGCCGTCCTCATTTGGGGAAGGACCACGCACAATGACGGAACCCCCGTCGGGGAGATCCGCCGCAAGCTCGGTCCAGTTCGTCCCCTTCGTGTAGGCGTTCACCTCACCCTGGTTGAGGGCGAAGGGGAGGGTGATCGACCGGGCTGAAAATTCGAACGTCTCGCCCGGGGTCGCGGTGAACTCGCCGCGGATGCCGAGCGAGAAGGAAGCGTTGTCAGGCAGGTCGTTTACGTCCACGGTGACCGTGTCCCCGGACTCGATCGCGTCGGGGCTGATCGTGATCGTCGCCGCCGTCGCGGCCGGGATCAGCAGAACCAGCAGGAGCGATAATGCCCAGAATTTAGATATATTAAGTCCCATTTTCATTCAATCACGTATAGGTGGCCGCATAAAATAAAAATGTTTATGCAAAGGTAAGCAAAAGCTCGCCGCATATGCCCCGGAAGGCGTGTCGTAATTTCGGGCAGCATCACCGTTCTCCCCCTCGTTGCGGCGGCTGCTCCGGGTGAACTGCCCCGCGCCTGTTGGGCGGGTCTTCCCGCTTCATTCTCCTGAGGCGATTCCACAGGTTCGACGGCGCTTATCCGTCACCTGCTGCCCCGACAGGATCCTGTTCCGGCAGTGATCGCCGCGTTGATATCGCGGTCAGGGCAGACCCATTCAGGGGGCCGGCCGGCCTGCCGGCGAAGAGGTCTCCGGTCGGGCCCGGGATGGCGGCCGTTCGCCGGAACCCGGGGCAGATAGGTTCGAATTTTTTCGTAGTCAACCATCGCTTTATCGCGTGTTCCCGCCCATATTCCAATGTAGATTGCCTGACGGATGAACGAGCAGGGCTGCATGCCCATACCGCGCAACGGCCGAAACGCAGATAATCGCCGGATCCCCGGGATGTTCTGGAAAAACAGGGTTCCAGGAAATCTCAGAATCGCGATCACTCCCTGAAGTGTAGACGATTGCCACAGAAAACGTTAATAAGAAGGGGTCGTAGTCTGCAATAGAACGCCACCAAACCAGCCCGGTAGTGTATGAAATGATACGAACAGAGAACCTCACGAAGGTATACAACGGAAAACCGGCCGTCGACGGCCTGGACCTCGAGGTCGGGGAGGGCGAGATCTTCGGCTTCCTCGGCCCGAACGGAGCGGGAAAGAGCACGACGATCCTGATGCTCACCGGCATGATCGAGCCCACCGGCGGCCGGTGTTTCGTCGACGGGATCGAGGTCGCAGACGACCCGCTGAGCGTAAAGAAGATCATCGGTTACCTCCCCGAAGACGTCGGGTTCTACGGGAACATGACCGGCGAGCAAAACCTGGACTA
The DNA here is from genome assembly GCF_032944295.1 of Methanoculleus nereidis. Taxonomy (NCBI): domain Archaea; kingdom Methanobacteriati; phylum Methanobacteriota; class Methanomicrobia; order Methanomicrobiales; family Methanomicrobiaceae; genus Methanoculleus; species Methanoculleus nereidis. Next base: position 126,800 of record NZ_JABFFQ010000005.1, read on the forward strand.
CTTCGCCCGGTTCTACGGGATGGACGCAAAAGAGCGAAAGGAGCGGATCGCCGAACTGCTCGAACTCGTCCACCTCGACGGCGTCGCCCAGAAGGCCGGCGAGTACTCCCGCGGCATGAAACAGCGGCTCGGGCTCGCCCAGGCGCTGATCAACGATCCGAAGGTGCTCTTCCTCGACGAACCGACGGCAAACCTCGACCCCGAGGGCGTCAGGGAGTACCGGGAACTCGTCATGCACCTCGCCGGCGAAGGAAAGACGATCTTCGTCTCCTCCCACATCCTCTCCGAGGTCAGGGAAGTCTGCCGGACCGTCGGGCTCCTCGCGAAAGGGAAACTTGCCGCGCAGGGGACGCTCGAAGAGGTCGCCCGGGCGCTCGCACCCGCAGACGGCGATGCCGTCCGGATCGTCGTCGAGACCCGGGAACACCTGCCGGCGATCGAGGACCCCGCGATCATCGATATCGAGAGGAACGGCAACCGTGCGGTCGTCCGGGCGAAGGACGATATCCGGGACCGGCTTGCCGCATCCCTCTTTGAGCAGGGGCTCCACGTCCGGGAGATGCGCCTTGAAGAGCCCGAGATCGAGGACGTCTTCATGGCGGCCTACCGGAGGTAACAGAATGGCACTCGATCGATTGTTCAACGTAGCACGAAAGGAGTTCTCCGACCACATCACCAGCAGGCGGTTCATCATCATCCTCGGCCTGCTCCTGGTGATCTCGACGATCAGCATCTACGACGGCATCGAGAACTACAACAACAGCCTGGAGGCGTATACCGAGCAACTCCGGTATATGGAGGAGTTCGACGACCCGTATACGAGCTGGATGCCCCAGAAACCCTCGATCATGTACGTCTTCATCTCCATGATGAGTTACATGACGATGCTCGGCGGCATCCTTGCCATCGCCATCGGGTTCGACCTGGTCTCAAAGGAGAAAGAGACCCGGTCGCTGAAGTCGCTCCTCTCCCACCCCGTCTACCGCGACGAGATCATCAACGGCAAGGCGCTCGGGGGTATCGGCGCGCTCGGGTTCGCCATGGCGCTCGCGCTCGCCATCGCCATCGCGATGCTCCTCATCTTCTCGATCGTCCCGACGGCGGAGGAGTTTGCCGCCATCCTGGTCTTCGGGGCGGTCTCGCTCGGGTTCCTGCTCGCCTACTTCGCCGTCGCGCTCACGATGTCGACGGCCGCAAAAGAGAGCGGGAACGCGCTGATCTACACCCTGGTAATCTTCTTCGCCGTCTCCTCGCTCCTTCCCATGTTCGGCGCGATGGCTGCAGACGCTTTCGCGGGCGACCCGCCCGAAGCGCCCGAGATACCTCCCATGCCGACCCCCGTGGGGAGATCGGTCACCGCTACCGCCAGCGGTGGGTCCTTCGTCAGCACCTCCTCACAGGAGGTGGTATACGGCGGGACCCAGGACCCCGCGTGGAGAGAGTACGAAGAGGAGATGCAAACCTACATCGAGAAACGGAGGTTGATCAGCGATATCTCGAACCTCCTCTCGCCGCAGATGAACTACTACACCGTCGCGATAGCCGTGACGAATCCGCAGCTTTCCTCGATGATCGCGTCGCCGTACGACACGGCGACGGAAGAGCCGGCCGGGCTTGCCGGCGCTCTCGGCAAGGTCTGGATGAACATCGCCGCGCTCATCGTCTTCCCGTCGGCCTTCTTCGCCGCGACCTACGTGAAGTTCATGCGCATGGACATCAGGTGAGACGATGATCGGAAACAGAATACTCCTCATCCTCCTCATCGCGGCGCTGGCCGTCCCGGGAGCAGCCGGGGGCGGGACGATGGCCACAGAGCTCCGGTGCGACTTCCCCGGCGAGATGATCGAGGCGGGCGACACCGCCGTCTTCGACCTCGCGGTCACGAACCGTGGGGATACCGGGACATGCCTCCTCAACTACTGGACGTTCCGCGGCACCGACAACTGGAAGATCCGGTTCGAGGCCGCCGACCGCGAGGTCTACCGGATGCTGATCCCGGCCGGTGAGACGAAGACCGTCCGGCTGGTGGCCGAGACCTCCGGCCATGCCGCGGTGGGGGAATACCCCATCCGGGTGGGCATCGGCGAAGGCACGATCTGGGTCTACGTCAAGGTCACGAAGACCCACAGCGGTGAGATGGGGACGCTCGAAGCCACCGTGGTGGACAAGGAGGGCAACGTGGTCAAGGGCGCCGACGTCGGCCTCTATGACCGCGACACCCGGATCGAGGGAATGCTCGCGACCGCTGAAGGCAAGGTCTCCGTCGGCGCCCCGATGGGCACCTACACCGTAAAGGTCACCCGGCCCGGCTACCGGCCGTGGGAGAAGAAAGGCGTCGAGATCCGGATCGGCCGAACGGCCGACCTCGGGATCGTGCCGCTCGAGAAAGAGAACTTCTTCGCCGATATCCGGGTGAAGTCCCCGTCCCGGGTAGCGGCGATCGGCTCGAACCCGCAGTACGAGATGGCCCTGAAGAACGCCGGCAGAAACGACGACACCTACACCCTCTCCATCCAGGGCCTCCCCGAACAGTGGTATGCCCGGTTCAAGGAGAGCAGCAGCGCCACCGAAGAGGTCTCGGAGATCTACATCCCGTCCGGCGAGGAGAAGACCCTCTACCTCGACCTCATCCCGCCCTACTCGGTGGGTGTCGGCGAGTACAACCTCACGGCGGTGATCGGCTCCTCCGCCCGGGAGTACGAGGAGAACCTGACGCTCCGGCTCCGGGGCTCCTACGACATGCGGACCTACGCCAAGAGTTACCGCCACGAGATCAACCGCGGCGACACCCTCACGTTCGATGTGACGGTCACGAATGCCGGCGTCGGAGGAGCGCTGACGAACATCGGGCTCAACATGAGCGCACCCGAAGGGTGGCGGGTGACCGTCGACCCGGCATCGGTCGCGAGCCTTGAGGCCGGTGAACGGGCGACGGTCCAGGTGACGGTGGTCCCGCCGGCCGATATCGTCGCCGGCGAATACAAGGTCGTCGCGCTCGCAAAATGCGACCAGGACGAAGAGGAAGACGAGTACCGGATCGTCGTGAAGGAACAGTCCTACGTCGCGGTGCTCGGCCTCCTGGTGATGGCCGGAGTCGCCGCAGGGCTCTGGTATATGTTCAAGAAGTACGGGCGGCGGTAGTGGCTGTTGCCGCCTATCTCTATACCTCTTTTATGCCGCCTTTCGCATCCTTCGCCCTCCACTGCGTGAGGCGTTGCTCCCCGATAGCGCCACCCATGGTGCCCGTCCCGGCACATGCCATAGATACCTAAAATAAGAGGACACGATGCACCAGGGCCGGACCCGACTGCTTTTTTTCGGCGCTCCCTTACTCAAACCGGACGTTGCCCTCCGGGACCGCCAGCTCGAACCGCGCCCCGGCGCCCGGCGTCCCGTTCTCGCTGATGGTGATCCCGGTGATCGAGAGGACCTCTTTGACCAGAAAGAGTCCGAGTCCCGTGTGGCTCCCGAAACCCCGCTCGAATATCTGTTCTTTGTGCTCGGCAGGGACGCCGACCCCGTTGTCTTCCCAGACAATCCGTGCCCCGCCCCCGTCCGGCACGACCGTGACCCTGACCTCGGTCACGGTTCCGCCGTGCCGCATGGCATTCTCCAGGAGGTTGTAAAAGACAGACGAGAGGAGCGGATCGGCGTAGATAGAGAGCCCGTTGAGTTCGGTGGTAACCCGGATACCGGTCACCCGGAGCGTCTTTGCCGCCGCCGTGACCAGGGGCTCGATGGGGGACCACCGGGGCGCCCGGACGCCGAGATCCTGGTAATCCCGCGTGAACTCGATCTGCGATTGTATGATCTTGACGGCGGCCTGCAGTTTATCGAAGGCGGCGACGACGTCCGGATCAAGCGGCTGCTCCTGGAGGAGGCCGATGTTCCCGAGCACCACCGTGACCTGGTTTACGATGTCGTGCCGCACGATGCTGTTCATCAGGGTGAGTTTCTTGTTGGCCTGGATGAGCGCCGCCTCGGTCTGTTTCCAGGCGGTGATGTCGTGGATCGCGTAATCGATCGCGACCGGGTGCCCGTTGCTCCCGTAGACCGGGATCGTACAGGCCTCAACCCAGATGTAGCGCCCGTCTTTTTGGCGCACCCGGAAGACATACGGCCGGGCGGCGCATCTGCCCCGCTCCCGCCCCAGGGCAAGGAACGTCTCCCGGTCCTCGGGATGGATCAGCCGCCTGATGAACTGCGGATCGCCGAGGATCTCCTCCGGGGTGTAGCCGGTCAGGCTCTCGCACGAAGGGCTGATGTACTCGATCGCCAGCGGTTCCAGGACCGCACGGATGTAACAGTCGTGCGACTGCTCCACGAGGCTCCTGAACCGTTCTTCGCTCTCGCCGAGCCGCTCCTGCGACTGAATCCGCGAGAAGAGGTCAGTGAAGAGGTTGCCGACGACCTCAAGCAGCGTGATGTCCTCGTCCGACCAGGCCCGCTTCCTGCGGGTGGTCTCAAACCCGATGACCCCGAAGATCTCGTCGGCGGTCGCGATCGGCACGAGAACGATCGACACGACCCCGTATCCCAGGAGGAAGTCGCGCTCCGCCGCCGCTTCTGCCGGGAGAGCGGTCACATCGGGAATGCAGATCGTCCTCTGTGCCCTGACCTGCGCCACCCCCCAGGAGACCATGGCGGAGGGCAGGTTCTGCAGCACATCAAGCTGCGGCTCGACCCCCTCCGCGCACCACTCGTGGGTGTTCTCCGCGCGGGTGAGGTCGGCGGAGAAGCGGAAGATGTAACTCCGGTCGACATCGAGGAGCGACCCCAGCATCCGGATCGTCTCTTCGAGAGCATCTTCAAGGTCCGCCAGGTCCAGGGCGATGAACCGTGCAGAGATCGAACTCACCACCCGTTCAAGGTCGATCCTGTTCTGGATCTCCGCTTCCATCCGCTTTCGCTGGGTGATGTCCCGGAGCGACGCGATAACGCCCGAGAAGATCCCCTGCGCATCGTAGAGCGGAGACGCCTTCCCCCAGAGGCAGACCTCCTTTCCGGTGCGGGGCGAAGTGATACGGACTTCCCGGGTGAGGGTCTCCCCACCTCCTCGGGAGAGGACGGTCTCTGCAAGCAGCGGGGGCTGCAGCCCGGGCATCGTCCTGACGACAGCTTCCGGACCTGAACCGATGACCCGGCCCTTTGGGACGCCGGTCAGCGCCTCGATTGCCCGGTTCCAGGTGGTCACCTTCCCTGTGCGGTCGAGCACGAACGTCGGGTCGGGAAGAAAGTCTATGATGCCCCGGAGGTTTGCCTGGTAATCCTCCATCTGGTGGTACTGCGCCGCGAGCGACTCCTGGCTCGCCTTCACCTCCTCGAACGCCGCGGTTATCTGCTCGTGCGCCGCGTTCAGCTCCTCCTCGAACTGCTTTCGGTCGGTGATGTCGATCATCGACGCGACGGACCGGTCCGTCCCGGGGATGTCGCCGATCGTCAGGTGCATATCCCTCTCTCTCCCGGCCCGGTCGACCAGCCGAAACCCGTATGTCCGCGGCACCGATACGGGGTCTATCCGCCGTTGCCGGTGATAGTTCGCCAGCCGCTCCAGGTCCTGTGGAGCGACAAACGTCATCCAGGACATCTTTCCTTCCACCTCCTCCCGTGAGTAGCCGGAAAGGCGGGCGGCCTCGCTGTTGATAAGGGCAATCGTCATATCGCCCTCGATGATGATGGTGGCCGAGCCGGTATGCTCAAACACGCTCCGATACAGGTCTCCGGCCCGCTGCACCTCCTCCTCGGCCCGTCTTCGCCTGACCGCATGAAGGATCATATTCTGGAGTTCGGCAAACCGGGCGGGGGGGTTGCCGCCGTCTTTCTGGAGGTAGAAGTCCGCCCCGTTGTTGAGCGCCTCGATGACGACCTCTTCGCAGCCCCGGCCGGAAAAGATGATGAACGGTGTCTCCATGCCCCGTCGGCGAACCTCTTTTAAAAACGCGACGCCGTTCATCTCCGGCATCTCGTAGTCGGCAACGACGGCGTCGTACGAGGCGTTCGAGAGCATGTCGAGAGCCTGCAGCGGTGACGTCGCCGTCTCGACCCGCAGGTCCCCGGATTGCTCCAGATAGATCCTGCTCAGTTCGAGAAACATCGGTTCGTCGTCAACTGCGAGAATACGGAACATGCGCCCACTCAGGTATGGAAGGGTGGTTGATACGAACCTTAAACGTTGTGATTCGGAGTTCTGGCCGGATTTGCAGGAAATTAGGGGAAATTTGGGCTTTATTCAACGAATAAGACATACAGCAAGGGCCCCCGGCACCGGTGCCGGAAATTATTTTCACGCCCGGTGGTAATCATCCACCGATCCCATGACGATCGTATGCATTGATACGAACCTCTTTCTCGAGCTCTACGAGTCCGACGAAGACCCGGAAGAGATCGTTGCGGATATCAGGGCGCTTGCCGCACATCTCGTCGTTCCCGACATCATCCTCGACGAGTTCCTTCGCAACCGGTCCCGGATCCTCGACCGGATAGCGGACGACGTGCGGAGGCGGGAGACCGGCGAGGTCCGCCTGCCGGCCATCATCCGGGTAAACCCGAAGGCCGCCGACCTCCAGCGCGCGGGGGAGGAGTACAACCGGGCGGTCGGCGCCCTCTACGGCGATATCGCGGCGATGATCGCAGACCCCGCCGCCGACCCGGTCGCCCGGGCATTCCTCGGCCTTTCCGGCGACCCTGCCGTGCGAATCATCCACCGGACCGACGAACTCGTCGCGCGGGCGCACCGCCGCAAACTTCTCGGCAACCCCCCAAAGAGCACGGGCAAGGATACCATCGGCGACGAACTCATCTGGGAGACGCTGCTTGCAAACCTCGAAGACGACCTGCTCTTCGTAACCCGGGACCGGACGTACCGCAACCATACCGCCTACCTCGTCCAGGAGTACCGGGAGAGGACCGGCAGCGCCCTGACGATCACCGACCGCGTATCCGACGCCCTGGCACTCGTCGGCAGGCCGCCGTCGCCGGCGCTGGTATCGTTCGAAGGCCGGAACATAGTAAACTCAGGGTGAAGGTCCATCAAGATAGTGAAACCGGACGGCATATTGCCCGTGCATCCATCTGCATGGGGATTGATCGGGAGAGCCTTTTAGACCGGGAACCGGAGCGCTGCCGGCGGAGAGGCGGGGCTCGCAAGCATTGAACCGGGCGGTTCAACGCTTCCACCGCAGCTGCCGTAGCAATATATCGCTGGCCGGGCCGACTGTTGTTTGCCGGTGCGGAATCATTCCCACCGCAGGGGCAGCGCGATCACCTGGCCCGGAGCGGCTCTCCCGGCACCCGCAACGGGCAGGACCACACAGGCATGTACTCAGACGGTTGCCCTGAATAGGCCGGGTGCGGGGGGCACCGGCAAACGACGGTGCACACGCAGATGCCATCGATGCAAACGGCCGGGCCCGGAACCGGATGCACTCCCGGACGGGTCCTGCGACGCCGGCGGGGAGAATGCGTAACATGGGGGGCGGCGCCCCTCCGCCATTCGAGTGGCTCTCCTACAACCCACCTATCCTGATCCACTGAGATGATCCCGGGGGCGGCACACCCCCGGCATTCTCCCCGGCTGTTATCCGTTCCATGTATCCGCTGCACGAATGGCCGCCTTCGCGCGATCGGCCGGCGAACCCCCGGCGGCGGAGGGAAGGTTCGCAAAATCGCCGCGGAGCACCTTCAACGCGTACTTCTCCCGGTCGATCTCCTTTCCCATGCGGGGCTTCGTACGGGAAGATTGATATGTGTAAAAAATAATAAACACATGTTGACATTGTATTTCAGCACCCTTCCCGAACTGGCGCGGCTGCTCTCCCTGCTCGGGAACGAGCAGCGGCTTGCCGTACTCGGGGCGATCGCGGCCGAAGAGAAGTATGCCCGCGAGATAGCCGAAGAACTCGGCATATCGCGCCCACTGGCCGCCATTTATCTCCGGCAGCTCGAGAAGCTCGGTCTCGCGGAGGGGGCCAGCCGGACGTCGGATGAGCCGCCGTACCTCCGGAGGTGCTACCGGGCGGTGCCGTTTGAGGTGGTGCTGAACCTGGATGTCATTACGTCGCTAAAGAGGTCGAAGGATGAAACAGGATAGGTGGAAACTCTACCTGAAGGCGCTGTGGGGCGCCGTTATTGTATTGCTCGTGATCAGCCTGGTCGGTGCCGCAGCCGGCTCGGAGTTCTGGCTTACCATGATCGGTGGGTCCGTCTGGATCGTCGAGGTGCTCATCGTCCTCACGCTGCTCTTCATCATCGTCGTAAGGCTCAAGGAGTGGATCGAAGACCAGATCGCGAGTGCGGCGGGACAGAAGAGCGGTGCGGCCGGCGGGGAACTCCAGATGCTTCGGCAATCGATGGAGCGGATCGAGGCGAAGGTGGACAGGATCGAGAAGGTCCTCGACGGGGTCTCCGAGTGAGTCCTAAAAAGTGATTGGGTGGGTGTATGACGGACGTGCAGCAGCGCGTCGCAGGGTAGATGGACGAGGCGCAGGCAGGTTCCATCGTCGCCTGGCCACGTAGTAGTAAGAACTCTTCACATAATAATGTTTACCATTTATGACAAAGAATTGATTTTGTAGCAACCCGGCACCGTAGAGCCGCTACCGGGAGCCGTCCAGCGAGAGCCGCCCGGCGAGCCACGCGATACGGTCGCGGCGGGCCGCTTCGTCAAGGTAGTGGCCCGCGTCGTACCATTCGAGCGACTTTGGGTCGCTCGCCTGCTCGAAGAACTCCCGGCCCTGCTCCTCCGTGAAGAACTCGTCGCGAAGAGCGGCCTGGAAGAAGAGCGGGGTGGGTGCGGCCCGGCCGACCCAGACGGCCGGGTCGATATCCGCGAGCGTCCGGCGGTAATGCTCGAATTTCTCGCCCTGCAGGTCGGGCAGGTTCACCGCGGCGACATCGACAAACCTTCCGGTGCCCGCCATCAGGACGGCGGCTCGAAGACGCCGATCGACGCCGGCGAGCACCGCCCCGAAAAGCGCCCCGACACTGTGGCCCACGAACCCGATCCGGCCCGGATCGACGCCCGGCTGCGCTACGAGGAGATCTATCCCCCGGCGAAGGTCGATCACCGTCCGGGTATGCTCCCGCACGGCCTCCTCGGGATCCGTGACTGCCTGACCCCAGGCTGCTGCCGTATCGGCGGCCCAGGGAGCGTCGACGAGCAGGGAGGCCGCACCCATCCCGGCAAGGGCCACGGCCTCGGCGAGGAACGTGGCGCGGGAACCGAGTCCCGGGTGGAGGAAGAGGACGGCGGCCCGTGGCCCGGTTCCCGCCGGGGCCACCAGGTAGGCCCGGACCCCCCGATCCGGGGCAGTCTGGTAGGTCAGGTCGCTGACTGAGATCTCGGCGGCAACCTCGATCGCGGGCGGTTTTCCCGCGTCGTAATCGAAGAGCGGGCGCAAATTATCGGCGGTTCGTTCCATAAGACTCCTTCTGCTTTCCTCTCGACCCGCCGGCAGATAAACCTGGCGCCTGCGGGGAGAAAGTGATTCCAGCGTTCTTTACCCTGCTCCGAATGGAAGGTTTTTCTACCCGGGAACCCTTTCCTTCAAGAGGTGATTTCATGGCGATTGACTGGTACGAAGAGTTTGTTGATTTAAACCACACTCCCGGCCCGGACGAGCTCGTAGCCCTCTACTACTTCGAGCCGGCGGAGGGGATCAGCAGGGAGGAGGCGGTCGGGAGGATCGCGTCGGAGAGCTCGACCGGAACCTGGACGACGCTCTTTACCCTGCCGCCCCGGATGCGGGACCTCCAGGCGAAGGCGTTCGAGATCGAGGGGAACTACGTGAAGATCGCCTACCCCCTGGCCCTCTGGGAGGAGGGGAACGCACCCCAGCTCTTAAGCGGGATTGCCGGGAACGTCTTCGGGATGAAGGCGCTCGACTGCCTCCGGCTGATCGACGCCTCGCTCCCGGCCGAATACCTCCGGCACTTCAAGGGGCCGCACTTCGGGATGGAGGGGATCCGGGATATGATGAAGGTCCGGGGGCGGCCGCTTACGGGCGCGGTCCCGAAACCGAAGGTGGGCTTCACCGCCGAAGAGCACGCCGAGGTCGGCTACGAGACCTGGATGGGCGGGTTCGACTTCGTCAAGGACGACGAGAACCTGACGTCCCACCCGTTCAACCGGTTCGAGGACCGCGTCCGGGCGATGGCGAAGATGCGGGATAAGGCCGAGCAGGAGACCGGCGAGAAAAAGTCTGCGTTCATCAACATCACGGCCGATACCGAGACGATGGAGAAGCGGGCGAAGATGCTCGCGGACTATGGCTGGAACTACGCCATGATCGACGTCGTGGTCGCCGGAACCGCCGCCGTCGCGACCCTCCGGGACTACTGCTCCGACCTCGGGCTTGCCATCCACGCCCACCGGGCGATGCACGCGGCCTTCGACCGGGACGAGCGGCACGGGATCACGATGCAGTTCCTGGCGAAGATGATGCGGCTTATCGGTGTTTCGCAGATCCACACGGGAACCGCTGTGGGGAAGCTGGTCGGCACCCGGGCGGAAGCCACGGTGCTTGCGGACGTGCTCCGCGAGAAGCACACGAACGCCGTCGACCACATGGCCCTCGACCAGGACTGGGGCGATATCAAGAGCGCTTTCCCCGTCTCGTCGGGCGGCCTTCACCCCGGGCTCGTGCCGGACGTCCTTGATATTTACGGCACCGAACTCGTCCTCCTCGTCAGCGGGGGCATCCATGGCCACCCGAAGGGGACGCGGGCCGGCGCGGAGGCCGCCATGCAGGCGGTCGAGGCCTGGCAGGACGGGGAGACGCTCGACGAGAAGGCGAAGAAGGCCGCGGCGCTCCGGGAAGCCCTCGAGAAGTGGGGGTATTATAAGCCGAAGTGAGGGGGTCTGGTTTTGAGACAGGGGAGGGGGCACACCCCCTCCCCGTCAGCCCCACCCCCATGGCGATACTCCCACGGTCCACTGCACGGGGACAACTCGGGAGAAAACGGGTTTGGGTTATCCTGTAACTCATCCCAACCACTGTTTTGGCCGGTGTGACTTGCACCCTCCGCCAGTCGAGATCGCGTGGATGGTTTACGTGGGGCTATCGCCATGCACTGCCCCCGGCCCGTGGTGTGGGGAACGACTGTCTGTAGGACGAGAGTTCGAGCACCGAAGGTGCGGGTGAGGAGGCTGGAGGCCGGGAGGGGTGGGGTAATGAGGTGTTCGGATCTTTGCGCAAGACAGGGGAGGGGGAGACCCCTCCCCGTCAGCCCCACCCCCCCAGGGGCGATACTCCCACGGAAGCCGTGCCCGGAACCGCGGATGAACAGGATCTGTCTCCTACTTAACCACGACTTTTACGTACAACAGTCTTTGTTTTGCAGATCAGCCTTGCCACTACCACGTAGCCCCATCAACCGATTTCCCCTGGTATCGCCACGCACTGCCCCCGCCCCCCTTGGGGGCGCGGGGGAGGAGCGCGAAGCGCGGGTGGGGTGGGGGGTGATCAGGCGCAATTCAAAGTTCCCAGGCAATCAGAAACTTTCGGTGTTCTGTCCCTCCGAAAAAAGTGCTCTTTTCCGAGTCCTCTCACGCCCTCGCCGGACCCTGCCGCTCCGGGCACCCTTCCGGAGCCGTCGTCTCCCCGGCGCGTATCATCCCCGCCAGCCTCTCGAGCCCCTCGCGGAACTCGTCGATGTAGCCCTGCATCGAGAGGCTGCCCTCCGGGAAGGGGCAGTCGATGTCGTAGAGCCGCTCGATCATCGGGTCGGAGGGGAGCAGGTCGACAGCGATCCCGGTCTCCTCTGCGGCCTCGACCATCGCCTTCCGAAACGGCCCGATGCAGTAGGCGAGCCGGTGCCGGTAGGTGTCCCGGGTCTTCTCAAGATAGCCCTTCAGCCGGTAGACCTCGATCCGGTGGAAGTCCCGCCGGACCCGCTCGTCCGTGGTCTTGCCGAGCATGTAGTGGTAGTTCCGGTAGGGGTACATGCCCTCGAGCTCCGCAGGCACGGTCCCGCAGGTGCCGAATATGACGATATGGTAGTCGGTCGGGGCGAGGACGCCGTCGATGATCCGCCGGAAGAGTTTATGGCTCGGGCTCTGGCTGTAGGGTTTCCGCACGGCGCAAGGGAGGAAGAGGGCGATCTCTCTTTGCGCCACCCGGTAGTCGTCGATGATGAACCGGTAGGCGTCCTCGAACTCCCTCCGGTAGAACGGCGGGTCGAATAGCTCGATATCGTTCCCGTGCCGGTCCTGCACGATCCTGGCCACCCGCCGGGGCGCGCCCGCACCCGGCACTATCCGCTTTTCCCGCATGAAAAAGTCTTCCCCGTTGAGGGTAGAGCGTTGGCCCGGGAACTGCAAAAACCTGACCCTTCCTGGTGCCGGTATCAGGGCCCGGCCCGGGCGCGAAAGCCGTGGGTCGCTGCATGAAGCGCGCCGGCAGAACAGAGGGAATGATGCCGTGGAGGCTTCCTGGACGCCCCTTCCGCCCATGGGGGAGGGATACGGCCGGAAGCCGGGTTAAAAGAGAAAGATGTAAATATTTGCACCCACAATGGTGTGTTTAGTTCGTATAATTACGAACCAATCATCCAGCCGGCCCCCGGGCCGGAGACCTTAATGAAAAAAGGAGATATGAACCATGAACTCCGAAGACTTCCAGAAGATCATCACGAACGCTATCGACAGCGAAGTAGAGTCGTACACCTTCTACAGGTCGGTCGCCGACAGGGTGAAGGATGCAAACCTGAAGACGCTCTTCCTCGACCTTGCCGAGGACGAGAAGGGCCACCGGGAGTACCTCCAGGGTCTGCTGCTCCGCGATGTAAATCAGATGCACTTTGTCGCGGCCAGGGACTACAAGATCACCGACTCCATCGAAGAGCCCGAGCTCTCGGTCGATATGAAGCCGCTCGACGGCCTGGTCCTTGCCATCAAGAAAGAACTCCAGGCTGCCCAGATGTACACGCAGCTTGCCGCCGCCTCCGCGGATGCAGAGCAGCAGACGGTCTTTGTCCAGCTCGCAAACATGGAGAAGGGGCACAAGGCCCGGCTCGAAGACATCTACACCAACATGGCATACCCTGAGGCGTGGTAACCGCCACCGCCCCTTCACGTCATCTTTCCTCGCAGGGCGGGTCCTCCCCGCCCCTGCGAAAGGAGACCTGTTCTCTCACCGGGATGGTCCCGGTCGCGGGCGAAACGCCCGGGTAGTATTTAAAAATTTTGGATCGCAAATGCCTATGAGCTCAGAAGATCAAGTTATCAGGACAGGAGAATGAAGAAGATCACCATCAAGGGGGCGCGGGAGCACAACCTCAACAATATCACCGTCGAACTCCCGCGCGACCGGCTCATCGTCCTCACCGGGGTGTCCGGATCGGGCAAATCCACGCTTGCCTTCGATACCATCTACGCCGAAGGGCAGCGGCGCTACGTGGAGTCGCTCTCCGCGTATGCACGGCAGTTCCTCGGCCTGATGCGAAAGCCGGACGTCGACAGCATCGACGGGCTCTCGCCCGCCATCTCCATCGAGCAGAAGACGACGTCCAAGAACCCCCGGAGCACCGTCGGCACGGTCACCGAGATCTACGACTACCTCCGGCTCCTCTTTGCCCGGATAGGGACGCCGTTCTGCCCGGAGCACCATATCCCCATCGAAGCCCAGTCGCCGGAGAAGATCGCCGACCACATCGCCGGGACGATGGCCGGGACGGTCACCATCCTCGCCCCGGTCGTCCGGCAGAAGAAGGGGACCTACCAGCAGGTCTTCAAAGACCTCGACCGGGAAGGCTACGCCCGGGTCCGGGTCAACGGCGAGATCCACCGGACGGACGAGGAGATCACCCTCGAGCGCTACCGCAAGCACGACATCGACGTGGTCATTGACCGGCTCTCCGTCGACGAACGCTCAAGGCTCGTCGAGGCGATCGAGAACGCCCTTAAGAAATCAGAAGGCCTCGTCATCGCCGTCGACGAGGACGGCAACGAGGAGACCTGCTCGGCGCTCATGGCCTGCCCGATCTGCGGGATTGCGTTCGAGGAACTCCAGCCCCGGATGTTCTCCTTCAACAGCCCGTTCGGCGCCTGCGAGGAGTGCAACGGGCTCGGGATCAAGATGGAGTTCGACCCGGACCTGATCATCCCGGACAGGAGCAAGTCCATCGCCGACGGTGCCGTCATGCTCTACCGGAACTTCCTCGACGGCTACCGGAGCCAGTACCTCGGCGCCGTCGCAAAACACTTCGGATTCTCGGTCTTAACCCCGATCAAAGACCTCACCGAGCGGCAGTATAAGGCCCTGATGTTCGGCTCACCCGAGCACCTCCGCCTCTCGATGCGGACCAGGAACGGGGACTCGTGGTCGCACTCCGGGACGTGGGAAGGCCTCGCCCCGCAGGCCGAGCGGCTCTACAACCAGACCCAGTCGGAGTACCGCCGCCGCGAACTCGAGAAGTTCATGCGGATCCTCCCCTGCCCGAAGTGCGGGGGCAAGAGGCTCAAAGAGAAGGTCCTCGCCGTGAAGGTCGCCGGGAAGTCCATCGTCGAGGTCACCGACCTCTCGGTCACGGGAGCGCTTTCGTTCTTCCGGACGCTGGACCTCACCGAAAGCCAGCGCGAGATTGCGAAGCAGATCTTAAAGGAGATCATCGCCCGGCTCGCGTTCCTGGAGCAGGTCGGCGTCGGCTACCTGACCCTCTCGCGGAGCGCCGGCAGCCTCTCGGGCGGGGAAGCGCAGCGGATACGCCTTGCAACACAGATCGGGTCGAACCTGACCGGGGTGCTCTACGTCCTCGATGAGCCCTCCATCGGGCTGCACCAGCGCGACAACCGAAAACTCCTCGAGACCCTGCAGCACCTCCGCGACCTCGGCAACACCCTCGTCGTGGTCGAACACGACGAAGACACCATCCGGAGCGCCGACTGGGTCGTCGACATGGGGCCCGGGGCCGGGCTCCACGGCGGCGAGATCGTCGCGGAAGGGCCGCCGGACGCCATCGCGGGAAACCCGGCATCGCTTACGGGGCGTTACCTTGCGGGCGACCTGAAGATAGATGTCCCCGCTGAGCGCCGGAGGAGCGACCGGTTCATCCGGCTTGCGGGCTGCCGGGAGAACAACTTGAAGGGCATCGACGCAAATATCCCCATCGGCGTCCTGACGGTCGTCACCGGCGTCTCGGGGTCGGGGAAGTCCACGCTCATCTACGAGACGCTTTACCGGGCGCTGATGCAGAAACTCCACAACTCCCGGGAGCCTCCGGGGAAATACGACGGCCTCGTCTTCGACGACGACCTGGACAAGGTGATCGTCATCGACCAGAGCCCCATCGGGCGGACGCCGCGCTCGAACCCGGCGACCTACACCAAGGTCTTTGATGAGATCCGCAAGATCTTTGCCGAAACGAAGGAGGCGAAGGTCCGGGGCTACAAGCCCGGCCGGTTCTCGTTCAACGTCAAAGGCGGGCGGTGCGAGGCCTGCCAGGGCGACGGGCTCATCAAGATCGAGATGAACTTCCTCCCCGACGTCTACGTCGAGTGCGAGGAGTGCAAGGGGGCGCGCTACAACCGCGAGACCCTCGAGGTGAAGTACCGGGGCAGGTCGATAGCGGACGTCCTCGACATGAGCGTCGAGGAGGCACTGGCCCTCTTCGAGAACGTCCCCTCGATCAGGAACAGGCTCGACACCCTCTCTAGGGTCGGGCTCGGCTACATCAAACTCGGCCAGAGCTCCACCACCCTCTCGGGCGGCGAGGCGCAGCGGATCAAGCTGACCCGGGAGCTCGCAAAAAGGGCCACGGGGAAGACGATCTACCTCCTCGACGAACCGACGACCGGGCTGCACTTCCACGACGTGAAGAACCTGATCGCGGTCCTCGACGACCTGGTGGCCCGGGGGAACACGATGGTCGTGATCGAGCACAACCTGGACGTGATCAAGTCGGCCGACTACATCATCGACCTCGGCCCCGAGGGCGGGGACGCCGGCGGCGAGGTCGTCGCGACGGGAACCCCCGAGGAGGTCGCCCTGGTCAATGGGAGCTACACGGGTGAGTTCTTAAAGGAGATCCTCAAGAAGCCATGATCGATACCCAGAATCTTCCGACCGAGCCCGGCTGCTACCTCTTCTCCGACAGGGAGGGGGCCATCATCTACGTCGGGAAGGCGAAGAACCTCAAGAAGCGCGTATCGAGTTACTTCTCCCGGCACGACCTCGACCGGAAGACCGAGAGCCTCGTCGCCGCGATCGCCGGCCTCGACTTCATCGTCACCGACACCGAGGTCGAGGCGTTCATCCTCGAGAACACCCTGATCAAGAAGCACCAGCCGAAGTACAACATCGACCTCAAGGACGCGAAGCGGTACGCCTACATCCACATCACCGACGAGCCCTATCCCCGGGTTCACACCGCCCGCCAGCCCGACGGGAACGGCCGGTACTACGGGCCGTTCGTCTCCGCACGGGAGCGCGAAGACCTCCTCCGGCTGTTGAAATCACTCTTCGGGCTCCGGTCGTGTCGGCGCCTCCCCCGGCGTCCGTGTCTCCGGGCGCACATAGGTTCGTGCAGCGCCCCCTGTACCGGGAGGATCGGCGAGGACGAATACCGGGAACGGGTCAGGAGGGCTGAGGCGGTCCTGAAAGGGGATATCGCCGGGCTCATCCGGACGCTCCGCGAGGAGATGGCGGCCTCGGCAGAGCGGCAGGAGTATGAGCGGGCGATGGAGCTCCGCGACCAGATCGCGGCACTCGAGGGGCTGCGCGAACGCCAGCACGTCGACCGGCAGAAGACCTACAACGAGGATATCGTCAACTATATCGTGAGCGAGGGAACCGTCTTTCTGATGCTCTTCAACGTCGACCGGGGAACGCTTGCCGGGAAGCGCGAGTACACCTTCGACGAGACGGAGGGGTTCCTGGAGGAGTTCCTCGTCCGCTACTACGCCGACCACGACCCGCCGGAGGAGGTGCTCCTGCCCGTGCCGGTCGACGACGCGGTCGCCGGCTACCTCTCCCACCTCCGGGGCGGCAGGGTCCGGACGGTCGTGCCGCAGCGCGGCGAGAAGAAGAACCTGCTCGACCTGGTCAAAAAGAACGTCGAGATCGCGTTCTTCGGCGACCGGATCAAACTTGACGAACTCAAACGCCGGCTGCACCTCCCGGACCTCCCCGTCGCGATCGAGTGCTTCGACATCTCCCACCTCTCCGGGACGGCGATGGTGGGCTCGATGGTCCGGTTCCTCTGGGGGAAGCCCGACAAACGGAACTACCGGCGATTCCGGATACGGACGGTCGAGGGCGTCGATGACTTCGCGGCCATCGCCGAGGTGGTCCGCCGGCGCTACTCGCGGCTCCAGAAGGAGGGCGGCGAGTTCCCCGACCTGATCCTCATCGACGGCGGGAAGGGACAGCTTGCGGCGGCAACCGCGGTGCTGAGAGATCTCGGCGTCAGAGTTCCGATCGCGGCGATCGCGAAGCGCGAGGAGGAGGTCTTCGTGCCGGGCTTCTCCCACCCCCTGCCGCTCGAGCGGCACGAGAAGGCGTCGCTCTTCCTCCAGGAGATCCGCGACGAGGCGCACCGGTTCGCGATCACGTATCACAGAACACTCAGGAAGAAGACGGTGGTACCATGACGGCATTTCACCTCAAGGCGGATTTCAAGCCGACCGGCTCGCAGCCCGACGCTATCCAAAAACTCACCGACGGCCTTTCCCGCGGCGAGCAGTACCAGACCCTCCTCGGGGTCACGGGGTCGGGGAAGACGTTTACGATAGCAAACGTCGTCGAGGAGGTCCAGAAGCCCACCCTCGTCATCGCGCACAACAAGACGCTTGCCGCCCAGCTCTACAACGAGTTCAAGTCGTTCTTCCCCGATAACCGGGTGGAGTACTTCGTCTCCTACTACGACTACTACCAGCCCGAGTCCTACATCGCGAAGCGCGACCTCTATATCGAGAAAGACGCCCAGATCAACCCCAAGATCGAGCAGATGCGGCTTGCGGCCACGGCCTCGGTTCTCTCCCGCCCCGACACCATCATCGTCGCCTCGGTCTCCTGCATCTACGGTCTCGGGAACCCCGCGAACTTCCAGGGGATGGGGTTCGAGGTGAAGGTCCGCGACCGGATGCGGCGGGACGACATCATCCGGCGGCTCGTCGACATCCAGTTCGAGCGAAACGACATCGAGCTCATGCCGGGCCGATTCCGCGTGAAGGGCGACACCATCGATATCGTCCCCGGCTACTTCAACAACATCATCCGCATCGAACTCTTCGGGGACGAGGTCGACCGGATCAGCGAGATCGACAAAACCTCGGGCGAACGGCTCGAGGCGATGGACTACTTCTTCGTCTACCCGGCGAGGCACTTCGTCGCCCCGGAGGAGGCGAAAGAGCGGGCGATCGTCTCGATCGAGCAGGAACTCGAGGAGTGGCTCCCGAACCTCGACATGCTCGAGGCGCACCGCCTCCGCCAGCGGACACTCTACGACATCGATATGATCCGCGAGACCGGGACCTGCAAGGGGATCGAGAACTACTCCCGCCACTTCGACGGGCGGAAGGCCGGGGAGCAGCCCTACTGCCTGCTGGACTACTTCCCGGAGGACTTCCTGATGGTGATCGACGAGAGCCACCAGACCCTGCCCCAGGTCCGCGGGATGTACAACGGCGACTACTCGCGGAAAAAGTCGCTCGTGGACTACGGCTTCCGGCTCCCGTCGGCGTTCGACAACCGGCCGCTGAAGTTCGACGAGTTCTCGGGCTACATGCGAAACGTCATCTTCGTCTCGGCGACCCCGGGAGACTACGAACTGAAGCGCTCGAGCGTTGCGGAGCAGATCATCCGGCCCACGGGACTTGTGGACCCGGCGGTCGAGGTCCGGCCGATCGAGGGGCAGATCCCGGACGTGATGGCCGAGATCCGGGCCACCATTGACCGCGGCGACCGCATACTGCTGACGACCCTTACCAAGAGGCTCGCTGAGGAGCTCTCGGAGTATCTCGCTGAGCAGGGGATCAAGACCCGCTACCTCCACTCGGAGATCGACACCATCGAGCGGACGGAGATCATCCGGCAGCTCCGCCTCGGGAAGTACGACGTCCTCGTCGGGATCAACCTCCTGCGGGAGGGGCTCGACATCCCCGAGGTGGGGTTCGTCGGCATCCTCGACGCCGACAAGGAGGGGTTCCTCCGCGACGCGAGAAGCCTCGTCCAGACGATCGGGCGGGCCGCTCGAAACGTCAACGCAAAGGTCGTGCTCTACGCCGACACCATGACCGATTCCATCAAGAAGGCGATGGCCGAGACCGGGCGCCGGCGGGCGATGCAGCTCGACTACAACGTCCGGCACGGCATCACGCCGCAGACGATCGTAAAACCGATCCGCGAGAAAGAGGTCGATATCACCGATATCAAACACGTCCCGAAGTCCGAGGTCCCGAACCTGATCATCGAGCTCGAGGCGGATATGCGGGAGGCGGCGGAGCGCCTGGAGTTCGAACGGGCGATTGCGCTGCGGGATATGATCAAGAAGCTGCAGGAAGGGAAAGCGCGGTAGGAGGGCCGGCGGTGAGAGGAGAAGGAACGCTTACAGGCGCTCTCATGCTTCGAAACATTGTGGCGGGGCTACTACCTGTACACGGCTTTCCAGTGGATATCGCCACGCACTGCCCCCGCCCCTCGGGGCGGGGTGCGATGCTCTGAAAGAGCGGAGCATGAGCACCGCAGGTGCGGTGTGCGACGCTCCGTTAGGAGCGGAGTTGAAGCACCGTAGGTGCGTCTGAGGAGGCCGGAGGCCGGGTGGGGTGGGGGTCACAGGTAGAGCCTTCTGGGGTAGAGACAGGGGAGGGGGGATGCTCCCCCCTCCCCGTCAGCCCCTCCCCCAGTGGCGATACTCCCACGGTCCAGTGTACCGGGTTTTCAAACTGTCCTGTCGGTTTCATTCATCAGCAGAAGGTAACTCAATCGAGGCTCCGTGAGCACGTACATCGCCCGAACTCCCTCAGCGTGAAGCGCCCATCGGCACGCACAGCCGGCCCCCCCTCTCGACAAAAAACAGGTGCAGCCTCCGGACCGCACCCCGTCCTTGTTTACACCTCGGCCGTCGCCTCGACCGGCCGCGCCTGCCCCTGTTCCGGCAGGATGATCCAGAGCAGGATATAAATGATTACCCCCGGGAAGACCGTCGTGAGCACGCTGAGGACGACCCAGATCATCCTGATGACGTTCGGGTCGATCTCGAGATACTCTCCAATACCGCCGCATATGCCGGCGATCCACCGGTCGGACGTCGAACGAGTTAACTTCTTTGCCATGACAAATCCCGGCAAAGTCTTTTGCCGTATGCATAATAGGTGTTTCCCCGGGAAGGGGGACACCGGTACCCAACGATTCATCCCGCTGCAGAACGGGCGGTGCCGCGCTTCCGCTGCCCGGAGCGGGCCTTCCCGGCCGGGGCGCAGGCGTCGCAGCCGCTGCAGATCCCTTCAAAACGCTCCCCGAAGTATTCGAGGAGCACCGTTCTCCGGCACTCCGTCGTGGTGCAGTAATCCACCATACCCTGCAGTTTCGAGCGTGCGACCTCGCGCTGGAACTCGGACGCAAGATCGCGGTCGATGAACGACCGGAGGCGTCGTGCGTCGTCGTCGCTGTAGTAGAGGATGCAGTCGCTCTCGCCGCCGTCCCTTCCGGCCCGGCCGCTCTCCTGGTAGTAGGCCTCGAGGGTCTTTGGCATATCGTAGTGGACGACGAACCGCACATCCGGCTTATCGATCCCCATGCCGAACGCGCTCGTCGCGCAGACGACCGGAACCTTCCCGCCGATGAACCGGTCCTGCGTCCGGGCCCGGGTGGCCGCCGTCATACCGGCGTGGTAGGGGAGCGCCGGTATCCCGCCGGCCCGGAGACGGGCCGCAAGCGTCTCGGCCCCCTCCCGGGTCGCGACGTAGACGATCCCGGAATCCCCTCTCCGGCTCCGGAGATAAGCGCGGAGCCGTTCGTATGCGTCCTCAACCTTCGGGAAAACGGCGTAGCGGAGGTTCTCGCGGTTGAAACTCCCGACGTAGACCGATGGGTTCGCAAGGTTGAGCTGCCGGACGATGTCGTCGCGGACGTCCGGCGTCGCGGTCGCCGTCAGGGCAACCATCGGCACATCCGGGAACCGTTCCTTGAGCACCGCAAGCGACCGGTACTCCGGGCGGAACTGGTGCCCCCACATCGATATGCAGTGCGCCTCGTCGACCGCGATCAGCGTGACCGGAAGGGACGCCATAAGGTCGAGGAAGTCGTCGCCGACCGCCCTCTCCGGCGAGACGTAGAGGATCTGGATGAGGCCTTCGCTGAGTTCCGAGAGGATCCGCCGGGTCGTTGCGTAAGACCCGGAAGAGTTCAGCGCTTCCGCGCCGATCCCGCGGGCCTGCAGGTCGTCAACCTGGTCCTTCATCAGGGCGATGAGCGGCGATATCACCAGCACGACACCGTCGCCCATGAGCGCCGGAACCTGGTAGCAGAGCGATTTGCCGCCTCCGGTCGCAAGCACCGCAAGGACGTCGCGCCCGGCAAGAAGGTCTTCGATGATCTCCCGCTGGTAGGGGTTGAACGCCGTATGTCCGAAGTAGCGCTGCAGGAGCAGATGCAGGCGATCCATCACTATATAAGTGGGCGCTCTACCGGCATAGTATCTTCGGCCCCGGAAATACGGCAGAATACGGCTTGATCTGATATGAATCCTCAGACTGGCTCTGTTGAACTCCTTCTGGATCCTGGTGTAATCAAGGGACGTGTGACTATCCAGATTTTAAGTACCTGAAAAGTCTGAGTACCGGCAATAACACGATCTTAATGAGGAAAGAACCCATGCAGTGGACCGTGGTGGCTATCGCAATGGGGGGGACAGGGGAGGGGGGCATGCCCCCCTCCCCGTCAGCCCCTCCCCCTGCGGCGATATCCCCTTGAAATCCGTGCCACTGTGGCTACTGGATATTGCCAGATATGGAAAATATGAGCGTCGAAGGTGCAAACCGCGCGAACCTTGCAAAGATCAACCTATGGATTCGTTGCAACCGTGGCACGACACGTTCTATAGAGCAAAGTTTTTGAGAAACGTCTCTCCAAAATGAACTTCCACTGAGTTTTCACCCCGTAACCTCGTCCCAGAACCCGGCGACGGCGGAGAAGATCCGCCCCTGGAGTTCAGCAAGGTGTGCCTCGCCGGCCTCGCGCCCTTCGGCCTCGTAAAACCCGCGGTTGATCTCGACCTGGACCCAGGGGACCCTTCTGCGCCGGTAGTGCGCCACCGAGATGAACCCGCCCCGGAAGGGATCGTTCATCGCAACCCGGCCCTCCCCCTCGAACTCCGCCTGGAACGACCGGGCGAGCGCCTGGAGCCACTCCGGCGGGCAGGTCACGAGACCGCCTGCCGTTTTCGGCTTCCCGTTCCGGTCCCCCCGGTTGCTCAGGCAGAAGAGCGGGCGGGGCCGTCCGGCGTCCATCCGGACCGGCGGAGACTGCGGCAGCATGCTGTGGCAGTCGAAGGCGATCTCGATCGGCCGGGTGTCGAGCGCCTCGCTCAGCCGTTTGTGGAACGGGTGGTAGTAGTTCTTCAGAAGCGCTCCTATCAGTTCCCTGCCGGGCGTCTGGCCCTTCCGGAACACCGGCGTCCCGTCCTGCGTGATGACCTTGACCACGCCGTCCTGGGTCCGCGGCGGGTAGTCGTAGGGCGCCCGGTTGGTGTCGACGAAGATCCGTGAAACGTCGAAGTCGACCACCGCCTCCACCGCATCGTCGAACCCGTAAATGCGGCGGGTGTAAGGATCGCTATTGAAGACGATCTCTTTTCGCGTGAGGTTAACGAGACCGCGGAGTTCGGGCGGGACAGAGGTGCCGCTGTGGGGGATCGAGATGAGGAACGGGTATGGACCGTTCAATCCGTCTTCCCCCCGTCGGGGCGGACCCGGGAACTGACGCTCATGCTGCTTCTAACCGCACTTGTATGAGGGCACCCGGTACAAAAGCGCATTGGTCAGGGATACGCCGGGCCCGGGCGGGCATGCATATAAAGGCGGAACGCCTCCTTACTCCTGGGGAACCGTCCTCAACCGGTGAGTGGTATGGCAAGAGAAGAGTGGTCGTCAACGCTGGGGTTCATCCTTGCAAGCATCGGCTCAGCCGTAGGTATCGGGAACATCTGGCGGTTCCCCTACATCGTGGGCGCCAACGGGGGCGGCGCGTTCCTGATCCCGTTCCTGATCGCCGTTTGCCTCTTCGGCCTCCCCCTGATGGTGCTGGAACTTGCCATCGGGCGCTCCACAGGGACGTCGGTCGTCTCCGCTTTTGGGTCGATACGGCAACGGTTCACCGCCGCAGGCCTCTT
Organism: Methanoculleus nereidis; assembly: GCF_032944295.1. Classification (NCBI taxonomy): domain Archaea; kingdom Methanobacteriati; phylum Methanobacteriota; class Methanomicrobia; order Methanomicrobiales; family Methanomicrobiaceae; genus Methanoculleus; species Methanoculleus nereidis. Next base: position 150,125 of record NZ_JABFFQ010000005.1, read on the forward strand.
GATCGTCGCCATCGTCAGCCTGATCCTCGGCTACTACCTCGTGATCGCGAGCTGGGTGCTTGCATATGCCCTCTTCTTCGTCATCGGCCGGCCGGTGGAGTTCGGTGCGTTCACCGATTCCTACCTCCCGCTCGCCTTCTTCCTCCTCTCGGGGCTCGCGGTCTATGTGACGGTGCGGTCCGGGGTCAGGGAGGGGATCGAACGAGCCTCCCGATACCTCATCCCGGTCCTTCTCGTGATCCTCCTCTTCCTCGTGGCCTTCTCGCTCACAGAGCCCGGAGCAGTCGAGGGGATCGGGTTCTACCTCTCTCCTGACTTCTCGAGGCTGACCGACCCTGCCGTCTGGATCGCGGCCTTCGGGCAGGCCTTCTTCTCGCTCTCCGTGGGCATGGGCATCCTGCTCACCTTCGGAAGTTACCTCAAAAGAGAAGCCCTCTTCCGGAACGCCGCCATCATCGCCGGGGCCGATATACTGATCGCGGTCCTTGCCGGGCTCGCGATCTTCCCGCTGGTCTTCACCGCGGGCCTTGATCCCGCAGCCGGGGTGAACCTCGTGTTCATCACCCTGCCCACGGCCTTTACGGAGATCCGGTACGGCATGCTGCTCGGAGCGCTCTTCTTCCTGATGCTCTTTGCTGCGGCGCTCACCTCGGCGGTCTCCATGCTCGAGGTGCCGGTAGCGGCGCTGATGGACTCCTACGGCTACCCCCGGAAACGCGCCACGCTTCTTGTCTTCGCCGCAATCATGCTTCTCGGGCTTCCGTCCGCTCTCAGTTACACCGCCCTGAACCTCGAGGCTTTCGGAATGCCGTTCCTCGACCTCGCCGACTATGCGTTCGGGACGATCGGCCTCATCGTTGCAGGGCTGATCGTGAGCGTCGTCGGAGGGTGGTTCATGAACCGCACCCGGATCTATGAAGAGATCGGCGGCTGCGGGTGGCAGCAGAGGGCCTATATGGCGCTCATCCGCTACGGCGTTCCGGCCATCCTGCTGATCACGCTGATCGGGAGTTTCTTCCGGGTTGGGGGGTAAAACGCCGGGCTATATCTCCGGCACCTGCTCCTCTGCCCGCCTGCTCTTCTCCTGCGCCTGGAGAACGTCGAGGACGTCCTGCATATCGGGCACCGCCGTCGCCGGGTACTCCCCGACGAATATGATGCGCCCGAACTCGTCGACGACGATGTTCGCCCGCCGGGAGTAGCCCTTTATGCTGTCGAAGACGTCGTACATCTGCGCTACGGCGCCGTGGGGCCAGAAATCCGCAAGGAGCCGGGTCCTCCGGATACCGAGCCTCTCCGCCCACGCCCGCTTGCAGGGGACGGAATCCACGCTGATGCCGAGGGCAACGGCACCAAGAGCGTCGAACGCTTTCCGGTTCTCCTCGAGCGCCTCCATCTGCCTGGCGCAGATGCTGGTCCAGGCCAGCGGGTGAAACGAGAGGATAACCCGCTTCCCCGGGAAGCCCGATAACCGGATTTCATGCCCGTTCTGGTCCGGTATCGAGAAATCCTGAGCCAGTTCGCCGACCTCGACCATCCTGCATCACCTGGTGGGACTCCGGCCCCGACACTGATAAAATTTTCTCCCGATCAATCCCGCCCGGCCCCTCCCGGCCACTCTCCCTGCACGGGACCGGCGGCGGCTCCTGCACCCATCCGTTGCTCGACGGGCTTCCCCGGGTGCCCCGCAGGTTTAAGGCTTCTGCTGGCAAGACTACTACAATGCCGCCGGCCACCGATATCGCGATCATCGTCCTCCTGATACTCGCAAACGGCTTCTTTTCGATGGCGGAGTTCGCGCTCGTCTCTGCAAGGATGACACGCCTGCAGAAGAGGGCAGCGGCCGGTGATGCCGGGGCAGCCGCCGCCCTTGAACTTGCCGGGGACCCGACGCGTTTCCTCTCCACCATCCAGATCGGCATCACCCTGGTCGGGATCCTGGCCGGAGCGTTCGGCGGAGCGACGCTCGCCGGGCCTCTCGCGGAAGAATTCGCTAAAATCCCGTTGATTGCCCCATACAGCGGCCCGCTCGCGGTCGTAACCGTTGTCGCCGCTATCACCTACTTAACGCTCGTCATCGGGGAACTGGTGCCGAAACGAGTGGCCATGACTCACGCCGACCGGATCGCGTCGGTGGTCTCGCGCCCGATACGGCTCCTTTCCTGGGCCGCCGCACCGCTCGTCCGGCTGCTGAGTGCCTCGACGGAAGTGGTCCTTGCGGTGCTCAGGGTGCGCAAGCCCTCCGGCCCCGAAGTCACCGAGGAGGACGTCAGGGTCCTCATCGGGCAGGCGACCCGGGCGGGCGTTTTTGAGGAGGCGGAGCAGGATATGGTGGAGAGCGTCTTCCGCCTCGCCGACCGGCGGGTCAGCGTGCTGATGACCCCGCGCCCCGACATCGTGGCCGTGGACGTCGAGGACCCCGCCGAAGAGAACTGGCAGAAGATGGTGGACTCCCGGCACGTTTACTTCCCGGTCTACCGCGACCACCTGGACAACCTGCTCGGCATTGTCTCGGTCCGCACCCTCTGGGCGCGGATGATCGCGGGCGAGCCCCCGGACGTCATGAAGGCGATCGAACCCGCCTTCTTTGTGCCCGAGAGCGTCCTCGCACTCTCGGTCCTCGATGAGTTCAAGACGTCCGGGGCGCGGATCGCCCTCGTCACCGACGAGTACGGGAGCATCCAGGGACTGGTCACCATCCATGATATCATGGAGGCTATCGTCGGCGGCATCCCGTCGGCCGAGCGCCCGCCCGAGGGACCGGCGGTTCGCCGTGAAGACGGGTCGTGGCTCCTCGACGGGATGCTCCCGGTCGACGAGTTCCACGACCTCCTCGACGTGGCAGGTAGCCTGCCGGGGGAAGATCGCGGGTATTACCAGACGCTCGGCGGGTTCGTGATGATGTATCTCGAGCGGACACCCGAGGCCGGCGACCGGTTCGTCTGGGACGGGTTCCGGTTCGAGGTCCTCGATATGGACGGCCACCGGGTCGATAAGGTGCTTGTCACCCCGGTGGAGGGCGGGGAGGAGAAGAAAGAGTAATTTTGGCCGGATTGAAATTTTTCTTGAGCATTGTTGCGTCGCGGGCACGGCTTCCGTGGGGCTATCGCCGAGAGGGGGGTGGGGACAGGGGGGGAATACTCCCCCCTCGAAACCCTTCAGGTTTCTCAAGCTCGCTACGCTCGCACTCCCCACCTGACGGTGGTCGAGCTCCGTTCCTCGAAGTCAGATAGCTTCTCGAACAACTGTCCTATAGACTGACGTTCTCCGAACCATCGCAAGCCCAAGACCTTCGGTCTTCTCCAGAGATGTCCTGTGGGGACATCGCTTACCCCGATGCACGGATTTCATGGGGATATCGCCACGCACTGCCCCCGCCCCTCGGGGCGGGGGAGGAGGCCGGAGGCCGGGTGGGGTGGGGGTCACAGGTAGAACCTCATGCGGTAGAGACAGGGGAGGGGGGAGCATCCCCCCTCCCCGTCAGCCCCTCCCCCATGGTGATACTCCCACGGAAGCCGTGCTTTGTGTTATCAGAAGAAATCAGCAGGCTTGAAGGGCAGTAACACGAGCACTGGAGAACGATGTTCCGCCGGGAACGGAGTGTGAGCACCGGCAGGTGCGAGACACGCAGTCTCCTTGAAATCCGTGCCGGTGTGGCCGCAGAAAAGTGGTTTATGAGTTCATGCAACTACGATAGGGACCGATCCACAGAATGGATTGAAAAAATGTTGAGTAATCCCTACACAATCTCAACCAGGCTGACGTTGAACGTAAGATCCTCGCCCGCGAGGCGGTGGTTCGCGTCGATAGTGACCGTATCGGCCGATACGGCGACGACCGTCGCGGGAATCACCTGCCCGTTCTGCAGGGGTACCCCGACCTGGTCGCCGACCGTCAGGTTCTCGGCGCCGGCGATCCCGGCGGCGTCGAGGACGATGACGAGGTCCTCCCGGTACGGTCCGTAGGCCCGGTCGGCCGGGATGTGAAGGGTCTTTTCCTCACCAACCTGCATCCCGATAACGCCCTCCTCGAACCCCGGGATCATCCTGCCGCTGCCGACGGTAAATCGGAGCGGCTCGCGCCCGGCGGAACTATCGAAGACCGTCCCGTTCTCAAGGGTGCCGGTGTAGTGGACCAGCACCGTGTCTCCGGACTTCACCCGCTCCTCTTCGCTTGCGGTGCAGCCCGAACAGAGAGCCAGGACGCACGCGATCAGCAGCAGGACGCTGAATGCCTGCCCGGACCTCATGAGTCACCCCCGTTCTCGAGCGCCTTTCCAAAGCACTCCACCGCTTCCGCAAACCTGCCCTGCCGATCAAGCGTTCTCCCTTTCAGGTACCATGCCCGGGCATGGCGGGGGTCCATCTCGAGAACCTTATCGAAGCATGCGGCCGCCTGATCGTGCTTGCCCAGGTGGCCGAGAGCGAGTCCCCTGGAGAGCCAGGCATGGACGTCCCCCTCGCCCAGTTCGATGGCCTTATCGAACGCTTTTACGGCATCCTCATGCCGCCCGAGCGCATCCATGAGCCCCCCGGCAGCGTTCCAGACGGCCGCGTTCTTCGGGTCGACCGAGAGCGCCTTCTCGTAACTCACGAGGGCGTCGTCGTACCTGCCCGCCTTCTCGAGCACCGTTCCCCGCATAAAGAGGGTGGCGGGGTTCTCGTCGAGGACGATGATCTTGTCGATGGACCTGACCGCTTCCTCGTAGCGCCCGAGATGAATGAGGGCCGACGAGCGGGCATGAAGGGTCTCGATGCTGGTCGGTTCCCGGTCCAGCACCTGCGTATAGGCGGCGAGGGCATCGTCGTACCTGCCGGCCTTCTCGTGGGCCTCCCCGAGCCTTCGCAGGGTGAGAGCATCCGCCGGATCGGCCTCGATCACCTTCTCAAAGCACTCCACCGCATCAGCGTAGCGCCCGAGCCACATGAAGATCTCCCCGCGCCGCTGCCATGCTGCCCGGTTATCCGGGCTCGCCTCGACGATGCTGTTGGAGCACTCGAGCGCGTCTTCATACCGGCCCATATGCACAAGGGCGCTCTCGAGGGTGTACCACGCTTCGGCGTCGCGCTCATCGCCCTCGAGCACCAGCGCATACTGCTTGATCGCGTCGGCGAACTTCCCGTCACGCTCGAGCGCCATGCCGAACGCCATTCGCGCATCGCGGTCGTCGGGAGCGATCTTCAGGTAGTGCTCATATGCTGCTCCCGCCTCTTCGTGCCTCCCGACGGCTTCCAGCATATCCGCCCGGATCTTCAAGACCGCGGCGTTCGAGGCGTCGGCGGCGAGCACCCGGTCGCAGCACTCGATCGCTTCCCGGTGCCTGCCGAGCCGCGCAAACGCGATGGCGAGCGCAAAGCAGGCGCCGGTATCCTCCGGCCGCTCGGCGGTCACTCTTGCGTAGCAGTCAGCCGCATCCGCGTACTGCCCCATCCTCTCCAGGGCCCGGCCCCGGTTGAACCACGCAAAGAGGTTGCCCGGGTCGGTCTCGACGGCCCGCTTAAAGCACCCGGCAGCCTCCTCGAACCGCCCGAGCGTGGCAAGGACGAACCCGAGGTTCACCAGATGGCCCCCGGCACCCGGATCGGCGGCAAGGAGCGTTTCGTAGCAGTCGGCCGCCGCAGCATAGCGCCCGAGCCCCTCGAAGAGCCACGCCTTCCGGATCAGCGTCCCGGCGTCCCCCGGACCCGTCTCCGCCTCCCGATCGATGGACTCGAGCGCCTCCTCGTATCGCCCGAGGTACTCAAGCGCTCTGCCCCTGCCGAGCAGGGCGGCCCGGTCGCCGGGATCGGCCGAAAGCACCCGGTCATAGCAGGCGAGCGCCTCCTCGTACTGTCCGAGGTGCATGAGCGCATCGCCCCTGCTCTTCTCTGCTGCCGCATCCCCGGGATCGACCCGGAGGAGGGCTCCAAACGCATCCGCCGCCTCCGCGTACCGGGAGAGGTGCAGCAGAGCGTCTCCCTTCCTGTACAGGAGCGCGGGATCATCCTCGCCGGCTTCCTGCATCCGGTCGAGGCACGCCAGCGCGTCGCCGTACCTGCCGAGGTTCATGAAGGCATCCGCCTTCATTGAGCGGGCGACGGCGTTGTGCGGCTCTTTCTCAAGGACCGCGTCCAGGCAGCGGAGGGCCTCGTCGAACCTGCCGAGATGGAGGAGCGCAGTACTGCTCCGCTGCAGGACGGAGACGTTCCCGGGGTCGGCCTCAAGAACGGTCTCGAAGTCCTTCTGCGCCTCCGCATACCGCCCGAGATGGAGCAGCGCAGTTCCCCGGCGGTTGTAGATGATCTCGTTTTGCGCATCGAACCCTGGCGCCTTCTCCTTCCGGAGGGCCTCCTGCTCGTCCCGTTCAAAGAGCGCAAGGTCGGTGCCGCTCCCGATCCACTTCATCCCGGTCATCGCCCGGTTCTCGAGCACGCGGTCGAACGACCGGATCGCCTCGGCATACTGGCCGAGGTGGAAGAGCGCCATGCCGCGGGCGTACCATATCTGGACCTGGCTCTGGTCGTGCTTCAGGATATGGTCGAAACTCTTGACCGCCCGGTCGTAGCGGCCGAGCGTATCGTAGACCATCCCCATCGAGTAGCGCACCGGGATATGGTCCGGGTCGGCGAGGGCGACCTTATCGAAGCATTCCATCGCCTCTGCGTAGCTTCCGGCCCGGAGAAGCAGCACGCCGCGGTGGTACAGGGCGGGGATGTTGGGCTCGACGGCAGCAATCTCGGCGTAGCACCCGGCGGCGTCCGGGAACCGGCCGAGGTGTTCGAGCGCCCGGGCTTTGCCGTAGAGCGCGTCGAGGTTGCGGGGTTCCGCCTCAAGCAGCCGGCTGAACGCCTCGACGGCTCCGGGATAATCCCCCTGGTATAAAAGAGCGGTCCCGATTCTTGCAAGGGCATCGGTGCTCTCGGGGTTCATCCTGAAGATCTTCGCAAAGCAGGCCGCTGCTTCCCGATAGTCACCGGTCCGCTCGAGCATCCTCCCGTGCTTCTCCCGCAGGACAACGTTCTCCGGGTTTCCCGCCAGCGCCTGAGCGTAAGCAGCTGCAGCATCGGTGTACCGGCCGAGGTTCTCAAGCATCTCTCCCTGCCAGTACCGGGCGTTCGTATCTGCGGCGATCGACGCGAAACACCCGGCCGCCTCCTCGTAGCCGCCGGTCCGGGCGAGGACGTGTCCCAGTGCCCGCAGTGTTTCGGCATCACCGGGAGACGACTCGAGCGCCTTTCTCAGCCACTCCGCGGCTTCTTCGTCCCTGCCGAGACAGGCGAGCGCCCGGCCCAGGGAGAGCCGGACCGGACCGTTTTCGGGATCGACCTTGAGCGCCTTCTCGAAACTCTTCACCGCTTCATTGTAGTTCCCGGCCTCGAACTGAGACATTCCCTGCTTTATCGAGGGGTTTGCACCCTTTCCCTGACCCAGAATATTACCGAAGAAATCCATCCGACACCATCTGCCCGTTTACTCCACGATTGCTCAACGCTGCACTCCCCATCAACGGTTGCCTGTGGAGGCGGCAACCGCTGTTTTCTCAGATTGATGCGCCGACCAGTATTTGAAAGAACCGGTTTGTGCAGGCAAGCAGGTTCAGACAATAGTGGGTGTTATGGATTCAAAAGAGTGCCGCCGCAAAAAGCACGTATCGTGCCGGAGCACGGGATCCCCCCGCAGAATGCAGGGTGCGATCCCGGATGAGGGCGCCTTCTCCTCGCTCAAACGTCCATGATAGGTTCGAACTGCGCTTTGCCGACCGGGCCGTGGAAACTCGATATCTGCGGGTCCATCCCGCAGACCGGGCAGGTGTAGTCTTCCGGCAGGTCCTCGAATGCAGTGCCCTTCGGATAGCCGCGGAGCGGTTCGCCGCGCTTTTTATCGTAGACGTAGCCGCAGATCTTGCAGACGTACTTGGTCGGCTCCCAGAGCTCGAACCCCCACGTCCCGATCTGTCCTTTCCCGGTCGCCCCACAGACCGGGCATACGTAGTCCTCCGGCAGGTCTTCAAACGCAGTACCTGCCGGGATGCCCCGGTGGGGCTCGCCCCGTAGCGGGGAGTAGACGTAGTTGCAGTACTTGCACCGGTAGCGTTTCACTTTCTCCATAGGCATCACGTTCACCTCGCGGGAATTACCCCGCACGAAGGGGGTTTTACCTGATAAGGTTTCGCTTCCCATGTCCGGCAGAGGCACGCGGCCTGGTTTCCGGATTGCGAGGACGGGAGAAAGGGTTTAAGAGTCCTGCCGCCTGCTGCCGGTAACGGCGCGGAAGAGGAGCGACAGGACGAGCGTGAGGACGATCAGGATCGCTCCGAAGAAGAGGAGCGCTATCATGCCGACCCGGCCGAGCCCGGATCTCGGCACCTGCCCCTGCCACGAGAATCCCGGCGTCCACGCCGCCTGCCCGCCGGGACGGTACCGCTGGAACGGGTCACGCGGCGCAGAGCCGGCACCACCCCGGAGGGCGAGGTCGTAGCGCGCACGGGCATCGGGGTCGATCAGCGTCTCGTAGGCCTGCTGGATGGCGATGAACCGCTCGTTTGCGTCGGGGTCCGGGTTGATATCCGGGTGATACTGTTTTGCGAGCCTCCGGTAGGCCGCCCGGATCTCGTCGGGCGCGGCGTCGGGAGCGACGCACAGGATCTCATAATACGTCTGCACAGGAGGCATCACGCGGTCTCATCGTATGCTACTTCGCCCGTATCCCCGTTCACCGTCACCCGGGTGCCGGGTGGAAGGCGGGAGAACTCCGGCGGGAGGCGGTCGACCATGGGGATCCCTGCGATGATCGCCCCGACCGCGATGATCGGTTCGGCCTCGGTGTTGATGATCGCTGCGGGAGCAAGCCCGTTCTGCTTTAACGCGTAGATAACGTAGGACCCGACCGTCGAGCCCTTCCCGTACGGGAATGCCAGCACGCGTCCGGCGATGGATTGCCCTTCAAGCGGGTGCCCGTGCTCCACGACGGTCCCGGTATTCGGGTCGACGCCCGAGAGGAACGATATGGGTTCGGCGGATATGAGGAGTTCTCCGTCTGCGATACCCCTGGATATGCTTCTGCCTTGCATGATCACTGCCACCACATTATAATGTGGTTGGAGATCCAACTATATGAGTGACATGGACGAAACCATTGGCAGCACTCCCGGCAGCGAGCACGACATGCTCATGCTCCAGATCCAGGACCTGAAGGCGCAGATCCTGGATTACAAACTCAAGAATGAGTTGCTGGAAAAAGAGCTCCTGCAACTCAGGAAAGAGAATGCTCAGTTAAAACGGGTGCCGCTGTTTGTTGCCGCTGTGGTTGATGTGCTTGAGAATGGCGAAGTGTATCTCCGGCAGCAGGGCAACAACCAGGAATACGTCACCGTGGTCAACGAGAAACTCCACCGCACCCTCAAGCCCGGAATGAAGGTGGCGGTGAACAACACCCTCTCGATCGTCAAGACGATCGGCAACATCTATGACGCGAGGGTCAGGGTCATGGAGCTCGATGAGCAGCCGAGCGTGACGTTCGAGCAGATCGGCGGCCTGAAAGAAGAGATCGAAGAGGTCCGAGAAGCCGTCGAGTACCCGCTCACGAAACCCGAGATCTACGAGCGCGTGGGCGTGGAGCCCCCGAAGGGCATCCTCCTCTACGGCCCGCCCGGCACGGGGAAGACCCTGATCGCAAAGGCGGTTGCCCGCCAATCAAAGGCCCGGTTCATCAGGATGTCCGGGAGCGAACTCGTCCACAAGTATATCGGGGAGGGTGCGCAGCTTGTGCGCGAGCTCTTCGTCCTCGCACGGGAGCGCGCTCCGGCGATCGTCTTCATCGACGAGATCGATGCGATCGGGAGCATGCGTACGAACGACGGGACCTCCGGGAGCGCCGAGGTCCAGCGGACGCTGATGCAGCTCCTGGCCGAGATGGACGGCTTCGGGAACCGCGGCAACATCCGGATCATGGCCGCGACGAACCGGATCGACATGCTGGACCCGGCCCTCCTCCGTCCCGGCCGGTTCGACCGGATCATCGAGGTCCCGCTGCCGGATGCCGGAGCACGCCATGAGATCCTGAAGATCCACACCGCGAAGATGGCGCTTGCCGGGAGCGTTGACCTGCCCTCGCTTGCGGAACTCGCCGGGGACACCACCGGCGCGGAGCTGCAGGCGATCTGCCGTGAGGCCGGGATGATGGCGATCCGGCGGGACGCTGAAGCTGTCGAACAGGAGGACTTCCTTCTTGCAGTCAAGAAGGTGAAGCGCGAGGTGGCGGCGCCCGACAGCCGCATGTATCTTTGATGGGGGTTTTTCTTCCCCGCCGATCTTTTTTGTTTGCACCTGCCGCCGGGGTATGAAAGGGAGCATCCTGAAATCCTGATGCCGAGGGGTTCGAGGATTTCCTGGGTGCTCGCATATCGAAATCCAAAGTTCTGCCAGTCGCAGGCATGATACACGGATTCCGAGGGAGTATCGCCATTGGGGAGGGGCTGACGGGGAGTGCGATGCTCCGAAGGAGCAGAGCTTGAGCACCGGAGGTGCGAGTGCGATGGGCGGAACGCCCGGAGCTCGACCACCGTCAGGTGGGGAGTGCGAGCGTAGCGAGCTTGAGAAACCTGAAGGGTTTCGAGGGGGGAGACCCCCTCCCCTGTCTCTACCTCATAAGGGATATCTGTAAACCCCACCCCACCGGCCTTCGGCCTCCTCACCCGCACCTGCGGTGCCTCAACTCCGCTCCTAGCGGAGCGTCGTTCCCCGCCCCTTGGGGCGGGGGCAGTGCGTGGCGATATCACCACGGTCCACTCCACCGGGCTTTACAATAGTTTATAACTTCAATTTCTCTCAGGATACATTCCCACCGACGAAGCCCCGGGGCGCTCTCGAAGGAAACCTTATCGACCTCACGCACCCACAGATATGCAATGAACGTCCTCCTCATTCAGCCGGAGGGGGTTGACCTCTACGCCACCCTGCTCAAATCCGAGACCAGCAGAGGCGTTCTTCGTTTTTATCAGCCTGATCGGCTCGCGTACGGCATACGTATCCGGACGGCGTCGCTTGGGAGTGCGCTTGCCCTCGTCTCCGAACTCCGGTGGTACATCCAGCGCTACGTCGAGGAGGTTCTCTTCGAGCCCGGGGAGGGCATATTCTGCTCGTTCGGGCTTGCCCGGCAGATCTACGAGCGGGACGCGAAACCCGCGTCCCCATGGAGGTACCGTTGCCTCTACCGGATCGCCGGCGACCACATGGTCGATACGATCTGGATGGACGAGGGCACGGCGCCGGAGACATACGCCGACCGGACGGAGCCTGAGGATACGCTGCTCGAGGTCTGGTGCGCTGAAGAGGAGTATCCGGCAGGGTAGGGCGGCCGGAAGGGGTTGTACAGGTTTTTTGCGGTTCCTTCAGAAGCGATTGAATTAAAAGACATGCATGTCAATTCACTAGAATAACTAATTCAGCTCTGCTGAAACTCCTTCTGTTTGCTCTAGAGGGTTGCAATCCAGAGGCACTCGGGGGCATGGTTTTCGCCTTCTTAATCAGTGGAAGTGGGTAAGTCTGTAGCAAACTCATATGCGGCTTTCCACCCAGCATCGCCATTGGGGGAGGGGTTTCAGGGGGGGGAATATTCCCCCTCACGGTGATACCCCCACGGTCCACTGCACAGTGACATGCCCGAGAAAAAAAGCCGATCTCGAGGACAGGCCGAATCCAGCACCCACCTATTGGGGTGGGGAAAGATCCGAACAGAGTATCAGCAGAGCCCTATACCCTGACAAAGCGCGGGTCTGTCTCCTGAGCCCGGGCGTAACAACGATCCGCCTCATCGGGTTTTCCCAGACTCGACAATATCTCTCCCTTCATCCACCAGGCCGTAGCATACTCCGGATCGAGCTCAAGAGCCCTGTCAACGGATTGGAGCGCATCCTGATACCTTTTGAGGTTGTAGAGTGCGACACTTTTGCCCAGCCAGGCTTCTTCAAATTGGGGATCAAGTTCGAGAGATGTATTGAAGCACTCCAACGCCTGCTCGAACTGGTTGTCGTGGGCGTTGAAGTGCAACCCCTGCCTGTACCATTCCATCGCGGCGGTTTGTTGAGTGCAGCCGCAACTGCAGCAGAGTGCGGCCAGCACCACGACGGTTAAAACAAGGTGTTCTTCTGTTCCTGTCCTTTTGCTCATTCTCACAGAAAATACCTGGCCGCACCTCATATAAATCGTTCTATGCGCTTGCGAAAAGATACGGGGCGGTTACAGGCGGCGAAACCGGAGTGCCGGCGCCGGACCTGCCCGATGGCAAGAACCATATGGCATTCCGGCGCAATTCGGATAAGGAAGAACCGTATGCCCGCACCTGCCCCCTCCCTCGAGACAACCGTCGGTTCGCTCACGCTCAAGAACCCGTTCCTGCTGGCCTCAGGCCCGCCGGCCGCGTCCGGCGAACAGATCCGGCGTGCGTTCCGGCTCGGCTGGGCGGGTGCGGTCACGAAGACCATCGTCCCGGACACGATGGAGATCCGGGACGTCTCGCCCCGGTTTGCGGCCTGGAAGGACGGGAATTCCCGGTCCCCCTCATGGGGATCGGCGGGATATCCCGCTGGCAGGACGCCGCTGAGTACATAGCGGCCGGAGCGTCGGCGGTCCAGGTCTGCACGGCGGTGATGTGGGAGGGGGCAGGCATCGTCCGCGGGATGAACGAGGGCCTCTCCGAATACCTTTCGCGCAAGCGCTTCACCGGTGTCGCGGCGCTCAGGGGCCGCGCCCTCGCGAGGATCGGAACACATGCGGCCCTCTCCCGGGATGAACGGCTCTTTGCATCCCGAAGGTTCCCGGAGCGGTGCATATCCTGCGGCCGCTGCGTAACGGCCTGCCGCGACGGCGGATACCATGCCATCTCGATAACGGACAGAGAGGTCATCATCGAGACGAACCTCTGCGACGGGTGCAGCCTCTGCTCCCACGTATGCCCCAATGGCGTGATCGTGATGCTGCCCGGTGCGTGAACTGCCGGCTACCGGCTAAATGTGGGAAGATCAAACACTGATGCATGCAACCGAGCTGGACCGGCGGCGGTCTGAGGTTCTCCTACTGCACCGAGCACGACCTTCCTGATATATCCCGGATGCTCGCAAAGGAGTCGGTCTGCAGGTGGCTGTGCTTTGGGCCGAATACGGATGAGGCCACACGGTCCTACTTCCTGCCCCTGATCGAGGAGATGCAGACGGCGTTTCAGGAAGGGAGAGAGCCGGACCACCACGTCTTCACGGTAAGGCTGGAGGATACCGGGGACTTCGTCGGGCAGTGTGCACTGTTTCCGGTCGATTTCAGCCCGGGATCGTTTCTGATCGGCTACCAGCTCGATGATACATACTGGAAACAGGGCTACGGCACCCTGGCCTGCACCTTTCTGGTCTATTTCGCGTTCATCGTGCTCGATGGTTACCGGCTGAACGGCGACACCGTTGCCGGCAATACGGCATCACGGCGGGTGATGGAAAGATGCGGCTTTGTCCTGGAGGGTATCCAGAGGCAGTACTGGTGTGCCGGGGGCGAATATCACGATCGCCTGATCTTCGGCCTTCTCAAGAGTGATCTTGCCCCGGAACGCCTGTCGGAACTGGGGGAGACGTTCACGGCGGCATAATAGTTGACCATGCACTGATGCTGGATATACCGGCTCTGTCAAGTCCCTGTTTTGGTTCTGAAGGTCGTAACTGGGGGGCAGGCTGTCCGGAGTTCGAGCACCGTCAGGTGCGAGATGTAACAAACAGAGCAGTCAAAATGGGAGAATATCGCGGTGCAGTGGACCGTGGGGGAATCGCCATTGGGGGAGGGGCTGACGGGGAGGGGGGAGCATCCCCCCTCCCCTGTCTCTACCCCAGAAGGCTCTACCTGTACCCCCCACCCTGCCTCCTCCCTCGAAATCCGTGTTTGGGATGCAATCAATGACTCTCCAGAGGGCTTGAATCTGGATTCACGCCCAATTCAACGAGGTCGGTGTATCTTTTTTCGGGATTGCTTGCTCTTCCTCCCGCAACGATAACCCGATGAAAGGATCGCGGCAAAACAGTTATTCAAAAAAAAAGCACCCTTCAGGCGAACATCTCGCCGAAGGTGGTGTGGAAGTGGTGGCGATCGAAGTCAAGCGCAAGTTTGTCGATCGCCTTCATGAAATCATCGGTGTTGACCGAATCGCGCTCCATCCGGATGGCGAACATCCCCGCCTCCATGCATATCGCGCGGAGGTCGGCGCCGTTCTTCCCCTCCGTCAGCCGCGAGACCTCCGAGAGGTTGACATCCTCGCTGAGGTTCATATGCAGGGTGTGGATCTTTAAGATCGCAAGCCTCCCCTGGTGGTCGGGGAGCGGGATCTCGATCATCCGGTCGAACCGGCCCGGGCGGAGGAGGGCGCGGTCGAGGATATCGATCCGGTTCGTCGCCGCGACGATCTTGACATCGCCCCGGTTTTCGAACCCGTCCATCTCAGCGAGAAGCTGCATCAGCGTCCGCTGGACTTCGCGGTCCCCGGAGGTGGTCGAGTCGTTCCGGTGCGCGCCTATCGCGTCGATCTCGTCGATGAAGATGATCGACGGCGCCTTCTGCTTCGCGAGGTCGAAGAGTTCCCGGACCAGGCGGGCACCCTCGCCGATGTACTTCTGCACCAGTTCCGAGCCCACAACGCGGAGGAAGTGTGCGTTCGTCTGGTGGGCAACCGCCCGTGCAAGGAGCGTCTTCCCCGTGCCGGGCGGGCCATAGAGGAGCACGCCCTTCGGCGGGGAGATGCCGACCTTCTCGAAGAGTTGCGGTTTCGTCAGGGGGAGTTCGACGGCTTCCCGGATCTCCTCGATCTGCGGCTCAAGGCCGCCGATGTTCTCGTAGGTCTCCTCCGGGGACTCCACCAGTTCCATGCCGTAGATCTGCGCGTCGTAGCTCGTGGGGAGCACGTCCACGATGGCAAGGGACTGCTGGTTGAGCGTGCACCGCACACCCGGTTTGAGGAGATCGGGGTCGATAAGCTGGGACGTACGGACCAGAAACCGTGGCCCTGCACTGCTTCGCACAATCACCCGGCTGTTGTCGATAACGTCGGTAACGGTCCCGATCACAAGAGGAGGGCTTCGGAGCTGTTCGATCTCGCTCTTGAGTTTTCTGAGCTCCCGCTCGTAGCGGATCTTCTGGGTTTCAACGTATCGTTTCTCGGACTCCATCTGCCGGAACTGCTCGCGTAGCTCCAGATTTCGGTTTTCGAGGTTCGTAATCCGTTCCAGGAGATACTGGTAGATGTCTTCACCGGTATCCTTCTCTGGTGCCTGCCGAGCGATATCTCCCATGGGTCTCCTCGATTAATTATATAGGTTAAAATGAATATAAAATTGTTTGCGAGACTTATGCAGTGCGAACTATGCGGCGCTCCTATAGTGGGACCGTCGAAAACCATCCAGATCGAAGGTGCAGAGCTCTGCGTCTGCGTTCGATGTGCGAAACACGGTACAGAAGTCCAGCAATCGCGACGAAGAGGTGCCCCGCAGAAGAAGCCGGGACTCGCCGCCCCACAGGCCTCACGGAGGAGGCCACGGGACGTCTTTGACCTGATGGAAGGAGAACTCGTCGACGATTACGCCGACCGTATCCGGGCCGCCCGGGAAGAGAAGGAGTGGTCCACGCTCGATCTTGCCCAGGCAATCAAGGAGCGTGAGCTCCTGGTCAAGAAGATCGAGAAGGGCGATCTCATCCCCGAAGACGACGTCCGGAAAAAACTCGAGAGAGCACTCGGCATCAGGCTGATCGACTCGGCCGAAGACAGCACCTCCACGGGCGGGCCGGGCCGGGTGACCATGACCGTCGGCGACGTCATATCGTTCAAGAAGAGCCGGAAATAAGGCAATCACCATACTTTTTTCCCCGGGGACCCGCTCCTGGCCCGGATTCACCCCTCGCGCAAAAATCCGTCATGTTTTTATACAAGAACACGTAACGATATACCCAATGCGTGGTGAATGTTTTTTCGCCGGTGACCGCTTTTATCTCGGTTAACGGAGTAGCCACCACTTGCGCAGGAGCGACACGCCAGTTTTTGACCGCCGATATCCGTAACTCCGGAGCGGCAGCGTTCTATCGCTATTTTATCCCGTTTTAATTACTCCCGGAAGATTGTATCATCAAAATCCGGGGAGGACTATGGTTATGAGAGGAAAAGAGATTCGTCTGGAACGTATCATGGATCGGAACACCGGCAGGACCATCATCGTGCCGCTTGACCATGGGGTGACGCTCGGCCCCATCCCCGGGCTGGTCGACGTGGGGAGGACCATCGACCTGGTCGCCGAGGGCGGAGCGAACGCGGTCATCGGCCACGTGGGGCTTGCGCTGCATGGGCATAGGGGGCACGGGCGGGACGTCGGCCTCATCATGCATCTCTCGGCGAGCACGAGCATCGGCCCGGACCCGAACGACAAGGTGCTCGTCAACACCGTCACGAACGCCCTGAAGATGGGTGCAGACGGCGTATCGGTGCATATCAACGTCGGGGCAGACTCCGAGGCACAGATGCTCGAAGACCTCGGGCGGGTCGCGGTCACCTGCATGGAGTGGGGGATGCCGCTCCTCGCGATGATGTACCCGCGGGGCAGAAAGGTCAGCGACGAGCACGACCTCGAGAGCGTCAAACTCTCCGCACGGGTGGCGGCGGAGCTCGGCGCCGATATCGTCAAGACCGTCTACACCGGGGATGCGGACTCGTTCCGGGAAGTGACGAAAGGATGCCCGGTGCCGGTCGTGGTCGCGGGCGGTTCGAAGACCGATGATCGGGCGATCCTCGACCTGGTCGAGGGCGCGATGGAGGGGGGTGCCGCCGGGATATCGATCGGGAGGAACGCCTTCCAGCACCCGGCGCCCGATCGCCTTATCCGTGCCGCCGCACTGATCATTCATGAAGGGCGGTCGGCAGAGGAAGCCGTTGAGATTCTCCGGACGTGATGAATATGATTGGAAAAGAGATCCGCCTGGAGCGGATAATGGACAGGAACACCGGCCGCGCCGTGATCATCCCCATGGATCACGGGTTCACGATGGGCCAGATCGAAGGGCTCTGCAACATGACCGAGACGGTCAACGCGGTGAGCGAGGGGGGAGCGAACGCCATCGTCCTCCACAAGGGCATGGTGAAGGGAGGGCACCGGAAGCACGGAAAGGATATCGGGCTTATCGTGCATCTCTCCGCGAGCACCTCCTTAAACCCCGACCCGAACGACAAGGTGCTCGTCTGCACCGTGGAGGAGGCGGTCGCGCTCGGCGCCGACGCGGTCTCGATCCACATCAACCTCGGCGCGCCGAACGAATCGAGGATGCTCGAATCGGCGGGCGAAGTGGTGCGGGACTGCAACCGCTGGGGGATACCGCTCCTGATCATGATCTACCCCCGCGGCACGGGGATCGACCCTACCTCGCCGCAGTCGGTCGGGCACTGCGTCCGGGTGGCAGAAGAACTCGGTGCCGACCTCATCAAGACGAACTACACCGGGGATCCGGAGACATTCCGCCGGATCACTGCCGCCTGCTCGGTGCCGGTGATGATCGCCGGCGGCGAGAAGGGCGGTGATATGGAGACGCTCACGACCATCCGGGGTGCCATCGATGCGGGCGCGGCGGGGGTCTGCATGGGCAGGAACGCCTTCCAGCGCGGCGACCCAGCCCGGTTCATCGCTGCGATATCCCGGGTGGTGCACGAGGGCGTAAGCCCGGCCGAAGCCCTGGAGACTGAGCGATGAAACTCTTCTGGGTCGATCTCCGGCCGTGGAGGAAGGATCTCGCGACGACCGCGATCGAGAGCGGTGTCGACGCCCTGGTGACGGACGACGCAGAACGCGTCCGGGAACTCGGGCGGGTGACGACGGTCGGGGAGAACGGCGATCTCGTCCCCGGAAAGGACGTCTTCGAGGTCGAGATCGTCGACAAAGAATCCGAAGAGGAGGCGCTCCGGCTCTCCCGGCAGGGTCTTGTCATCGTCAGGACACGGGACTGGACAATCATCCCGCTCGAGAACCTCGTCGCGCAGTCGGACCGGATCGTTGCGGCGGTCGGAAGCGCCGACGAGGCGAAGGTCGCCCTGACCGTCCTCGAACGCGGGGCGGCGGGCATCCTCCTTGCGACCGATGATGCGGCGGAGGTCAGGAAGACGGCAGGCGTGATCGCCGGCGCCGGCGAAGAGGTTCCCCTTGTCCCGTTCGAGGTGACCCGGATCGTCCCCGTCGGGATGGGCGATAGGGTCTGCGTCGACACCTGCTCGATCCTCACCGACGGGGAGGGGATGCTCGTCGGCAACACCTCCTCGGCGTTCTTGATGGTGCACCCCGAGACCCTGGAGAACCCCTACGTGGCGCCGCGCCCGTTTCGGGTGAACGCCGGGGCGGTCCACGCCTACATCCTCCTCCCCGGCGGGAAGACCGCATACCTCGCCGACCTTGCGGTGGGGGATAAGGTGCTCGTCGCGGAGCACACCGGCCCGACCCATGACGCGGTCGTCGGCAGGGTGAAGATCGAGCGCCGCCCGCTCCTCCTCGTCGAGGCGAAGGCCGGCGACAGAACGGTGAGCCTGGTTCTCCAGAACGCCGAGACGATCCGGCTCGTCCGGGAGGACGGGACGGCCGTATCGGTCGCCGCCCTCACGGTCGGCGATACGGTGCTCGGCAGCGTCGCGGAGGGCGGGCGGCACTTCGGGGTCGCCGTCAAAGAGACGATCCTGGAGAAGTGACGCCATGCTTGCAGGCATCATCGGCGGCACGGGACAGATGGGGCGGTTCTTTGCCGGGGTCTTTGAGGCCGCCGGGTGGGAGACGATCGTCTCCGGGAGAAAGACCTCCCTCACCGCCCGCGCCGTCGCGGAGACGGCGGATATCGTCATGGTCTCGGTGCCCATCCGTGCCACCGTCGGGGTGATCCGCGAGGTTGCGCCGCTCCTCTCAGACGAGCAGGTCTTCTGCGACCTCACCTCCCTCAAGGTCGAACCGGTCCGTGCGATGCTCGCCTCCCGTGCGGAGGTGATCGGGCTCCACCCGATGTTCGGGCCGGGTGCGGCATCGCTCCGGGGCCAGACGATCGTCGCCACTCCTGCCCGGTGCAGCCCGGAGACCCTCGACGCCCTCCTCTCTGTCTTCCGCGACCAGGGGGCGGCGATCACCCTCTCGACACCCGAAGATCACGACCGGATGATGGCGGTGATCCAGGGGCTCACCCACTTCGGCACGCTCGCAAAGGCGGAGGCCATCCGCCGGACCGGCACCGACGTCGCGGAGACACTCCGGTTCACGAGCCCCGTTTACCGGATCGAGATGGGCCTCGTCGGACGGCTCCTCGCCCAGGACGCGGGGCTCTACGGCGACATCCTGCAGATGAACCCGGCCGTCCCGGAGGTGCTCGCGGCGTTCGAGGAGGCTGTCCGGATGCTCCGCGAGATCGTCGAGTCCGGGGACGACGAGCGGTTCCAGGCATTCTTTGCCGAAAACGCCGGCCATTACGCCTCGTACCTCCGGGCCGCAACAGAAGAGACGGACGACCTCATCAGCCACGTGGTGAGCCGATGACGGTCGCAACACTCGGGCCGGCCGGGACGTTCAGCCACGAACTCGCGGTAAGGCTCTACGGCGACGATATCGAACTCCTGCCGACGATCCGCTCGATCATCGGGCGCGTGGCGGCCGGCGGAGCGAGAGGGCTCGTCCCGATCGAGAACTCGGAGGCCGGCGGCGTCGGGGAGACGCTCCAGGGGCTGATGGAGTTCGAGGTCTCGATCACCGCCGAAGCCTACATGCCCGTCCGGCACCACCTTGCGGCCCGGGAAGACCCCGCACGCCTCTCGGTCATCTACGCCCACCCGCAGACGCACGAACAGTGCTCCATCCTCCTCGACGGCCTTGGGGTGGAGGTCGTGCACACGAGCAGCAATGCGGCAAGCGCGATGGCGATGCAGAGAGAGAGCCGCGCCGGCGCAGTCGTCTCGGAGACGGCGGCACGGATCTACGGCCTTCCGCTGGCCCTCCGGGACCTTCAGAACAGCAGGGAGAACACCACCCGCTTCGTCGAGATATCCGCTCTCCCTCGCGGGATTGCGGGAGCCACGAAGTGCAGCCTCCTCGTGGACCCCGAACTCGACCGGGTCGGGCTCCTTGCCGATATCCTTGGGGTCTTCGCCCGGCGCGGGATCAACCTGACCCGGATCGAGTCGCGGCCGTCCCGCCGGGGCATCGGGAGGTACATCTTCTTCATCGACCTCGAGGTCTCCGGAGGCTGGCGAGAGGCAAAGGAAGAACTCAAGACCATGACCACCGTCAGAGAACTCGGGTGCTACGCCCGTATGGAGGTGCCGATATGATCGTCCGCGTGTCGCAGACCGGCCCGGTCGACGCAACGTTTCAGGCACCGCCCTCAAAGAGTTACACCCACCGGGCGCTGATTGCGGGGGCACTCGCCTCGGGAAGGACGCGGATAGAAGGGCCGCTCCGGGCGGCCGACACGGAACTGACCGCCCGGGGGCTTGAAACCCTCGGGGTGCCGCTCGAGTGGCTGCCGGGGGAGATCACCGTCGCCGGTTGCGGCGGCACCTTCCCCACACCGGGAGAGGTGACCGTCGACTGCGGGAACTCCGGGACGACGCTGCGGCTCCTCACCTCGGCGGCGCTCCTCGCCCGGCACCCGGTGGTGCTGACGGGGAGTGCACGGATGCTCGAACGGCCGGTCGGTCCCCTTGCCGGGGCGCTCCAGGCCCTCGGCGGGGAGGTCGCGTTTGCCGGCGAGCCGGGGTTCCCGCCCGTCCGCATCTCCGGCAGGCTCCGGGGCGGGAAGACGGTGATCGACGGAAGCATCAGCAGCCAGTTCATCTCGTCCATCCTGATGGCGGCGCCCTACGCAGACGAGGACGTGGAACTCACGCTCCCGGCGATTCCGGCCTCGCGGTCCTACCTCGACGTGACCGCGGACGTGATGCTCCGGTTCGGCGCGCATATCGAGCGGCGGGGCTACGAGTGGTTCCGGGTGAAGAGCGGGGCAACCTACCGGGGACGGGGCTACCGGATCGAGGGGGACTACTCATCAGCGTCCTACCTCTTCGCGGTCGCGGCCGTCTGCGGTGGGAAGGTTGCGGTCACGGGCCTCTCCCCGGCATCGGTCCAGGGGGACCGGCGGTTCCTCGACGCCCTCGAGGCGATGGGGTGCCGGGTGACCTCCGGGAGAGACGCGGTGACGGTGGAGCGGACGGGCGACCTTCGGGGTATCGAGATCGATATGTCCTCGTCCCCCGACACCGTCCAGACGCTCGCGGCGGTGGCGGCGACGGCAGGGTCGCCGACGACGATCACCGGGACAGGGCACCTGC
This sequence comes from Methanoculleus nereidis, assembly GCF_032944295.1. Lineage (NCBI taxonomy): Archaea > Methanobacteriati > Methanobacteriota > Methanomicrobia > Methanomicrobiales > Methanomicrobiaceae > Methanoculleus > Methanoculleus nereidis. The sequence goes on from NZ_JABFFQ010000005.1 coordinate 171,455, forward strand.
AGTACAAGGAGAGCAACCGCGTCGGGGTGACGGCGGAGACCCTCCGGCGGATGGGTGCGGGCGTCGAGGTCACGGAGGACTCCCTCACGATCACCCCCGCGCCCCTCCACGGGGTGGCCGTCGACCCGCACGACGACCATCGGACGGCGATGGCGTTTGCCGTGCTCGGCCTCGCGGTCGGAGGGATGGCGATCCTTGAACCGGAGTGCGTGGAGAAGTCCTTCCCGGGGTTCTGGGAGGCTCTTTACGGGGTGGGGCTGCTGTGAAGGTCGTCCTCGTGGGCTTCCGCGGAACCGGGAAGACCTCGGTCGGGCGGATCCTCGCAAACCGCCTCGGGGTGCCGTTCTTCGACACCGATGCGCTGGTCGAGCAGCGGGCCGGGATGCCGATCCCGGAGATCTTCCGCCGGGCCGGGGAGGCGCACTTCCGCGCCCTCGAACGAGAGGTTGTCGCGTCGCTCCGGACGGCGGAGGGCGTGATCGGCACCGGCGGGGGGGCGGTATGCGACCCGGCAAACGTCGCCGCCCTCCGGCGGCACGGCACGGTCTATCTCCTCACCGCCCCGCCCGGGGTCATTCATGAGCGGATCGCCGGGAGCGACCGGCCGGGTCTGACCGATCTGCCCCTGGAAGAGGAGGTACGCACGCTCCTTTCGCGACGAAACGAGGCATACCTTGGTGCGGCCGACGTCTGCATCGAGACCGGGAGGCGCACGCCCGCCGAGGTTGCCGGTATGATTCTCGGGCAGATCCGCGGGGAGAGCGCCCTCTCCCCCGACGAACAGCGCGAGCGGGATACTCTCCTCGGGAAGTTCGGGCTTGAGACCGTCCGGGAGATGATCAGGCGGGATCCCGGCCTCATGGTCTGCGGCATCGCCGGGAACCCCTGCGCCCACAGCAGGAGCCCGCTCCTCTACAACCGGCTCTTTCAACACTTCGGGATGAACTATCATTACACCCGCTTCGAGTGGCCGGATGCCGGGACGATCGTCCGCCTTGCGACGCTCCTCGCCTTGAAAGGCCTCTCCGTCACCATCCCGTTCAAGACCGACGTGATGCGCCATCTCGATGAGGTCGACGAGCACGCGATGGCGATCGGGGCGGCGAACACCGTTGTCCGGTGCGGCGGGAGGATGTACGGCCACAACACCGACTGGCTGGGGGTTCGGATCCCGCTCGCCCACCGGCGGGGCGCCCGGGCGGTGGTGCTCGGCGCCGGCGGGGCGGCGGCCGCGGCGGTCTACGCCCTTTGCTCGCTCGATATGGAGGTTACGGTGCTTGCCCGGACGGCGGACGCGGCACGGGGGCTCGCGGAGCGCTTCAACTGCCGGTGGGGGAGTCTGGAAGAGTTCAAGGGGGCCGACGCCGATGTAGTGATACACGCAACCCCGGTCGGGATGGAGCCCGACACCCGGAGCCTGCTTGCCGCGGACGACCTCGAGCGCGGGACGACGGTCTTCGACCTCGTTTACACCCCGCCGGAGACGCCGCTTATCAGGGCGGCGCGGGAGGCCGGGTGCGAGACGATACCCGGCACGGAGATGTTCGTCCACCAGGCGGTGGAGCAGTTCCGGCTGATCACCGGGATCGCGGTCACGCCTGAACTGGTGCGGGAGATGCTGGTATGAACACGTTCGGAAGAAACTTCAGGTGCACGACGTTCGGCGAGAGCCACGGGCCGGCGGTGGGCGCGGTCATCGACGGCTGCCCGCCCGGCATCCCCCTCGCGGAGGCGGATATCCAGCCCTACCTCGACCGGAGGCGGCCGGGGAAGAGCCCGCTCGAGTCCGGCCGGCAGGAGGCCGACCGGGTAGAGATCCTCTCAGGGGTTTTTGAAGGACGGACGACCGGCGCCCCGATCGCGCTTCTCGTCCGGAACCGGGACGTCCGGTCGGAGGACTACGACGCACTCCGGGACGTATTCCGGCCGGGGCACGCGGACTATACCTGGCAGGCGAAGTACGGGTTCCGCGATCACCGGGGCGGCGGGCGGAGTTCGGGCCGGGAGACCCTTGCCCGGGTCGCCGCCGGAGCGGTGGCGGTCCGCTGCCTTGCACCCTACGGCATCACGGTCCGGGGGAGGGTCGTCGAGGTGCACGCCGCGACGAAGCCGGAAGCGATGGAAGCGGAGATCCGTGCCGCCCGGGATGCGGGAGACTCCGTAGGCGGCATCGTCGAGATGACAGCCTCCGGGTGCCCGCCGGGACTCGGGGACCCGGTTTTCGGGAAGCTCGACGCCGCCATCGCCGGGGCGATGATGAGCATCGGTGCGGTGAAGGGCGTCGAGCTCGGCGAGGGGTTCGGCGCCGCGAGGCTCCTCGGGAGCGAGATGAACGATCCCATCGCTGAAGCCGGGTTTTTGAGCAACCACGCCGGCGGCGTCCTCGGCGGGATCAGCACCGGGCAGGATATCGTCGTCCGGCTTGCCGTCAAGCCGACGCCCTCGATACGCAAGCCGCAGCGGACCGTCGATACCGCCGGGAAGGAGCGGGAGATATCGGTCGAAGGGCGGCACGACCCCTGCATCGCACCGCGGATTGTACCGGTCGCGGAGTGCATGATGGCGATGGTTATTCTGGATGCGATGCTCGAGCAGGCGAAGTTTCGGGGGTTTGGCGGGGAGTAGGTGGAGCAGGTTCCAGGATCCCCGGCCTGCAGTCCTTTTAAATTCAGGCGCCCACCGGTCGCGTAAACCTGTATACTACCCGACGCTCCCACCAAACGAACGGAGTCTAACTATTTCGTATCCTGCGCACTCATCCACGGCTTCCCACTAAGTATCGCCATTGGGGGAGGGGGGGGCGTGCCCCCCTCCCCTGTCTCTAACTCATACCATTGATGCTCAAACTCACTGTGTTAACACCCCTCGTCAACCCCCACCTCACCCGGCCTCCGGCCTCCTCCTCCGCATCTAACAGTGCTCATGCTCCGGCCCCGAAAACGCTTCGCGTTTTCTCAAACTCCGGTCCTTCGGACCATCGCACCCTACGGCCCGTCGCACTCCGCCCCAAGGGGCGGAGGCAGTGCATGGCGACAGGCGATGCTCCATGGGGACATCGCTGGAGAAGACCGAAGGCCCTGGACTGGCGACTGGCCGAAGGTACGAGTCAGGAGCGTGAGAACGGCACCAGGGGAGCGTCGAGGACGCCGATTCGCGCTCCTTTCCCCCGGTCCCGCGATCACCGGACCAGGTACGTGGTCACCACCTTCTTCGCCGCGTCATGGAGCCTGCCGTCACCGGTCACCAGGCAGGTCCCGCACTGGACCGTAGCGGCAACAAAAAGGGCGTCGTAGATTGTGATCCCGTGGCTGCACGCCAGATCGTATGCCGCGGGCACCAGGTCACGGGCCGGTACCACATGGCAGGTCTCCCGGATGAATGCCTGAGAGTCGGCCAGGCTGGACCTGATGATATCCAGGTCCTGGCCGGAATGACGAACCCGTTTCCAGGCAACGTTTGCCACCTCGACGTATGCGAGATCGACCGTGGTACAATCGTGGCCCTCCACGATCTCGATTGCTCTATCCGTGATCCCCTCCGGGAAGAAGACGGCTGCAATGATGCACGAGTCCAGCACAACGCTATCGGGCATCGCGATCCTCCCGGATCAGGTCCGCGGCAGGGGGCCCTTCGTCCAGGGAGCGATGGGTTTCCCGTGCCCGTGCCAGGAGCTGTGCCTTGCGCCTTCTCCGTACCGACCGCTCGATGAAGGCACGAAGCTCGTCCTGCCATGTGGGATCGTCCAGCTCATCGATCATCTTCCGGACCCGGGAATCGATGCGGATGCTGTAGACAGAAGTTGTAGACATAATGTCATGTATACAGTTCCGGCATATAAACATTGAGAGCCTCCGGGGGAAGAACACGTACAGACCCGGCAGGATCACTCGCAGGGTCCGCCGGATCGCGGGTAAGACGGCTATATGCGTCGAGAGGGTAAAGAATCGCCGGGTCATCGGTGAAGGGGACCATGAGACCCCTCCCCTTCACTTCAGCAGATCCGCAATCTGCCGCATCTCCCGTATATGGTACTGCCCCTCGGCCGTCGGGGTGCCGGCATGGCTGAACGTGAACTCCGACCCGAAGAGGGGCAGGATTGCACGGGCGTAGCGGAACTCGGCGCCCATGATGCTCGTGCAGATGGGTTTCTGGGCCTGGTGGGTGAACATGACGAGTTCGAAGAGGTCCTCCCGGGTCCGGGGCTTCACGACGATCTTCGGTATGTCGCCGTAGGACCTGAGCATCTCCTCGATCCTCCCGAGCTCCGGCAGGCTGGGCATCTCGTTCGTGTGCAGCGACGCGAGGATCTGGACCCCCTGGCTCTTGATGAACGGCGCGTGGTCCCGGTATCGCGCCTCTACGTCCACGATATCGACGTATCGTGCGATCGGCCCGATGATCCTGACCCAGAGGTCCAGATCGCCGACAAACCGCCCTCCCTCCTCTCTGCTCCTGAGCGTGGCAATCAGCGGGATGTCGGTCTTCTCCCGGATAGCACGGACCTGGTCCAGCAGATCCCCCTCCATCCTGTCGAGCCTGATCTCGATGAACGTCGGGCTGTACGCCGCCACCTCATCGATAACGCCGGGGTTCTCCACAGAGACGACGATCTTCATACCTACCGGAGGTATTCCTGCCCTATCACTTAAAAGTCTGCCTGTGGCCTTTGCGGATCGGGAGCGGCTCCTGTTTCCGTCACTTCCCCACCGTACCGTAGCGCTCCAGCATGGCGGCGACCGTTCCGTCGAAGACACCCGGGAGCCGTTCCCGGAGCCTCTGCACCCCGGCCTCCGTGACGCCGCCGCCGGTCGCGACCTCCTCGACCAGGTCGCCGGGTGTCTTTCCGGTCTCCCGGAGGTAAGCGGCCGTTGCCGCAGCCATCTCCGTCGTCAGGGCCAGCGCCCGACCCGCTTCAAGGCCGCTCGCACGGGCTGTCGCGCCGGCAAGTTCCTCGATGATGGCGGCGAGCAGCCCCGGCCCGCAACTCGAGAGGAGGGTGGCCGCCGGGAGGTTCACCTCATCGACAAGCGCTACATTCCCGATGGACGAAAAGAGCCCCTCCGCCCGGAGAGCGTCGAGCATGCCCACCTGCCGCCCGTGGCAGACCAGCGTCGTCCCCTGCCCGACCGCGGAGGTGGCCGTGGGAACGACCCGGGTGACCGATCCCGAAAACAGCCCTTCGAGATCCTCGAGGCTGATGCCTGCGGCGAGCGAGACGACATGCTCGTCGCCGTCCATTACGGAGGCAATTTCGTTGAGAACGCCGCGCGTCTCCTGCGGCCTGACGGTGATGATGATGAGCCGGCACTGCCGGGCAAGTTCCCTGTTCGTTCTGGCGATGCCGATTCCCGGCCATGCTGCGGCGCATGCGTCCATGCTCTCCTGACGCTTAGACGCAACCATGATCTCATCGATGCCGAGCACGCCGGATGAGAGAAACCCGTTCACCAGCATGCTGCCCATGTGCCCGTAGCCGATAATTCCCACACGATCCATATCAGGCCTCCTCTTCACATCGCTCTGCTGCCAAAAAAGGATACCCCCCGCCGAGTATATAGGCCGGGGGGTCGAACGGTACGAAGCAGATGCCGCACAATCACCATCAGACATCCGGGCCGCCGGAACTGCTTGCGCCGGCCGGGTCGCCGGAGGCCCTGGCGGCAGCGGTTGCCGCCGGCGCCGATGCCGTCTACCTTGCCGGGCGACGGTTCGGGGCCCGGCACTACGCGGCGAACTTCTCCGACGAGGAACTCCGGTCCGCCGTCGACTACGCGCACCTCCGGGGCGTCAGGGTCTACGTCACCGTGAACACCCTCATCCGGGACGCCGAACTCCCCGACGTGGCCCGCTACCTCCTCTGGCTCTACGAGACCGGGGTCGATGCCGTTCTGGTGCAGGACGCCGGGGTGGCGTCGCTTGCCCGGGAGGCGGTCCCGGACCTCCCTCTCCATGCTTCCACCCAGATGGCGATCCACAACCGCGAAGGCGTGGCCCGGGCGGCACGGGAGGGGTTCTCCCGCGTGGTGCTGGCGCGGGAACTCACCCTTGCGGAGGTCGAGGATATCGCGGGGGTGCAAGGGATCGGCATCGAGGTCTTTGCCCACGGAGCGCTCTGCTACTGCTACTCGGGCCAGTGCCTCCTCTCCTCGGTCATCGGGGGGCGGAGCGGGAACCGAGGGATGTGCGCCCAGCCGTGCAGGAAGCCCTACCGGCTCGTGACCGCTGAAACGGACGATTACGGGCGCCCGAAAGACCTCCGGGCCGTGCCGGGAGAGGACCGCTACCTGCTCTCGACCCGGGACCTCTCGGTGTACCCGCGCCTCGACCTCCTCGCCCGTGCGCCGGTGGCGTCGCTCAAGATCGAGGGCCGGATGCGCTCGGTGGATTACGTCGCCACGGTGACGAGCATCTACCGGCACGCCCTCGACGCGATCGCCGCCGGGGAAGCCTGGTCGCCCTCGCGGGAGGATATGCGGGACCTCGCGCTTGCATTCAACCGGGAGTTCACGGAGGGCTACATCCTCGGCGCCAGCGATATCATGGCCCGCGACCGGCCCGGGAACAGGGGTATCCTGCTCGGCACGGTCACCGGTTACGACCCGCGGCGGCAGGAGGCGACCGTGCATCTTGCCGGCGATCTCGCGCCCCGGTCCGGCGATGGGTTGGCCTTCTGCACGGACGACCCCGACAGTGACGTGGGGGCGGTTGTCCGCGGCACCCCCGCCGTCCGCCGCGGTATGGTACGGCTCAGCGTCCCCGCGCCGGTCACGTCCGGCGCCAAAGTCTTCCTGACGAGGAGTGCGGACCTCGAGGAGCGGGCAAAGCGAATCATGGAAAAACCCCTGAAGCCGTTGCCGCTCGACGTGGCGGTCGTCTGGAAGGACGGCACGCCCTGCATGGAGGCGGTCGTCGCACAACACGGCGGCGAACCGCTCCGGGTGCGCTACCGCCCGGATCTCGTGATGGAGCCGGCACGGAGCCGGCCGCTTACCGGAGAGCAGATCGCGGAGCAGTTCGGGAAGACCGGGGGGACGCCGTTTACGATCCGGAATCTGGACCTCCGGTACCCCGGCGGGCTCTTTAGCCCGCTCGGGGAGTTGAACCGGGTCCGGCGGACATTCTTAGAAAGGGTCGAAGATGCCGTGCTCGCCGCACGGCGCCCGGGGGAGGATGCGATGCGTGCGGCCCGGGATCGGGTCGAAGCGGCGATTGCCGGGATGGAGCGGCCGGCAGGTTCTCACCGGAAATCCCGGCTTCCATCGGTCTCGGTCTACACCGACACCCTCGAGGGGGCGGAGGCCGCCGCGCGGAACGGCGCCCGCACCGTCTATATCGAGGCGGCAGACCCTGGAGTCCTTGAAGAAGCCGCCGCCGTCTGCCGGGAGGGGGGTGCGGACCTGGTCTGGAAGTGGCCGTCGATCACCCGTCGCGACTTCCTCGATGCGGCGGCCCCCCTCCTCCCGTCGCTCTACGATGCCGGCATCCGCGGGGTAATGGTGAGCGGGATGGGCGCCGCGGACGCGGTGCGGAGGACCGAGCCCCGGATGAGGCTCTACGGCGCCGCCGGGCTGAACCTCTGGAACCACCGCACCGCCGCGGAACTCGCGCCGCTCTTCCTGCGGTGCACGGCCTCCCCTGAACTCCCGGCCGCCGACCTTGCCGGGCTCGCGGCGTCGGCCGGGGATACCCCCGAACTCGAGGTGCTGGTGCAGGGCAACATCGAGGCGATGGTGACCGAGGACAGGCTCGCGGCGGCGGTCGCCGGAGAAGGGTTCCTGGGACTCCAGGACGGGCGAAACCGTGTCTTCCCGCTCCGGCGCGACGGCGAGGGGCGGACCTGCATCGCGAACGCCGTCGAAACCTCTCTCGTTGACCGCCTGCCTCAAATCACCGCGATGGACATCGACGCCGTCGCCATCGACGCACGGGGACGGGGGCCGCGTTACGCCGGGGATATGGCCCGCCTCTACCGGGAAGGGATCGGTGCGGTGGGTCGCCGGGAGCCGGGCGTCCTCTCCGGGCTCAAGGACGAGGTGAAACGGCGGGCGCTCGGGGGCATCACCGGCGGGCACTTTGTCCGAGGGCTTCTGGAGTGAGCTTCCGCCAGATCCCTCCTAAATTTTCTTATCCTGCCGATCACGAGACAGAGCAGGGTTCAGGAATACCAGCGTACTTTTGATGACAGAACGTCGTTCCCCAGACCTAGTAAGTAAGGCGTTCCAAAACGCCTCTGAGGTCGCGTCGACCACAGGCTCGATCAATGGAAATGGTGGCGTCGGATGCAGAAGTAGTGCATTCCTTTCAGAACAGTTCTTCTCAGGCTTGCCCGGTACACTGGACCGTGGGGATATCGCCACGCGGGGAGGGGCTGACGGGGAGGGGGGGCATGCCCCCCCTCCCCTGTCTCCATCCTATAAGGAGACGTGTAACCCCCACTCCACCCGGCCTCCGGCCTCCTCCCCCGCCCCTGGGGGCGGGGGCAGTGCGTGGCGATAGCCGATGTTCCTACGGGACATCGGTGGAGAGGATCGCAGATCTTTGGACTTGCGACGTTCCTCTGGAATGGGGCTCTTGAACCGTAGATACAACTTGCGACTGGCTCAATTACTTCAGGCTTGTCATGTCGCTTATGTTCACGTCCTTCACCTGGTCGCGCTCTATACTCTTCGAAGTTTTCGAACTCTGCTGCATATAAGTCGTGGCCACCCCGCGCTTACCCACCAAGCGATCCACCCTCTCAGCCCCCGTCACCGGCATCAGAGTTAATATCAGGGGGAGCAATCTATCAGTCAGACGTGATGGATATGGATTCACCGTTCATTCTGGTCAATCTCAAGACCTATCAGGAAGGTATGGGCAGCAACGCTCACCGGATCGCCGCTGCGGCCGAGACCGTGGCGAGGGAGAGCGGCGCCGTCATCGGCATCGCGCCGGTCTTCACCGAAATTCACCCGATGAGCCACCACTACGCGATACCCGTCTATGCCCAGCATATCGACGCGATCACGCCCGGCGCCCATACCGGCCACATTCTCCCGGAAGCCGTCAGGTCGGCGGGCGCACGTGGCACCCTGATCAACCACTCCGAGCGCCGCCTGACTCTCGCCGATATCGACGCCTGCGTCCAGGCGGCCCGGAGGCTCCACCTCGAGTCGGTCGTCTGCACGAACAACGACTCCACCAGCGCCGCCGCCGCAGCGCTCGGCCCCGACTACGTGGCGATCGAGCCCCCGGAACTGATCGGGAGCGGGGTCTCGGTCTCGAAGGCCGACCCGGGGATCATCGAGCGGTCGGTCAACGCTGTTCGGGCGGTGAACCCGGATGTGAAAGTCCTGACCGGGGCCGGCATCCAGTCGGGCGAATGCGTAAAAATAGCCGTCGACCTCGGGACCTGCGGCGTCCTCCTCGCCTCAAGCGTGGTCAAGGCCGACGATCCCGAAGCGGTCCTCCGGGACCTGGTCTCAATGCTCTAGAACTCAGGTTATGAGCGATATCAGGTCGTGCTTGGTGATCACACCCTGCACCTTCCCCTTCTCGATAACAACGACCGCGTGGCTGTGGTGCAGGAGATGGACGACCGTATCGATGGGCGCCGTCGGAGGAACCGTCGGGAAACCGGGCTCCATGTAGTCCTGCACCAGCTTCCGGTGCGTCTGGTGAAGCCCCCCTTCTTCCATGGCGTTCATGATCGCCGACTCGGATATGCACCCGAACGGCACCCCGCTCTCGAGCACCGGCAGCTGGGAGATGCCGTTTTTGCCCATGATCTCGACAGCACGGCTGACAGGGTCGTCCGGGGCGACGGAGAGCACGGGTGCGTTCATCACGTCGGCCGCCGTGATTGCCGAATTCTCGGCTGCCTGCAGGACTTCCACGATCCTCGCAAGCGTGCTCACCCTTGGGTCCACACTGCCCGCCTCGATCCGCGCGACCATGGACTGGCTTATTCCTGCCATACGGGCCACATCTGCCTGCTTTAAGCCCATACGGAGCCTTTTCTCCCGCAGTTCCGCCGGGGTAGGTATCTCCATCTTATTACTAATGGTAATTTTTTCATATATATATTTGCCTCATGACACTCCCGCACCGGTGCCGGCGCGTCCCCGGCAGCCGCCGGAAGAGGTTAATATACCCCGGGGCGCATGAGGGAGTATGGCCGTAACAGAGGAGGAGCAGCAGAACGTCCTCGCAAAGGTCCGGGATATACTCTCGACCTACTACACCCGGGACGCCGTCCGGAGCGAACTGGAATCCCTCGGTTTCGAGGTCAAAGCCGAACACGGGGACGTCATATCCATGGAGAACGCGCCCGCCGAGGTCTTTGTCCAGCTCTTCATGAACGAACGGGGCGACGTCTTCGACTCGCATGTCGTGACGTTTGAGGAGATCGAGCTGAAGCCAAAGGGTGGTTGAACTACCATAAAAGTGTTTCATAGTGAAGAGTGGGAGGAGTAAGCCTCCTTCTGTTCAGTGCGGCATTCAGCTACGCGCCATACCTGGGCGGATACCAGACGATCCATATGCCCGATTCTGGCTTGCACCCGCAGGGATTCACCGTTTCATCGTATCCCGCCGCTACGTTCAACGAAGTGCGCGGAAACCCGCGCCGCTCGCCCCCCGGACGGAGGGCTCGGTCGTTTCATCACTGACGGCGGGCCGTGTCGTTTCTGTGTCATTGCCGTGACTCTCGCCACCCGCACTTGCATGCGGCTGCGTGTCTGGCCGGTGGGAGGACTTTCCTCAGCAGCACAGGATGTGCCACCGTCGGCCGCACTCTCCCTCTCCCTTATAATATTTTGTGGTGAGAATATAAAGCCGTACGGGTATCCTGCCCGGGCTCACCCCCGCCGCCGGGCACCGCGGGACGATCTGCGGCGACCTACGTACCTGCCGCGCATCTCCCCGCCACCGGGATAGATTTATATACGGGTTCCCGGGTCTTACCATTGGCGTTACCATGGGGGGGAGCGAGGCCTATACACACCTGGAGCTTGCGGCGATCTTCGCGGCGTTTGTTGCCGTAACCACACTCTTCTCGCTCGTCTCGCTCGGAGCGAGCTTCATGGACGTCGGATCCTCGTCCGATCCGGGTGAATACCCGGTCCTGGTTGCAGGCGAACCACGTCTTGCGCCGGCCGGGGAAGTCACCGGCTCCTCGTCGATTCCGGGGCTCTCCGGAACCTTCGTCGATACCGTCGCCGTCCGCGTCGTCCATACCGGGGAAGGCGAGGCCGTCGACCTCTCCCGGGCCACCGTTACGGTCACGGCAGGAACTTACCTCGAGGTCCTCACGCCTTCAGGGAGCTCTTTCTCGGAGCCGGGAACGTGGTCGGCGGCACTGCCCGGGGGCGGAACCCTCCTGTTTCCCGGAGACGAGTGCACGATCCGGCTCTGCCTCGACCGCCCCGTCTCTCTGGACGAGGCCCTGACTGTCCTGGTGCGTCCCGAAGGCAGCGCACCCTGCTCGATCACCGGACGGGTCAGAATTCCTGCGGCCGACGCTGACGCTCTCTCTTCTCCTGATAAAGACTAAAAGTATTCAATATCATACGACCCATTTTGATGGAAATGCTGACCCCGGAAGAAGGCAGAACGGCAGTTCGTCTGGCACGCAACGCCATCGAGAAAGCCGTCGACGGCAAACGGACGGAGCTTCCCGTGCGTTCCCCGATCTTTGGGGAGAAACGCGGCGTCTTCGTCACGCTCAAGCGGCAGGGACGCCTCCGCGGATGCATCGGCCTCCCGTACCCGATAAAACCGCTTGGCGACGCGATCCTTGAAGCGGCCGTATCGGCGGCCCTCGAGGATCCCCGGTTTCCCCCGGTATCGCGGTCGGAACTCGCCGACCTCGACCTCGAGGTGACGGTGCTCACGCCCCCCCGGCCGCTCGACTGCCCGCCGGAGGAGCGCCCCGGCTGTGTCGATGTCGGGAAGCACGGCCTGATCGTCAGCGGTCTCGGGACCGGAGGGCTCCTCCTTCCGCAGGTCCCGACCGAGTACGGCTGGAGCAGCAGAGAGTTCCTCGACCAGACCTGCGTCAAGGCCGGGCTTCCGCCCGGGTGCTGGAAGCGCGCTGACGTCGCCGTGCAGACGTTCGAGGGGCAGATATTCGAAGAAAAGGCGGTTTAAACCGAATGGCAATTACTTTTGAAGTCATACACAAAGATATCGCGGGAAGGGTCGGCAAACTCAGGGTGAACGATAAAACAGTCCGGACGCCCGCGCTCCTCCCCGTCGTCAACCCCCACCTCCCCCTGGTCACCCCCCGCGAGATGCAGGAGATGGGCGTCGAGGCGCTGATCACGAACGCCTACATCTTCAGGCGGAGCACCGAATTCCACGACCGGGCGCTCGCGGAAGGGCTTCATGGCGTCCTCGACTTCGACGGCGTCGTCATGACCGACTCGGGCTCGTTTCAGCTCTCCGTCTACGGGGAGGTCGAGGTGAGCAACCCCGACACGCTCGAGTTCCAGCAGGCGATAAAAAGCGACATCGTCGTCCCCCTGGACATCCCCACCCCACCGGACGCAGGGCCCGGGAGAGCGGCACGGGAACTCGCGGTCACGATGGAGCGGATCCGCGAGGCACAGGCTCTCTTCCCCGACGCGAACCTGGCAGCGCCGGTGCAGGGCGGCATCTTCACCGACCTCCGCGAGGAGGCGGGCCGGGCCGTCCGGGACCTCGACTTCACCTTCGCTCCCATCGGTGCCGTGGTGCCGCTGATGGAGAGCTACCGCTACAAAGAACTCGTTCAGGTCGTCCTTGCGGCGAAACGCGGGCTCTCCCCGGGTACCGCCGTCCACCTCTTCGGCGCAGGCCACCCGTCGATGTTCGCCCTCGCGGTCGCCATGGGCTGCGATCTCTTCGACTCGGCCGCATACGCCCTCTTTGCACGGGAAGGGCGCTACATCACCCCGCACGGGAGCCTCAAGATCGACGAGCTCGCCGAACTCCCCTGCGCCTGCCGGGTCTGCCGCTCGATGACCGCCGACGAGCTCCGGAAGTCCGACGACCGGGAGCGGCTGCTCGCTCTCCACAACCTCCACGTCACTCTTGCGGAGATCGCCCGCATCCGGCAGGCGATCCAGGACGGGACGCTCTGGGAACTCGTCGACGAGCGGTGCCGGGGCCACCCGCGCCTGCTCGACGGCTACCGGGAACTCCTCGCTCACGCTGCGGAACTCGAACGCGACGATCCCGTCTCCAAGCGCCGGTTCTTCTACCGGGGCTCGGAGACCTGCCGGAGAACGGAGGTGCTCCGGTTCCACGAGGTCATTCCCCGCATCCCCCTTGGCGAGCGGGTGCTGGTCTCGTTCGACGGGCGCGAGGTTCCCGGGTTCGACACCGTCCTGAACTTCAAACCACCCTTCGGGCCCTACCCCGTGGAACTCGCGGAGACCTTCCCGGTAGGCCAGAGCGAGGTCCCGGAATGGGACGACGATATGGTCCGGTCGGGATGCGCAGGCATCCGGGCGCTGATGGAGGCGCACCCGGAGAAACGGTTCGCCGTCCGGTGCGGTGAGGAGTGGGCGCCCCTCGTCCTCGAAGAGGTGCCCGGTGCGGAGGTGCTCCATGAGCAGGTATGAGGCGGTAAAGCGCGACGGCCTCGCGCGGATAGGAACCTACGATCACGAAGAGACGGTCGTATCCCTCCCCGCCGCCCTCGATACGGACGCCCTCTTTCCCACGCTCCGTGAGCGCTCTCTCTCGAACGTCCCGCTCGCCATCGACCCGGCGTTCGTGGAGAACTACTTTTCCCCCGGCGAGGGGCAGCCGGTGGCCGTCCACCCGCTCGCCGCCTCGGCGGATTCGGGCGACTGCGTCATGGTCGCGAACTGGCACACGGCGGAGAAAAACCCCCGGAGTTACGCGGGATGGCTTGCCGGCTTGAAAGAGAAGATCCCGCCGGATACCGCGTGGTACGCCCCGGCTGCGGCGCTCCCCTCGACCGCCTGCCTCCTCGTCTACTCGGGCTTCGACCTCTTCGACTACCGGGGTGTCGACCTCGCTTCCGCGCAGAAGAAGTTCTGCCTGCCGGAAGGCGAGTTCCCCGCATCGATGATGGAGACCGGGGTCTGCGGGTGCGAGGGGTGCCGGGAGGGTGACCTTCTCCGGCACAACCGTCTCGCGCTCGACCGCGAGCTCGCCCTCGTCCGGCACTACATCGAGGCGGGGAGGCTCCGGGAACTGATGGAGGCCCGGTGCCGCACGGACGCCGCACAGGTCGGCATCCTCCGGTTCCTCGACCGCAACTACGCGCTCATGGAGCGTTCCCTCCCGGTGGCGCGGGCGGTGCCGATGGGGGCAAACACGGCCGAGTCGCAGAACAGGGCGGAAGTCCGGCGGTTCGCCGACCGGGTGATCGAGCGGTTCGTCCCGACCAGAACGGACGTTGCGGTCCTCCTCCCCTGCTCGGCGAGGAAGCCCTACTCGCTCTCCCGGAGCCACAAGCTCTTCGTGAACACGGTGAACCGGCGGGCGCACGAACTGATCGTCACCTCGCCCCTCGGCCTCGTGCCGAGAGAACTCGAGCGGGTCTACCCGGCGGCGCACTACGATGTGCCGGTGACCGGCTACTGGGACCGCGAGGAGTGCGCCTTCATCGCCGATATCCTCGCCCGCTACTTCGCCGCCCACCCCTACCGCCGGGTGATCGCCCACCTCGAGGGCGGCGCGCTCACCGTCGCGGAGATGGCGGCGGAAGCCTGCGGCATCGACCTCGAGGTGACCTGCGAGGGCCACCCGACGTCCCCGGGTTCCCTGCGGGCATTAAACGCCGCCCTCGAAGGCGAGCGCCGGATGCAGACCGACACCATCCGCGGCACGGTCTCCTGGCAGTTCGGGACGGAGATCAACACAAAGGGCCTCCAGGTCCGGGGGAGGAGCATGCAGATGGCGGTGCTCCGCGGGAAGCAGCAGCTCTTCAGCATCGACCCCGGGACAGGACTCTTCCGCCCGACGTTTGCCGGCTGGGACCTGATACCGGAGGGCTACCGGGTCAGGATCGACGAGTTCGTGCCGCAGGGCGACGTCCTCGCTCCGGGCATCACGGGCTGCGACTCCCGGATACGGGAAGGCGACGAGGTGCTGGTCGAAGGCCCGCTCGCGATCGCCACCGGGCGGGCGATGATGGGTGCGGACGAGATGCTCCGGTCGAAGCGCGGGGTCGCGGTGCGGGTGCGGAAGGTGAAGAAGCTCGGGGAGTGAATGAGCCGGGGGATTCGCTTCCCCCTGGGCTCATGTTTTGTGGCGCTCAAATTTAGAATCATCACGGTCCATTGTCTTTTGCGCCTGCGACGTTCAAGGGTTGAAACTGGCGAGCGAGGAAAAATCCCGGTACAGTGGACCGTGGTGGATATCGCCATTGGGGGTGGGGCTGACGGGGAGGGGGGAGCATCCCCCCTCCCCTGTCTCCACATACTAAAGGATTCCTGCAACCCCCACCCCGCCCGGCCTCCGGCCTCCTCCCCCGCCCCGGGGGGCGGGGGCAGTCATGGCGATAGCCGATGGATATCCGTGTTACGGAAATGTGTGAGTAGCAAGAGTTTTAACCCCCAGCAAGAGGTCAAACACGTTCCCGATACCCACGGCCTCAAATCCGTGCTGCCAATCCCAACAAAAAAAGAACGACAGGATCCCCTGCCCTGAAAACCCAAAAACCCTTACTTCCTCGGGACGAGCTTCACCGCCGTCCCGTAAGCGAGGAGTTCCGCCGCGGTCGCCATCGTCTGGGACGTCGCGAACCGGACGTTCACCACCGCATCGGCCCCGAGGTCGCGCGCGGAATTGACCATCCGGTTGTACGCCTCGGTCCGGGCGTCGGCGAGCATGGTGGTATACTCCTGGAGTTCGCCGCCGACGAGGCTCTTGAGCCCGGCCGTGATATCCCTCCCTACGTTCTTCGTCCGTACCGTGTTTCCGAAGACCACGCCGAGGATCTCCCCTACGGCGTAGCCCGGAACCTCTTCAGTCGTCGTCAGTATCATGCCTCGTTCACTCCCTGATTGGTTCGATGGTCTCCTCACGCCCCCGCCAGATGATCAACGCGAGACCGATCACGATGAGCGGGATGCCGAAGATAGGAATTAGCAGTGCGAGCACCACGCCGATGACGGTCAGTGCAATACCCCAGATTACCTGGCTCCGCATACCAATTCCTGTGACGGATCAACGGATAACCGTTCGCGTTTTTTACTCCGCATCCATCTTCGCTCCGGCCGATCATGGGGTACGGTTCAAGGCGGAGGAGCTGCAGTAAAGAGGCAGAAGTCACAATATGTACGAAGCGTTAGATGCATTTTGACGTCAAGACGACCAACATCATCAGGAGTGAATCGGTTGTATACGATAGAATTGGCGACCAAACTCGCCGACCGGGTTTATGAATATTGGATACGTGCGCCGCAGGTGGCGCAGCATGCACGGGCAGGCCAGTTTCTCATTGTGCGCCTGCATGAGGCGGGCGAGCGGATACCGCTCACCATCTCCGCGGTCAGGGGAGACACCGTCCGGGTGATCTTCATGACCGTCGGCAAGACGACCGAGGAGCTTGCGACCCTCGGCGCGGGCGACAGCATCAGCGACGTCGTGGGACCGCTCGGCAAACCGAGCGAGATCGAGAACTACGGCACCTGCTGCGTCATCGGCGGCGGTGTCGGGATCGCGAGCACGCCCCTCATCGCAAAAGAACTCAAAGATGCCGGCAACCACGTCATCGGGATCATCGGTGCGCGGAGCGCAGATCTCCTCATCCTGGAGGACGAGATGAAGGAGATCTGCGACGAGCTCTACATCACGACCGACGACGGGAGCAAGGGCGTCCACGGGTTTGCAGCCGACGTCCTGAAGAAACTGCTCGAGGAGCGGAAGATCGACCGGGTCTGGATCATCGGCCCCGCTATCATGATGAAGGTCACCTCCGGCGCGACGGTGCCCTACGGCGTGAAGACCTACGTCAGCCTCAACCCGATCATGGTCGACGGGACGGGGATGTGCGGCTCCTGCCGGGTGACCGTCGGCGGGGAGACGAAGTTCGCCTGCGTCGACGGCCCCGAGTTCGACGCCCACCAGGTCGACTTCAACGAGATGATGCAGCGGCAGCGGATCTACACCACGCAGGAGAAGGAGTCGCTCGAGAGGTTCGCAGAACACCGGTGCCGGTGCGGCGAAGGAGGCCACCACCATGAGTGACCGGTCGGCCGACGTCCGGATCAAGGACTTCAACGAGGTCGACTGCGGTCTTTCGCCTGCCGAGGCCGTCGCCGAGGCGGAGCGGTGCCTGCAGTGCAAGAAACCCCTCTGCGTAACCGGCTGCCCGGTCAACATCGACATCCCCGCGTTCATCGGGCATGTCGCGGAGGGGAACTTCTCCACGGCCGCACGGGCGCTCAAGGAGCAGAACATGCTCCCCGCCATCTGCGGGCGGGTCTGCCCGCAGGAGACCCAGTGCGAGGGCGTCTGCATCCTCGGCAACAAGGAGACCCCGATCCGGATCGGCGCGCTCGAGCGGTTCGTGGCCGACTGGGAGCGGGAGAACGACCCCACCCTCCCCGACGTGGCGAAGCCGACCGGAAAGCGGGTGGCGGTCGTGGGCTCCGGCCCGGCGGGGCTGACGGCTGCGGCCGAGCTCGCCCGCGCCGGCCACGCCGTCACGATCTTTGAGTCGCTCCACGAGGCCGGCGGGGTCCTGACCTACGGCATCCCCGCATTCCGGCTCCCGAAGAATGTCGTCAAAGCGGAGGTCGAGCAGGTGCTCGCCCTCGGCGCCCGGTTGAAGAAGAACCATCTCGTGGGGAGGAGCGTCAGCACAGATGAACTCCTCGGCTACGACGCGGTCTTCCTCGCGACCGGGGCGGGGCTCCCCGCGTTCATGTGCATCCCCGGGGAGAACTTAAACGGCGTCTACTCGGCAAACGAGTTTCTGACGAGGGTGAACCTGATGCATGCCGACGCGTTCCCGGAGTTCGACACGCCGGTTCTGCACGGGGGCCGCGTGGCGGTGATCGGCGGCGGCAACGTCGCGATGGACTCCGCACGGGTAGCGCGCCGCCTGGGGGCGAAGGTCTCCCTGATTTACCGGCGCGGCGAAGATGAGATGCCGGCACGGAAGGCCGAGGTCGAGCATGCGAAGGAGGAGGGGATCGCGTTCTATACCTGCACGAACCCGACCCGGATCCTCGGAGAGCAGTCCGTCACCGGCGTCGAGTGCGTGAAGATGTCCCTCTGCGGCCTCGACGCGAGCGGCCGGCGGTCCCCGGAGCCGATCGAGGGGAGCGAGTTCACCCTCGACGTGGACATGGTGATCCAGGCGATCGGCACGAGCCCGAACCCGCTCCTCGTCTCCCTGATCCCGGGGCTTGAGCGCGCCCGGAAGGGCAACGTCGTCGTCGACGAGAACGGCCGAACCTCGATCCCCCACGTCTACGCCGGCGGGGACATCGCCACCGGCGCGGCGACGGTGATCGAGGCGATGGGCTCGGCGAAACGCGCTGCGGCGGCGATCAACGCGATGCTGAAGGAAGAGTAATTACTCTTTTTCGTGGGGTTGGGCCGGGGCTGAGTTTGGGTGGTTTGCCTGCACTGGCCGGTTCTGCTGCAAATGCTGCAGTGAGATTCAGGCTTCTCATGCTCCGGTTTTTTAAGATCTTCAATTCTCTCTTTTCAGACATCCTGCCTGCCGTCCCTCAGAGCATCCTATCCAACCATCAACGGCTTTCCATCGGGTATCGCGTCTGGGGGGTGGATAGGGCCCGGAGGGAGGCCGCGCGGTTCTGACTGCTATGACGTTCTGGCGCCGGCCCGTCGCGCCGCCGGGAAAAAAAGAAACCTTATTCTGTCCACATCGTAACATTGTAGCAAACGAG
>NZ_JABFFQ010000006.1:0-159399 GCF_032944295.1 Methanoculleus nereidis
GATCGCCCAGAGCGGCAAGGCTGGCATATTCGTGCCGAATCGCAAAATTGGTAAACGTGCTCATGAGAAAAACGTCGATCCGTGGCTATAAAGTACTTTGGATGAGGTGGGGTTTTTCGAAGTTCTCCGGTGTTAATGTAGTACGAAAAACAAGCCTATAATTCAGGCAACTTGTATGGTTTCAGCGGACAGCAGCACCGGACTCGTGAATCAGGGGCCCAACTGGCAGCTGCTTGCTGCCGCGCCCGTCCTTCTACTGGCACTGGTCGTTGCGGTCCAGTTCTTCGTGCATGTTCCGTTTGATTTCGTTGCTCCCTTCCAGGCGGCACTCAATATCCTCCCGAACATGGGTTCCGTGCTCCTGGCCGTTCTCGTGGCATGGGCCGCGATGAAGACCGGGCGGCTGCAGCTTGTCTGGATGGGGTCCGGCATTCTCGTGCTGGGCCTGGCCATTCTGCTGGCGAACCTGGTCGGGACCCCGATCAGCCTGAACAACGGGGTGCAAATCCAGAATCTCGGTGCCGTTCTCGCCGGTGCCCTGCATCTTGCCGGCGCTCTGATCGCAGTCTTCTCGATCGGACTCGCCAGGCCCGATCCCCGACAACGGGCGGTTGCACTCGCAGTGGGCTACGGCGGCAGCATAGCGGCAGTCACCCTGATCGTCATCGCGAGCACGGCCGGGGTGATTCCCGAATTCTTCATCTCGGGAGAGGGAGGGACGGCGGTCCGGCAGGTGGTCATCACCCTCGCCGCGGGCCTCTTTGCCGCTGCTGCGCTGGTGGTATTTATCAACTATATTCGTTCGCGTTCGTCGTTCCAGTATCTATACGGTCTGGCGTTGGCTCTCCTCGCCCTCGGCCAGATCGCGTACCTGCTCACCCTGTCCCGCGGCGACCTCATGGCCTGGGCAGGCAGGGCAGGGCAGTGGGGTGCCTCCCTGTACTTCCTGCTGGCCCTGCTCCTGTTCCTCCGCCTTTCAGGCGGCCGCATGGCGGACGTTCATTACGTGCTGGACTACATCTTTCCTCCCTCCAGCAAAGGCTACAGGTTTCTGATCGAGTCGTCCCCCGACGCAATCATCGGCCTGGACGCGGGAGGAAACGTGCTGGTATGGAATGCCGCCGCCGAGAGCATACTCGGCTACAGCAGCAGGGAGGTCATAGGGAGGCCTATCAGGGATCTGGAAAGCAACCCGGTCCCGCAAGATTTCGGCACGCAGGAGCCCGGGGAGATATTGTTCCGGCGCCGGGACGGCAGAGAGATGTGGCTTGAGGTCTCGTTGGCGCACTGCACCGTCCGCGGGAGTCCGATCACCACCGTCAATATCAGGGACATCACCGATCGGAAGCGGGTGGAAGAAGAACGAGCACAACTACACAAAAAACTTGAAGATGCGCACCGTGAGGCGAACCTGTATCTCGACATCATGACCCACGACATCAGGAACGCCAACACCGTCACGACGATGTACGCGGATCTCATGGTCGAGATACTGGAGGGCGAGCCGGGTGTGTATGCAGAGAAACTGCGCGGCAGTGTCGAGAAGAGCAATGAAATTCTCCGGAATGTCGCCACCATCAGGCGGCTTCAGGAGGAGCCGTCCCTGCTTGTTCCGGTGAACCTCGATACCGTCGTCCGAAAGGAGATCGAGACCTTCCCCGGGGCATCGATCCGGTACGAGGACGCGCCGGTCGAGGTGAGGGCGGACGGACTCCTCTCCGAGGTCTTTGCGAACCTCATCGGCAACGCTGTCAAGTTCGGCGGACCGGACGTTGAGGTAACCATCCGGGTCAGCGAGCTGGACGGGGAGGTCGAGGTCTCGGTCGAGGACACCGGCCCCGGTGTTCCGGACGACGTGAAAGAGAGACTCTTCCGCCGGCTGGAGCGCGGAAAAGCCAGAGGTCCGGGCAAGGGGCTCGGGCTCTTCATCTCCCGGATGCTCGTCGAGCGCTACGGCGGCCGGGTATGGGTCGAGGATCGGGTGCCCGGCCGTCCGGAGGAGGGCGCTGCGTTCCGGTTCACGCTCTGGAAAAGCACACAGGATGGGTGAGCCATCTTCTGCGGGCGAGCCGGTGTACACCCCCGGGGCCCGAACAAGCAGTTACGCTTATGAGACGGCGAGATTCAGGTGTCTTCAGGAGTGGACGTGCATGAACGCTATCGTTGTCTACAAAAGTAGATACGGGTCTACACGAGGCATCGCGGAGTTCATCGCCGAAACGTTACGGGAGCATGGCGTGCAGGCGGAGGCCCGGACCCCGGGGAGTATGACGCCGCCGTTATCGGGAGTGCCGTGTATATGGAGCACTGGATGAAAGATGCGGCGGAGTTCGTGCGGCGGAACCGGACAGTCCTTGCCGAACGGCCGGTGTGGCTGTTCAGCAGCGGCCCGCTCCAACTCGAGTCGGGAACGAGCCCGGACGACCCGGAACTGGAGCCCAAAGAGATCAGCGAGTTCCGGGAGGTCATCCATCCCCGGAACCATCACGTCTTCTTCGGGGCACTGGACCCGGCCAGGCTCAGCTTTGCGCACCGGGCGCTCCGAAAGCTGCCGGCCGCCCGTGCGCTCCTTCCCGAGGGCGACTTCCGCAACCGGGACGATATCGAGGCCTGGGCCGGCGGCATTGCCCGGGTGCTGGAAACTCCGTAACAGGGGACATAAAGAGACAAGTTTCGGAAAAATGGATGCGAGGGGTGAGATTCGAACTCACGAACTCCTACGAGACCAGGCCCTCAACCTGGCGCCTTTGACCTGGCTTGGCAACCCTCGCCCGAACGGAGACGGAAGATGCATCGGTTGCGTTTTCACGCCCCGTTTACCTCATTTAATCTGTTGTCATACATGAAATACCTTTGTGCGGGGCTGCGATGCAGGGAGTCCGCCGGTGCGTATCACCAGCCCTCCAACCGCGCCTGAAAGGTCCGGACGGAGAACCTGAACAGAATATACCACCAGAGAGCCATCCGTGACTGCTACCCGCTGTTCAGAGGGCACAATCATGGCAGATAGAGAGGACCAGCACCTCTCCATCCAGAAGGAACTGATGTACATTCACGTTCACCAGGAACTTGCGCTCTCCCTTGCCGACAAGGATCACCTCGCACGCTGCCTGGCCGTCCTCCAGAAGCCTGCGCAGCATGGCGGCGCAATCATCAGCACAGTTCTCATCACAGATGTCCATCAGAGACAGGTTAAGCATCTCGCCGCGCTCATATCCCAGTTTACGCAATGCCGCTTCGTTCACGTCGACAAAGGGGCCCTGCGTGCCGCCGACGATTCCATTTACCATAATCGCATCGCTGACATGGTCGAAGATCGCCCGATACCGTTTCTCGCTCTCAAGAAGTGCCTGTTCCATCCGGTGACGGGCAAGTGCAAGCTCGATACCCCTGACGATCTCGTGAATCTGGCATGGCTTTACCAGGTATCCGTATGGGGCGCTCTGTGCTACCCGCTGGAGCACTTCAGTATCGGAGTGGGCGGTGAGATACACGACCGGTATCCCGAAATGATCGAGGATCTGCTTCGCCGTCTCGATACCGTCCAGATGTCCTTCAAGAACAATGTCCATCAAGACCAGATCCGGATTGATACGCGGCAGTCCCTGGAGTGCATCCTCCCCGCTCCTGAAGACTGCCGGGACGGCAAATCCATTACGCTGCAACGAATCTTCCAGCAACCTGGCGACGGAATCGTCATCTTCAACGACGACAATCCTCTTCTCTGGAGGGGCACCTGACTCCATACTTCATCTCATCCGGACACTAAGGCTTCTCGCTGCCCCACGAGAACAGCATTTCGTACACGCGATACAAGCACCTGCAGGGTTCTGAACGCTCGCCGGGTCTGGAGAACTACGAACCGATGCAAGCGGTTTTACGCCGTTACCTCGCCAGGATTCTTCACCGCACAGATGAATGCCTGCCCGGTTTTCACCGGAGCTCACAGTGCCCGTACCTGTTGCAGGCGACCGTAGCAGACGGTTCGAGCAACAGATACATACCCGCATAAGATTGGGAATAACAGTAACTCTTCCTGTTTTGTTGCTTCTCGCGTGAACAGTGAATCGCTGCAAAAGACAGGTGGGAGAGGATGTTCGGTGGGAAAAGTGCATATACCGCCCCGTCATCTATTTTCAAAGAGATACCCAAGAACAGCAAAGATATCCTGTCTTCTTCGACGAATGTACTCTTCACCGGCCGGGGTTGCCTCATACACCTTGGAGCGCCCTTCGGTTCTTGTTTTAAGGTAATTCCTCCGCTCGAGGTCATAGAGATAGGAATAGATCCTGGCCATCGGGACGATCACGTGAAACTGCTCGTTGATCTCGCGGATAATATCATACCCGGAGACCGGTCGGTTGAGACAGGAGAGTATGAATGGTTCCAATAGTTTCTTTACCAGATCTTCAACAATCGAGCGGTCTACGAGGTCGATATGTGGTGGGTCGAACGAGTCTGACTGGAGAGAGACTATTGTTTCGTTTGCTGTCGCAAGGGTAATATTCGGTATCCCCTGGACCATCTCAGACACTTCACAGCCCGTCATCGAGTCGATATCGAGTGCAAACAGAGCGAATATTGGAAAACCTGCGTCCTGCATCTGCAAGATCTGCCGTTTTATTTCCACAATCATCTGGAAGTCGTCGATTCTGGAGATATCAAATACACACCTGACACCATGATCGCTCTCCTTGCAGATCCAGCGGATCCTCTGCGGCACTATGTCGATGAAGTTCTGCAGTTCCAGAATAGAGATTTTTTTTGCGAGAATATCCGATTGCAGGGTCGAACGTATTTTAGTGTGATAATACGCGTACAGGCAGTGTTCGGATTGTTTCAGGCCCTGATCCATATATTGAACAAAATAGTGGTATTTGTTTACATCGTTTGAATAGAGCAGCAGGCTTGTTGACGAAAGCAGGTGCGACAACAATATCGTGTTCTCTGATCTGTCCATCTCTGACAGGGCACACATCATGGTGAGTCACCGATTAGAATTGCAGGAGCAAACGCAGATACTGAAAGACTGGAAATATGCAGCACATTCAATTTTATTCACTTCACTAAAAACATTCCGATTCAATTTCCTACAATTGATATGGTTTTAGGAATTTTTATTCGGCCGGCGCCGATAAATGCCTCTTGAGGAGATACAAAGGATTTTCCATTGTTACGTACAGTCCTATCATACAGCTTCCGCTATGGGTCATGGTAAGAGCATGTTTGACCTGGACACAGGCAGATGAGAGCCCTGCTACCCCTATGACTTCACGCGCAGGTTCATGGCACTGTTGAGGCGGACCAGCTGGATCTTCAAACGGGTATACCGGGTCGTCAGTGTCCGCTTGATATCGCTCAACGTCAGGTTCTCCCTGTAGTCCATCGGGAGGATAGCAACCTGGGGGCGAATTGTATTCAGCGTTTTATTGTGCTGGCGCCTGGCTGCCGAACTATCAGGAGAGGGATCATCATCCGCAGCCGATACCACCGCTGCAATATCGTTGTAGCAGATTGTATAGACCATAGAGAAGAGGCATATGCAGGTTTTCATTTTTTTGTTTCAAAAAATGAAACATGAGATATAAGCGCCGCCGGGTATTACACCCCGGTAAAGGCCGTGCATACTACCCGGCATCCATTGCGGCCAATCTTTGTTCACTGCGTGATAGTCCCCGATGATGGGGCAACCGGGAGGGGCGTCATCGCACATCTGCAAAAGCCGGTCCCGGGCACCACCATTCGTCACATCGCGGATACGATTAATAAGCCGAACCGAGCGGCTCTCAGATTCAGACAAGAGAGCATGTTTCCCAAAACCGGGGATATAATCCCAATGATGGAAAAAATAACTATTTTAAAAGACTCTGCATCTTATATCAGAAAATGAAAGAACGGATCAAGTTAATATATTTCCTCCCACAATTCCTCCTATAGGATCTCCCCTGTAATTACCGCATCAACTCGATCTCTGATCACAAATGCCGGCGATTCAGTGGGAACAGGATTGAGATCATCCGTGTTCAGGCGCATTCCAGGAATGTGCCGCCTCTTTGAGGAACGAAGGCTGAAGTGAATCCCTGCAGATACTCCTGGGGTGCAATGGTGCATAACGATCAAGAGACGGGACCTGATGTTGCAATTACCCCGAATCACACCAGTGATCAGAACCAATTGCGAGATCCCCCAGATAACAGTGCAGAGAGAACGTGCTGTCCTGCCAA
Organism: Methanoculleus nereidis; assembly: GCF_032944295.1. Lineage (NCBI taxonomy): Archaea > Methanobacteriati > Methanobacteriota > Methanomicrobia > Methanomicrobiales > Methanomicrobiaceae > Methanoculleus > Methanoculleus nereidis. The sequence goes on from NZ_JABFFQ010000006.1 coordinate 6,225, forward strand.
AACCCATAACGAGATCGTCTGGGTGAGGGGACTGGAGGGTAGAAAGCGGGTTTATCTCAACTTCGCAGCCGAAAACGTCTGGGGTATCGATGCACAAACTCTTCTTGAAAATTCCGAAGCGCTTATCGGGTCCATTCATCCCGACGACAGGGAGTCGTTCAAAATACTCTTCGACGGAGAGTTAGCTGGTGAAAATCCATCGGATTATAGAATCATTCTCCCGGATGGCACCATCAGGCTGATGCGGGCTCGTTGTTTCTCCACCAGAGGTGAAGACAATCAGGTTTTGTACATCGGGACAGCAACCGATATCACCGAAGAGAGAGATGCGGCAACTGCCCGGGAGAGCGAGGCTGAGCAGCGATCGAACTTTCTCTCCATCACGTCGCATGAACTGAGAACGCCTCTTCAACCCGTCTTAGGTTACCTCCATCTCATGCTCGACAACCCTCAGCATTTCGGACTCACTGCGGAGGGCGTACAATACTTGAACGTGATTCGAGACTGCGCAAACAGGATGAGCAGCATCACAAACAGGATCCTTGTCATGAGCCTCGCCGATGCAGAGCGAGAACTCGTACAGCCGTACTGGGAGACAATATCACTTGAACAGCTTGCTGCCGATATCGTCGGCGTGTGCAATACCGGAGATGGTATGGCGTATACCATTGATATCCCCCCCGGCCAGATGATCGAGACGGATAGAAACTACCTCTATGAAGCTCTGTATGAAATCTGCGGCAACGCAGTGAAGCATTCGGCCCACCCATGTCACGTCGTCTTCAGGTATGCCGAAGAGTCCGGTAACCATGTCATATCCATATCCGATGATGGCCCGGGCATGGATGAGGCAACCCGGACGAAGCTGTTTCAGCCGTTTTATATCGGTGATCGAAATAATCTCTCCAGGATGTGCGGGCGCCTCGGACTCGGGCTTACCATAGCCAGGAAGAATATTGAGATACTGGGAGGAACCGTTTCGGTCGACAGCATTCCACAGCAGGGAAGCACATTTACCATTCGGCTCCCGAAACAGCATCCATAAACCAGAAAGATTACACCCGCACAGATGCCCAAACCGAGCGGAGAGATGTATTCTCGTCGATTAATGTTTATGATTCGGCGGAGGGAGGGAGGTCGTGTTCTCCTCCCTCTCCCTCAACAACCCTCCGCTCCCTCTCACCGATAAGGCTGACCACCTTCATCGCGGCATAGACTCCTTTGATGGGAAGATCGTTCCCTCGCCTCAGGACCATTTTGATCCGCTGGACCGTTTCGCCATCCCCGATCTTTTCCAGGGCTGCAATTGCACCGTCCTGGATCTCCCTATCCGTATCAAAGAGCGCATCGATGAGCGGGCCGGTTGCCTCTTTTCCAAGTGCAGCAACCTCATCCCATTTCCTCTCCGCTATCAATGCTGCTGCAGGTTCTTCCGGTAGTTGTGGCTGCCACCCACTCTCTTCAAGTGCACAAAGCACCTCCCGGCGGATAGAAAAACTGCCGGAACGAAGGAGAGGAACCAGCCGTGATACGGCCTCCTCCTCTCCAAGAAGAGTTTGTAAGGTACCGACGGCATTACGCCGGATAATCGGGTTCTCATCTTTTAAGAAAACAGCCATACGTGAAGCCCAGTAATCGATTAACGTCAGCAAGGACGACAATGCAACAGATTTGACATCCGGATCCGCATCCTCCAGTGCAGAAAGCAGCGTGCGAACGGCTTCATCACACTCGAATTTGCCGAGGGTCTCTATGGCAAGGGACCGGGTTCCGGGATCGGGGCTGCTTGCCAGCTCGCAGAGCGGGCGAACCGCGCCGTTCGGTCTCAGGACCGCAATTGATTCTGCAGCCCGCCGTTTCACCTCAAAGATAGGATCATCGAGTGCAACGACCAGAGCACCAAAAGCGCGCTGATCACCCAGCATTCCAAGAGACAGCGCTGCACGCCACCGGATCTCTGCATCGGGGTCAGCCAATGCGTTTATCAGTGGCTGCACACCCCGGAGGTCTCCGAGTTTGCCCAGTGTTTCAGCGGCCTTGAGTCGTATCGCCGGATCTGTGTGAGAGTCGGTCAGCGCCTTGACGAAGAAACCCAGGTCCGGCACCCCGTCATCCGTTGCGTGAGACTTATTCCAGGCCCCGGATCCGGTTTCGCCCTCTGCTTTTTCATCAGATTCAGCCTTTCCCGGGCCGGCTGGGTCCGGTTTTCCCGGACTCCTGCCGTGCATACCTTCCGGAACCAGAAGCGGTACCGAAGCCTGCGGTTTCCGGGTTGGATTTTTGAGAAGTCCGAGACGCCGTATCTCCTTCCAGTCCTCCTTTGCAATGAGATACGCCAGCTGCTCTCCTGCGTTCGCGGGTTTCCAGCCGATAACATCGAGTGCTGCTGCTGCCGACAGCCGCACTCCCGTATCCTGATCCTCAAACAGTGCCGTAAGCGGCTGAATCGCTGCGCCGGCTCTGCGCTTACCAAGCACGTCGGCAGCCTCTCTCCGTATCTCTGCATCCGGATCGCTTAATGCCTGGATAAAGAGATCCGTTGTCCGGTCCTGAGGATACGAACCAAGCGCCCGTACCGTCTGCAATCGAAACGCGGGATCGGGGTCGCGGAAGAAAGAGAACAGCACAGGAAGCATACGAGTGTCCCTGATGCTGCCCATCGCCTGTATTGTGTTGAGACGAACCTCAGCGTGTTCGTCGTTGGATGCGGCAATAATGGTCGAAAAGGAGCGTTCCGATCGCAGTTTTCCCAGCGCAGTTATCGAGTACTTGCGAAGGTCGGCGTTTCCGGTTTTGAATGCCCGGATCAGGGGATCTACAGCCGCATCATCACCGATCTCCCCGAGCGCAATTGCAGCGGAACTTGCAACGCGCTCGTCCGTATCTTCAAGCGCTGCGATGAGCTGCCCGACTGCCCGCCTGTCGCGGATATCGGCAAGAATTGAGGCTGCCCTCCACCTGACATCCGGATCCGGGTTTTTGAGTAACTGAATGAGAGGGTCGGTCGCGAATCTGCCAATAATCTTGAGGGCCTTCGCTATCTTCGCTCTCTCTCCAGCCTGCCGCTCCTGCAGTTCGCGGGTGAGGGGGCCAACACCGTGTCGTTTAAGCCGTACAAGACCCAGCCAGTCGTCCTTCGCGCTCATGAACAGGATCCGCTGATGCAGGTTCTTTGGCTTCCACTTCAGACGACCGAGTGCTCCTGCTGCTACTTTGCGGGTGCTCAGGAAACTGTTTTCAAGGCCGTGAACAAGCGCCCGCACCGACCGGCGATCTCCTATCTCAGCCAGAGCGGCAGCAGCTTCGTAGCTGACGGCCTCTACCGGGTCATCAAGGGCCTGCTGGAGGTGCAGAACTGCATACCGGCTCCTCATTTCGCCGAGAATTCGAGCAGCATACATTCTGACATCAAAATATTCATCGGTCAGCGCCCAGATCAGAACATCAGTCAACGGCCTGCTATACCGCGAAACCTCTTTCCAGTCTCTTTTAGCGAACGCAAAAACCCCTTTTTCTCTTAGATCGTAAGGTTTCCACCCGCATGCTTCCAGGGACTCAGCAGCCTTGGCTCTGATTCCCGAGTGCCGGTCGAGCAATTTCTCCCGCAACGCTGCAATTGCCCTTCGGTCTCCGATCATTCCCAGCGCCCAGATTGCCGCGATGTTTATGTCGTGATCGGTATCGGAAAGACAATCGACAATCTGCGTTGTCGCACGTGGATCGCGGATCTTCCCAAGGGCCCAGATCGCCTGGAGCCGCGCAGTCCCGTCAGGGTCGCTTAAGAGGGGAATGATCGCTTCTGTTGCACGTGAATCCCCAATAGAACCAAGTGCCTCTGCAGCTTTCCACCGGACGTCCGGATCGGGATCGGATAGTGTGCAAATGAGAGGTTCGACTGACTCGCTATCACGCAGTTCCCCAAGGGCCCCTACCGCCATCCACCGGACATCCTTTTCATCATCCCTGAGTGCTGCTATCAGGCCGCTGATATCTTTCTTTGAGTTAAGGCGGGTAATATCGGCGATACTAAAACGAAGCGATTTCATGACCCACTTCCAGGGGAGACTCTATCCAGGACACTGCTGTGTTCCTCCGCGAGCAGTGCAGTTCCGTCATCAGGCATAGCGTGCGATGATTTCCTTCAACTGTGCCGGTTCTACAGGTTTGATAGCAACTTCAGCGACGCTGTCTGCATAGGGGGCAAATTCTTCGTCGTTCAACCTCAATGCCGAGAGGATCACGACCGGGACATGTAGCGCTCCAGGGATCTTCTTCCGTTCATCCAGAAACTGCAAACCGTTCATAGGGGACATCATAAGGTCGAGGAGGATCAATGCAGGAGGATCGTTTTGCAGAATCTTAAGGCCTTCGGCGGGATCGTTCACAAGGATCGGGGAATACCCAAACGATGTTATCAGCAGGTTAAAGATTCGAAGGATCTTTTCGTCGTCATCAATGACCAGTATCCGTTTTGCCATACGATCTTCCGCCCTTTGTTTCGCTCACAAATACCTGCAAAATCCTGCAGAGAGCCGCTTTGATTACTGGTATATCGTAAGGGAATATAGGTGTGTTGTTTCATTAACGGCAGAGAAGTGGCACCATTCTTATTTTCGGGGTTCCTGGTGCTCGTTCACAACCCAATCCATCTGCAGGAAGTGCCGGCGAATACCGTCTGTACAGGGAGCCGTCCTGCCAGTGCACGACAACCAGCGTCCGCCCATACCCGGGACGGGGTTGCAGAAATGCCTGCAGGCCGATCGTGCGCCAGCACTCGGGGAGATGTATTATCACCGCGAGGCGAACAGGAGCGGGATCGGAAGAGGACCCAGGATCAGGGAGTTCAATACATGTGGTACTCCACACCTGCAAAGGATCCTCGCTTCGCGTATATCAGGTTATACTGGCCCCTGATCCGGTGATGTACTGTCCTTTGCAGGTCTGTACGATTCCTCCGGAATGATAATTTCGAAACGGGCGCCGTTCCCCGGGACACCCGTCTCCTGGATGGAGAGGTTGGTGATGGAAAGAGCCATGCGGGCCAGGAAAAGCCCGTAGCCGTTGTTGTCATAGTGTTCTCTCGTGAAGATTGCCTTCTTGTAATGTTCCAGAACCCCCACGCCGTCGTCTTCGCAGACGATCACCATAGCAGAACCCTTCTGCAGCGTTGAGAACGCGATACGTGTCGTTCGTTTCCCATGGTCGATGGCGTTCGTTGCAAGGTTATAGATCACTCGCTCGAGGAGCGGGTCGGCATAGACCTCCACAGGGTCAATCGTCGTGGTGAGCATTATCCCGGCCGGGGTGACGACCGTGGCCAGCCCTCTGGCAACCGTATCCTGGAGGTTCTGCCAGACCGGCTCCTTGATCCCGATCCTCTGGTAGTCCCTGGCGAACTCCACCTGCGCGCACAGGGTATGGGTGAGAGCGTCTATCTCACCGAAATATTCGAGCAGTGGCTGGGTTGCAGGCGCTGCTTGCCGGGCCATCGCAATATAACCCAGAAGAGCCTGAATAGTGTTCAGCAGGTCATGCTGTGTTAATCTGCTAATGAGCTGGAGTTTGGTATTGACCTGGCTGAGAGATGTATTGGCCTGCTGCAGTTGCGCCCCGGTATCGTAGGACGATGTTACATCACGGATCGACCCGATGGCCCCGATGACCTCGCCCTGGTGGTTGCGCAGGGAGGTTGCAACCGCCCAGAGTACCGCCCGCCTTCCGTAAAAATCGTCGATCTCGACATCCGTGGATAATACTCCATCCATGTTCTGGATGTTCGGATATTTCTCCCTGATCCGATCCGGATCGTTCTCGAGTACGGCATCGATCAGGAGAGGGAAACGCTTGCCGAAGAGACGGTAAGTGTACTCATAATCTCCCTTGCCTACGGCCTCTCCGCTCCTGGTGCCGGTCAGTTTCTCCATCGCATGGTTCCATACAATGATCCGGCCGTCCATGTCCCTTGCAAACGTCGCATCGGGAAGAAAGTTGATGATGTCATGGAGGTTCTGCCTGGATGCGGCCAGTTCTTCCTTTGTGCGCTGCTGGCCGGCAGCGAGAGCGGCAATGACGGCTGCGACGAATATGAAGAGAATAAACCGTATAAGTGCCCCGATGACGTGCTCCAGATCCTGGGTGAACGAAAAGAGCATGACGACATAGAGGCATGAGAGCACAACCGAAAATACAAACCCTCTTTGAGCATAGAAGAAGCACGCAAGGACGATAGGGAGATAAAAGAAGTTCTGGAATATAACGTATAAGCCCGAGTTGAGCGAGTAAAGGCTGATGGCAATGGCAATGGCGCTGCTGCCCAGGATCAGCATGACCAGAACGACATCCGAATCGCCAGGGTGGAAGTATCGATCCGCCTTCATACTATCAAACCTTCAGCCACTACTCAGGACGATACGTACACGGCGGGCCGAACAAGAACCAATTCTGTAGAATCGGGATGCAGCTTTCCCGGTGCGCTTCTCCTGCCCGTCTGTTGCGTTGCAGATGCAGGAATCGCAATTAAAGAGGTAGGAAATTAGGTTATTTATACTTTATTTTAAGCGATATACCAGGAGTTGTTGAATACACGATTACAACACTTTCCCTGCAGTGTCTTTGCCCTTCCCGGTAAATTCTGCCTCATTGGCCCCCAGGGGATTTTTCAGTCTGCCGTTCAGGCGGCCGCCGCACTCCTCTGCCTGCTCACGCCGATGAGGCGGGCGATGTAGATTCCGGACCGGGCGTACCCGATAACCCCCGGCCTCGCAGAGATTCACGACGATCCCGAAGTCGTAGGTGGAGATAATGATGCTGCGGGGTTCCTGAGGAACTCGACAGCAAGGGCGGAGATGCCCTTCACGCGTTCCCCAAAAGACCCGGCGAGACGAAGGGGTGGAGGCCCGCCCGGGTATCGAGCGCTGAAGGGCTGCCGTGGCCCTCTGCCTCGTGGGTATCGTCCTGAAGGTGTCTGGACCGAAGAGCGCCCCGGAGACCTGTGCAGCAGACTTGCGGTAAGTAGACCTCACGACCGGGTTCCTTCTCCAGTGCCGGCACCCGGCTATGGTCGACCGGCCCCCATCGCCGGCGATCGGGATTCGATGTGCTCTGTCCGTCGCAGGCTGCCACCAGTTCGGGCAGCCTATCAATGGAATTCTTTTTCCTTTTAAACGATGTTAACTTCATAGTACCCAGTGCAGACGCATTTCCATCTACACCGAACCGAGCGAGGAACACACCCATGCATGAGAAAAAGGACAAATTCGACAAAAAAGGCGCCGGCGGAATGGACGAGATCGCAAAGACCCTCTTCGCCCCGATATACCCGGTGATCGCACAGGACGTCATCGACCGCTTCGGCATCACCGAGGGCACCTGCATCGACATCGGCAGCGGGCCGGCCTCGCTGGCGATCGCCATCGCAGCACGATCCAGCCTCTCGGTCATCGCCCTGGACTCCTCAGGCGACATGCACGAGGCTGCATCGCGGAATATTGCAAAAGCAGGCCTGTCCGGCCGTATACACCTCCTGCAGGGGGATGTGCACGACATCCCGCTCGCCGACGACACCGCGGACCTGATCGTCAGCAGGGGTTCGATGTTCTTCTGGGACGACATCCACACCGCCTTCCGCGAGATCTACCGGGTCCTTAAACCGGGCGGGAAAACCTGCATCGGCGGAGGGTTCGGCAACAAAGAACTGCGCGACGCGATCTCGGCAGAGATGATCCGCCGGAACCCTGACTGGAAGGAGTTCAACAGGAAGAACATTTCACCGGAGAACGTTGAGCGGTTCCGGACCATGTTAAACGAGATCGGCGTCCCTTCGTTCGAGATCCTCTACGGGGATAAGGGGTTCTGGATCGTCATTTCCAAGACGGCGGGCGGTGCGCTTCCATGAAGTGCCCTGTCTGCGAGATCGGGTGCGACATCGCCGAGGGGCGATCCGGCCGGTGCAGGATGTACGTGAACCGGGACGGCGAGATCGTCGAGCGGTTCCCCGAATCCTACCTGACCATGCTCCCCATCACGATAGAAACGATGCCGATGGTCCATTTCACCCCGAAGAACAAATTCCTCCAGGTCAGCACCGTCGGGTGCAACTTCACCTGCCCGGGGTGCATCTCGGAGACCCTGACCGTGCACGCCGACGCGGTGGCCGGCGCCCTCACGACCGCGTCGCCGGAGGAGGTCGTGCGGCGGGCACAGGCGGAAGACTGCACCGGCATCGTCTTCTGCCTCAACGATCCCACCGCCTCGTACTTCACCTTCCTCGCCCTCGCACGGGAGGCAAAAGCAGCCGGTCTCCGGGTGGGGTGTTCGACGAACGGCTACTTCACGGAGCACGCGCTCGCCACCCTCATTCCCTCCCTCGACTTCGTCAACATCGGCCTGAAGGGATCGTCCGACGAGCGCTACCGCGAGTGCGGTGCGAAGTCCGCGGACCCGGTCTTTCGCAATATCCGGACGCTGCATGAGAATGGGGTGCACGTGGAGGTCTCGGCGATGTACATCCACGGCGCCGACGAGGAGATCCTCAACGCCGCACGGCGGGTGGCGGAGGTCTCCCCCGATATCCCGCTGCAGGTGATGCGGTTCGTGCCCTTCGGCGAAGCGGCTCCCGGCCTCGAACCGACGATCCGGGAATCGGAGCACGTGACAGACCGCCTGCACACGTTCCTCCGCTATGTCTACCTCTTCAACTCGCCCGGCACGGGCTACCTCAACACCGTCTGCCCGGCCTGCGGCACTGCGGTCATCGAGCGGGAGTTCTACGGGCCCATGGGCTGCCGCACCTCCGCCGCCCTCGAGGACGGCAGGTGCCCCTGCGGCTGGCAGGCTCCCGTCCGAGGGGAGATCTGCGCAGAGCAGTATACGGAATACGGCATGCTCGGCGGCTACCGGACCACCCGGGCCATCGAGATGGCCCACGCCATACTGGTCACCCTCGGCATCCGGGACGACGAGGAACTCGGCGCCGTTCTCGGCGATATCGTCAGGGAAGACTTTATCCGGGGCATGCACGACCGTATTCACCAGATTGACTCATGGCTCGGCCTGATCGCGGAACTCGCAGCGCGTGCGGGACGCGAAGAGGAAGGCCGGGAACTGATCTCGTTCCTCCGGGAGCGCATCGGTCGCATCGCCGCCGGCAGCGCCCTCGCCGAAACTCGTCCCCGCGTCTACTACTCGATGGGCTACCCGCTCTTCGCCCTGAACGCGGAGCGGTTCGAGAGCAACCTGGTGGAGGCGGCGGGAGGGACCTGCGTCAACAAGCGCCTCAAGCGGAAGGGAAAGCCCGGGGTCAACATCACCGTCGAAGAGTTGAACGAGCTCAACCCCGAACACATGTTCATCTCGGGGTTCCTCTCCTCACCGGCGTCCGACTATCTCCACTACTGCACCGAGCACGCGGTTGAGACCGACGCTGTCGGGGCGGGGAGAGTCTACAATGTGCCTGCAGGATGGGATTTCGGCAGCCCGCGGTGGATCCTGGGGTTCATGTTTCTCGCAAACACCATCCACCCGGAGATCTTTTCCTTCGACCTGGAGCATGAGCAGCGGGAATTCTACAGGAGGTTCTACGGAATTACCGGCGATAAGTTCGTCGCGAACCGCGACTTTTCCCGGCCGGTGATTGGTGCGCCGGAGGATGAGTGATCGGCTGTTTCGCCCACCTCCGAAAGGATGAGGGGTAGACCCCTCTCTATAGTTTTTCACGGCACGTCGTTTTGCACCGGGGTCTGTTGAAGTAGGCATGAATCCGGATTCATGCATGATGAAAAACAGTGATACGAATCAGAATGGGCGGCGCAGAAGCGGGAACTCTTGTGTGCGGGGAAAATGCCCCCCGGCTAATGCGTCCATTCGATGATCCTGATCTCCGGGCCGATGGCCTTGATGACACAATCCCTCATGTCGGCATAATGGGGACAGGGATACCCGATTGGATTGCCTCTGGTGATACACGATGCGAACACGATTGCTTCTGCTCCTCGTTCGACCAGCATTTTTGCCCGCGGTATTGCCCTCTTCCCGGGGCATCCGCCGCATGTCACAAACCCGACAATGTCGACAGGCCCGGTCTCCTGGAACGCACCTTTTCCCTCTTTTGTTACGAGGAAATCCGCGGTCCCCGGACACATATCCTCTGTCATCATACAGCGGATAATGCCTACTTTCATACGAATGAATTCTCCCGATGTCTGATAGTCCTTCCGATAGTGGACATCCCCGATCTCCGTCGAATACCTCATTCTAAAGGTTGCTCGTGCTCGGCAGGAGAAGACCTATAAAAACCGGAGATCAACCGCCGGCACGGACATGGTTCTTACGGCATCCGGAGTTGTTCTTCGTAGCCTCTCCGGGGTTTCGGTTGATCCTCTGTTCTGTGGCGAGTTCCGGTCGGCGCCCGAAGAGACCTTAAAGACTTCGTTTACCTCATTGCCAATGCTCCTTCCATTATCCGACAGCGACACAGCCTTCATTAACCACCGGGATCAATACGCCACTATGAAGGCTCCGTCACCGACCGCATGCCTCTGCTGTGCGCTGATTGTTATTCTCGTTTCCTGCGGCTGCATAACCCATACCAGAGACGGAACAGGATTTATGGAAAACGTGAATAGAAGTCAGGAATACTACGATAACCGGATTGCAGCGGAGCCAGACAATGCCGAGGCGTGGTGCATCCGGGGGATGTACTACAACGATAACTACAACCAGTACGCCGAAGCAATGGAGAGCTGTAATAAGGCGCTTGAACTGGACCCGGAGTACGGGCTGGCCTGGTACCTGAAAGGAGTCATTCTGACGAACATGAATAAGACCGACGAGGCGGCGGCGTGTTTTGAGAATGCGATGAGGTTCGATCCCGGGCTGGAGAAGGACCTGTCGTTTATCGTCGGCGATGCAGGATAACTTCCTCCGTCCCTGAAGTTTCTGGCTCAGAAACAAAATGTTTCCGGAGCAGAAACAATACTCTATCAAGAACGGCATGGCGTGATGGCGGGGCCGTAGCCCGCCATGATTGCCCCCGGCACACCCGGGCAGTCATATGAGTTCTCTTCACCCCCCGATCGTACCCGGGGGTGGGGAGAGGGTGAATGTTGCCATGAGGATCCACCAGTCTCGCACCTTTGCTCCAGAAGCCATGCAGATGAGAACCCGGTCGATGCACTCCTGCTACCTCCGCATCGGCGGTCACGAAGGCACGGAAGTGCTCTTCGCTCGTAGGTGTTAATACTATTCCCACACCAAGAATGCATCACGGCGCTCACATCCGAGGAGGTCGCGTGGGACGTGGACGGGATTCCTGTCCGGGGCACCCTGACCCGGCCTGCTGGCATGGGTCCTCACCCGGGAATCGTCTTCGTCGCCGGGAGCGGACCGACCGACCGCGACTGGTGCTCCCCCCTGCTACCCGGGACCAATTGCAGCGGCCGCCTGATGGCCGAGGTCCTTACCCGCGAAGGGTTCATGACGTTGCGCTACGACAAGCGGGCCTCGGGAACGCATGCACAGGAGAACATCCCCCGGCTCGTGGGCAGGATCAGCATGCAGAGCCATCTCGACGAACTGATTGGTGCCGTAGACACCCTGTGCTCCGATGGCGATATGGACCCCGCCCGGCTGTTCGTGCTGACCAACAGCGAAGGAGCCATCCACGCTCTGCACTACCAGCTGCAGGCGACGGACCGGCGATTCGCAGGCCTTGTGCTCACCGGCGCCCCCGGCCGTTCCGTCGGGCAGGTTGCTCGCAGCCAGCTCCTTGCCCAGGCAGCGAGCCTGGAAAACGGTGATCTCCTGATGAACCAGTATGATGGCGCCATCGCCACTTTCATGGCCGGCGAGCCGGTAACGCCCGATCCCTCTCTCCCGGAAGGGATGAGGGTTCTGCTCCTCAGTCTGACAAGTCCCGTCAACCTGCCGTTCTCGCGGGAGCTCTGGTCGAGCGATCCGGCTGCCCTCCTCGCGAAGGTGACAGAACCCGTCCTCGTCATTATCGGGAAGAAGGATATCCAGGCCGACTGGCAGGCAGACGGCGGCGCGCTGGAGGATGCGGCTGCCCGAGGCGGCAACGTCACGTTTGCATACCCCCCCGACGCGGACCATGTGCTGAAGCATGAGGAGAAACCGCGGGATGCACTCGCCGCCGCCGATGTCGGAACACGCTACAACAGCGAAGAGCGCAGGCTCGACCCGGAGGCTCTCGGTGTGATCGTGGAATGGCTTAACAGGCAGGTCCGGCGGTGAGCCGCATATCCGGGATCAGTCTCTTTGGAACCTGAGTGCCGCAAAAAGCGTTGGCGGATACGTTTCAATGACTATGTTCGGGAGGGCGGTCAGGTTCTCAACGGAAGATCGCGATGTGAAACTCGATGGATCCTTCACTCACCATTCTTTGTCGATGCGTCAAGAGCGAGCAGAATTGCCTGAACTTTCGGTTCGAGAACCGGGATCTCGGTCTTGAGAATAGTCCAGACAATCCTCCAGTCTACCTCAAAATATGCGTGAATCAGCTTATCCCGCGACCCGGCCATCAACCTCCAGGGGATCTCCGGATGCTGCTCTTTTTGGTGCTCGGAGATGTTCTTCGTGGCCTCTCCGATGATCTCGATTGCCCGGACGATCGCATGCTGCCGCACCGGGTCACGAAGCAGGTCCTCGTATGTCAGATCTCTACCGATCTCACGGAGAAGCGCAATTTCGTCAAGGATATGGCGGAGAAAGAGTTCATCACGAATCACACCAGATCACCTCCTGCTCAACATTGGGCCGGATGTATCGGCTGAGCCCCTGTTCGGTGACGAGGTCCACCCGGCGCCCGAAGAGGTCCTCCAGGTAGAACGCAAGTTCCATGAAGTTCCGAAACGTCGTCTGCCCCGGCGCAAACTCGACCAGCACGTCCACATCACTCTCCGGCCGGTCATCGCCCCGGGCGGTAGACCCGAAGATGCCGATCTTCGTAACGCCAAACCGCTCCCGGAGCAGCGGGAGCACTTCTTCGAGCCGGGTGACAAAGATGCTCTTCTCCTCACACTGTGTCCGGGCCGCCATACGGGTTCTGCTCGCCTCCTGATCGTACCTGGGGGTGAGGAGATGATGAAGATTGCCCCTCACAGGGCAGGGGGTGAGCATCAGAGCTCACCCTTCCGCTTCTTCTCCTCGATCAACTCGTTGAGCAGTTTCCGCACGAGTTCAGGGTTGTCGAGCACGTCCTTGCCCATCGCCTCCTGCACATCCTCCCCGTCGCCGGTGAACGACCGGCCGCAGGTGGAGCAGTAGTTCGCACGCGGGACGTAGATGGTCTTGCAGCCGGGGCACTGCACCGGTTCGCGGTGCCGCTCCTGCGAGATTCGTCGCGGGTGAGGAGGCCCTTAGCCAATCTTCTCGGACGGGCTGTGGTGGCGGAGTTTTTCCCGACAGGATGGAACTCTCTGTCTGTTTGGGTTGGTGCTATGACCGCTCTCCTGCAAAGGAGGTCTGAACGGGGATATAAAAAGCGTTTGCTGGCAGATCTGAACCAGAATAATTGATGCTGCGGGTGGGATCCGAACCCACGATTTCCAGATGTCCCAGGCTTGGACGCACCGTCTTCTCAAAAACCCTATGAGTCTGGCGCCCTAACCGACTAGGCCACCGCAGCACACAAAGTGCAGTATAACAATGTTGCATTGACAAATAAACCTTATGGCTCCCCGGAAAAATTGGATAGAGGGTTACTTCGTGTTTTTCCGGAGATACACCTCGACCGCCGCCGTGATCGCCGCCACGTGCTTCCCCTGGCGGAGCGAGGCGGCCAGCGTCTGCATACGCGCCTCCTCTTCGTGGAGGTAGCGGCGCAGGCTCGTCGCGATGTGCTCCTCCTGCAGGAAGTGCGTGTGGGTGTCGCCGGCGATGAAATGGGCGTTGTGCATGATCGCGTAGTGGAGCGGGAGCGTCGTCTTCACGCCCAGGATGACGTACTCGTAGATCGCCCGACGCATCCGCTGGATCGCCTCCTCGCGGTCGGAGCCCAGGGCGCAGAGCTTCGAGATCATCGAGTCGTAGTGCGCCGGGATGGTGTAGCCCATGTGGATGCCGGAGTCGACCCGTATCCCCGGACCGCCGGGGGAACGGTAGCGGACGATCTTGCCCGGATCGGCGGCGAAGTTGTTCAGCGGGTCTTCCGCGTTGATCCGGCACTCGATCGCGTGTCCCCGGATGCCGACATCCTCCTGGTCCATCGCGAGGTCTTCGCCGGCTGCGATCGCGATCTGCTGCTTCACGATATCGATTCCCGTGACGAACTCCGTGACCGTGTGCTCCACCTGCAGCCGGGTGTTCACCTCCATGAAGTAGTAGTTCCCGTTCGAGTAAAGGAACTCCACCGTACCGGCGTTCGTATAGTTCGCCGCCTTTGCCGCAGCGATAGCCGACGCCGTCATCTGCTCCCGGAGAGCGGGCGTCATGATCGGGCTGGGCGCCTCCTCAAGCAGTTTCTGGTGCCGGCGCTGGATCGAGCACTCGCGGTCGTAGAGGTGGATGGTATGCCCTTTTGCATCCGCAAGGACCTGGACCTCGATGTGGCGCGGCTTCATGAGGTATTTCTCCACAAAGATCGTCGGATCCCCGAAGGCAGACTGGGCAATCCGCATCGACTTGTCGAGCGCCTCCTCGAGTTCCTCCTCGCTCTCGACGATATGCATCCCGATGCCACCGCCGCCCGCGCTTGCCTTCACGATCACCGGATAACCGATCTCGGCGGCGACCTTCTTCGCCTCCTCAACGTCGGTGACGCCCTCCGGCGTGCCCGGAAGGACCGGCACGCCGGCTTCGCGCATCATCCGCTTCGACCCGATCTTCGAGCCCAGCGCCTCGATCGTCTTCCACGACGGCCCGATGAACGTCAGGCCTTCCTCCTCGACCAGCTTCGCGAACCCGGCATTCTCGGCGAGGAACCCGTATCCCGGGTGGATCGCCTCGGCCCCGGTCTTTCTGGCCACGTCGCAGATCCGCTCCTTGTTGAGGTAACTCTTCGACGGGTGCGCCTCCCCGACATTGAACGCCTCGTCGGCGTACTTGACGTGGAGCGCGTTGCTGTCCGGCTCGGAGTAGATCGCAACCGTGTCGATGCCCAGTTCCCGACAGGCGCGCATGGCCCGGATGGCGATCTCGCCGCGGTTGGCGATCAGGATCTTATCAAAGTATTTCATCGTCCTGGCAGCCTCACTCAATGACCATCAGCACGTCGCCGTTCTGCACGACGTCACCGGCGTCCACAAAGATCTCCGAGACCGTGCCGTCACGTGGGCTGGGGATGGGGTTCTCCATCTTCATTGCCTCGAGGACGATAAGCGTGTCTCCCTTCTTGACGGTACTCCCGCGCTGGGTCATCACCTTCAGGACCATGCCCTGCATGTTGCTCTTGACGCCGCCGGGGACGTCCCCACGAGGCATCCCGGTCGACGGAGCGGCGGCCGACGGGGCCGCGACCGAGCCACCCTCCACGGTGACGATCCGAACCGAGAAGATCTCGCCGTCCACCTCCACTTCCATGGAGCGGGGAATCTCCGCAACCCCCACCGGTCCGGCGTGCACCTTCTCGGGGATCGGTTCGGCCTGGCGCTCGCCCCTGAGGAACGACGGCGCGACACTCGGGTAGAGGATATAGGTGAGAACGTCTTCGTTCCGGGTAACCAGGCCCTGCTCCGTAGCCTCCTTCATCATCTGCTCGTAGATGGGTTCAAGAAGGTCCGCCGGGCGAACCGTGACCGGCTCCTCGTCACCGATGATCACCTTCCGGATCTCGGGGCCGATCGGAGCGGGAGAGCGGCCGTAGAGGCCGCGGACGTAGTCCTTGACCTCCTTCGTCACGTTCCGGTAGCGCTCCCCGTCCATAAGGACGTTGAAGACCGCCTGGGTGCCGACGATCTGGCTCGTCGGCGTCACAAGCGGCGGGTAGCCGAGATCCTCCCTCACCCGGGGGATCTCACGGAACACCTCTTCCAGGCGGTCGAGCGCGTCCTGCTCCTTGAGCTGCGAGACGAGGTTCGAGATCATCCCGCCCGGGAGCTGGTAGATCAGCACGTCCGAATCGACCCGATCTGAGATGGCGTTGAAGAGCGGCTCGTACTTCTCCCGCATCTCCCGGCAGATGTTCCTCACTTTCCGGAGCGGGAGGAGGTCGATGCCGGTGTCGCGTGCCGTCCCGGCAACACTTGCAACGACGCTCTCCGTCGGAGGCTGGGAGGTGCCGAGGGCAAACGGCGACATCGCCGTATCCAGGATATCCACACCCGCATCGATCGCCGCCTGGTAACTCAGGGGCGCGACGCCGCTCGTGCAGTGAGAGTGGAGACAGACCTTGACGTCCGCCGTCTTCTTGATCCCGGCGATCAGGTCGCGGGCATCGTGCGGCATGATCAGGCCAGCCATATCCTTGATGCAGATCGAGTCGCAGCCGAGCGCATAGAGGTCCTCCGCCATATCGATGAACGTCGCGACCGAGTGGACAGGGCTCGTCGTGTAGGATATCGCGCCCTGCAGGTGCGCCCCGACGTTCTTGACCTCCTCCATCGCTTTCTGCATGTTCCGGATATCGTTCAACGCGTCAAAGACCCGGAAGATATCGATACCGTTCTCTGCCGACGCCTCGACAAACTTCTCCACCACATCATCGGGGTAGTGCCGATAGCCCACGAGGTTCTGGCCCCGCAGGAGCATCTGGATGGGGGTGCGCTTCAGCTCGGCCTTCAGAACCCGAAGGCGTTCCCAGGGATCGTCGTTGAGAAACCTGATGCAGCTGTCAAAGGTCGCCCCGCCCCAGGCCTCAACAGAGAAGAAGCCTACTTCATCGATGGCACGGGCAAGAGGGAGCATGTCCTCAGTCTTGAGCCGCGTGGCGATGAGCGACTGATGCGCGTCCCTAAGCGTGGTATCGGTGATATTGAGTGAATCTAATTTGGCAGCACACATCGAATTTTGCACCTCGAAGGGCTGAGAATATATCAATAAAGCCTCTACAAAATTCATCCTAATAATATAAAAACGTCGCGAAGAGGGAGAGTCGATAAAAGAACGGGTATTAAGGCCATTATTGAGGCCAGGACGTCGCCGGGCTCCGTTCGGAATAGGGGGCATATCCGACCCCCGATCGTGTACCCCCGTACCACCAGCAGCCGTGCGATCTCGTCGGACCGCCGGATCTCTGTGACGATAAGGTTGGCGGCGAGCGGAACAATCGAGCGCACACCGGGCCGGATCCCCTTCAGTGCCATGGCAACCCGCATGTGCTCGATGTCCTGCCGGATCACGGCGAGGCCGGTAAGCCCCATCTCGGCGATGAGCCCGATCTCGAACCCTACCCGGTCCCCGAGGGCCCAGACCGCCACGGCAAGCATTTCGCCTTCCTCTGTTCCGGCGTACACCCATGCGGCGAGGAGGAGGATCACCGTCATCCTGATGAAGTAAGAGAGCCCCGCGCCGCCCCCCCACGCTGAGAGGGCCGCCGTTACGGCGATCATTGCGATGAGGGGGAGAAACACCCCCGGCCGCGGGAGAACCTTCGTGCGCGGGGTAACAAGCAGCCACCAGACGAGAGCGGCGACAGCTCCTGCGGTACTCGCGAACGCAGCGAGCGAGAGGACCGCAGCGGCAAAAAGCCTCAGCCGCGGATCCTGCATAGCGCCTCCCGGGCGTCGGAGAGCCTGATGTTCTCCGGACGGGCCCCCTCCCGAAGGGCATACCGGAGATACGGCGGGGCGTGCCGCCAGGAAGGGATCGCGTCGGGCACGCTGCCGCGGGCCGTGAGAACACCGTCCTCCATCTCCCAGATCGCGTCCACCCGGGGGAGGACCGCGCGCTCGTGCGAAAAGATGATCGTGATCCCCGCGCCGCGCTCCTCGATCATCCAGCAGGCCTCCCCCTTTGCGACGCAGTCGAGAGAACTGAACGGCTCATCCAGTACCAGCAGGTCCGGGTTTTGCATGACGGCGCAGGCGAGCGTCAGCCGCCTGAGTTCACCACGGGAGAGGTGGAAGGGGTCGTCGTCCCCCCGCCCGAGAAGGTCCGCCCGGAGAAGCACGTCCTCCGGGGCAAGCCCCCAGGAACGGACCTCCCCGGCAACGGTCGGGCAGGTGATGTGGTGTTCGGGGAACTGCAGCAGGAGCAGGGCCGAGGAGACGCCGTGCCGCCGGACGGCGCCGCTTTCGGGCCTGAGCAGGCCGGCGAGCAGGAGGGCGAGCGTCGACTTCCCGCCCCCCACCGGCCCGCTGACCAGATGCACGCCCTCGCCGAACGTACCGCTGCCCCGGAGGGTGAACGGGCCACGTGCGAAGACGAGACCCTCGAGATCGACCCTCACCGGCAAACCCTCCACATGGTCGGGTAGAAGCACGTCTCCTCGAGCGCCGAGAAGACCTCATCCGGCGTGCCGCGGTGCCGGACCCGGCCGTTCTCCATGAAGAGGACGTAGTCCGCGGTAGCCGCGGTGTCCATCGACTGCGTGCACCAGAGGATATGGGCCGCCTTGCTCTCCTGCACAACGCGGGAGACGCGCTCCGCTGTTCCGGCATCAAGGTGCGAATCAGCCTCGTCCAGGACGAGCACCTCGGGGTCGTCGACGCAGGCGGCGGCCAGCGCGACGAGGGCTTTCTCCCCTCCGGAGAGGGCCGAGACCTTCTTGCCGAGGAGGCGCGGGATGCCGCCCACCTCCGCGACCGCCCGGACCGTCCTGTCTGTCTCCGGGCAGGGGCGGTGGCGGAATCGGAGAGACGACGCGATCTCGTCGTAGACCCGGGAGAAGAGGAGCGTCCGGTCGGGGAACTCCCCCACCCACCCGACCTTCACGGCGGACGGCGGACGGCCGAGGAGCCGGACCGATCCCGCTTCGGGCTCCTCGATGCCGGAGCAGACCGAGAGCAGCGTCGTCTTGCCGCCCCCGTTCGGCCCGATCACGGCGATATGACGTGTACTAAGAGTAAGATCAGGGATATCGAGAAGCCGGTGCCGGAGATCGGTGATACGGATCATGCCACCCGCTTTCCTATGGCGTATGCCGCCGCGGCCTTTACGGCGGCACCGACGACGAACGGTGCGACGCCGACAAGGATCGCCTGGTAGATCGAGAGCGACGCCGAGTAGACAAGCCATGCGACGCCGAAGGCGTAGATGAGGATGACCGCCGCGATCAGCCCTGTGATCCGCGATGCCGGTGACTCGTGTTCGTAGGCGAGCCCGGCGACGAGGGCGGCGGGGATGAAGCCGATCAGGAACCCGCCCGTGGGGCCGAGAAGCACCCCGAGGCCCGCCGTGCCGTTGTGATAGACCGGGAGGCCCGCCGCCCCGAGGAGGACGTAGAGGGCGACGGGGATCGCCCCGTACCGCTTCATGACGATTCCTGCAAGGAGGACGAAAAGGGTCTGGAGCGTGAGCGGCACCGGGGGGAGCGGGACGGAGATCCAGCTCCCGGCGGCGATCAGCGCGACGAACGTGCCGCTGTAGGCGAGAATCCGGGCCCGGTGCATCATGTCAACCATTTTATTTTGGATGGTTGACAAGAAAAATCCTGCCTCATACGAAGCCGTGAGATGGTACGGATGTTACTGATCCCGTTCGCGAACTTCTGCGGTTCGAAGCCTAAGGCTTCTCACGTTCCTGCCGCTCACGATGCTCGCGCCAGTCGCGGTTCGCACCTCCGGCATTCGTATTCCGTTCTTCCGGGGCATTACTGCAACTGCAGGAGAGCAGTGCGGGTTTCCCCGGCTCGCCCGTATACTGGACCGTGGGATTATCGCCACGCGGGGGAGGGACCGGGAGGGGTTGTCCCCCTCCCGGTTGCAAGATGACACCTTTTAACTCTCCCTGCGAACCCACCCCGCCCGCGCTTCGCGCTCCTCCCCCGCCCTGAGGGCGGGGGCAGTGCGTGGCGATAGGCGATGGAAAGCCGTCTCCCCCTCCCTGCCCCAGGTGTGGTTCATATAGTAGATACCTAGGAGGTAAGTGCTCCGATTAGTGTATACCAAATGTTCGGAGATCGTTTTGGGATGACCTCATAACCTCCAGGTAGTTCCGTTACCGATGGAGGAGTCTTCTCCGGGGCCCGATGACCCAAAAAAGTGTACGGGTGTTGACCGGCAGGTTAGAGCTGGAAACAGTCCCCGGCGATAACCCGCTCTACCTTCCCGTTGTCCTTGCGGATGATCAGGGCGCCGTGCGCATCGATATCGATGGCCTCTCCCGTAAAGGTCTTGTTGACGGTCTTGATGGCCACCCGGTGGTCGAGCGTCAGCGAGAGGCTCTTCCACTCGCGGATGATGGAATCGTACTCGGCGTCCTCGAGCTGCTGGTAGCGCAGTTCGAACTCCCGCAGGACCCGGGCAAGCAGCGCCACGCGGTCGACCGTGTGGCCGACCTCGGCCTGGAGCGTGGTCACCGTATCCCTCAGGTTCGACGAGAGCTCGTCGAGAGAGACGTTCGCGTCGATCCCGAGCCCCAGGAGGGCGTAATGCACGTCATCCGCCTCTGCGCTGAGTTCCAGGAGTAATCCTGCGACCTTTTTATCCCCGATGAAGATATCGTTAGGCCACTTGATGAGCGCACTGATGCCGTACTCCTTGCGGATAGCGCGGGCAATCGCGACCGATCCGGCCATGGTGATCATGAAGAGGTGGTCGAGCGGGATCTTCGGTTTCAAAAGAATGGTGGCCCAGATGCCGCCGGCAGGCGAGACCCAGGCGCGTCCGAGCCTTCCCACCCCACCGGTCTGCTCCTCGGCGATGATCACCATGCCGTGCAGTTTTTCAGGATCGGTCTCGTCGGCAAGTTTCTTCGCGACCCAGCTCGTGGAGGCGGTGCTGTCGAAGTGGCGGATCTGCCTTCCGATGACCCGGGTCCGGAGCTGCTTGCGAATCTCGTACGGGAGGAGCCGGTCGGTCTTCGTTTCGAGGCGGTAGCCCTCCGCCCGCGACGACGATATACTGTATCCCAGCCTCCGGAGTTCGCGTATCTGCTTCCAGACCGCTGATCGGGTGACGCCCAATTGCTCTGCAATCCACTCTCCCGATACCGGGCCGGGCGATTCTTCGAGAATCTTCAGTACGTTGATTGCCGTATCCTTCATGTTCATTACCTTTTCTCTGCAGGCGACTCAGTCGGGAGCGGACGCAAATCTTCGCCGCACACCTGTTTTCGGATCCCCGCGTTCTGCTCCATGAAACCTGCCAGATCAAAGATGCCGGTCACATCGACGATGCCGATTGCACCGATGGCCCTGCCTTCGTCGTCCCTTACCGGCGCCACAACTACCGGGATACCTTTGTAAGGGCCGCCTGGAGGCCGGACTCTCTTTGTGACATTCTCCTCGAGGACCTCCTCGAGGATGGGGCCCGTATAGGCCTCGTCGATGACCTTCCCCTCCTCAATCCGGATTCCGGGACAGTCGCGGGATCGCGCCGTGACAGGCAGACGGCCAAGCAGATCATGGATACAGAGCATAACGGGAGCGAGATCGCACGCTCTTGAAGAGACAGAGATGACGTATTGCTCCATGGTCGTATCCCTACTTTCCATCATGGTTTATCTAAAATAATGTTTCCCTATCACCGCATGAAAACTCCTTCAGGAACTCCCGTGAGGGGTACTCATGGATGCTTGAGATCAGGATCACACCGTCGCCGACCGCCTTCCCGATGAGAAGCGCCTCGCCTGCTGCCGAGGCGGCAAGCGTCTCGCCCCCATGGGCCGGGAACGAACCGTCGCACTCGACGGCGGTAAGGTCGTATTCGGAGAAAAGGGCGTTGAATTCACTCTCTCCGGTGAAGCGGACGGCACGCGGCCCGTATGCAAACGAGTAGGTCACCGGGAACGGGAGCCAGTCGTAGGCGTCCTCCCGGCAGCATCCCGCGCCGAAGACCAGCAGCCTGCCGCCGTTCTCAACGAATCGCCGGATACGCCCGCTTGCAGCCCGAAGAGCGGGGAGGAGGTTTGAATAATCCGGGTTCGCAAACCCTGTCGGCACGATGAGCGAGACGAATCTCCCCCGCCAGAAGGGGGAGGCGAGCATATGGGGAGTGACCGTCTCGCAGCAGGCGCCGCAGTCCTCGATGAGCCGCGAGAACATGAGGGGGCTGTCCCAGAGCAGCCCGGTCCTGCAGGTCACCCCTTGATCACCCCGAGCGGTTCAAGCCGGACAACGGTATTCGAGAGGCCCGCTTCGTGCACGACGCGCACCACCTCCCGGCTCGGCTTGTAAACTTCGGGCGCCTCCTCCGCGAGGGCCGAATCGCTGTGAGCACGCACCAGGATGCCTTCTCCTGCAAGATGCTCCCGGAGTTCCTTTCCGCGGACCTCTTTCTTCGCTTTCGACCGGCTGAGCACTCTCCCCGCGCCGTGGCAGGTGCTCCCGAAGGTCTTCTGCATCGCAGTCGCCGTGCCATGGAGGAGATAGGAGGATGTCCCCATGCTCCCGGGAATGATCACCGGCTGCCCGACCGCGGCGTACTCCCGGGGGATGCCCTCCGCTCCCGGGCCGAACGCCCGTGTCGCGCCTTTTCGATGGACGCAGACCTCCATCGAGGCGCCGTCGACGTCGTGGCGCTCGAACTTGGCGACGTTGTGCGCAACATCGTAGATGAGCCGCATCTCGTCGTAATCGATCCCGAACATCTGTGCAAATACGTTCCTGGTCTCGTGCATGATGGCCTGCCGGTTTGCCCAGGCATAGTTTGCAGCGCAGGCCATGCCACCGTAGTAGGCGCGGCCTTCCGGAGAATCAATGGGAGCGCAGGCAAGCTGCCGATCGGGGATGTGTATGCGGTATTTTGCGAGCGCACTTTCGAGCGTTCGCAGGTGGTCGGTGGCGACCTGGTGGCCGAGGCCCCGTGAGCCGCAGTGGACCATGAAACAGACCTGCCCTTCGGCGATTCCGAAGGCCTTCGCCGCTTCGGGATCGACGATCTCCTTTGCCACCTGGACCTCCAGAAAGTGGTTCCCCGCGCCGAGTGTCCCGATCTGCGGCACGCCCCGCTGGCGCGCTTTGGTGCTGACCGCTTCGGGGTCGGCGCCCGGCATCGCTCCCTCGCCCTCGCACCGGACGAGATCCGCTTCGGTGCCGAGCCCGCGTTCAACCGCCCACCGTGCACCGTCGACCATGACCCCGGCCAGTTCTTTGTTCGAGACCCGCAGGGTGCTCTTTGCACCCACACCGGTCGGCACGGCGTTAAAGAGCCGCTCGATGAGTTCCCGTTTCTTGCCGGCGAGATCGGCCTCGGTCAGGGGTGTCGTGATCAACCGGACGCCACAGTTGATGTCGAATCCGACCCCACCGGGAGATATGACCCCCTCGGTCATGTCGAACGCAGCGACACCGCCGATAGGAAACCCGTATCCCCAGTGGATATCAGGCATGGCGAGCGAGTTCTTCACAATTCCCGGCAGGGTTGCGACGTTCGCGAGCTGTCTGACCGCCCCCTCTTCAAGCGTCTCCGCCAGTGTCCGGGAGAGGAAGAAACGTCCCGGTACCCGCATATTGGGGACGTAGCCAATGGGAACCTCCCATTCGAGGTCCCCGATCCTATTGATTCCAGTAAGCATGACAACCTCTCAGATATCGAAGATGATCTCCACCACATAACCTTCTTCTTCTTTAACGATTTCGAGCCCGAAGTAGGATATACCCTTGACAATTGTCCCCGCAGAGTGCCGTGCAGGGTCGAAGGGCTCGCCTTTGAGAACGGCGGAAAGCCGGGTGCCCCGAAGATCGATGTCGAAGGTGCAGAAGACGGTGTTCTCGACCTCGGTGATGAAGAGCAGTTCCGAGAGGTAGTCGATGAGGAGAGATTCGAGGTTGTTCGCCTCAAGGGAGAGGTGCCGTTCGACACCCCGGTCCTCGCAGGGGCCGTACATCACGTGAAACATGGCCCGGCCTGCATCGGCAAAGATCTCGTGTATGGTCGCGCCCCGCACCCGCATGAGAACGTCGGCGGTATGCTCCAGTTCTTCGAAACTCATGGTCTAGAAGTCTTCGTAGAATATAGGAATCATTCGCCTGTGGATAGCCTCGATGTAACGGGCCTGATACTTCGAGATATAGATAGTATAATCGCCGACCGGGATCCTCAGGTCGGTCACTTTCGGAGGTTTGACCGATGTCGGCAGGAGAATCGGTCCGCTGCAGGATGTGCTCACTCTGAAGTCGCGTTTTCTCTGGAGAACGTACGATCGGACATCCTCCGTGACATATATGCTCCGTGATGGTCCTGACTCCCCAACGTCGCTCTGCATGGTAATCCTCCATATTTGTTCTGGGGTGTAAAAAGAGGTATGGTTTTTGAGTGCTATGTTGTCCCGAGAATCTTCGCTACCACGTCTACGTACTGGTCTTTCAACTCGTAGATGGTGTTCGTCCCCTCCGCGTTCCGCCTCACGTGCAGGATGCCTATCCGGGATGCGATGATGCCTACCATGGACGCGATAGAGTGATAACTGATCGAGAACTGTTTCTGCAGTTTCTCATAGATCTGAGGTATGGTGAGTGATTTTACTTTTACGAACAGGTTGAGCAACTCGTGCCGGATTCCGTCCCGGTCCCGTGAGAGATAACCTTTGAGTCGAGCTTCTATCTCTTTTTTGAGCTCATAGGGTGATCTCATATGTGCTTGTGATTCGGTATTTTATATATATCTTTTCTTTTCAATCATATAATCGGAGATTCTGCCAGTAGGACGACAATTGTCTGACGAAATGCAATCCGGCGAGGTGTAATGAGATTGTTTGCCATATAACCGGATCATAAACGGTTTGATACACTTTTACACTCAAACAGTCCGGGCTTTATACCCCCTTCCCCTGACCTCCTGCCCCATATGCGCGTCTGCTGCGCCGCCTCATTACACGGGGAACTGCTCTCCCGGGGATGCATGCACCTGAGCGGTATCCCGCGAGCGGGATGTCCCCGGGATGGGTATGCTTCCGGCTCCGGGCGACGCCATTTCACGCCATACAAGCATGAGCAACCCTTTAACCTTTCACAATCGTACACTCATACAGCATGGAATTTGTCAGATATGACGTCAACAAATACTCTCCGCGGCAGATGGTAGCGCTGCCCCTCGTTCTTCTCCTCCTGGCCGGGGTCCTGCTGGGCTACACCACGCTCACCACCGGCCTGCCCCTGAAACCGGGCATCGACTTCGCGGGAGGAACGGCGGTCACGGTGTTCACCTCTGATGGCAGAGAGGCAATAGAGGCAACCTTCTCCGGGTATCCTCTGTTATCGGTCGGCGAGGGGATCGGCGACGGGAGATACCTCCAGTTCGGCCCGATGGACGATGCCCGGTACCAGAGCCTCGTTGGGCTCATCAATGAGAAATACCCCGATGCAAAGATAGACCAGATCGGCGAGACGTTCGGAAAGACGCTCCAGGGCCAGGCCTTCCTCGCCCTGATCTTCTCGTTCATCGGGATGTCCGTCGTGGTGCTCATAGCGTTCCGGAACGTGGTCCCGGCGGGCGCGGTCGTCCTCTCCGCCTTCGCCGATATCGCCATCACCGCAGCGGTCATGCAGGTCATCGGCATCCCGCTCTCCCTCGGGACGACGGCGGCCCTGCTTATGCTGATCGGCTACTCCGTCGACAGCGACATCCTGCTGACCACGCGCCTCCTGAAGCGCAAGGGGAAACTCGACGAGAAACTCGCCGGGGCCTTCAGGACCGGGATCATCATGACGACCACGACGCTCGCGGCCATCGCCGCGATGTGGGTCGTCTCGACAGCGGGACAGATCCAGATCATCAGCGAGATCGCAGGCGTCCTCCTCATCGGGCTCTTCGTGGACCTGATGAACACCTGGATGCTGAATGCCGGGATCTTGAAGGGATACATCCTCCGGGGGAACAAGAGATGAACAGCGAAGCCATCAAGACCCTCGTCAAAGACTGGCGGGTTGCCCTGCTGCTCCTGCTGGTCGCCGGCTCCCTCGTCGGGATCTACCTTGCCCCCCCGAGCCCGGAGAGGGGGCTTGAAGGGAACCTCCAGTTCGGCCTCGATCTCCAGGGTGGGTCGTGGCTGCAGATGGAGTTCCAGTCCGTGGTCGTGGCCTACTCGACCGACGGGTCCGCCGGCGACCTCGTCGAGAACCTGCGCACAGGCCTCGAGGCGGAGGTCATCCAGATCGACGAGAACCATCTCGAGATCCGAAAGAACGTCCCACGTGCCGACCTCGAACCGATCTTCGCAACATCGGATGCCTCGATAGTCACCTACCAGACGGGCGTATCGCCGTTCACCGCAGACGAGGTGAAGCGGATCCTCAATGACAAAGTGAACGCCCTTGGGATGCAGGATGCACGGATCAACCTCCTCACCCCGACGGGAAGCGAGTTCCCGCAGTACGTGCGGATAGAACTTGCCGGCGTGGATATGGCGACGGCACAGGAGATCATCGGCACGCAGGGCCTGTTCGAGATACGGGTCCAGACCACCGGAAACGAGACCGAGCACGTCCTCTACGGCGACCAGATCACCAGCGTCGGCGTGCCGCAGAGGGATCCCGATGGACGGTGGGGCGTCGGGTTCTCGTTCACCGAGACGGGCGCAGAGGCCTTCCGGAATGCCGCCATCGAATCCGGAGCGGTCGACAACCCGGACGCCCACCACCTCGTGATGATCCTCGACAACGAGACCGTTTACAGCGCCCCCCTCGACAGAGACCTTGCAGCACAACTCCGGTCGGGCCCGGCCAGGTCGCTCTCCGCGAGCACCGGGACCGGTGATGCCGGGCTTGAGGACGCGATGGCGCTCCAGATCCACCTGCGGGCCGGTGCGCTGCCGGTGAAGGTGGATATCGTCGGGTCCGGTTCCGTCCCGGCGGCGCTCGGCGAGCAGTTCAAGATGACGGTCGCCCTCGCCGGGCTGCTCGCGCTGCTCACCGTAGCGGTCGTCGTCTACTACCGCTACCGCGAACCCGCGATTGTCCTCCCGATGATCGCGATCAACCTTGCCGAGATCGTCATCCTGCTCGGGATCGCCCGGTTCATCATCCAGCTCGATCTTGCCACCATCGCCGGCCTGATAGCGGTGGTGGGTACCGGCATCGACCAGCTCGTCATCATAACGGACGAAGTCCTCCACGAAGGGCGTGTCCCGTCACCGAACCTCTACATGAAGCGGTACGGGCGGGCGCTCGGCATCATCGCCATTGCTGCTGCGACGGTCTTCATCGCCATGCTCCCGCTGGCGCTGATGGATCTCTCCACCCTCAGAGGCTTTGCCATCATCACCATACTCGGTGTCCTGATCGGCATCCTGGTCACGAGGCCCGCATACGGGAAGATACTCATGACGATCCTCTCAAAATAACAATCCTACAACAACCTTTATTGCCCCGTTCACACACAATGTTTGAACGGGGTACAGTCCTATGGGAAAACCGGTTTTAATGGACTTTTTCGCCGAGTGGTGCGGTCCGTGCCACCAGCAGACACCAATCATCGATGAGCTTAAAGCAAAGATGGGCGACCGGGTCGATATTAGAAAGATCGATGTCGGCGTCGATTCTGAACAGACACGGCAGTATGCTGCGAAATACGATATCCAGTTTGTACCTACGCTCATTATCGAGAAAGACGGGAAGCTCGTCCGGAAACTGGTGGGCGTCCAGGACCTCGGCACTCTCGAGGGCATCCTGAAACCGCTTGTAGAGCAGTGAAGATCGGCATCGTCGGCGGTACCGGCGATATCGGGGGGGGTATGGCGCTCCGGCTCTCTCCGAAATACGATGTTATCGTGGGGTCCCGCGAGGAGACAAAGGCGATCACGACCTGCGAGACCTGCCGGGAGACCCTGCAGGTGCAGGGGATGGAGTGCAGCCTCATTGGCGTCTCCAACCAGTGCGCGGTCGATGAGGCGGATATCGTCGTCCTTGCGATACCGTTCAAGCACGTAGCCCCCATCCTGAAAACCCTGACCGGGTTCGAGGACAAGATCGTCGTCAGTCCCGTCAACCCGATCGAGCGGACGACGTACTTCTACTACGCCCCTCCGTCGGAGGGGTCGGCGGCGATGATGATCAAGGGGATGCTTCCTGAAAGTGCGACCGTCTGTGCCGCGTTCAACAACATCGCCGCGAACAGGTGGAAGATGCTCGAAGAAGAACTGGACTACTCGGTGGCCGTCTGCTGCGACGACGACGGGGCCAGGCAGACGGTGATGGAGATCGTCAACAACGTCTCACACCTCCGCGCCTATGATGCAGGGCCGCTCGCGGCCGCATCCGTTGTCGAGAGCGTCACGCCCCTTCTCCTCAACATCGCACGGTTCAACAGGATGCGGGACGTCGGCGTGAAGTTTGTGTAACCATTTTTTGGCAGGGCGGAGAGCCTGTAATCCGCTGGGGTTTGGTTTGCTGTCCCAGGAACTTGCGGCCGTGCCGTACGGATGTTTTAGCAGGCCCGGTACAGTGGACCGTGGGGACTGCGCACCTGCGGTGCTCGAGCGACGTTCCTGTCGAAACGTCGCTTATCGCCACGCACTGCCCCCGCCCCTTGGGCGGGGAACGACTGCTGGAACAGCAGGAGTTTGAGCACCGCAGGTGCGAATGAGGAGGCCGGAGGCCGGGCGGGGTGGGGGTCTAACAGAAAAGTGCGAGTATAGTTAGCCGGAGCCGCAAAGATACACTCTGGAGACAGGGGAGGGGGGATGCTTCCCCCTCCCCGTCAGCCCCACCCCCAATGGCGATAGTCACCGGGAAGCCGTGCACAGGATGTGGACTGGCGACCGGTCGAAGGTTCGGCGTTCCGGCAGGAATGACTGTCTGAAGCGCGATGGTCTGTAAGAACCAGAGCGTGAGCACCGGAGGTGCGAAGGACAGGAGTTCAAGAAACCCTTCGGGTTTCGAGGCGCGAACACAACGAGCGTGAGCACCGGAGTGCGAAGGTGCGCAGTCCCCGCGGTTCACTGTACCAGGACATGCCAGGAAAAAGCAATGTTTGGTGTGCCTGCGTTCTCACCCTACCAGCCTGCGACATTCTTGAACCTGGCTCCTGGATGCCAGCAACACTCCGGCGCGAGATTACTACCTGGCCGGGTGGCTTACGCTCTCTTTCCACATTGCACTCCACCATGCCCCAGGCGGCATGCACATATCCTGGAGTACGCCAAACCATTCTATACGAAAGTCAGGGTGCCGAGAATGCTGGATCGGGAGTTCGAACGGATCGGAAAGAGGCTCTTTATGGAAGGGCTCGTCGGAGCGAATTTCGGGAACATGAGCGTGCGGGGCGAGGGCGGCTTTAACATCACCCGGACCGGCGCGTACCTGGATGCAGGGGACACGCCGGCCTTTGTGCCGGATACGGGCGACGCCCCGCATGAGGCCTCAAGTGAGTACCGGGTTCACCGGGCGGTCTACCGGGAGACATCCCACTCTGCAATCGTCCACGCCCACCCGGTCCACGCCGTCGCCGCCTCGCTCGATACCGGCCTCGTCCTGCCCGTCGACAGCGAAGGGGGGGCGCTCTGCCCCGAGATCCCGGTCGTCACCGGGGACCCGGGAACCGATGAGATCGCAGAGAACGTCGCCGGGGCGCTCCGCGACGGCCACATCGTCATCGTCCGGGGGCACGGGACGTTTGCAGCCGGAAAAACGCTCGACGAGGCGTATATCTACACCTCGATCGCCGAGTACGCCTGCCGAATCCTCTTTCTATCGGGGAGGGTTCGGGGGGTTCTGTAACTGCTCGATCTGACGGGTGGTCTCGCGGTGAAACCCGAGCAGCATGTCGCTGATCACGCCGAACATGAAGATCTGAAAACCCATCGTGATCAGGAGGACCGTGAGGATGGTGAGCGGCAGGTGCTCGATGTTCTTGAGCCACTCAAGGACGACGTAGACGCCGATGACGCCCCCCAGAAGCGATATGAAGAGACCGATGATCCCGAAGTAAAAGATCGGGTTGTTCATCTTCGCGAGCCGGTATATGGTCGAGAAGATCCGCAGGCCGTCCTGGAACGGGTTTAGTTTGGTGACAGTGCCGGGCCTCGCCAGATACCGGACCGGGACGACCGTGACCCGTTGCCCGTTCCTGACCGCCTCGACCGCCATCTCCGTCTCGATCTCGAACCCCGCTTCCTTGAGGGACATCTGCCGGATCGAGTGAAGGGTGAAAGCACGGTAGCCGGAGAGGATATCGCTGAGGTCTTTTCCATGCGCTATCCGAAACATCACGTTGAGGAGCTGGTTGCCGAGGAGGTTCAACCGCGTGAACGCTCCCGCCCCGGGATTGGCGAGGCGGTCGCCGATGACGTGATCGAATCCCCGGCCGAGGGGTTCGAGCATCTTCTCCGCGTCGTCCGGCGAGTAGGTCCCGTCGCCGTCGAGCATGAGCACGTAGGGCTTATCGATGACCTCTACCGCCTCGATGATGGCGTTGCCTTTTCCCTTTCCTGCCTGTGTCCGGACAACCGCTCCCGCGGCCCGCGCGATATCGGGCGTGTTATCGGTGCTGTTTCCGTCCATGACAAGGACGTGCTCAAAGCCGCGCTGCCGGAACCCCTCGACCAGCTCGCCGATCGTCGGGGCCTCGTTTAGCGTGGGGATGAAGATACAGACCTCATCTCGCTCGACGTTCATTGGTGTACTATATCCGATTGAGCAACATAAGGACTTCGCATGCACGTAGCCAAATCGGGGCTCCGGGCTCTCGGTATCGCCGAGAGTTATTCGGGGCGGGAGCAGTCCACCCTTGCTGGCGTCGTCATGCGAAAGGACCTCCAGATCGACGGAGTGGCCTTCGCCCGGGTGACCGTCGGCGGGTCGGACGCCACCGATGCGGTCATCCGGATCTTCACCCGCCTTGCCCGCCGGGACATCAACCTCGTGATGATCAGCGGGAGCGTTATTGCCTGGTACAACATCATCGACCCGTCGGCGGTGCAGGACGCGATCGGTCTTCCCGTCATCGTCACCACCTACGAAGAGTCGGATGGGCTCGAAGAGGATATCCGCAGCCACTTCCCGGGCGATGCCGGGAGACTCGCGGCATACCGGCGGCTCGGCGACCGGATCCCGGTTCGGCTGCACTCCGGGTATACACTGTTTATCCGTCCCTACGGACTCTCTCTCGATGATGCCGCGAGGCTCTGCAACGACTTTACGCGTGAAGGAAGGGTCCCCGAGCCGGTGCGGGTTGCGCGGCTCATTGCCCGGGGCCTCGTCCGGTCATCCCTGTCAGCCCCTGACGATCAGAACCGCTGACGTCGCATGATCGACGACGTAGGAACTGACGCTCCCGAGGAAGAAGCGGTCGATCCGGCCCCTGCCGTGCGACCCGACCACAGTCAGGTCGGCACCGAGTTCCTGTGCCACCGCGGTGATCTCCGCTCCGGGGTGCCCCCAGCGCTTGTGGACGGTTATCCGGAGGCCGGCGGCGGCCGCCTCCCGTTCCGCATCGGCGAGAAACTCGTTCGCCTCCCGGTCGAGGGCATCAAGGAGCGCCTGCTGGGCGATATCCGGCGGTTCGAGCTCGCTCAAGATCAGCGTGGGGTATGTGCCGGTCTGGACGACGTGCATGGCATGCACGGAGGCATCCATGACGCGGGCGATATCCAGAGCCTCTTCGAGCGCCCGATGGCCGATCTCCGACCCGTCGACCGCTACGAGTATTGATTTGAACATAGTAGTCTCTAGGAGCGTTCCGGTACAAAAACATGGTCTTTGCAGACTGTCCCCTCATACCTTCACTGTCTGCTTCGATACCGCCTTCTCGTCGCGTTTATCTACAATCTCCACCGTGACCTCGATTCCCGGGTAGAGGGTCCCGTCGGAGAGATCCGCTATCATCTCCTCGCCCGGGTTCCAGTAGCGGGTCCGACAGCCCTCGCCCTCAAGGAACCTCACCCCGTAGTGGTGCGACGAGATGAGAAGGTTGCCGTTTAAGGTCTGGACGATGCAGACGATCTGGCCGTTCTTGTAAAAGACTGCTTTCAGGCAATCGTTCTCATATGCCGTACTGCCGTTGTTCTTGAGGGTGACCCTGCTTGCGTAGGTCAGCTTCCCGGTATCTTCGCTCGTGTGCGCAATCCCGGTGACGATGATCGGGGACTGTGGGGGCTCCGTCCACGACCAGGACGGGATCATCGCGAGCACCATCAGCAGGACAAGAGCGGCGAGAATGATGGTTACGGCAACCATCAGGAGTACGCCGTGTGTACTCGAGAGGGCATTCTCGTCCGCTGCAGTCCGCCTTATGCGTGCTTTCGGTGAACCGGAGGGGGGCGGCGCCCTCCGTGCAGCGCCCTGCGGCCGGGCCCTAATATTCCATTCCATACGACTGGGTCAGGTTCCGGTAACGCCCATACGGATCCGTTCTCTGCGCACGCCCCGTATCGTGTTCCACCCGGCTGCATCGGCATGCTCCCGCCAGAACCCTCGAATGAGTCCCCGTCCGCAACGGCGAAGACCTTCGGGTTCGACCTCAATTGACGACCGCTCTCTATACTCCCCTCCGGCATCGGTCGGGATGGACGGCACGGTTGTCTCGATGAACGCGTACCCGGTGTTCCGGTAGCAGTAATCTTCCGGCGTCCCGGCGGCCAGGGCACCTACAGACGAAGAGATCTCTTTGCCCCTGGTGACAATTATGCCGAGGACGGCAAGGATGACGATAACCTTGCCGACAGGATTTCCGAGCGGACGATCGCGGTCGCTGGACATAGTAATGAGAAATTAATTTCATGATGTATTAAATTTTCTAAAACAATCCTCGAACGTGAAGGATTAATGGGAAATATTATTTGGAAATATTGATGTTCACGTCATTCGGCCGCACTGCCGGCAGTGAATGCAGCCACTCCCGGAGAGCCTGGAGTGTGAGGCGGGTTGTCCATGCAGGGCATGCAGGGACAAACCTTCTTTTTCTTCAGGCCCAGGTGGGATCATGGCAGAAGCAGAACGAACCCAACTACCCGGATACGTACGCCTATCCGGGAGCGGCGAGCTGGAGGAGCGAGCGCGGCGGGCGCACGAGGTGCTCCGCGACTGCGTCGTCTGCCCCCAGGAGTGCCGCGTGAACCGTATCGAGGATGAACTGGGGTTCTGCCGGACCGGCCTCCTGCCACGGGTCTCGAGTTACAGCCCGCATTTCGGCGAAGAAACCCCTCTCGTGGGGAAAAATGGGTCGGGAACGATATTCTTTGCGGGCTGCAATATGCGGTGCGAGTTCTGCCAGAATTACGAGATCAGTCAGTGCGGGGCCGGTTACGCGGTCTCGAACGAAGATCTCGCCGCGATCATGCTTCACCTGCAGGAACGCCGGTGCCACAACATCAACCTTGTCTCTCCCTCACATGTCGTCCCCCAGATCCTCGGTGCGGTCGCCCTCGCCGCCCCCCGGGGCCTCAACGTCCCGCTCGTCTACAACAGCGGAGGCTACGACTCCGTGGAGACCCTGCGGCTCCTTGATGGCGTCATCGACATCTACATGCCGGACGCGAAGTACGGGCGGGACGACGTGGCGCTGGAACTCTCGCACGCCCCCGGCTACACCGCCCGTATGCAGGCCGCCCTGAAAGAGATGCACCGGCAGGTCGGCGACCTGGTGATCAGGGACGGCCTTGCGGTGCGCGGCATGATCATCAGGCACCTGGTGCTCCCCGGAAACCTCGCAAGCAGCGAGATAGTGCTCAAATTCATCGCCGAAGAACTATCGCGGGACTCCTACGTGAACATCATGGCCCAGTACCACCCGGCATGGAAGGCGGCCGAAGGAGGGAGGGGGCCGGTGCTTGCGGCGCTGCAACGCCCGATCACGTCGCGGGAGTACCAATATGCTATTCGTTGCGCCAGGGAGAACAGCCTCTCCCGTGGGTTCCCATGAAAGGCAAGATATCGCCACCAAAAGAATATTCGCTTGAACAGTCCAGAATTGTGTGGTGCAGGTGAAGGAACGGTCAGGACTCCGGTATGCGGCGATGAGCGATACCGGAGGGCGGGACCACAACGAGGACGCTTTCTTTACCGGCCGGGTGGACGGGCATCATGTATTTGCCGTCGCGGACGGGCTCGGAGGGCATGCCCGCGGAGAGGTTGCGAGCAGGATGGCGGTCGAGATCCTCGCAGAGGTCGCAGGCGAGGATCTGCCGAAAACCGAACCACCCAGAGTGCTCGAACGCGCGTTCGAGCGTGCGAACGCAGCAATATACGCATACAACCGGGAGAACGGCCTGAACGCAGGGACAACGCTCTCTGCGGCGATCGTCGCAGAGTCAGGCAGGTGCTGGATCGGCACGGTGGGCGACAGCAGGACGCATATCATCGCGCCATCGTCCGTCTGGCATACACACGATCAGAGCTATGTCCAGGGCCTGGTGGCATCGGGGGCGATCACCCCTGCCGAGGCGATGGGCCACCCGGGAAAAAACATCCTGATCCAGGCGCTCGGCCTCGCGTCCCGGGTGCAGGTCGACCTCGATGAGCGGGATCTTGCCGGGGGGGTCCTGCTGCTCAGTTCGGATGGGCTCCATGACTACGTCCCGGCGAGCACCATCCAGGAGATCGTGCTCGCCGGCGACCCTGAGGCGGCATGCCGGAGGTTGATCGATGCCTCCAGGGATGCGGCAAGCACCGATAATACCACAGTAATCGTTGCGCGAGTTTAGTCTCTGTCCGCTCCTGTATCGCGAAGCGCCTCGAGAATTGCCGCACGGACGCCGTCCGTCGCCTCATCCTTCAGGGCGGCACGCAGCGCCAAAACCGCCGATTCACCCCCGATCATGCCAAG
The DNA here is from genome assembly GCF_032944295.1 of Methanoculleus nereidis. NCBI lineage: Archaea > Methanobacteriati > Methanobacteriota > Methanomicrobia > Methanomicrobiales > Methanomicrobiaceae > Methanoculleus > Methanoculleus nereidis. Next base: position 40,976 of record NZ_JABFFQ010000006.1, read on the forward strand.
CGATCGGGCGGCACTCCGGCGCACAAACTCGTTCTCATCGCGCTGCATGAGTCCCAGGCGTTCGATCGCCCGGGGATCGCCAAGCAGCCCGAGCCCTTTTGCCGCCATGTAACGGACATGGTCCTTCCCATCGTCGAGGGCACCAGTGAGGGGCACATACGCTGCACCGTCGCCAATCAATCCAAGCGCCTCCGCCGCACGGTAGCGCACCCTCCATTCGCTGTCTCGCAGTAAGGCTATGCAGGCGGGTACGGCTGGTTTTCCGGCCTCTACGAGCCCGTGCATAGCGTCGGCCCGTACCGCCTTATCCGGATCGGAGAGCCGAACGAGCAGGGCCTGTATATTCAAACGATCGTCTCCAGCCTGTGTTGGCGTAGTATGGGTCATCTTTCGTCACATCCGTGAAGCAGTCTTGCATCAAACGTTGAAGCGGCTGTGTAATAAGTCCTTAGGACCGCCGGAATCCATTACAGGCATCGTATCCCGGCGGCCGCCTCTTGTTGTCAGGTCAGAAAACCAGAGGTATATAGGACCAGACTTGCAAAAACAAGAAGACCTGTCCCAAGGATGAGCTTCCCCAGAGTGCCAAATACGGGATCGCTCTCAATCCATTTTTCCAGAGCGTGCATGACACCGGATACCGCATCATGGTATATATATTTTACCACAGGAATAAAAATAAACCATCATATATAATCATTTTTAATAGCGCTAATTGCCGGAGCGTACACTTCTCGAATTATCGACACATACGCGGGGTATTCTGGCGTAATGCGGTCACCGCAGGACTCGCTTCGCTTGAAGAGGAAAAGTAGAAGAAAGTGACGCCCAGGACGGAATTCGAATCCGTGTCGACGGCGTGACAGGCCGTCATGATAGGCCACTACACTACCTGGGCACTCATTGTTCGAGGGGATCCCGCCTCCCGGATTCGAACCGGGGACATCGCGGTAGCCGCGCAGTTCGCCCGAGAGCGAAGACTATACTACAGCCGCGCACTCTACCAGTCTGAGTTAAGGCGGGTCTCTGCTCTAATAATGTTAGAGCGAGTTGTTATTAAATATTTCGCAGAATCCTCCGGGTATTGCACAACTCAGACGTTATTGTTTATATACGACCTCAGATAATGGATAGGTATGAACCCTACAAACGCTGAAGCACCTAGGAACGCTGAAGCGTACTGTCTTCTTCACCGATAGCCGTGCGAAAAAGAACGTCACTGTTTTCGACACCACACTGCGCGACGGTGAACAAACACCGGGTATCTCGTTCACGCTCGAAGAGAAGCTCGGTATTGCAGAACAGCTCTCCGGAATAGGAGTCCACGCCATCGAAGCGGGCTTTCCCGCATCCTCCGATGCCGAACGCGAGATCGTAAAGGCCATTAAAGGTCTCGATCTTTCGACGCAGGTCTGCGGCCTCGCGCGGTCGATCAGGGCCGACGTGGATGTCTGCATCGACTGCGACGTCGATATGGTTCATGTCTTCATCCCGACCTCCGACGTCCAGCGCGAGTACACCATCAAAAAGACCCGCGAGCAGGTCCTCGAAGCCACCGGTGATATCATCGCGTATACTCGCGACCATATCGGCCAGTGCATGTTCTCTGCGATGGACGCCACGAGGACCGACCCGGATTACCTGATAGAGGTATACCGCGTTGCGGTGGATGCCGGAGCGACGATCATCAACGTGCCCGACACCGTCGGCGTGATCACCCCAACGGCCATGAAGCACCTCATCGAGCGGATCGACCGCGAGGTGAACTGTCCGATCGACGTCCACTGTCACAACGATTTCGGGCTTGCGGTGGCAAACACCATTGCAGCGGTCGAGAGCGGCGCCTCCCAGGTTCAGGTGACGGTGAACGGTCTCGGCGAACGGGCGGGGAACGCCGATCTCGCACAGACGGTGATGGCGTTATCGTCCATCTACGGGATCGATACCGGCATCCGGACGACGGGCCTCGTCGAGACTTCAAGGCTCGTCTCCCGCTACGCGGGGATGAGCATTCCGGCCACGCAGCCGATCGTCGGCGAGAACGCCTTCGCCCACGAGAGCGGGATCCATTCCCACGGCGTGATCACCCGGTCGGACACGTTCGAGCCCGGGATCATGACGCCGGAGATGGTCGGCCACCGGCGCAGGCTGAAACTCGGCAAACACGCCGGGAGGCACGCTGTCAAGCAAATGCTCGCCGACGTGCATATGGAGCCTGCTGATGCACAACTCGACGAGATCGTCCTACGGGTGAAGGCGATTGCCGGCAAGGGTAAACGGGTGACGGACGCGGACCTCTACGAGATCGCGGAGAGCGTCATGCAGCTTGCACCCGACGAAAAGACTCTCGAACTCCAGGACGTCGCCATCATGACCGGCAACCATGTGATCCCGACGGCCAGCGTCCGGGCGATCGTGAATGGAGAGGAACACGCCTTCTCGAGCATCGGCAACGGCCCGGTGGACGCGGCCGTGCGGGCGATCCTCGGGATCATCCCGGCCCCGGTTCAACTCAAGGAGTTCAACATCGAGGCGATCTCCGGGGGCACCGATGCTCTCGGGCACGTCACCATCTCCGTCGAGGACGAGCGGGGCCGGATCTTCGATGCCAGCGCCTCAAGCGACGACATCATCCTCGCATCGGTCGAAGCAGTGATCAACGCGATCAACCTCGTCTGCCGGACGCAGAAGAACGACCGCGAGCAGGAGGAGTGAGCGACTCACTCCTTTTTACAAAAAAAGTTCAGGGATCAGGCGGATCCGGGAGGCTGCTGTTTTCCTTCCAGCGCCCCCCTGACCTGCGAGGATAACTGCTCGAACCTGCCCTGCAGCGCCTTCTCCTGCTTCTCGAGCGACTTGACGCGGAGATCGAGCGTCTCGACACGCTCGTTTAAAGAAGCGACCACCTGCTCCTTGCTCTTCTGCATCATGACGCTGCCGACGTTCATGAAGACCGCCGCATCCTCAGGGACGTCGGCAAGATCCTCGACAGCCCGCCTGGCTTCGCGGATCGTCATTTCGTACTGCGCTTTCTGTGAGACCACGGTCTGCAGCTGCTGCTGCATCTGCTGAAGCATCGCCAGCTGATTCTGCACTTTCGGTGGGATGTTTTCCATATTCATCAACCTCTTCGATTGGGACGAAGACTGGTAACAATATTTCGGGTGGCGGACAGGGGACTTTCCCGGCTCCCTGTCCTTTCTCTACATGATAGGGGCGTGAAGCCCATAAAATGTGAGGGTTCAAAAGAGAGACCTTCGTCTCCCGCCCGGCGTCTGCCCCGCCTACCGGGACGGCTGGGGCAGGACAGCAATCTCCCGCATCTCGGTCGCTATGGTTATCAGCCGCAGCCAGGTGTTCAGGGCCGCCCGGAGCGCGGGTATATCGGTGGCGGCCACCTCGAGAACGAGCGTATCGTCATCCTCAATCCTTACCCGGGCGGACGACCGGTCGCCCACATCGCCCATCTCCTGGCAGACGGAGAAATAGAGGGCACGAGCATCGCCGGTAGCGAACCAGAAGACTGCCGTATGCATCATACGGCAACCTTCAGGATGTAGCGTTTCCGTTGCGTCCCGTCAAATACAATACGGTGCCCTGAGAGGGACTCACCGGCAAACGCAACGTCGATGTTATCCATGAGCGCCTCATAGAGAGAGCGGTCCGAGACAAAGAGCCCCCGGGCGATCGATCCGGTCCGCTCTTCGATGGCAAACGACCTGACGCGGATCTCCGTAACCGGTTCCCCGCAGTCAAATACCTGAATGAGAAAAAAAGGGCCTGATTTTGAGACAATCAGAACAGGCTCGTCAAGGGAGAGGAGTTCGCCCATGCCCGCCTTCCCACGGGTGACGTACTCCCCGCCGATCGAGAACGCCAGATCCCGTGCAAGAGTCCGCACCTCCGGGACCGGTTTGCGTGACGTCGTGACGACCGTCATCGAGCCTTCAGGTCTTTTATTGCGGCTCCGCGTTCCTTGAAGAGGATGCGATGTCCACAGTAGGGACAGCGAATATTGATGTCGATCTCGACTTTTTGTTTACAACGAGCGCACTTATAGGCAGCCACGACCGATTAGCCCTCCTTCTGCAGCGAACGCTCGATGCTCCGCGCGGCGACGCGCATGGCCGGAGTCTCCGGGACGTAGCTGCCACCGGCAAACTTGAACCCGCATTTGCGGCATGTCCAGATTCCCGTTCCCTCACGCTTGACCGCTTGCTGATCGCAGCGGGGGCAGGCATGGTTCGCGCGGGTGACCTTTTCTATCTGGTTAACTCTCTTCCGGATAAACCTGCCATACCTCGGGCCAAAACGCCCAGAACTTCCGACTACCCTGCCCTTGGCTTTCTGTCTGCGACTTGCCATTTCGAGTACCTCTAATATGTCCTCTAGTTTTTGTGCTGTCGATTAATATAGTTACTCACAACACCCGCTCGACGATACGGGTCTCTGCGTTGCCTCTGGAGATTTTGTTGATCAGGTCGTAGAACTCTTCCTGGATACCTGCTGGAATCCTGACGACGGCGATCCAGGAACCATCCTTCTGCCATTCATTCTGCTCGACCGTCGTCGCGGTCTGGAGTTCCCCGTATGCCCTCGCGGCATAGTCCGCCGGGATCTTCACCGCAATACGGACCTCCTCGAACCGGATGGGGAGGAGCGGGCGGAGCGCCTTGACTACCTCTTTGACCTGCTCCTCGACGGATTTGAAGGGGTCGATGCTCACCCTCGCCTCTTCCATGGCGAGCTCGATGCGCTGCGGGGGATGAGGGAACCCGGACTGTGGATTGACGGCATTCCTTGCGATGAAGGTGATGACCCGGTTCCGCTTCTCTGCGGTAAGGTGACGGCGCTGTTCGGAGGTGAGATGAATCTCGCCCTTCTGGATGATCCGGAGTGCGGCCGGTTCGAACTCGGTCGTCTTGAAGACCTTCAGAAGGGCTTCGTCCGAAGCCCGTTCGGCATGAGCGGCGTTTGAGAAGACGGAATCGGCTGCGACAACCTCTTCCATGTCAATCTCCTCCCCCTGCCGGATGCGCATGGCCTGATCGGGGTCGACAAGCACTTCAAACCGTTCTCCGTAGCTCTCAAGCCGGGCTACAACAGCCTGGTCCAGGGGTATCATACAGGTGGCTCACTCTTCAAACTGGTCGACGTAGGCCTTTACCTCATCCTTCTCCATCTTCCGAAACTCCCCGGTCTCAATGGAGACGACGCCGATCTCGATAGCGCTCACGTCGAGTTTGCCCTCCGTCGCGGCGTGCAGGGCCTTGATCCCGAGCCTGATGGCGCCGGAGAAGTCCGCATCCTCCTGGTACTCGTCCTCGAAGGTCTTTATGACCGCAGGACGTCCGGTTCCGATTCCGGTCGCCTTGTACTCGAGCAGCGTGCCGCTCGGATCGGTCTCGAAGAGTCGGGCCTCCCCGTCGCTGACTCCTGCGATCAGGAGAGCGGTCCCGTAGGGGCGTGCACCGCCGAACTGGGTGTAGGTCTGCATGTGGTCGCAGAGTTTTTTGGCGAGGATCTCGACGTTGATCGGCTCGTTGTAGGAGACCCGGTTAATCTGGGACTCAACCCGCGCCCTGTCCACGAGGGACCGCGCATCGCCGACGAGGCCGGAGGATGCCACACCGATGTGCATGTCGATCTTGAAGATCTTCTCGATGGAGACCGGTTCGAGGAGACGTGAAGTCACCCTTTTATCGACAATCAGCACGACGCCTTCGCTGCATTTGATTCCGACAGCCGTCGTGCCCCGTTTCACCGCTTCTCGGGCGTATTCAACCTGGTAAAGCCTTCCGTCCGGGCTGAAGACAGTGATCGCCCGGTCATATCCCATCTGATATTGTGGTTGCATTATCGTTCCTCCAAATCGGCTTCGGTGAAAAACAATGACTTCTGATGCTTAATACCTTTTTCAACCAAATCAACCTTTTGACGCGGATAGCGGTACACCGTGAAATAGGTTTCCCCGAACTTCACGTCTCCGGCCTCGGAGAGAGGCCGAACAGGCTTTATCCGGCGCCGCAGTGCACGAATGGTCCCGGAGACGGCAACTGTCCGGAGTGCGGCCCGCTCGTCGGCGATCGCGTTGACCGTTGCAAGCGCAACGGCGATATCCTTCTCCGTTCCCCGCCGGCACCGGACGACAACATACCCTCCTTCGCAGAAGATCACCGCTGGTTGCGCAAGCCCGACGGCCGCATCGCCGAAGAGCGAGGTCGCGGCCTCGATGACCGAGAGGTATACCTGTTTTTGGTCCGCCGCCATTCCGTAGGGGAGGATCCGCGCCAGGATATAGCGCCGCTTTCCCCGCATCGTCGGGGGCCTCGGTTTCATTCGACCACCCTCACAGGCCGGTGTGGTTCGGTAATCCGGCCGATGGACGAGAGCGCTTCGGTCACTTCCGCACCGGTCATGCCGAAGAGTGCGCAGAGACCCCGGATATCGCGGACCGACCGCTGCCTGAGTATCGAGCGTGCATCAGATGATATCGTCAGTGGAAAGCCGTAGCGCCGCTGCAGCGAGAGGATATCCGCATACCGCTGCAGCGCCCTCTGGCGCTTCGTCCCGCGGAGGTGGACGATGGGGGCCATCGAGATGTCCACCGCCACGCCACGCTCCGCCGCCGTCCGTGCGGCGACGTGGTCGAAGGCGTTCCTCCGGGTGGCATGGATGCTCCTGATGACATTCACCTCTTTCACCGCGACAACTGCCCGGTTGAAAGAGATATCCCCGGCGTCAACAAAGACCACGTCGGCACGCCGGACTGCAGGCTCACGCACCCGCCTGAGAACCTCTTTTACGGCCGCAGCACCGATCACGGCACCCCGGAGAACTTCGACTCCATGATACCGACCCCCGTCATCTCCGATAGCAACGATGCTGTCGAACCCGAGTTCTGCTGCCTCGATCGCTATCCGCGCAACCGTTGAGTCGCCGACAGGATAAGGATGTACACAGGCGTCCGTGATCTTCATTGTGGGTAGGCCGTATGAAAAAAGAAGTATTTATTTGCCGCGGTTCGCGTGGGAACGGATGCTCGGGCGCGTCTTCTCGGTTCCACGCCCGCGCGTCCGCATCCCGCGACCCTTCATGCCGGCGGAGGTCTTACCGCGCTCCGCCCGGCCCCGGTGAACCGGGTCGGCCAGCCACGCGAGGTTGCGGTCGCTCCTGATCGCCGGGTGGTGCCCGTCGACCATGATGACCTCGAACCACTTGGAGCGGCCGTCCTCACCGACCCAGTAGGAGTTCAGGGCCTCCATGTTCGGGAACTTGCGGGATGCGCGCTCTTCGGCCATGCGCTGCAGGCTCTTTGCCGGGGTCAGCCGGCGCATGCCCATGCGTGCGGATCTGCGCCCGCGGATGTACCGGGGCTTCCTCCGACCGCCGCGGCGGACCTTGACCCGCACGACGGCGATTCCCTGCTTGGCCTTGTAGCCGAGCGACCGGGCCCGGTCGATCCGGGTCGGGCGCTCCACGCGCACGATACTTCCCTCGCGCCGCCAGACCTGAAGGCGCTCCCAGAGGAGACCTTTCACTTCGGACCGGTCAGGCCGCTTCCATGCCTCGCGTACGTAGGCATACATCGATTTTGCCATGTTTAGAATCACCTCAGGTTCAGCGTTTCCGCCACATTCCTTTCCGGGACGTATCCCGTGGTTCCTAACAGGTTGACGGGAGCGCAAATAAAGGATTGCTTTTGCTGCCCACCGCCTTGCAGGAAGACCTACACGCCCTTGCGTTTCTCCACGACGCGGATGGCATCCATCCGGGTGACCGGGTACTGCCCGTTCTCGTCTTTCTCCGCCGACTTGACCATGTCCCAGACGGTGAGAAGGGCGACGGAGACGCCGGTGAGCGCTTCCATCTCGACGCCCGTCCTCCCGTAGGACCTGACACGGGCAGTCGCCTCGATGTAGCCGTCGCCCTCTTCGAAGTCGATGGTGATGCCCCCGAGCGGTATGGGGTGGCACATGGGGATGAGGCGCGGCGTGTCTTTCACCGCGAGGGTTGCCGCCACCCGTGCGGTCGCTAAAACGTTGCCCTTGACCGCAGTTCCTTCCCGGATGGCGCGGAGCGTCTCGCTCCGGAGGTAGATCCTGCCGCTCGCAACCGCTTCCCGGGTGACCTCGCTCTTTGCAGAGATGTCCACCATCTGTGCGCGGTCGTTCTCGATGTGGGTGAAGACCGGGGTCTTGCCGTGTTCGCCGGACTCGTTCATGTGTATCGCAGGAGATCTTCTGTCTTAAGGGATAAAAGAAGGCGGCTATCGGCAGTTCATTCTGGTGCAGGGCGCCGGAAGAGAACTTCCGGGATGTAGCCGGGCATATCGGTGGCGAGCATGCCCTCTCCACGCTCTTCTGCGGCGAGCATGCCGGCCCTGCCGTTGACGTACGCGGCGATGCAGGCGGCCTCGAACGCGGGGATCCGGCAGAAGAGCGCGCCGGCGATGCCGGCGAGCAGGTCGCCCGTCCCGCCGGTGGTCATGGCGGGGGTGCCGGTCCGGTTGAACCGGACCCGCGACCCGTCCGAGATGACGTCGACCGGGCCTTTGAGCAGGATGGTCCCCGCCGTCGCGGCGGCCTTCACGCACCGCCCGCGCGCAGCAAGGTCCGCCGGGGGCCCCATCCCGGCAATCCGGGCGAATTCGCCCGCGTGCGGGGTGTAGATCGTCTCCCTCGCCGCCGGCAGGGGCAGAGCGAGCGCATCGGCATCGAAGACCGCCCGCTTCGCCGCCTCCGCGACGGCGATCACGACGTCGTGGCTCTCTTTCCCGAGACCCATGCCGCAGACGACCACGTCCGCCCGGTCGACGAGGGAGAGGATCGTCTCCAGGTGATCGGCCGTGATCGTGCTCCCCTCCAGGCGCTCGTAGATCAGGTCGGGCATGGGGACGTATGCGGGTGAGGCGACCCGCACGATGTCGGCCCCGGCGCGGAGCGCCCCCATCGCCGCGATGTAGGGCGCCCCCTGGTAGGGCCCGCCCCCGACGACGAGCACCTCGCCGCCGGCACCCTTGTGGGCCCCGGACGCCCGGGCCGGGACGAGCACGAGGTCTCCCGGGCCGGTGAATATCTCCGCCTCGAGCGGGATGCCGATATCCGCGACGTCCGCGCCCTCTACCTTCGGCCGGTGGAACGATACGACACGGTTGGCCCGGATACCAGGGGTGGGGACGTCGACAGCGATGATCGGCGCCTCGCTCGCGTTCGCCCGGGCAATGAGGGTTGCAAACGGCTCCCGCACCCCACCCGACACCCCGGTGCCGAGCATCGAATCAACGATCACGTCGGCGTCGTCAAAGAGGCGGGAGAGTGCCTTGACATCTGCGGCGCACCGGATGGGGTGGAGGGCAACGGAGCAGTGCCGGAGGAGGGCGAGCTGGGCGGCGGCCGAGGCGGTCGTCGAGCCGCAGTCGGGGTAGACGACGTCGATCAAATCAAGGTGCTGGAGGTAGCGGGCCGCCACCATCCCGTCGCCGCCGTTGTTTCCCCTCCCGCAGAGGATGAGAACGTGGGCGGGATCACGGGCGAGGACGGCATCCGCGACCGCCCGGCCGGCGCTCTCCATCATCAAAAGCGACGGCTGACCGAGCGCAACGGCGTTCCCCTCGACCGCTTTCATCCGGCCGGCGTCGATCACGCCGGTCTCCAGAAATTCCCGCATATCGTTTGTCGTCATGTTCCGCACCTCCAGGAGCGTTGTCTGATCGGTGCTATGGCGTTTCTTTCATAGATAGTTTTAGTTTCTGACTGGAAAAACGCCAGGGAGGCTGCCGGTTTAGAGGAGGGGTGGCAGACGAGCAGCCAGAGTGCAACCGGTGTATCCAGTGGTGCTTATATTCTTCTCGTTCGCATATGCTCTTGCACGGATTTCCACTGGAAGTCGCACCTTTGTGCTCGAGTTCCTGCCCCTGCACCTTGCGGTGCTCAAACTCCTGCCTGTAGGGCAGTCGCATTCCGTTAGAACGTCGTACCTTCGGCCAGCCACCAGTCCAAGACCTTAGGTCTTCTCCGGCTCCGATTCTTCGCACCTCACGGTGCTCACGCTCCCGGTCTCTGGTCAGTCGCACCGAACCATCGCCTATCGCCACGCACTGCCCCCGCCCCGCAGGAAGGGGGAGGAGGCCGGAGGCCGGGCGGGGTGGGGGTCACAGGCATAGCCTTACGGGGTAGAGACAGGGGAGGGGGGATGCTCCCCCCTCGCCGTCAGCCCCACCCCCAGTGGCGATATCCAGTGGGAATCCGTGTAAGGGCATGTGCAATCGAGAAGATGTAAGCACCAGTGGGTGTGGGTTGCATAGTCCGTCGCTTGAAGACTCAAGCCGCTCATGTTCCAACCCTCCATTTCGCCGACCTTCCCAAACTCCCCGATTCCCTCCACACTCCCATGCATTATTGACCCTTCACCACCCACTACAATGGAGATGAGCCTCGAAAACGATGTGCGGAGAGCGGCGGATATCATCCTTGATGCGGACTCAGTGACGATCATCTCCCACATCGACGCCGACGGCATCAGCACGGAGGCGATCCTCGCGCAGGCACTCACCCGCGAGGGCATGGCTGTCGACTCCGTCTTCGTCCGCCAGCTCGAGCCGATGGCGATGCGCCATGTCCCGAAGGATGGTTCGCTGAAACTCTTCACCGACCTCGGCGCCGGGCAGCAGAACCTCCTTGAAGACCACGGCCTCTCCAGCGACGAAGTTCTGATCCTCGACCACCACGTCGGCCAGCCCTGCGGCACGACCTACCCCCAGGTGAACAGCCTCGATCACGGCATCACCCGGATGAGCGCCGCCGGAATCGCGTACCTGGTCGCGAAGGCAATCGACCCGACAGCCATCGACCTCGCCAAACTCGCCGTCATCGGGAACGTCGGGGACATGATGGCCCGGGAGAACTGCGGGCTGGTCGGCCCGGCACGCGAGATCGTCCGGGACGGCGTGGAGTACGGCAACATCATCGTGCAGGACCATGACCTGAACTGCTACGGGACGTCCACCCGCCCGGTCCACGTCTGCCTCGGCTACTGCGACGACCCCTACATCGACGGGATCTCGAACAACACGAACGCAGCACTCCGGTTCCTCGAACGGCTCGGTGTTACGCTGAAGAACCCGCGGGGCGGGTGGCTCGTCTGGGAGGAACTCCCGTTCGAGGACCGGCGCACGATCATCAGCGCCCTCGCCCAGCAGCTCATCGCCCACGGGAGGGAGACCGACCGCCTGCTCGCCGAGACTTACATCTTCCCCGACGAGTCGGAGCGCACACCGCTCCGGAACGCCTCCGAGTACGCCACCCTCTTGAACGCCTGCGGCCGATGGGCAAAGCCCCGGACAGGGAGCAGCATCTGCCGCGGGGAGCGCGGGGAAGCCTACCGCGACGCGGAGCACATGCTCGCCCACCACCGGACGGTCATCCGCGACCTGCTCCAGTACATCCTTGATACCGGGGTGACCGAGCTCTCGCATCTCCAGTACGTCCACACCGGCGACCGGTTCCCCGACACCATCGTCGGGATCGGGGCGGGGATGGCGCTCTCCAAACTGAACTGGAAGAAGCCCATGATGGTGCTCGCCGCGATGGTGGACGAACCGGAGGTGACGAAAGTCTCGATGCGGACGAACGAGTGGGCGCTCGGCCGCGGGGTCGACCTGCAGAAAGCCCTCGTCGAGGCGGCGGCAGAGATCGGCGGCGCAGGCGGCGGGCACCGGATCGCCGCCGGGGCATTCATCCCCCACGATACAGAAGAGGAGTTTGTTGATAGTGTCAACCGAATACTCAAACGACAGTTCGCTTCGGCGGATCCGGACGATTGCTGACTTCCAGTTCGGCGCCGGGGCCGGAGTTGCGATCTTCCCCGACGAATGTACCTTCCAGTTCTCCACGACCGGGCGCATCCGCCAGGTGCGTCTCGGGAAGGAGAGGCTCGCGACCGTTCGCGCACAGGACGGCCGCCTGACCCTCGGGATTACCGCAGCGGCGCGACTTTGCGCCCATCTGGCCCCCCCGGCCTACCGGGTGGCGGTGCAGGAAGACGTGGCGCCGTTCGTCGCGGACGGGAAGAACGCAATGGCGAAGCACGTCGTCGCTGCCGACGAGGGTATCCGCGCAGGAGACGAGGTGCTGGTGGTGACCGGCGACGACATGCTCCTCGCCACCGGGGCGGCTTTGCTCTCCGGGCGGGAGATGCTGGCATTTAATTACGGTGTAGCGGTAAAAGTACGGCAGGGGAGAGGATCCGAATGTTTCCAGGAAAGGTAAACCCGAAAAAGATGAAGCAGATGATGAAGCAGATGGGCATGGAGATGGAGGAGATCGAGGGCGTGGAGAAGGTCGTCATTTACACGCCCGCGGGAAACTACGTCTTTGACGATGCCCAGGTCGTCGCGACCACCATGCAGGGGACCACCACCTACCAGCTCACGGGGGAGGCCCGGTTTGAGGAGGCGGTCCCGGAGATCCCCGACGACGACGTCGCCCTCGTCGCATCCCAGACCGGTGCGACGGATGAGGTGGCAAGGGCGGCGCTCGTCGAGACCCGCGGCGACATCGCCGAAGCGATCCTGAAACTCGCGCAGCAATGATCGAAGTTGGCGAACGTCTCCTGCTCGTCGGCGAGGACCGCGAGTACTTCGTGACGGCGGGCGAGGGGCAGTTCTCCACCGACCGCGGGATGATCGATCTTACGGCGCTCGCGGGCATGAACCCGGGAGACGAGATCCGGACCCACCTCAGCGTCCCGTTCAGGGTGCTTCGCCCCCGGCCGACCGACTTCTTCGTCCACGCAAAACGGAGCGGGGCGCCCATGCTCCCCAAGGACATCGGCATGGTGATCGCCTACACGGGGATGAACCGTGACGACCGTGTCCTCGACGCCGGAACCGGGAGCGGGGTCGCCGCAATCTACTTCGGAAAGATCGCCCGCGAGGTGAAGACCTATGAGGTGCGCCCGGAGTTTGCCCGGCTCGCCGAGAAGAACATCAAAAACGCCCGCCTCGAAAACGTCGAGGTGATCGCGGCCGATATGCTCGAAGCGACCGGCGAGTTCGACGTCGTTCATCTCGACCTCACGATAACGCCGGCGCACGTGGAGCACGCCTTCTCGCTCCTCTCGCCCGGCGGGTATCTCTCCTGCTACACGCCGTTCCTCGAGCACACGTTCGTCGCGCTCGATGCCGCAACGCCGCTCTTCCGCGACGTCCACTGCTACGAGTGCATGGAGCGGGAACTGACGCGCTCCGCCCGGGGAACCCGCCCGTCGACCCGGGTCGCCCACAGCGGCTACATCACGATCGCGCGAAAATAGGGGTTAATACTCCTTCAGCGGGCGTTCCCACCCGGTGTAGCCGCAGTAGATGCAGCAGTCCCCGCCGCAGTGCCTGCACTTCTGCGAAGGCTGCAGCACCATCACGGTTCCCTTTTTGTTGCAGTACATGCACCCGGCCCCCTCGCAGTGACAGCAGACCTCAGGGGCATACTCTTCCTGTTGTTCGGTCATACGATCTTCTCCAGGAATAAGTGGTAGGGAGGCGGAGGTGACAAAGGTTGTCATGGGGGTCAGGCACGCACCCGGAAAAAAAGGTATTTAGTGGGTTCGGGATGAATCATTATTCAGGAGAGAAGAAGGGCGGAATAATCCAGGCACCCATACGCCGGATGAAAAGCCCCGGAAGGTAGCCGCACGATGTACCACATTATCTCTATCCGCGATTTTGAAAGGAGCGATCTTGATTACCTGCTTGACCGGGCAGCGGAGTTTGATACCGGCAAATACCGGTCCGGAATGCTTGACGATAAACTCGTAGCCCTTCTCTTCTTTGAGCCCAGCACCAGAACACGGATGTCGTTTGCGACGGCCATGGCACGGCTCGGCGGGCGGTCGATCAGCGTCGATTCCGTGGAGGCGAGTTCCATCGTTAAAGGAGAGACGCTCGCAGACACCATCCGGGTGGTGAGCGGTTACGCGGACGCCATTGTGCTCCGCCACCCGAAAGAAGGGGCAGCACGGCTCGCAAGCGAGTTCGCCTCGGTGCCGGTCATCAACGCCGGCGACGGCGCGGGGCAGCACCCGAGCCAGACGCTGCTCGACCTCTATACCATCAGGCAGTCGATGCCGATCGACGGGATCGATGTCGGGCTTCTCGGGGACCTCCGCTACGGCAGGACCGCGCACTCCCTCGCGCTCGCCCTCTCCCTCTACGGTGTCACGCTGCACACAATCGCACCCAGGGGGCTCGAGATGCCGGCGAATATAGCCCTCGAACTCCGGGAGCGCGGCATGGAGGTCGTCGAGCACCCGAACGTCGAGGAGGCGATCAAGGACCTCGACGTCCTCTACGTCACGAGAATCCAGCGCGAACGGTTCCCGGACTCGGCGTCGTATTACAACGTCGCGTCCAGTTACCGGATCGCGCCCGACCTGCTCACCGGGGTGAAAGACCGCCTGATGATCCTCCATCCCCTTCCGCGCGCCGGGGAGATCGACTCAGCGGTGGACCGCACACCGTATGCGCGCTACTTCGAGCAGGCAAAGAACGGTGTGCCCATCAGGATGGCGCTCCTCCATGAGGTGATGAAGTGACCAGGAAAGACCCATCGGGAGGGCTGGTCATCAGCCCTATCAGGAACGGCACCGTCATCGACCATATCACGGCCGGCGAGGCGCTGAACGTTCTGCGGATCCTCGGTATCACCGGGTCGACCCCGGAATGCCTGAGCATCGCCACGAACGTCAAGAGCAAACGGATGGGGAAGAAGGATATCGTCAAGATAGAGAACCGGGAACTCCGCACGGAAGAGGTCGACCGGATCGCCCTGCTTGCGCCGCAGGCGAAGATCAACATCATTCGGGACTACCAGGTCGTGGAGAAGAAGGGCGTGGAGATCCCGGAGATTCTCAAAGGCGTGGTCAGGTGCCCGAACCCCGGCTGCATCACGAACACGAACGAGCCTGTCGCGAGCACGTTTGAGGTGCTCGACAAAGGGCTGCACTGCCTCTACTGCGACTGGCTGATCAAGGACGATATCGCGAACCACATCATCTAATCAGGCGCCCATGCCGGTCGATCTCCCCCCGGCAGATCCGGGTGCTCGAGATCCGCCGGCCGTCTTCGGCGAGGACGCACGAGATCTCGTGAAGGTCCACCTTCTTTTTCCCACGCTCCCGCCGGAGCTCGTTGATCTTCACAGCAACCGGGAAGGTCTCCTCGGAGACGACGAGAATATCGAAGTCCGCATCGAGGGCGCTGCCGTAGCGGTCGGCGAGCGGTTCGACCTTCCACGCGGCGGTGTAGCCGCGCTCCCGGATAAACGACGTGATGGTTTCCAGCCGTTCCCGGTACGTGTGGACGGGGTGCACCTTTGCGCCGGCAAACTCGTCGGTCGTCAGCCCGACGGTCACCTCTCCATCAGGCCCCGCGAGTTCGAAGGAACGGGCAAGGAGTTTCCGGTGCCCGGCATGCAGGGGATCGAACGTCCCCCCGACCATCACTCTCATCCAGAGGCGTTTGCCGCGAGGGGTTTTATGGGTAGTGATTGGTGGTGGGAAAAGAGCATCCCACCTCTGGCGCCTCAAGCTCGCTCCCGCTCGCACTTCGTGAGTTCCCGCGTAAGACCTCGTTACCTGCCCTCATCACCGGCTCACCTCACCGCCCCTCTCCAAACCCACCCGCCCCTCCCTTACCCTCGAGGGAGAACATTTTGTATCGCCGCAACCAATAGTAGACTCATTATGGAGAGTGGATCGGTTGTGGGGAACCGTGTCTTTATTGCGGAGAACGCAACAGTCATCGGTGATGTGACGCTCGCCGACGACGTGAGTGTATGGTTCGGTGCCGTGGTCCGGGGCGATCGGGCTACGATCACGGTCGGAGCGGGTTCAAACATCCAGGATAACGCCGTCGTCCACACTACACCCAACTTCCCGGTCACGATCGGGGCGGAGGTCTCTGTGGGCCACGGCGCCATCCTGCACGGCTGCACCATCCAGGACCGTGTGCTCATCGGGATGGGTGCCGTCGTCCTGAACGGCGCGGTGGTGGGGGAAGGATCCATCATCGGCGCCGGCGCGGTGGTGACGGAGGGAAAGGAAATCCCGCCGAACTCGCTGGTCCTCGGCGTGCCCGGCAAAGCCGTCAGGGAGACGACGCCCGAACAACAGGAGAGTATTGTGCATAACGCTCGTGAATATGTCAAACTCGCAGGGAGGTACCGCCATGACTGAGGTCACCGTCATCGGCGCCGGGGTCGCGGGCATCCAGGCGGCGCTCGACCTCGCCGATCACAACATCCACGTCCACCTCATCGAGCGCGAACCGACCATCGGCGGACACATGGCCCAGCTCGACAAGACGTTCCCCACCAACGACTGCTCGATGTGCATCCTCTCTCCGAAAATGGTCGAGGTGGCCCGGCACCCAAACGTCACCATCCACACCTGCTCCGAGGTCGAGTCGGTCGAGGGAGAGGTGGGGAACTTCCTCATCAGGGTCCGAAAGCATCCCCGCTACATCATCGAGGACGAGTGCAACGGGTGCGGCGACTGCATCCAGATCTGCCCGGTGGAGGTCTACAACCGGTTCGACGCCGGCATCGGGGTCCGGAAAGCAATCTACAAGCCCCACGCCCAGGCGGTGCCCGACATCGTCGTCAAAGACCAGGAGCACTGCATCGAGTGCGGCCTCTGCTACGACGTTTGCGGAAAAGAGGCAATCCTTCGCGAGGACGAAGAGCGCCTGCTTGAGATTGAGGCTGCAAGCATCGTCGTCGCAACCGGCTATGCGACGTTCGATGCCAGAAACAAAGCGCAATTCCGCTACCTCATTATCCCCGACGTCATCACGAGCCTGGAGTTCGAGCGGATGATCAACGCAAGCGGCCCGACAGGGGGCAAACTGAAACGCCTCTCGAACGGTAAGGCGCCCCGGAGTATAGCGTTCGTCCAGTGCGTCGGCTCCCGCGACATCTCCATCGGCCGCCCCTACTGCTCCGGGGTCTGCTGCATGTATGCGATGAAGAACGCCATGCTCATCAGGGAGAAGAACCCCGACGTCGAGGTCACCGTCTTCTACAACGATATCCGGGCATACGGCAAGGGGTACGAGGAATATTACGAGCGGGCGAAGAGTCTCGGGGTCCGGTTCGTCCGCGGGTTCCCCGGCGAGGTGCTCCAGGAGAACGGCAGCCTGATGATGACCGCTGAGAACACCGAGACCGGCGAGGTGGAGACGTTCCACCCGGACCTGGTGGTGCTCTCCGTCGGGCTCGAACCGGCCGGAGGGGCGGATGAGGTGGCCCGGATGCTCGGCATCCCGCGAGACGAGTCCGGGTTCTTCGGGGTCGCCGACCAGAAAGTCGGCCCCGTGCTCACGGTGAAACC
Source organism: Methanoculleus nereidis (assembly GCF_032944295.1). Classification (NCBI taxonomy): domain Archaea; kingdom Methanobacteriati; phylum Methanobacteriota; class Methanomicrobia; order Methanomicrobiales; family Methanomicrobiaceae; genus Methanoculleus; species Methanoculleus nereidis. Next base: position 58,361 of record NZ_JABFFQ010000006.1, read on the forward strand.
CGGGATCTACGTGGCGGGAACCGCCACCGCGCCGAGGGACATCCCCGATTCGGTTGCCATGGGGGGCGCGGCGGCGATGCGGGCGTATATCGACGCGATCCGGGCGGGGTGAGCATGCCGGAAAGAGAGGAACCCTACACCATCGCATGGGATGCAGAGAACGAGTGCATCCTCTACATTGACCAGACCCTTCTTCCCGGCCGGTACGAGCAGATGCGGTGCGCGACCGTCGACGACCTCGCCCGGGCGATCGGGAGGCTCGAGATCCGGGGAGCGCCGGCGCTCGGGATCGCCGGTGCGATGGGCGTGGCGCTCGCGGCCGTCCGGAGCACCGAGACGGATCTCAAGCGGTTCCTCGACGAGGTCGGCCGGGCAGGAGACCTTCTACGGAGCACCCGGCCGACCGCGGTGAACCTCGCATGGGGGATCGACCGCGTGCAACGGAAGATGACGCTGGCCGCATCGGTCGCCGAGGCGAAGACCATAGCGGTCGCCGAGGCGAACGCCGTCGCAGAGGAGGACGAACTGACCTGCCGGAGGCTCGGCGGGTTCGGCGAAGAACTCTTCCCGGAGAGGTGCACGGTGCTCACCCACTGCAACGCGGGAGCGCTCGCCTGCCGGTGCCGGGGGACGGCGCTCGGGGTGATCCGGTCGGCGATTGACGCCGGAAAGAGTGTGCGGGTGATTGCCTGCGAAACCCGGCCGCTGAACCAGGGGTCCCGGCTCACCTGCTGGGAACTTTCCCGGGACGGGGTCGACGTGACCCTCATCCCCGACTCGTCGGCGGCATACCTGATGCGGAAGGGGATGATCGACCTTGTTGTCGTCGGCGCCGATCGGATCACGAAGGACGCGGTCTTCAACAAGATAGGAACCTACATGCACGCCGTTGCCGCTCATCATCATAAGATCCCGTTCTACGTTGCGGCGCCGGTCTCCACGTTCGACCTCGCCCGGACAGAGGAGGAGATCACCGTCGAGGAGCGGGACCGATCCGAACTCGCATACTGCGGCGACGTGCAACTCGTGCCCGACGACGTGAAGGTGCTCAACTACGCCTTCGACGCCACCCCGCTCGACCTCGTCGACGCCATCGTCACCGAGATCGGAGTGCTCCGACCCCCGTATGCAAAATCTTTCCGGCTCGTCGGGAAAGGGAGGGAGGCCTGACCATGAGCTTTTTCTATTCCGGGATCTGGATCCAGCTGATGATCCTCATCGGGGAGGTGACGCTCTTCTTCATCCTCGGGATGCTGCTTGCCGCGGTAGCCCTCGCGATCATCGCTGCCGCCTCGATCACCCGGGGGAAGTTCTATCTCCCACGGATCCTGATACCCGGCATGGTTCTCCTCGAAGGGCTCGTGAAGGCGTTCTGCAAACTCCTCGGGCTGGACGACAAGGACCTCGTCACGTTCTTCATAACGCTTCGAAACACCATGAACACAAAGGCCTTCTCCGAGACTCCTGTGGAGCAGCGGGCGATCTTCCTGCCCCAATGCCTGCGGTCAGCTCAGTGTCCGGCGAACCTGACGCCGGAAGGCCTGAAATGCCGCAACTGCGGCCGCTGCTCGGTCGGAAAGAACGTAGTGTGGCTGGAGAGTATCGGATATCGGGTTTTCATCGTCCCGGGCTCGACGTTCATCAAACGGATGGTCAAGAAATATCATCCGCAGGCGATCATCGGCGTCGGGTGCCTCATGGAGATAAAAGACGGGATCGAGATGTCCGACCGGATAGGGCTCGTCGCCATCGGTGTCGTGAACTTAAAAGATGGGTGCGTGGAGACGATAGCGGACTGGGCCGCGGTGAGAGATGCCGCCCTGCTCGGCCTCAAACCCCCGTCAGATGCCGTAGACTTTCACGGCCCTGCCGAATAAGCGCTCGCTCGTGACCTTGCCGTAGACAAAGATCGTCTCGGTACTGTTCACATCACCAACCCTGACGCCCGGCCGGAGGGTGATGTTTCCTCCCGCCTCGATCGAATGGAGGCATGCATTGTCGCAGATGGTGGCGGTCTCCTGGACCTGGAGCGGCCCTTTTATCTTGACGTCATGACCGACGACAATGCTCCTTGCCTCGATGGAACCGCCGACCGTCGAGCCCGGCCCGAGCTCGAGGCGGCCGGCAATGACCATATTGCCCCAGATGTGCGTCTCCGGAGGGGTGATGAAATTGCCATCTATCTTCACGTTTCCGTCAAAAAAGGAACCTTTCGGTGCTATATACGTGTCCCCGTGCCGGTAAACTTTCATGAAGATCTCCTGGATAACAGCTCGGCCCGTAACCAGATAAAATTATCAGTGGTGATTCTGACCAACGAGAGGTCGTTCCTGGCGTTTGTCCCGGCTGATGAGGATAATGCGGCAAACACGGGCCCTTTAAGAGGGGTGTTCGAGTGCTCCGGGAACCTTGCTTATGGTCATATCACCGCGGCAACCGCAAAGACCGCGAGCGCGGCGAACATTCCTGCCCGCAGGATCGAGGTCGCCCGGGACTCCCGGACACAGCCCGGTGTCGTACATCTTAGACCCCGGAAGGCCCCGAAGAGGATGACGAAATCCACGACCATGATGCAGGCGAGATAGAAAAGACCCCACCAGTCACCGAAGGGGAGAAGGCTTACCGCAACGGCGCCGCAGGCACAGGCGAACGCGAATACCCCTGCCCTTCGGATGCCGACGACCATCGGAAGGGTGTGTGCGCCTCCTGCCGCATCGCCGTCCACGTCTTCTGCATCCTTCAAAACTTCCCGCGCAATGGTCGCAAGGAAGGTGATTGCTGCGAGCGAGAGGTTCCGGACGAGCCCCTCGATGCCCGCAAACGCGCCGCCGAAGAGGAAGACGCTCGCGGTCAGGTAAGCGACGGCCACGTTGCCGAGGAACGGGGTCTTCTTCAGCCGGACGGCGTATGCCACGAGGACGACCGTGTTTGCGAGGGCAATCGCAAAGCAGAGTGGCGTCGTCAGGGTGGCGAGGGCAAGCCCGCCGGCAAAGAGCGTCACCGTGTATGCCTTTGCTCCGGCAAGGCTGATCTCTCCCGCCGGTATGGGACGATCGGGCCGGTTGATCCGGTCTATCTCAACGTCAAAGACGTCGTTGATGACGTTCCCGCCGGCGGTGATGAGCGCGACGACCACGCCCAGCAGGAGCGACGGTGGGGTGAGCGTCCCGGTGGCGATAAGGTACCCGATGAGCGCGGTAAGGCCGGCAACGACGGCGTTGTGCGGACGGGTAATCCCGATAAAGGCGGAAGCGCTCATTCTCGAAGAGTTAGGTTCTCGGGCGGAAGATAAATAACCAGAGGTCCTCTGGAACGGTATCGGGAAAAAGGACGGGCTTGGGGGGATTTGAACCCCCGGCATTCAGCTTAGGAGGCTGACGCCATGTCCTGGCTAGGCCACAAGCCCATACGCTGGAGTAGAAGTATTACTCATGAGAAGGTATAAGGGTATCGAGCATCCACCTTTTTCGGAAGCATGGATGTTGTTGAGGTTACTGAGGGGAAAACCCGGTTTTTTGTGCCCAGGCAGGATCCTCATCTCCAGTTCCCGCCGGGAAGCGGCCCGGTCTTTTATAACTCGCGCATGGAGCTGAACAGGGATACCACCGTCCTCCTGCTCTCCGTCCTGCGCCCGGGGAGTTACCTTGACGCCATGGGCGCGTCCGGTGTCCGGGGGCTAAGGGTGGCGCACGAGGACGGGATACCGGTGACGATCAACGACTGGAACACAAAGGCGGTCGATCTTATCCAGCAGAACGTGGAGGCACTGGGTCTCGCCGCCGAGGTCACCCGCGAGGACGCGAATGTGCTGATGAGCGGGAGAACGTTCGATGCCGTCGACCTCGACCCTTTCGGGACGCCGGCACCGTTCGTCGACTCTGCGGCACGAAGCGCCGGAAACTACCTCTTCGTCACCGCCACCGACACCGCGCCGCTCTGCGGAGCGCACCTGAAGGCAGGCATGCGCCGCTACTTCTCCCGCCCCCGGAACACCGAGTACCACGCCGAGGTAGGTCTCCGGACGCTGATGGGGTTTGTCGTGCGCGAGGTGATCAAGTATGACCGCGGGGTGGAACCGCTCTTCTGCTACGCGCACGAGCACTTCCACCGCCTGCATCTCCGGCTCCGCTACGGGGCGGCGGCAGCCGACCGGGCACTTGCGCGGCTTGGCTATGTGATGCAGTGCCCGCAGTGCCTTTACCGCTCGGAACAGGCCGGGATGCTCCCCGAACCGGAGGAGTGCCCGCTCTGCAGTGCGGACCTGGTGCCGGTCGGCCCCCTCTGGACGGGGAGGATCAACGACGATGCGACGCTTGCCGCGATGCAGGAGGCGCTTCCTGCGGTCACGGTCGGAACCGGGGCGCGGATCGGACGGCTGCTCGCGACCTGCCGGCAGGAACTGGATACGTCGAGCCACTACGACTACCACGTCATTGCAAAACACCTGCGGGTCTCCCCCGGCGGTATCGGGACGGTCATCGAGCAGCTACAGGCCCTCGGCTACCGGGCGAGCCGTGCACACTACTCGGGAACGGCGATAAAGACCGATGCGCCGCTTCCTGTTCTCGAAAAGGTGATCAGCGGCGGGTGACGACGGTGAGGACGTCCCCGTCCGCGAGTTTGTGGTTGAGGCCGACACGCTGCGCGTCGTGCTTGGCCGATTCGCCCCAGACCTTTGCGTAGCGGAACTTGTCTGCGAAGTCCCGGTGGAGGCGGTTGCAGACGTCCTCGACCGTAGCCGGGCTCCGGATGATCAGCGGCTCGTCCATATCCGCGGGGCCGCCGACCGGCTTTAAGTAGACCCGCATGAATCCCAGGTTCTCGAATATGGCATCCTTGAGGTCTTCGACCCGGTAGCCGCTGTGCGCCGAGACCATGATGGGGGGCTCGCCGAACCGTTCGGTCAGTTCTTCCTCTATCGCCGCTCCTGTCTTTTCGTCGACCAGGTCGACCTTGTTGACCGCGATGAACGCCGGGACGTAGACACGGTTCCCGATCATCGCGTCGATGAAGTCGTCCTGGCTGACTTCGTTCCTTATCAGGACGTCCGCGTTGACGATCCTGTTCTCCGCGAGGATAGAGCGGATCTCCTCGACATCGAGGTCGACGGCGCCGACGGTGTTCAGCCGGATACCTCCGTTCCCGGCCTTCTTGATGGTGATATCGGGTTTAGGACGGTTGATCCGGATACCGGCGTCTTGGAGCTCGCGGAGAAGGACGTCCGTATGCTTCTCGTTGAAGACGTCGACTAAAACAAGGATCAGGTCGGCGCTCCGGACAACGGCGATCACCTCTTTCCCTCGGCCTTTGCCCATGGCGGCGCCGGCGATCAGGCCGGGGATATCCAGGATCTGGATCTTCGCGCCCCGGTGCTCCATCGAACCCGGAATGACGGAGACGGTCGTGAAGGCATAGGACGCCGTCTCGCTGAGTTCCGAGCCGGTGAGCCTGTTGAGCAGCGTGCTCTTTCCGACGGACGGGAAGCCGACCAGGACAACAGTGGCGTCCCCCGACTTCTTCACGGAGTAGCCCTCCCCCCCTCCCGCGGAGGCCATGGCCCGGGCTACTGCTTCGTCGCGAATTTTCGCGAGTTTCGCCTTGAGGCGGCCGATGTGCTTGGAGGTCGCCTTGTTGTACGGGGTATTTTTAAGTTCGTCCTCGATCTCCCGTATCTGCTCTTCGACACTGCTCATTGCTGCCGATACACGTATGTTGGGAAGCTACTTATGGGTGTCTGTGATGAAAATCACGAAGCGAAGGGAAAATTCCGGCCCGTACAGGGTTTAGATTGTCTGGCTGCCGACATGATCAGAGACGGCAGAGCGCGAGACAGGTTTAAATAGGATAAAGGCCAATAATTTAGAGCACGTTGGTGCAATGCGCTGCTATAGTGTAGACCGGCCAATCATGCAGGACTCTCACTCCTGCGACTGGGGTTCGAATCCCCATAGCAGCATACTGTTCTAAGGGCAAACGCCCACTTCTGCACCGCTCCCCGAGAAAGAGACGATTCCATGCACTACTCTCCCGACAGTGACCGGCCGACCCAGAAATACCTCGGGGATCGGGGCCTCATCGTCCTCATCGCGCTCCTCTCCGCCTTCGTCCCGCTCTCGACCGACCTCTACCTCCCCGCCCTTCCCCGGATGGGCGACTACTTCGGCGTCTCCGCCGGCCTCACCAACCTGACGCTGATCCTCTTCTTTCTCTTCTTCAGCCTCGGGCTGCTCTTCTGGGGGCCGCTCTCTGATCGGTACGGGCGCCGGCCCGTTCTCCTGGCCGGGCTCGCCCTCTACATCGCCGCAAGCGCCGGTTGCGCTCTATCGTGGGATATCTGGATCCTGATCGCCTTCCGCATCCTCCAGGCCGTAGGGGGCAGCGCCGCCTCCGCAGTCGCGATGGCGATGGTCAAAGACGTCTACGACGGGAGAAAGAGGGAGTCAGTGCTCGCGCTCGTCCAGTCCATGGTCGTCGTCTCGCCCGCCGTCGCCCCGGTCCTCGGGGCGTTCATGCTCCCCTACACATCTTGGCGGGGCCTCTTTGTGGCGCTCGCCCTCATCGGCGTCGTCTCAATGGCCGGCGGCCTCCTCCTCCGGGAGACCATACCCTCGCGGTATACCGGCACCGTGGCGCAGTCCGTCCGCCGGCTCGGGGCCGTGCTCAAAAACCCCGGTTTCGCCTCGCTTCTCGTCGTCTTCTCGCTCGTGAGCACCGCTTCCTTAGCGTTCGTCTCCGCCTCGTCGTACATCTACCAGGACGGGTTCGGCCTCTCGGAGCAGTGGTACAGTTTCTACTTCGCCCTCAACGCCGTCGGCCTGATAACGGGCCCGTTCCTCTACCTCTGGCTCTCCCGGCACGCGAGCCGCCGCTCGATCGTCGCGTCGGGGTTCGTCGTCGTGATCGGTGCCGGGGCGCTGGTCTGCCTCTTCGGGGGCCTTGGCCCCCTGGCCTTTGCCCTTGCCCTCTTCCCGGCCTCGCTGATGGGGAGTGCCGTGCGGCCGGCGGGTGCGTTTCTGATGCTCGACCAGCAGAAGGAGGATACCGGCTCAGCATCCGCCCTGATCAACTGCGCTGGCCTTGTCTTCGGCAGCGCCGGGATGGTTCTCGTCTTCCTCTTCGGGGAGAGCCTCGTCTTCGGCCTCGGGGCGATCAACGTGGTGGCCGGGGTTGCGTGTCTTTTAGGGTGGGCGGCGATCGGGAAGCGGGGGCTGGTGACGTTCTGAAATGATCCTGAAGTACACCCCGCAAAAGAAGAAACACTCGGAGATCCTCAAAGAGTTCGGGCCGAACCCCGCGCTGGCCGATTCGGTTGCGGAAACCTCGCGCGAGATGCGAAAGGCTTCGATGCGAAAAGTCGACTTCGATGCCGACTATCATTGCGAGGCCTTCTTTGAGCTTGCCGGTTTCAGGATGGGCCCGATTCCGGCCCCGCATCCCCCCGGGGGACTCACCGGTATTTAAAGATATCTATCGAACGATTTTTCGTCTGGACTGGCTGCAGAGCGCATCTCACATAACGATCAGGGTATATACCAAAAACGGGATCTAAACCGGGGCTTGAACTGATATATATCCTTTGCCAGAAGGTATCCGTAGATAATGGAACGTTTCGGAGATTATACCATTCATTCTTCAGAATAGCCGTTAGGTCAGGCGATCTCAGATGGCGGATTCCTGCGCTCCGGGGGAAGAGAAAGATCGGTTCGAAACGTATTTATATGGGATAGCCGAGAGGGTGCGGCACCCCCTTTCCTGAAAGAGGATCGTAGCAGCACCCAAAATAATGCTACTATTATAATCTCGATAGGTGTATCTACCCCGAGGTTTCTAGTTCACGGAGCGCCCGGGAGATGCCCAACCGCGACTCTCCGCAAAGCCTCCCGGAGGTCATCTCTCCGGCGGCCGCCGGGCGAAAGAGCCCCTATACCGGCCTTCGAATGGTGATCTCCGGCGAAGGTTCCGGTCTCGCACCCCCGTGCCGCCTTCCTCATGCAATTGTAAATGATCCTTTTGCATTGTGTTTATAGCAATTGAGAGGTGGATTCATGGAGTTGGGATGACTACAGAAACTCCGCGGGGAATTTGTCATGTAGAATCATTACAAAACCTATAAAGCCAATCTAGTAACACGCTGTAAGGTTCATACTGACCTATCGGGTTAGTTTTCCGGGAGACGGTTCATCTGTCAGGGAACACGAACTGCAAGATCATAGTGATGTTCGAGTAAAGATACTCAAAACGTGAGGAGACAACCATGGCAAAAAGAATGCTGAGCGAGTTCGAATCGTACGATCTCCTGAAACAGTACGGCGTACCGGTGCCCGAACACGCGATCGTCAAGACTGCTGCAGAAGCAAGCAAGGTGGCAGAGAAGATCGGTTTTCCGGTCGTCATGAAGATCCACTCGCCCCAGATCGTTCACAAAAGCGATGCAGGGGGCGTTATCATCAGTATATCCTCAAAGCAGGCTGCGGAAGAGGCGTTCACGAAGATCGTCGCAAATGCGAAGGCGTATAACCCCGAAGCCGAGATCAAGGGCGTTATTGTCGAGCAGCAGGCGGCGCCGGGGCTTGAACTGATCATCGGCGGGAAGACCGACCCGGCGTTCGGGAAAGTGCTCACCTTCGGTATGGGCGGCACCCTCGTCGAGCTGATGAAGGACGTCACCCTGCGGATCCTGCCGGTCACCGAGGAGATCATCCGGGACATGGTCAGGGAGATCCACGGCTACCCCATAATCCAGGGTTACCGGGGGACGAAACCACGAGACGAGGAGACGCTCGTTCAGGTGATGTGGGCGATCAACTGTTTTTTCGCCGAGAACACCAACATCGTGGAGTTCGACATCAACCCGATCCGGCTGTACGAGTCAGGAGCCTGCATCGTCGACGCCCGTATCTTCGTCGATGATGAGGCAGTCGAGAAGGTGGCAAAAGAGCGGCCCTTCGTGCCGATCGAATACTTCACCCCCCGGTCGATAGCGGTCATCGGCGCATCGTCCGAACCCAAGAAGATGGGCTACGCCATCATGCATAACCTCCTCCACTTCCCGGGGCAGCTCTACCCGGTGAACAACAAGCGTCCGGAAGTGCAGGGGCTCAAAGCGTATGCTTCTATCCTCGATATCCCGAATCCCGTCGATATGGCGGTCATCACCGTCCCGGCAAAGCACGTCCCGAGCGTGATCGAGGAGTGCGGGCAGAAGGGCGTCTCCATGGCGGTCATCATCACGGCCGGGTTCAAGGAGACCGGAGAGGGTGGAAAGGCGCTTGAAGACCGCGTCCTCCAGATCGCAAAGGGTTACGGCACGCGGATCGTGGGCCCGAACTGCCTCGGGCTGATCATCCCCCCAAAGGGCATCGACACCACCTACGTTCACGAGTCCCCCAAACCCGGCAACATCGCCTTCATCTCCCAGAGCGGGGCTATCGTCAACACGGTGGTCGACTGGAGCATCCGGCAGGACATCGGGTTCTCCGCCGTCGTCTCGGTGGGCAACCAGGCAGACCTCAACTTCATCGACTACCTCAGGTTCGTGGAGCGTGACCCCAAGACCAAAGGCATCATTCTCTACATCGAGGAGATCCAGGACGGCAAGACATTCATGAAGGTGGTCAACGAGGTCTCGAAGACCAAACCCGTTGTGGCGATCAAGTCCGGTTCGTCGGTGAAAGGGCAGCAGGCGGCCTCGTCCCACACGGGTTCGCTTTCAGGGTCGTACGACGTCTACATGGAAGCCTTCCGTGAATCCGGCGTGATCCCCGTCCACACCCTGACCGGCACGTTCCAGGTTGCGGAGATGCTGTCGAGCCCGAAGGGCTACCCCCGCGGCAAGCGGGCAGTCGTGATCACGAACGCCGGTGGTTTCGCCGTTCTCTCCTCCGACTACGCCGAACGCTACGGCATCGACCTGATCAGCCTGCCGCCGAAGGTCCTCAAGGAACTCAACGACCTCCTGCCTGATTTCTGGAACAAGAACAACCCGATCGACCTTCTCGGCGACGCCAACGAAAAGCGGTTCGAACAGGTATTCAGCGTGCTCGCCAAGCACCAGGACTGCTGGGACATCGCGTTCGTGGTCGGGTTCCCGAACCTCGTCATCGGCTCAGAGCAGCTGGCAAACCAGATCATCAGGTTCTCGGAGAAGACCGAGAACATGATCGTCGCGACGCTGCTCGGCGGCGGCTCCATGGAGCGGGGCCGCAAGATCCTCAAGGAAAACGACATCCCGCTCTTTGAGGAACTCGACTTCACCTTCCGGGTGATGGGAAGAATTCTCTGGCAGAGGTTCAGGTAAGGCCTCTCTCAGAACAATTACTCTTTTTGATGCTCTCCGGCCGCCCGTATCCCGGAATACCAGGACGGTCAGTCAACACCGTCTCCGGACACCCGCCTGCTGTCCTTATGCCAGACCACCAGGAACGAAGAGAGAACAGTCAGCGTATAGCAGGCCCAGAAGAGCGGGATTGCAGCACCGGAATCCGGTCCCTCCGAGACGAACCGCACAATGCCAACAGCCATCGATACCAGAACGGCTGCAATTACAAGAAGGACCGGTGCTATCCGGACCCGGGACCCGCCGGCAGACCCTGAAAGCACCTTCGGCGTCACCACAAACGGCAGGCGTTTTCCAGAGACGGCATACCAGATAGCCCGGGCGTATACAAACGCAAGCGTGTTGAAGATCGCCTGCGAGAATGCGAGGTCGCGCAGGGAGTACTGCCGCTCCCGGATGCTGATGATGACCTGGATCGCGATCACCACCGCGAGCACCACGGCAAAGACCGGAGGGAGCCATACGGGGAGGATCGGGACACCGAAGATCAGCGTGGCGACGGGGAGGAGGAAGAGCACCACGTTCACCCCACCAAGCAGATAGATCGAGACCGTAACGACGAACTCAAGCCAATGTAGCGAGGTCATGCTTCCCGGTTGCACCACAAGTTGCCGGAGGATGGTCCCGAGGAGCTGGGTGTTTCCGTATGCCCAGCGGAACTGCTGCGTGAAGTACGCAGCGAGGTTCGGCGGCGCAACACCCTCGGCATACACTGTATCGAGAAAGATCCCCCGGCATCCCCGGAGATGAAACGTAAAAGAGGTGGCGATGTCTTCGGCGATGCACTCCTCGTCCATTCCCCCGATGGCGGCAAGATGGCTCACCCGGAAGACGCAGTTTGAGCCGGTCAACATGGCGGTACGGTTGACGGAAAGACCCCGGCAGACGTGCTTGTTGTAGATATGCTGCTGATAGGAGAACGTGACGCTTATCGGGTCGTGGGGTTCCGAACGGAAGAACTGGGGCGTCTGGACGAAAGATATAGCGGGGTCGGCCTCAAGGATCGGGATGAGGTCGGTGAGGATCGCCGGCTTCACCTTCTGGTCGGCGTCGATGACCAGGAGATACGGTGTATCGCCATCGAGAAACGAGAGGGCATGGTTAATCGCTCCGGCTTTAAAACCGCTTCTGTGGTCGCGGTGGACATAGTGGAGGTTATACCGGTAGCACATATCCTGCATTGCCGTGCGTTTTCGCGCATCTGTAGAGTCGTCGAGAAGGAAGATACGCACATCCGGATAAGAAATCCCCGTGCACGCCCGAACGCAGGACTCGACCACACCGGGGTCCTCGTTGTAGACCGGGATGAAGACCGCAACGTGGCAGGGGGCCGCACCTATCTTTTGCGTCGGTATAAGGCGTTCCGTATAGGCGTAGAGCGACCGCAGAAGGTGATCAGCATAACTCATGAACTGGATCACCCCGAACGCAGTGACGGCAACGAGGAAAAGGGAGAGGATTCTCGCAAAAAGGCTCCATTCCTCGCCGGTGAATATGAGGGAGAGGTCCCGGAAGAGGACGAACATGAGCAGCACCATGAGCGTGGCGGTAAAGAGTGAGATACGTGCTGCAGTCTTCATGAGGGTCCACCGCCGTCTGGATGCTATCGTGCAGAGAAGCCTCGTGAATGTATGACGGGACCGCGACCCGGTACCGGGAGCAACGGAACGTGCGAGGCAGTTGGGATACCATCCATCATACTGGCTTACTTAAAGGTTGCGGATACGGCCTGCAACGCAATCCCTCCAGAACCCCGATACGCCCCATACTGATATTCCCGGACGTGCAAGGAAGTACCCGCCTTTTACCCTATCAAGAAGCCCTGCATGCAGGCACGGCCGGATAGACCCGGACCCTGGCATCCGGACAGATCAGGATGGTTGAGGGCGCGGAGGACCGGCACGCCGCACAGCCTCCGGCAACCGACACTATGAAATAGATCACTTTCCTTCTGATGTTTGGTACTTATGGCTGTACAGAAGATGACAACTGCACCGTTGAAGAAGTATGAGCTGCCGCCTCTGCCTTATGCACCCGACGCTCTCGAACCGTATATCTCAAAGGAGCAACTCTCCCTGCACCACGACAAGCACCACCAGGGTTACGTAACCGGGGCGAACACCGACCTTGAGAAACTGGAGAAGGCGCGGCAGGAAGGCACCGAAGTTGACATGAAAGCGCTCCTAAAGGAACTCTCGTTCAACATCGGCGGCCACGTCCTGCATGACCTCTTCTGGCCGACCATGGCGCCGGCCGGTAAGGGTGGCGGCGGGACTCCGGGTGGCGCCCTTGCAGACCGGATCGACCAGGAATGGGGCTCCTTTGACCGGTTCAAGGCTGAGTTCACGAAGACAGCCGCAAGCGTCGAGGGGTCCGGGTGGGCGGCACTGGCGTACTGCACCATGACGGACCGCCCCATGATCATGCAGATCGAGAAGCACAACAACCATGTCTACCCGACGTTTCGCATCCTGATGGTGCTCGATGTCTGGGAGCACGCCTATTATATCGATCACAAGAACAACCGGGGCCAGTTCATCGACGCATTCTGGAACGTCGTGAACTGGGATATGGTGAACAAGCGGCTGGAAAACCTTTAACTCTTTTTTCCTCCGGGAGGACGCAGCGGATAAGCGCATTCTGGTCCCGGAGTGCGCCTCAGCCTTCATCTTCCGATAGCCCGGGAAAGGTTTAGCCGCCAGGGCCACGCGGATTCCCCCGCATCCAAACACTTATGTAGTCACCACAAGAGGGTTGTCCAGACAACGTTATCAGGAAGGGGGAAGGAATGGATCGATACCAAAGGTGTCACACTCTTAGTTTTAGCTGTGCCTGCTCTCCCGGGGAAGAGCGGACCCCGTTCTCCCGTATGTACGGGGGGATGACTCTCGAAGGAGCATGCTGCCGGTCGTACCGCCCTCCGGGCAAACTGCACGTGTATCCGGCCGGCATAGGGATCGGTTATGCTTGGTAGAGGGCTCCCGGAGACGGACCAGGCGGTAATCCGGCACGCGATCACGGAGGGGGTCGTCCACCGGCTGCTGCACGAAGAGGATCCGAGATTCCAGAACTTCCAGCTCTGCAACGCATGCGGCTCCTGCACGCCGCACTGCCCCGCACGGATCAACGATCCCGGAGCAAACGGAAACCAGGGATACCTTGCACGGAAGGTGACCGCGGCCCTCCAGGCAGGCAGGCGTCCGGAGCTCAACCTCTCCGAATGCGTCCAGTGCTACTCCTGCGAGACGGTCTGCCCGAGATCCGTCAGCATCGGCGGGATCATCAATGCCGTATACGAGACTGAGCATCTACAGCCAGTCTTTCGAAAGATGCTCCTCGACCGGGGAGGGCTTCCCCCCCAGGCCTTTCTCCCGGTCTACGTCAGCAGCGGCCGGTTCGGAAAGTTCGTTGCAAAAATTATCCGGCATCCATCTCCAGCAGATGCCAGAGCGGTTGACGAAGTCCGGAGGTTGCTGCTCCACCCCCTCAAGGCGTCGGTCTTCTCCCCACCCGGACATCCTGCACCAAAACGGCCGCTCACCCGACCGGACCGGGTCTTTCACCTCAAATCCTGCTGCGCCTTCAACTACCCCGGAGCGGACCTCTCGCAGAAGAAGATCCTTACCGCGCTCGGCATCCGGTATACAACCTCGAAGTTGCAGACCTGCTGCGGGGGTGCCCCGCACTACATGGGCGGCGCCGGCTTTGCGGACCGGCTGCTCCTCACCGCCCGGAACCTCAGCGTCATCCAGGACGCGTGCGGACCCGGCGAAGGTATCCCCGTCACCGGGATCTGCCCAACCTGCAGCGACTCGTATGTGGCCGCACTGGAACTGCTCTCCGGGCACGAAAACCGGGCAGCGGTGAACGAGGCGCTGGGCAGGATCAGGCGGGAAGTGAGCGATCCAGCGCTGTTTTCCGTGGCGAACGTCCTCGACCTCTACCCCCTCTATCTCGATGAATTGAGAAAGCTCATTGAGACGCGGCTCTCGGGACTGCGCGTCGGGGTGCATGTCAGCTGCCATTACCGGAAGATGAACGGCACCCTCGCCATCCCGCCGGGGCTGCAGAACCTCACGGCAGTCACCGGGGCGCGGGTCACCCGGAGCGTGATGGAGCAGTACTGCTGCGGCGGGGTCAAGAACCTCTTCGACCGGCACCAGAAAGGCCGGCCCCGCGAACTCTCCGCACTGAACCGGCTCGTTTACCAGGACTTTATGCAGCACCGCCTGGATGTGATGGTCGTCGACTGCCCGGGATGCGAGCTGGTGTACGACCACATGGGGGTGCCGGTACTTCATATCACCGAGCTTCTGGCGCTCGCGATGGGCGCCGACCCGCGCGAGACAGTCTACATCCAGGGCCACATGACGTCGCTCTCACCTATACTCACCCGCATAGGGCTTCTTTAAGCGACCTACAGGAGGTGAGGCACAAAGGCGCGCGCTCCCCTCCACGGCAGGGCGGGTGTGGTGAGTGCGAGAGAGGACGATCCAAAAGGCTGGGAGTGGCTTTTAACATGTCCATAGGGGTGTTTGAGCAGCCGTAGATACTGCAGGCAATCCAGCTGAAGCCGGGCTGTCACCGCAAATCACTTATTACCCGGGATATGAATCACTTATATAATTTTTACAGGATAAAAACATCAAGGGGGCAAGAAACTCATATGAGTAGAGCAGGTTCGAGATTTACCCGACCAAGAGAGACTTTTCAGATCCTTGACGAGCCCGGAGTAGGCACCATCGTGCTCGACCAGGATATGCAGGTGGCCTGGGCAAACACGTACGCGATGGATATCCTCTCAGCGCGCGAAGAAGAGATCCTGGGATCGGATGCCGGGCAGGTTTTCGATACGCACCTGGTGCCGCTCCTGCAAGGAAGAAGGGAGGATGCCGGGCGACTCCTCGCCACCGTGCGTGACGGGAGTGAGATACCCGGTCTCGAACTTCTGGTGCAGAACGCCCGGGGAGAAGAACGGCGATTCGTCTACTCCAGCCGGAAGATACGGCAGGAGCCGTTCGCAGGGATGTGGGTGCTGTGTATGCGCGACGTCACCGAACGGAGGCCGACGGACGAAGGGCTGCTCTCCTCGAACAGACAACTTCTGGTCCTTAACCAGATCATGGGAGTATCCGCGTCGTCCCTCTCGCTCGACGAACTGCTTGAAGCATCGCTCTCAAAGACACTGGAGCTGCTCGACTTCGACCTGGGACTGACCTACCTCTTAAACCCGGAGCGGACACTGGCACTCACGCGCTACCACCACGCTGTCCCGAAGACTTACCTTGCCCGCAACAGGGCTATAAAAGTCCATCACTGGCCCTGGAATTTTGTCTTCGTGGCCGGACAGCCGCGCTACCTCGAGCGAGGGGGGGAAGGGGGCACCATCGAGGAAGAGATCCTCTCGTCACTCGGGGTCTCCACGCTTGCCTGCATCCCGATCCTCGCAGAATCGGTCGTGGTCGGTGCGCTCTTCCTCGGGAGCAGAACGAAGGAGGGGCTTCGGGACGAGGAATGCCGTCTTCTTGAAGCAATCGGGAAGGAGATCGGCTCAGGCGTTCTCCGGAGCGTGCTCCACAAGCGGCTGGAAGCGGCCCACCGCGAGACGAACCTCTACCTGGACGTCATGACCCACGACATCAAGAACGCGGAGAACGTTGCGAACCTCTATTGCGACCTTCTGCTCGATATGCTGAAGGGAGACGCCGCGCAGTATGCAAGGAAACTCAAGGAATGTGTTCGGAAGAGCACCGGTATCCTCCAGAACGTCTCGACCATCCGCCGCATACACCAGGAGCCGCCCGACCTGAAACCGGTCCACCTCAGCCACGTGATCAGGGCGTCGCTCGCCCGTACCCCGGAAGCGGGCGTCTCGTTTGAGGATGCGTCGGCGGAGATCTGGGCCGACGACCTGCTGCCCGAGATCTTCACAAACCTCATCGGGAACGCCGTCAAGTTCGGGGGGCCGGATGGCGAAATAACGATCCGGGTCGAGGATGATCTCGAAGAGGACCACACGGTGGTGGTGACCGTGGAGGATACCGGCCCCGGAATCCCCGACGAGATGAAAGAGACAGTTTTCGATCGCTTCAAGCAGGGCAGGGAACAGGGGTGCGGCGAAGGACTCGGCCTGTATATCGTCGGGATGCTCATCGAGCGTTACGGAGGCAGGATCTGGGTCGAGGATCGGGTGGAGGGGAGGCCGGACCTCGGAGCATCGTTAAAGTTTACGCTGCGTGAAGTGGTGCACACAACGGCCGACGGATATGAGGATTGATATCCTCACACCGCCGCTGCAGCCGCCTGCCTGACGATGAGCCCTGCCGAGTACCGGCGCGCCCAGGCATACCCGAGCACCGCGCCGATCGCGTTCCCTGCAGCAACCCCCCACCAAACACCGGAGAGGCCGAGCCCGAGGTCGATGGCAAATACCCAGGCTAAGAGGATCGAAAGAACGACGTTCTGCAGGACCGTGATGGTCAGGGAGCGTGCGCCCAGGCCCGTTCCCTGGAAGAACGACGCCGAGAAGAGCCCGAACCCGACCATGGGGTAGACGAGGCTCATGACCTGGAGGTACGTCGTCAACTCCGGGACGATCCCGGCAGCATCGCCCGATGCCGTGAAGATTGCGGCGATCCGGGGAGCAAAGATGAACGTGGCCGCGGCGAGCCCGAGCCCGATGCCGAGCCCGAGTCTCGCAGCGAACCTGAGCGCGGACTCCATCTTACTGTACGCCCGGGCCCCGTAGGTGGCGCCGGTCACCGCGACCACCGCCGACGATATGGCGAGGATCGGTGTTAAACCGATGCTCACGACCCGCCACCCGACCGAGTAGACCGCAACGGCATCGGTGCTCGATATCAGGATGATGACGCCGTTCAAGGCCAGGGCCATCAGTGCGAGGGCCAGCTGCTCGGCCGCGGCGGGGAGACCGACCTGCAGGACGTTCCGTACGACTGCGGGGTCGGGCGAGAACTCCCGGAAGCAGAGGGAGATGTAGGTGTCTCGCTTCACGAAGAGCCAGTAGACCATCGGGACGGCGGCGATGACCTCAGCGAGGATGGTCGCCCAGGCTGCGCCGGCGATCCCCATATCGAGCGTGTAGATCAGGACCGGGTCGAGGATGATGTTTGCGACCGCTCCTGCCGCCATGGCGTACATGGTCCGCTTTGCGTCTCCTTCGCCGTGCATGAGCGCGTAGGCGACCTCCCCGAAGAGGAGGGCGAACGTCCCCATAAAGAGGATCCGCGCATACTCGGTGGCAAGACCGACGGCGTCGCCTGCTCCCATGAGGACGAAGAGGTCCCCGGCGAAGAGGAAGAGCGGGACGGTGACGGCGACGGCGAGCACGGTCATCAGGAGGATGGTGTGCATCGCAACACTGCTCGCGCCGGCCCGGTCGCGGGCGCCGATCATCCGCGAGAGCGCCGCTTCGCCACCGGTGCCGAGCCCGCTCGCTAACCCGATGGTTATGATGAAGAGCGGGAATGAGAACCCGACGGCGGCGAGAGCGTCTGCACCGAGACCTGAGACCCAGAACGCGTCGACGACGTTGTAGAGGGTCATGAGGGTCATGGCGACCATCATCGGCAGGGAGAGCCGGAGGATCGCGGTCTTCGGATCGGCGAGGAGTATCTTTGTTCCTTCTGTTTGGTTACTACTTGAGGGTGTATCGTCTTCTGAATCACTTGTCGGCATACATATCGCCTGCTGGCGTGCCCACGCCGCGGGCTCCCGAATCAATCGGGAACCGGTTCAAAGGCGGGTGGAACATCGTGCCAATCTGCTGATTTTGATTGCCGAACGGGTCCGGGTTATATGGCAGAACCGAAAGCGGCCATGTTATGACCGTTCCAATTCTTTGATTTCTGGACCCAATATGGCAATACAAGACTAGTATGGGCGCGGATCAGTAGATATACCTTCGCACCGGGGGGATGGAAGCGGGCGGCCGACCGTCCTGTTACGGCGGCTTTCCCTCCAATCGGCGGGTATCCGGATCCTTGGCAGGTAGAGAAGGCGCCGCCTCATGCCGAACCGATGAAAACCGAGGCACTAAATCCTGATCGAAAAAAGAGACGAGGTCAGCGGACGGGAATTCTAGCAGTCGTCTCTACCCCGCGTTTCTTCACGGCACGGTCGTACATGAGCCAGTTCTCCTCCCACTCCGGGTTCCGGTCGCGGAGCTGCTCGAGCACCCGCCGCCGGATCTCGCCGGAAGGTATCCCGTCGTAGGCGACCCGTTCGATGGCTTCCCCGATCGCTCTGGCCTCTTGTGGCGGCGCTCCCGATTTGAGCGCGCTCACGGTCACCTTCTCCCGCATGAACGGCTCCCTCCTGCCGTCAAGTTTGACCACATCGACCAATTTCATCACCTTCCGATTGGTGTGAGAGTTCACCCGGGAAAGATAAGAGTTTCGGTCCCCGTTCCCGGAGAAACGCATAACCTCAAGCGCGGCCCGGCACCCGTCAGCGCCCCCGGAGGCCGCCAAACACAATGATGCTCCGAATACCGGGGCCGCCGAGCAGACTCATGGCATGTTCGACCAAGAAATCGGAGCCGAGAACCCGGTCGGCCATCCTCTTCGTTCTTGCGGCAGCAAGGAGTTCCCGGCCTATCGCCGAGCGCCACTCCCGCTCGTAGGCCGCGAGGGGCTCGCCGTGCAGCAGGTGGCGTTCCGCCGCAATCCCGGCGAGCCTCCCGCAGATCATTGCAGGTGCAATCCCGCCCCCGTTGGAGGAGACGACGTGGCCCGCGGCATCGCCGACGGCGAGGACGTTCTCGCGGACGGTCTCGCCGATGGGGCCGGAGACGGGCACGAACCCCGCCTGGACGTCCCGGGCGGTAAAGCCGTGTTGCGCAAGGAACGCCCGCAGGAGAACGGGAACCGGGGTGTCTTTCTTCTGCACACCGAGCCCGACGTTTGCGCATCCCTGTTTTGGGAAGATCCAGGCATACCCTCCCGGGGCAATGCGGTTTCCGAAGAAGAACCTCAGGCGGTCGCCGAACTCCCCATCGACCCGGCAGGTGATCGCGGGGGCGAGCACGGCGCTCCTCGCCATCCCGGCCGAGCGGCAGACCGGGGAGAGCGGGCCGTCCGCGGCGACCACGACGCCGGCCTCGACGTCGCCCCGGCTGGTCCTGACCCGCCGTCCTTCCCGGCCGAGGAACTTCGTATCCGGCGAGAGCACGGCACCCGCACGGACGGCCGCATCCGCAAGGTGCCGGTCGAACGCATCCCTATCGACGGTGTAGCCGCCAAGATCGAACTCGTACTCCCGGCCGCCGGGGGAGACGGCGACGGCCTCCCGGATCCTCTGCCGGACGAGGGCGGGGTCGACGGGGAAGAGTTCATCGAGCCCGGGGGCGTTCGGGAGCGCACTCGCGAGGACCTCCGGTGACGCGTTAAACTCCCCGCAACAGACGGGGACGCCGATCATCTTCCGTTTATCGATCAGGAGGACGTCAAGCCCCTCCTGTGCCGCGTAACGTGCGGCGGTGCTCCCGGCGGGGCCCGCACCGACGACGACCACGTCGCACCGATTCGGCATCAGTGCTTCTGTGAGGAACCAGAAGTGATAAAAGAGTATGGTGACAGGCGGAACAACGTTACGAAGGGGGAAGTCAGTCTCCGCCCTTCGCCCGCAGCCGCGCGATCCTCTCGGCTACCCGTCGTCTCGCCTCCTCTGTCGCCGCGACGTCCCGGCGAATCACGATCTCGAGGGTATCGCCCTCCCGGGCATCCGGGGGGAGGAGGGAGCGGGGGATCGTGAAGCGGACCGACTCGTCCTCGCGGAGGAGGAGGACGGCGAGGCCCTCCTCCACCCGATCGAGGCTTGCCCGGAAGGCCGATTCATTCTGCATAATCACCGCTCCATGGTGCTGACGACCGTACCGTTCGCGTCGGCGAGCGTGGCAAGGTCGCCGTCGTTGTTCCAGACCGGGCTTCCCCGATTCCAGTAGAGGTCGGTCGCGGTGTCGTTGCCCTCCCCGGAGTGGACAGTGACATCTGCGCCCGGATCGAGCGTAAAGATCGGGAAGGTGTAGGTGTTGCGCGTCCCTTCATCGGTGATCGTCCAGTCGGTGAGATTGACCGCCGTCTCATCCGCGTTCGCGACGGCGATCCACTCCTCCTGGAGGTCGAGGCCGGCGATGTACACGCCGGATGAGGGGGCGGGCGTCGTCGTCGGTGCGGGCGTTGGGGTCGCCGTTGCGGCCGCGGTTGTTGCCCCGGCCGTCACGGTGGCGGCAGGTGCCTCGCCGGCCGCAACGGTAAGCACCTGACCGTCGGTGGCAACAATAACCGTCCCGTCAAGATCGGTCCGGTAGATGCGCGACCCGGTCGCCTCGAGGCGTTCGACCGCTTCCTCGTGGGGGTGGCCGTAGTCGTTCCCCTCACCGACCGGGATAACGCTGATCGCGGGGCTGACCGCGGAGAGGAACTCCGCCGAGGATGCATACCGGCTCGCGTGGTGGCCGACCTTCAGGACGTCGGCGTCGAGATCGAGGCCGGCCTCTATCATACTCTCCTCCGCCGGAGTCCCGGCATCGCCCGTAAGGAGGTACGATATCTCCCCGTACGTCATCTTCAGGATGACGGAGTCCTCGTTTACGTCACCGAGCGGCTGTGAGGCCGGGTTTAAGATCAGGATCTCGAGGTCGGGATCGAGGGCAACCGTCTGCCCGCGCTCCGCTGCCGTATACGGTATCTCCAGGTCTTCGACCAGAACGAGCAGGTTCTCATAGGTCGCCGTAGGGTGCGGCTGCGCGGCGTCAACGAACCGGCCAACCGGGTAGGCGGAGATGACGTCAGCAAGGCCGCCGATGTGATCGGAGTGCGCGTGAGTCGCCACGACCACGTCGAGCTGCTCGACGTTCCTCTCCTCGAGATACGCGATGACGCGCTCTCCCATCCCGCGCTCGCCGGCGTCGATGAGCATGGTCTTATCGCGGAACTCGATCAGGATCGAATCGCCCTGCCCGACGTCGATGAAGTGGACGACGAGATCGCCGGAGAGATCGGAGCCTATCTCCGGCTGCCCGGTGGGGGCGGAGCAACCTGCGATGATTAAGCAGGCTATGATGCATGCACAGAGTGCGGTGCTGACCAGGTATCGGGGTATGAACGACATGCTGCCTCAAGAGGTATCGGGCGCCGGCTATAAATGCGCTCGGATCGGGAAGGACAGGCCGACGGCGGGGAAACGCACAAATGGAAAGGGTCATATGCGCCGAACGGCATCCTTAACTGTTAAGGACAATGACGGGCGCTTCCCCTCTTGAGATCTATGATGAGTTCCACGAGGAGATCCAGGCGATCTTCCGCTCAAGGCTCTTAACACAGATCCTGATCGCACTCGGGAGCGGGAGCAGGTCGCTTTCGACCCTCCGCGATGTCACGGGGAGTTCGTCGCAGGCTCTCATCCCGAAGATCCGGCAGCTCGAGGCCCTGCAGTACGTCGAGCAGGTGCGGGGCGATTACACGCTCACCCCCATCGGGAGGCTCGTCGAACCGGAGATCGAGCGGCTGGTGACGCTCATGGGAGTGCTCGGCCGGCACCGGGAGTTCTGGGTCGACCACGAGCTCGACAGCATACCCGATAGATTCCTGGGCGAACTGCCGGACCTCTACAACGCTGTGGTGGTGCGAGACGTCGAAGAGGACGTCTACGCGGTGCACGCAACGTTTGCAGATATCATCAGGAAAGCCTCGCGGATCCACGGCGTATCCTCGATCATGAGCCCGGTCCACGTCGACGTGATCGCGCCGGTGGTCATGGACGGTAGGCCGGTCGAACTCGTCGTCTCTCCCGAACTCGCCGGAAAGCTGATTGAAGAGCCGTACCGGAGTATCCTCGCATCACTGAGCGAGTACACCCGCTCCGGCATATATGTCTCCCCCTCACCCTTTCGCCTGGGGATGACGGTGACCGATACCTGCCTCTCGCTCGGCCTGTACCGGCGCGATACGGGGATCTATGACACCGCATCGGACCTCGTCAGCATCGACCCGGCGGCGGTCGCCTGGGGCGAACGGGTCTTTGAGTACTACCGGGCGGACGCTGAGCCACTCCGGATACCACCAAAATAACTATTTTCAGACACTCAGGGCAGTTCCCCTGCAAGGACCGGGCAGGAAACGGATGCCGCCCCCAGAGTGTCACGGGGGCCCGTATTCATCAGTCCGATGAATATTCATGTACGCAATTAATGTCTATCAGTCAGGTAAAACCTTTACACGTGTCATGAGCCTACAGAAACGTGTTGACCTGCAGGAGAAGGACACCAGCATTCTCCCTCCTGAAACGCCGGACCGGGACGGAGGTCTTGCGGCGGTGATGCAACAGAGCGGGACGAAACAGGAGCAATGGGGGTGCGCCTCCTGCACGCACTACGACCCCGAATGCGCCTACTGCACCTACATCCATACACCTATAGCAATCCTCTTCGTCTGCCCGCAAACCCTCGATAACCACAAGTAATGCCAGGGTCTCCCGGCGCAGGCACAAGTCCCATAGACACTTCTTACATTCCCGCCCCAACCTTTTTGTACCACCCGGTCATGGCGTAGCCAGATGATCGCCATGGCAGGTGCAGACTATATCTACCCGAACGTCACGGAAGTAGCCCGGCGAGGCGGGCTCCTCGAACGCTGGCGCCTCGCCGAGCCGCTCGGGTGCGCGTATATCGAGATCCCCGCCGATTTCGTCAAGAACAGAACGGAGGTGGAGCGGACCGGGCAGGAGATCGGGTCCATGCTCACCCGGGCGTCCATCGAACACCTTTACGAACAGGATACAGCCCTCCCGGGCTCCCTGAGGTATGTCCTGCACTCTGAGCCGGCCATCCCACGAAAGGACCTGTACGGCCGGCAGGTGACGGCGAAGCTGCGGTGGCGCGACCCGGACTGGGTAGTCACTTTCGGGGATATGCTTCTGGAGATCGAAGACTTCCTGGGCATCCCTCCGGAGGTCATCGAGATTCACCCCGGCGGCCGGAAGAACACTCATGCCGATATCGTCACGGCGATACACACCCTGATCACCGCCCACTGGAACGCCTTCGAGGTGGAACCCCTGGTGCTGCTCGAACACCACAGGGACCAGGGCGTCTCCACGGGGAGCCAGATAAAGGCGTTCTGGACAGCGCTCAAAAAAATCCATCCCGAGATGGCCGGGCTTGCCGGGATAGCGCTCGACCCCTGGCACCTCCACGCCACCGCGAGAGAGGACTTCTCCAGAGCGCTCGGCGAGATCCCGCCCGACGCCCTGCGGGCCTTTCACATCCATAGCGACCTTCACCCACCGTCGGTGTCCGACGAGGTACCCTGGCCGCAGGTATTTCCGCTGATCGGCAGCCTTCCTGGGAGACCCCTCATCAAACCCGTGGTCTACCAGAAGAGCAGGGTTCCCGAGGCGATCGCCTTCTGTGAAGAGATGCTCGCCGCGCCGCGGGTGGCGTATGCAGAACCCCCGGCGTGATGAGCCGGGGCGGATCCTCGCCAACATTCATAACCCTGAACCACCAGAGGGTGCCGCATGAAACCGATGGCCGCGCCTGATTTCCCACCGGGTCTCGAGTGGCTCAACATCGACCGCCCCCTCTCCGTCCGCAACCTCTCCGGCAGGATAGTGCTGCTCTCCTTTGTGACGTTCACCTGCGCAAACTGCATGCGGCTGGCACCGGAGATACGGCAACTCAAGGAGACGTACCCGAACCTGGTGATCATCGAGGTCCATTCGCCCGGATTCGAATCCGTTGCCGGAAATTTCCGGGAGGCTGTCCGCCGTGCCGGAGCGGATCACCCCGTCGCCATCGACCGCGACCGCCTGCTCTGGCAGGCCTTCGGGGTCCGTGACTGGCCGACCTTCGTCCTCATCGACCCGGGAGGAAACGTGGTCGGGAAGACCGCCGGGGAGGGGCTCTACGGGCGGCTCCACCCGAGAATCGACCACATGACAACGGAGTTCGAACAACGCGGCCTGCTGGAGAAGGGAAGGCTGCAGTCCGGGACCGCTCCGGAGACGGCACGGGAAGGAAGCCTGTACCGTCCCGGCAAGGTTGCGGCGGACAATGCGGGGATACGGCTGTTTATCAGCGATTCCGGCCACCACCGGATAATCATCACCGACGTGAGCGGAAAGATCGTTGAGACGATCGGCTCCGGGGCTGCCGGGAGCACCGATGGGCCGTTCGATGAAGCCGCGTTCTACCAGCCCCAGGGACTCGTCTTCGACGAAGAGGAGGGCATCCTCTACGTCGCGGATGCCGCAAACCATATGATCCGGATGGTCTCCTGGTCCGACTGGAAGGTTGAGACGATCGCCGGGACGGGTCTTGCTGCCCCGTCGGCAGGCGTTGCCGGACCGGGCACCGAGGTCGCGCTGAACACGCCGTGGGACCTCGAACTGCTGGGCGGCTACCTCTACATCGCGATGGCCGGGGCGAACCAGGTCTGGCGGATGGATCTCGCCACCCACGAGATAGAGCCATACGCCGGGTCGGGCCGGGAGGCCCTGGTCGACGGGCCACTTGAAAAAGCCGCCTTCGCGGGACCCACCGGCATCGTCACCGACGGCGAAGCGCTCTACGTGGTCGACAGCGGGGCTTCGGCAATTCGCCGTATAAAGCGGGGAATGGTCGAGACCCGTATTGGACACTCGCCGGAGGACTTCGGCGACCTCGACACCATCGCCAGGATGGCCCGCATCCATCACCCGATGGGCATCGCCTACCGGCAGGGGTCGCTCTACATCGCCGACACCCACAACCATAAGATCAAGCAGTTCGACCCGGAGACCGACTGGGTTCTCACCACGGTCGGGAGCGGCGACCGCGGCGACCGGGACGGGCTGTCGGGGGATGCGAGGCTGAACGAGCCGAACGGTCTGGTCAACTTCGCGGGGCTCTGGTACATCGCCGATACCGGCAACGATGCCGTCAGGGTATACGATCCGGCCCGTCACGTGGTCTCGACCCTGAACCTCTGGAAGTAGGGTGCTCCAGAGCCTATCGCCGGGCGCAGGACCAATACTTTATCTAGAGGCAGCGAGAGAGGAGGGTCGGAGCATACAGTCTCCGGGAGGGACCATGCAAACGAATTACGTGCTGATCATAACCGTTCTGGCTATCGGGGCGACGGTTCTCATCTGCGGCTGCATGGGCCTGCCGGGAGACGGCGACCAGAACCGGACGAACGAAACGCCGGCCGTCGAGAATCTGACGGCCGACGAGGTGCTGGCCCGGGACGGCAACTTCTCGGTGTTCATCCACGCGCTCGATACCGCCGGACTCAAGGGAACGCTCGCCGGAGCGGGGCCCTACACCATCTTTGCGCCCACGGACGAGGCTTTCAACCGACTCTCAGAGACTGTGACGGAAGAACTCTTCGACGACCCGAAGGGCAACCTCGCCGAGACCCTGCTCTACCACATGGCTCCGGGGAGATATGCGGCAGCCGAGATCGCCGCAAACGATACCGTTCCAACCGTTCAGGGCAATCCGGTCAGCGTTGATGCCGCCGGCGGGAATGTGGCGGTGAACGGTGCACGGGTGACCCGGGCAGATATTCCGGCCGCAAACGGCGTCATCCATGCCATCGATGCGGTGATGATCCCGCCGGACGTAATCCTTCCGCCGGCAAACGAGACCGTCGAGAACGTGACGGCGAACACGACCGGTTGAGGGGGGTAACATCACAGGGCGCGATAGATCGTATACATTATATATACACAAGTATACAATTTGTATTCATGCTGGAGAGGCTCATCCCTTCAAAAACACGGGTGAAACTCCTCACCCTCTTCCTGCTGAACCCCGGGCGTGAGATCTACCTGCGGGAAGCCCAGCGACTGACCGGTGAGAACCTCAACGCAGTCAGGCGGGAACTCACAAACCTTGAGGATTTTGGGCTCCTGAAAAGTACCCGCCGGGGTAATGCTCGTTACTACGCTGTAAACACAACTTTTCCTATATATAAAGAATTGACCGCAATCATCCTCAAGACGGAAGGGGTGGCAAAGGTCGTAAAGGAGCACCTTGCCGGGCTCGGGAAGATCGACTCCGTGTTCATCTTCGGTTCCTTCGCCAGTGGAGAGGCCGGTGCCGCGAGCGATATCGACCTCTTCGTCGTCGGGGAGGTTGATGAAATCCTCCTGATGACCGCTGTCCGAAAGACAGAAGAGGAACTGGGAAGGGAGATAAATTATGTCCACTTCCGAAAAGAGGAGATGGAGCGAAGGATTGCAGAGAGCGATCCGTTTGTTACGAACGTACTCCGGGAGCCAAGGGTGATGCTGATTGGTAACGATTGAGGATCTGGAACAGCAAGGGCTGATCAGGAAACTCCCCCTGGATCCGAAGGCGGTGGAGAACGCCATCGGTCTGGCACGGAGGGATATAACTGTCGCGAGCACCGTTCTCGCCGGCAACCGCGACTGGGCATATACAATCGCCTACAACGCCATGTTGCAGGCCGCAAGGGCGCTTATGTTCTCGAAGGGTTACCGCCCTTCGGGGAACAATCAGCACATCACCGTTGTCCGGTTTGCAGAACAGATCCTCGGCACTGAAACAGTGGCCCCCCTTGAGCGCATGCGGAGGCGGCGGCATGTCGTGGTCTATGACATGGCAGGTACCGTCTCGGATCTGGAGGCAGAAAACGCCGTTTCTCGTGCTGAGATGTTCTTCGGCATCATTGAGAACCTCCTCCATTAAGGGGTGCTCATCCGCCTCCTGCATCAGGTAGGCTGCTTATGTGGGCCCGCAGACCGGTTTGATTATATCAAATAGATCTCAAAAGGAACCACGAATAACAACTGTTTTCCTGCGCCCACACAAACAGAGAACCGCAAAGAGAGTCATCCCAGAGTTTGTCCATGCCCCGCTTTAACCTCAGCCCGTCGCTCATCGGCCGGTTTTTCTACCACGACTGCGAACGCCACCTCCGCTACCACGCGACCCCGGAGCAGGAGCGCGTCAAAGCCGGCATCCCGGCGGCCGCGATCGACACGCGTCCGGTGACGCGGGCCCTCCTCGATGCCGGCATCAGGTGGGAGGAGGAGGTGATCCGGACGAAACTCGCGGGCAGGGTACGGCTCCCGGACGGGGCGGGGCCGATCTCCGGGCGGTCGTTCTCCATCGAGGAGAGTTTCGACCTCCTCCCCCGGCTCTCCCGGGGCGAGGCAATCTACCAGACGACCATCCCAGTCTCGGTCCACTTCCTGCAGAACTACGATCTTGATCCCGGGATGCACCGCTTCTCCCCCTGCCGCCCGGATCTCGTCAGGGTCGATGAAGAAGGACGCCTGCAGATCATCGACATCAAGGCAAGCGAAGAACTCAGCGTCAGTCACCGGATCCAGGCGACGTTGTATGCCCTGATCCTCGAGCACGCACTGGACCTGCTCGGGCTCGATCTCCGGGTCGACCGGAACCGGGCGGGAATCTGGCTTTACGGGGAGGACGAACCGAAACCCTTCGACCTGCACCTCAACATACGGGTGATCGAGGACTTCTTCCGCCACCGCCTCCCGGGTATCCTTGCCGGCCCGCCGGGGGACGTGCCCTGGCACCTCACCTCGCGGTGCGAGTCCTGCGAGTTCTACCCCCACTGCCGCGCCGAGGCGGAGGCCTCCTCCTCGGTCTCGCAGATTCCGGGGCTCTCGCCCATCGGGCGGCGCTACCTGCGGGAGGCGCCGTGGGACGGCGGGCTCTCGATCAATGCGCTCTCCGACCTGGAGGCGTTCCTCCGTGACCCGGAGAGCGATGGCTGCCTCGACAACTGCGGGTCGCTTGCCGGCCAGGGCGACCGCCTGCGGGCGACCGTCCGGGCGCTCACCACGGGGGAAGTCGTTTCGCTCGACGCGACCTCGCTCGCGCTCCCCGTCTACGAGGATATCGCCGTCGTCCTGACCATCCAGAAGGATCCCGTATCCGGCCGGATATACGCCCTCGGGTTCCGGCGGAGCAGGGGCAAAGCCGTCTACGGGACGCCCTCGCACGAAGCAATCTTCGTCGCGGCGGATCCCGGCGACTGCGCCCGGGTGCGCCGGGAGTTCATCCGGGCGCTCGCCGCGGAACTCGAGGCTGTCGACGGGTACAACCGGGGCCGCGACTGGGCCGAACAGGAGTCGGTGCAGACCTACGTCTACGACGCCTACGAGGAGGAACTCTTCACCCGGCTGCTCGAAGAGGCGCTCGAGGATCCTGTGATCGCCGAGGACGCTCTCAGGCTGCGGTTCTACTACCAGGATCCCGGCATCGCTCTCGGGTCAAGCCACCCGAGCACTTCCGTCCCCTTCCCGGCCGTCGTCCTGACACGGGAGATCCGGCGACTGCTCGCACTTCCCGTCCCGTTCACGCTCCGCCTGCCTGAAGTTCTCGCGGCGATCCCCTCCTCCCGGTTTGCGTACCGCCTCGACCCGGGCTCCCTCTTCTGGAACGAGCACGGCAACGCCATCAAGAGCGACGCCATCATGATGGCCTGGCACGGGAGACGACCGGAGGCTACGGACTGGATCCGGCAGGAGGTCTCGCGCCGCCTGCTCGCCGCGGGGAGCGTCCTCGACGGACTCCGCGAACGGACGAAGGAGAAACTCGTGCGGTGGGCGGAGAAGTTCCGGTTCCCGGGTTCGTGGGACGCCGCGACGCCCGAGATATCCCGCCTTCTCTTCATCGCGGAGTACGAGTCGACCATGGGCGCCCGTCGGGTGCAGGAACTGCGGAGCAGGCCGCGGGAGGCAAGGGTCCGGGACGCCGTCAGCATCCCCCTCAAAAAGAGCGAGGGGAACTTCTGGAAGGTGCTCACACCGCTGGATCTCTCGCTCTTCGAGCAGTCGCGGGCGTTCAGTTACCTCCTCGTGCCGGGCGGCGAGGCGGGCGAGGAGGCGGAGCGGGCGTTCGACGACCTCCGCTACCGGAGCAGCCCGAATCCCGGAAACAGCGGGGTCTGCTTTGCGAGGGTCCGCGACACCATCGTCGACCGGACGGCCGGAGAGGTCAGGGGGCTTGTGCTGGAGGTGACCTACCCCCGCGATCACGCACCTTTTGCCGAGGGCGACCTCGCGGTGCTGCACCCCCGGTTCACCGATTTCACCGCCCCGCGCTACGTCGACCGCCTCCTTGCTCTCGACGAGCAGCCGGAGAACGCCTTTATCCGCCTCCTCCGCGACCCGCGGGGGTTCGCCGCGCCGATCCCCGAGTCCGGAGAGGTCGTCGCCGACGCCGAACGGCTCGCCCGCGATGCCGGGTTCACGAAAAGCCAGGCCCGGGCGTTTTCCCACGTGACGGAGAACCGCCTGACCCTGGTCTGGGGGCCGCCCGGAACCGGGAAGACGCATTTCCTCGCGATGGCGATCCTCTCGCTCGTCAAAGCCCGGCGGGCGCACGGGGAGAGGATCCGGGTGGGGGTCGCGGCGTTCACCCACGCGGCCGTCGAGAACCTTCTCGTCAAGGTGCAGGGCTCGGTCGACGCGTTCGGCCTTGCCGCCGGCCTTCCGATCTACAAACTGAGGGATGTCCGGACACCCGGCGGGGAGCGGAGCCTCGAGGTGCTGCCCTACGACCGGGCCGAGACCGTCGTCGGCTACCCGGCCCTCCTCCTCGGCGGGACGGTGCACAGTTTCGTAAAACTCGAAAAGTCCCTTCCGTCGCTCGATCTCCTGATCGTCGACGAAGCGTCGCAGATGAGGCCGGCGGAACTCGCGATGGTGCTCCCGATGCTCAGGCAGGACGGACGGCTCGTCCTCGCGGGCGACGACCTCCAGCTCCCTCCCGTCGTCCAGGGGGCGTATCCGGCGCCGGTTGACGGTCTCCCCGGGCTCGAGGACTCCGTCTTCGCCTACATCCGGCACCGCGACGACCCCGGCCGCCCCGTCTACACCTGCCAGCTCCAGGAGAACTGGCGGATGAACCGCACCCTCTCGGAGTTCGCGGCGGAGACGCTCTACGGCACCGGGTATGCTCCCGCGACCGGCGAGATTGCAGCGCAGCGGAGCGCCCTCGCCCCCGGTTCGCCGGGCGAGGAGTGGATTGAGTGGATCCTCGATCCGGCATACCCGCTCGTGCTCTGTGTGCTCGAGGGCGTCCGGACGACGGTGGAGAATCGGGTCGAGGCGGCGCTGGTCGCCCGGCTGGCCGGGACGCTCCGGGAGAGGGTCGTCGACCCCGGCTCAGGGGAGCGGTATCCGGCGACGGAGGACGGAGATTACCGCTTCTGGCGGCACGGGCTCTTCATCGTCAGCCCGCACCACGCACAGATAGGCGCCATCAAGAACAGTCTCGCCGGTATGCGGGACTGGAAGTATCCGCCGTTCGTGGACACCGTCGACAAGATGCAGGGGCAGGAGGCGGAGGCGGTTATCGTCAGTTACGGCGTGAGCGACGTCGAGACCGCCCTTCGCGAGGCCGAGTTCATCTACAGCAGGAACCGCCTGAACGTATCGCTGACCCGGAGCCGGGCGAAGTGCGTGGTCTTCCTGCCCCGGCCGCTCCTGGAGCCGCCGCTTGAACTGGTGCAGAACGAGAAGGCGGCGGAGGGGCTCCGGCACATGCTCGACCTCCAGGAGTTCTGCCGGGCCCACGGGGAGGAGTGGACGTTCGACCTTGACGGCGAGGCGGATGTCCGGCTCACGGTGATGCGGGCGCGGGAGGGGTGAAGGGGGGAGCGGAGACGGAAGCGATTGCGCTCTATTTTTAGAACGTCGTTGACCACACCCGACAGTACCCCACTCCTGCTCAATAGCCAGTAGATCTTCGAGATAGCTAGAACTCGTGCACGGCTTTCCACTGGATATCGCGACTGGGGGTGGGGCTGACGGGGAGGGGGGAGCATCTCCCCTCCCCTGTCTCCAACGCCCATCTCAGGTGCTTTGGATCGGGTTAAGTTACTCTTCCCTTCACCCCCACCCCGCCCGCGCTTCGCGCTCCTCCCCC
This sequence comes from Methanoculleus nereidis, assembly GCF_032944295.1. Classification (NCBI taxonomy): domain Archaea; kingdom Methanobacteriati; phylum Methanobacteriota; class Methanomicrobia; order Methanomicrobiales; family Methanomicrobiaceae; genus Methanoculleus; species Methanoculleus nereidis. Next base: position 89,632 of record NZ_JABFFQ010000006.1, read on the forward strand.
GCCCCGAGGGGCGGGGGCAGTGCGTGGCGATACCGGATGGAAAGCCGTGTATGGGTTTGCCACAGACTCACAACGTCCGGGAGCACGCCTGTATCTTGCCAGATCTTGATTCTCATCGAGTTTGAGGACACCTGCCCCCGGGTGCCCAACCTATTTTCCCCCTACCAGACAGATAACATACCGTGATCGGCAGCCTCGACCCCGAACAAAACGAGCGCGAACGCCGGCTCCTCGACGCTATCCGGGCGGAGGGGGCGACGCCGGAGACCATCGACCTCTTCCGGGATCTCATCCTCTCGTACTTCCGGGCCCACGGCCGCGACCTCCCCTGGCGGCATACCGCCGATCCCTACCGAATCCTGGTCTCCGAGATCATGCTCCAGCAGACGCAGGTCGAGCGGGTCGTCGTGAGATACCGTGAGTTCCTCGACCGGTTCCCCGACTTCGCGAGCCTCGCCCGTGCGCCGAGAAGCGAGGTGCTCCTCGCCTGGCAGGGCATGGGATACAACCGCCGGGCAATCGCGCTCCAGGAGACCGCACGGCGCGTCGTGGAGGAATACGGCGGTGACCTTCCTGCCGACGTCGAGATGCTTGCAACCTTCCCCGGCATCGGGAAGGCGACCGCGGCGGCGATTGTTGCGTACGCGTTCAACATGCCGGTCGTTTATGTCGAGACGAACATCCGGCGGATCTTCATCCACTTCTTCTTCCAGGACCGGGAGGGCGTCCGGGACGACGAGATTCTCCCGCTCGTCGAATGGGCCCTTTACCGCGAGAACCCGCGGGAGTGGTATAGCGCGCTGATGGACTACGGTACGGTCCTGAAGAAGCGGACGGCGAACCCGAACCGGAGGAGCGCGTCCTACTCCCGGCAGAGCCGGTTCGAGGGGTCCGACCGGCAGATCAGGGGGCGGATCCTCGCGCTCGTCCTCGAGGAGGGAACGGTCATGGAGAAGGAGGTGATCCTCCGGCTCTGCGAAGAGCCCGGGCGGGTGAAGCGGATCCTCGGGGACCTCGCACGGGAGGGGTTCGTCGCCGAGAGCGAGGGTGCGTACACCTGTAAGTAAGGTTGATGCCGGACGGGCGCCATCCCAGAGAGGATGAAGATCGGCTACCCGTGCATCAACCGGCGCATCGGCTGCTCCTCGGGCCGCACGTTCCGGCTCTCCTCCTACTCCGACGAACGGCTGGAGGAGACCGTCCGGGAGAACCTCCGCTGTCTTGGTGAGATCCTCCGTTTCAATCTCAAAGAGTGCATCCTCTTCTTCCGGATCGGCTCCGGCCTCGTGCCGTTTGCATCGCACCCGGTCTGCACCGCCGCATGGGAGGAGACCTTCGCGAGGGAGTTTGGGGAGGTCGGCCGGTTCGTCCACGAGCACGGGATGCGAATCTCCATGCACCCCGACCAGTTCGTCGTCATCAACGCGAAAGATCCCGATATTGTCGCACGGAGCGTCGCGGAACTCCGCTACCACACCGCTCTTCTCGACGCCATGCACCTCGATGAAACCGCGAAAGTCCAGATCCACGTCGGCGGGGTCTACGGCGACCGGGATGCTGCCATGGAACGGTTCGTGAGCGTATATTCCCGGCTCGATGAGAGCATCCTCCGCCGGCTGGTCGTCGAGAACGATGATACACGCTACACCCTGGCCGACTGCCTCCGCATCCACGAGGAGACCGGCATCCCGGTGCTCTTCGACGTCTTCCACCACACTGTCAACCCCTCCGGCGCCGGGGTTGCCGAAGCGGTCGAACAGTCCGGCGCGACCTGGCGTCCCGACGACGGCATCCTGATGATCGACTACAGCACCCCGATGCCCGGCGGACGGAAGGGGCGGCATGCGGAGAGCCTTGATAATGCCGACTTCGAGCGGTTCCTCGCCGAGACCGCGCCGACAGATATGGACATCATGCTCGAGATCAAGGATAAAGAGAAGAGCGCTCTTGCCGCCATCGGGATCGCCCACCGGGACGGGCGGTTCCTCCTGCCGGCAGAGCGGTAGCCCGATCAGGGCGTAACAATCTCTATCGTCGGCGGGACGAGCGCCGCGCTGATGGCGTGGCAGATGCCGTTCGTGCAGAACGCATCGGCCTCGACGATGGGGACACTGTTGACGGTGATGCCCCGATCAGACGACCGTATGACAAGGTCAGTCCCGAGGCTCGACCTGACGGCGGTGATGCTCCGGAGGTCCTCCGAGGTCAACTGGCCCGGCACGACGTGGTAACTCGTGATGAGAAGGAGTTTGTCCGCGTCCTGCCGGAGTTCGTTCATCCGCCCCTCTGGAACCCTCGAAAATGCCTCGTCCGTCGGGACGAAGACCGTGAACGGCCCCCTCTCACGGAGCATCGGCTCCATGCCCGCGATTCTGATCAGTTCGAGAAATACGGTGAGGGTGTTGGAGTCTTCCAGGGTTTCGATGATGTTCTTCATGCTGCTCTCTCCAATCGCACCACTATGTGCCGAATTATTTATACGTTCGGCTACCCCTCAACGGCCCTCGCAATTGGAGGCAGGAGCAGCGTAGAGACCGCGTGGCAGATCCCGTTGGTACACCACGCGTCGGCCTCGACGACCGGGACGTTGTTGACCAGCACCCCTTTCGATGCAACCTCTATGGTCAGGTCTTCTCCCTGGAGCGACCGCAGGGTCCGGATGCCCAGGAGGTCTATCATGGAGTGTACCCCCGGGACGATATGATAGTTCAGGACTACGGTGAGCCGGTCGGTGTCCCGGCGAATCCCGTCAAGTTCCGGGCCGGGTATCTCTCGGAACGCATCGTCATCCGGGACGAAGATCGTATAGGGGCCTTCACTGCTCAGCCGCTCTTCCATATCGGCTGCCCGTACAAGGTCAAGAAACGTGGTAAACGATTCCGATTCCCGCAGAGTCGCGATGATACTCTTCATGCGAACCAACTCCCGGCGGGTGATGGAGGGACGGAAGTATATATAATTGCGGGTGGTTCTGCATGGCTCCGGAGCCGATTGGAGGCTGGTATCCGGCATCTCACAATCCCGCCGGCGAATATGTCCGGTGCATACGCACCTATGCGGACTCAGGCCTATCTCCTGACTCGTGCCTCGACAGCCCGCGGCAGGAGCACCCTGTCGATGACATGATAGATGCCGTTCGTGCACTCGACATCGGGCTGAATGACTGCAGCATCGTTCAGCCGCATCGTTTCCGGAGAGCCCGAAATATCCAGGTGGTCGCCCTGCAAGGTCCTGATCGCCTCCATCCGTGCCAGTTCCCGCGTAGTAAGTTTGCCCTGGATCACGTGATACAGGACCATGCCCTCGATCCGCTCCCGGTCGTCCATGACAGCATCCAGCACTTCCTCTGGAAACGTGGAATATGCCTCATTTGTCGGAAACAACGCCGTGTACTCGCCCCCCCCGCTGAGGGCCTCTGCCAGCCCGCCGGCCTGCAGCATCGCAACAGAAGTGCTCAACCGGCTGTCTTCCCGGGCAGTCTCAAAGATACTCTTCATGGCCATCGGAGTCATTCAGCCACATATATATAATTGCGGATATGTTGATACAGTGGGAGAAAAAAGCGATTTCTGGTCGGACCGTGAAGTCCTGTCCGCCCGTGGTCCTGCTCACTTCGCTGCGTAGGCCTCAAAGGCCTGCGAGAGCGTCACAAAGGGGATGCCATCAAGGACGTGGATGATACCGTTGTCCGCCTCCATGTTCCCCTCGAGCACGACGGCCTCGTCCACCTGCGTGCCCTGCTCGGTCTTCCGGACCATAATGGGGTTCCCTTCAACGGTCTGCACGACGTTCTTTTCTAGCAACGCATCGAGCGTGCACTTATGATTTCCGATCGTGAAGAAGTCAATCAGGTGCGAGAGCATCTGTTTGTCGTTTAAGATCATCGCCCGGTTCGGCTCGGGGATCGCATCCCATGCTGAATCGACCGGAGCAAAGAACGTCATCGGCCCTTCACCCTGCAGCATCTTCTCCTCGCCGAGGGTCCGGATGATCTCGACGAGTCTGCTGAACCTTCCATCGTTCTGTAACGTCTCAAAGATCTTCGCCATACCAGGTACCTCCCTGCGGGGCGGTTCGTGGTATGCCATCATATATATGGATTATTATATTTCCAATACAATTAAAACAGGAGTGGGAATACGCGCCTCTGTCTGCGGGCCGGGCGGATCAGATCATTTCAGGGATCGGACCTGGGAACGGCAAAACCGTCATTCGCGAATCAGGTCGGCGATATACTCCTCAAGGAGTTCGAGCGCCTCCCACTCCCGGGAGCCGCCGCACTTCCGGGCAAGGCCGGTGTGGTGCTCGATAAGCCGACGGAGCCATGGATCGCGGTTCCTGACGTAGCGGGTGGCATGGACCGTAGCCTCTACGATGCTCGCAAAGCCCCGGTTCACCGGGTGCAGCCTGAGATCAAGCACCTCCTCGTGGAAGGGGACGAGCCGGACGACGAGCGCCTCGTCGCTCGACCGCTCCACGTCGGCGGCAAACGCGGCCCAGGCCTCCGCGTCGCGAAGACGGCAGACGACCATCCCGTTGATCTCTTCCCGGACAAAGGTTTCTTTCGGCAGGTCGTCAAACGCGGTCCGGACGTAGATAACGGGATCGAAGACGAAGTTCGCGACCACCCAGCGGTCCCGGGCGATGTTCCTCGCGGTATGGCTCCCCCGGAAGAGGACCATGTGCAGGGAGCCGCTCCGGTTGATGATCCCCATGGGGGCGGCGTTGTAGTCTGTGGTCGCGATAACCTCGTTGATTCCCTCGGTCAGCAGTCCCACTGCCATCCCTCCCCGAGCGCCACGTATATCCCGGCGATAGTGATGTCGGCGATCGAGCCCGGGTTGATGCCAGCGGAGACACACTCGGCGTCGAAGTCGCGGAGATCGCGCGCCCCGTTGAGCACTTCGGCCGCACACCGCATCGTCCTCTCTGCCGTCTCCATCCCGTGCTTCTTCGCGATGAAGGTGTCCGGCTCCGATGCAAGGAGGTCGAGGAACGCCGCGACGATCGCTTCACGCCCGCACCCATGCGCATGCAGCAGGTCCGCGCATCGGCGGGTCAGGGCAAATCCGTTCGTCCACTCGCGGGCAACCATATCACGGGGAGCCGAGTAGGCCATGATGTCGGCAAGGGTCATGCCCCGCTCCCGGATGGCGGCGACCGAGGCCGGATCGTTCACGTCCAGGTCCTCGCTCTCCCCCATCCGAACACTCGTAAGGCCGAACGCTGCATAGAACTCGACCGCGTCCTCGACATCGGTCGCGGCAACGACCTTCCGCGCCCCCTCGGTGTCTCCCCCGAGGACGAGCGGGATGAGCAGGATAAACGCCCCGAAGTGGGTGTTCCCACCGGAATGACCGTTTGTGAGCTGAACCGCCTTCCGGATCAGGCTCCCGACCCGGCCGCCGGTCCTCTCGGCCGCATCGAAGGCGGGTCTCGCGAGGATCGTCGAAGCGAGGAAGTGCTCGAGACGGGTGTCCGGACAGTCATGGCACCGGTCCACGTTCCCGGGTTTTGGGTAGGCAGAGACCTCGAGCATCATTGCCATCTGCGCACGTTCAGCCCGATTCATCAGCGGCTTCTTCTCCATCAAAAACCCTGTGCATGATCTTCTCTGAGAGGCGGTGCTTGCACCGCATGTAATCCCGCGCAGAGAGCCCCATCTTCTCAAGCGTCATGTTCCGGAACATGCAGGGAGAACTGATCTTGCAGCACCAGGCAAGGCTGCCGAAACAGGTGTTCTTCCCGTCTTCGAGCGGCGTCCCCTTCACCGCCTCCTGTTTGAGTTTCAGGTACTCGTCCCGGGAGAGTCCGATCTTCTCCAGGGTCGGGATGAGCGGGCAGGCCTTCACCGGCATACAGCAGAAGGTGAGCGCCCGGATATCGCCGCCACGGCAGAGCTGTTTCGGGGCGTTGTACCACCCTCCTTCGTCGGCGGACCGGGTGATGGCGGCATCGAGGCCGGCAAGCGTCCAGGGATCGGACTGCCGGGCAAGCGAGACGAGGTCCGCCCCGTGGGAGAAGGCGTCCATCGCCTTATCGAAGGTGGTCATGGAGTTGTTTGCGATCAGCATCAGAGGCGAGGCGTTTCTGAGCTGGCGGACCTTGTTGTGCCCGAAGTCCATCAGGTCGACGTGAAGGATATCCGCCCCCGCCTTCCAGACGGTGCGGGCGAGATCCTGGTCGTTCGCCGCGACACCTGCCCGGACCTTCACCGAGACGGTCACATCCGCCGCTTTGAGGGCCCGGATGATCTCGACGAGTTTTGCCGGATGGCGGAGAAGATACTCGCCGCACCCGGCTTCAAGCATCGGCGGCTGCCTGCAGTGGGCGTCGACCTCGTAGACCACACGATCCTCGAACGCGCCTGCTATCTCGCCGTAGGCGGCAGGCGTGCTCCCGCGGAGGTTGATGCCCGTCACAACGTCGCTCTGTTTCAGGGCATTGACCTCTTTTTCCAGCGCCTCCAGGGGATCATCATATAAAAACTCCTTCCGACCCGCCTCTGCCATCCGCCGGCTTGCGTCAAGAGTGGGGCCGTCGATGGAGTAGCCGCCGATGAAGGCGGCTCCGACATGAGCCGCCCGCTCAAGAACGTATGCCGCATCCACGATCCCGGCCATGGATGCGATTGCTATCGGTGTTTTTACAATCCGATCGTTTATGAGGAGTTCAAAACGATCATATGCTTCCATCATACTTCTCCATCTATTGGTGGTGGGAAAGGATATTGATTTGTATCCAGGCCCGGCAGATCGTACTCCTCACCGGAGCGGGTGAGCGCACAGCAAAGCCGGAAATCGTCGATCGAGATGCCGGGGGCGTTCCCGTAGTAGCCAAGAACCGTATCCCGGGCATGAGGTATGCCTCCTTCACCATCCCCGCACCGAACCGGAACTCGACGGCAAGGAAGCCGCGTCGTCCGGTCCTCCTGATGAAGTCAGTGATCGCGTCGATCTGGCGGACGTTGTTTTTGTCGGAGTGGAAGTGCTGGGAGAAGTAGGGTTTCTTGCCCGATATCGACTTGCACTCGATGGCCGGGTAGTAGCGGGGGTCGAGAGAGTTCACAAGGACGTCGACGTACCGGGTATTGAATTTGCTCTGTTTGAGCCGGCAGGCAAATCCGTGAGTCTGCCGGTGCGTGAAGAATCGGTTGATACAACGGGTGATCCCCCGTTCGAAGTTTGCCATCACAGAGTTCTCGAACCGGGCCCTTGAGAACAATCGGTAATTATTTTAATATGCTGCCGTAGTACCTTGTAACATATGGCACTTAAAGGAATGTTACTGGTTGGACACGGGAGCAAGCTCCCGTACAATAAGGAACTCATCGAGACCACCGCAGATCTCATCGCCCAGAAGACGGATGATTACATCGTCAAACCCGGCTTCATGAGCCTCAACACCCCTACGGTGGTGGAGCAGCTCGAGGCGTTCCGGAGCGAAGATATCGAGATGCTGGTCGTCGTCCCGCTCTTTCTCGCAAAGGGCGTCCACATCAACCAGGATATCCCGGAGATCCTCGGCCTTCCTGAAGGACAGCGGCACGGCACGTTCCAGCTGAACGGGAAGACGGTGCCGCTCGTCTACGCGAACCCCATCGGCAGCGACCCGCTTCTTGCCGAACTGATGCTGAAGAACGCGTCCGACGCGATCACCGAACTGAAACCCTGAAGGATATGCGAATCCTGGTGCTGGATACTATCCACGGCGGTGCCGAGCTCGCCGGGGCGCTCCGTGGTGCCGGCCACCAGGTGGACGAGGTGGACGTCTACCGCGGCAAGGCCGGCATCCCCATCGAGGAGGCGCTCGTCCGCACCTACAACCGGGTCACCGCACCGGTCCACCTCGATCCCGATCACCTGCTTCTGCGACGCCACGGTTCCGCGGTCTCCCACCACGAGATGGTGCAATGGATCCTCGGCGGCCGGCTGCCACATCCGTTCATCGAGATCACCGGGGCACGGGGAAAGACCACCACCGCCCACGCTCTTGCAACGCTCCTGCCGGGCCCGGGTATCCTGCACACCTCGACCGGGACCTACCGCTACCCGGAGCGGGAACTGCTCTGGAAGCGGAGCATCACGCCCGCGTCCCTTATCCCGGCGGTGCGCGAGGCAGAACGGATCGGCGGCTGGCTGGTCGCCGAAGAGTCGCTCGGCGTCACCGGCGCCGGGGACGTGGCGGTGCTGACATCGGCGGAGGATTACCCGATCGCGGCGGGCAAGAAGCGCGCGATCGCGGAGAAGTGCCGGCTGCTCGCCTGGGCGCCGGCGGCCGTCCTCCCGCCGGGAATCGGCCTTGCGGGAGGGGTCGCGGCCGACGGGGTGGTCTCCTTCGAGGGGGAGATCTGCCGCTACTCCGGGAACGGGGTCAGCGGGTCGTTTGAAAACCCGCTCTCTCTCCTTGCGGGCTACCGCATCCCCCTCATGCTTGCGGCAGCGACCGCCTGCGTGCTCGGGATCGATCCCGCCCCCCTCGGGCGGTTTGCCGCCCTGCCCGGCCGGATGGCGGCCCGGTGGGAGGGAGGTGTCCTGATCATCGACAACGCGAACAGCGGGACGAACATGATGACCACCGTTGAGGCCGCCCGCTACGCGAGGGAACTCTCGGGCAACGCGCCCCTGACCCTGGTCATCGGCGAGGAGGCGCGGGCCGTCTGCGAGGGGTTCTGTCCGGAGGACGTCCGGCGGACGGTGGCGGCCGTCAGGCCGGCGGGCGTCGTCTACGTCGGGGAGGGGCATCCCGCGGCGACCATCGATGCGGGGCTCGATGCCGCCAGAGTGATCACCCCGGCAGGCGCGATCGTCCTTGCAGTAAAGACGTGGAGATAACTATGGATTACATTCAACCGAGACCGAGTTCTATCGTCGCGGCGCTTTATACCGCCCGCGACCTGGGGGTGGACGTGGCGGTCCTCCACGGCCCGTCGGGCTGCTCGTTCAAGCACGCCCGTCTCCTCGAAGAGGACGGCATGCGGGTGCTGACGACGTCGCTCGCTGACAACGAGTTCATCTTCGGCGGGCACGACCCCCTCATGCGGGTGCTCCGCTACGCGGAGGAGACATTTTCGCCCCGCCGGATGGCGGTCGTCGGGACGTGTGTTTCGATGATCATCGGAGAAGACCTCCAGTCCGCGATCCAGGACGCAGGGATTGAGACCCCGGCGATCGCTGTGGACATCCACGCCGGGTTCCGGGAGAACATCGACGGGGTGCTTGCGACGCTCGAGCCCGCGGCCGATGCCGGCTGGATCAGCGGCGACGAACTGAAACGCCAGCGCTACCTTTTAGCGAAGGCAAACGAGGTGGAGCGGCTGCGGGGAGCGGCCTCGCGGACCTACATCGAGCCCTCCCGCGGCGACCTCAAGCACGTCGCGGCGGAACGTCTCGTGGAACTCGCCGACTCCAGTGCGGCCGGGATTGCGGTCATGAACGCGAAGAAAGAGACCGCCTACATGTTCGCCGACGAACTCCTCGCGCTCCACGACGCCTGCCCGGACGCCGCGGTCACCTATATCGCGAACCTCGAAGACCGTGGCCTCCCGAAGGTCCGGGAGGACGCCGGGCGGATCCTCGCCGGGATGCGGGAGAAGGGAGTCGACCCCGTCCTGGTCGGGGCGCTCGACGAGTACGGAGCAAACGGCCCCGCGATCGGGGAGCGGGTCCGGGAACTCGAACCCGACTTCGCCCTCATGGTCGGGGTTCCGCACGCCGTCCCCCCGGAGTATACGGAAGGGATCGAGGTCTTCTCGATCACGAACGGCCCCCGGCAGGTGGAGCCGCTCCGGGAGATGGGGCACCGGCACGTCATGGTCGAGATCGACCTGCACCCGAAGACCCTCGGCGTCAGGGATATCGTCGCAAGCGAGTTCGGGGAAGTCCTCCGGAGCATGCGATGAAGTCCTTCCTCGTCGCCGGCGACCGCTCCGGGAGCGGGAAGACGAGCATCACCCTCGCGCTCTCGGCCCTCCTCTCGGCAACCCGGACCGTCCAGACCTTCAAGGTGGGGATGGACTACATCGACCCCTCCTACCTCGCCGGGGTGACCGGGCGGCCCTGCCGGAATCTGGACGGCTACGTGATGAGCCCGGGCGAGGTCCGGGCGGTCTATGCGCACGGCTGCCGGGGAGCGGATGTCGCCGTCGTCGAAGGAGTCAGGGGTCTCTTTGAGGGTGCGGAGGCGCTCACCGACCTCGGGAGCACCGCCGCGATCGCAAAGCAGCTCGACCTGCCGGTCGTTCTGGTCATCAACGCCCGGAGCATCACCCGGAGCGCGGCGGCGATCGTGAAGGGCTTTTTGGCCTTTGACCCGGATGTCGATATCCGGGGGGTGATCTTGAACAACGTCACCGGGACCCGGCACCAGGAGAAGGCGGTCCGCGCGATCGAGCACTACTGCGGTATCCCGGTCGTCGGTGTCATCCCCCGGACGGCGGAGATGGAACTCGCGATGCGCCACCTCGGCCTCGTCCCCTACCGGGAAGGGCAGGAGCACGGGGAATTCCTCGCACGTATCGACCTCGTCAAGAAGAAGATCGCCGATCACGTCGACGCGGACGCCCTGCTCTCCCTCGCCCGGGAATCTGAGCACCCGGCGGAGGAAGGTTCTGTTTACGCGGCGGCCGATCCGGACGTCCGGATCGGTGTCGCGCTCGATGAGGCGTTCAACTTCTATTACGCCGACCTCTTCGACGTCCTCGCGTCCTGCGGGGCGGAGGTGGTCCCGTTCTCCCCGACCCACGGCCGGCTGCCGGAGGCCGACGGCTACATCCTCGGCGGCGGCTACCCGGAACTCTTCGGCGCGGAACTCGAGGCAAACACCGCGATGCGGGAGGCCCTCAGGGAGGTCTCCCGGAACGGCACCCCGATCTACGCGGAGTGCGGGGGGCTGATCTACCTCACCGACCGGATGGTGCTCGCCCCGGGGTTCGCGGGTCCGGGAGAGGCAACCTACGACCTCGCCGGGATCTTTGCGGGCGAGACCCGGATGCCGGGCCGGCGGATGCTCGGCTACGTCGTGGGTACGAGCGCGCCGGGAAGTCCCATGGGCGAGGCGGCGTTCAAGGGGCACGAGTTCCACTACAGCAGCGTCCGCCTCGCACCGGAGACCCGCTTCGCCTACCGGCTGAGCCGAGGGAGCGGGATCCGGGACGGGCTCGACGGTGCGGTCCGGGACCGGACGATCGGGAGCTACACGCACCTCCACCCGGTGGCGAGCAGAGGGATGCTCGCGCACTTCGTGGACTGCTGCCGGGGCTGAAACCCCGGGCTGCACGTTTTTTTGGGAACCCCGGGATCGTGTCCTGGAACGCTACGAACCCCGCCTTCGAGAGAGACCCGGACGGTGCACGAAACGCAAAACATACAAACAAATCGATACCACACTACTCCCATGATAATTTACCTTGACGGCAGATTCGTCCCGGAGGAGGAGGCGAAGGTTTCAGTCTTCGACCACGGCCTCCTCTACGGCGACGGCGTTTTCGAGGGGATACGGGCCTACAACGGCAGGGTCTTCCGTCTCGACGAGCACATCGCACGGCTCTACGACTCGGCGAAGGCGATCGACCTTGCCGTCCCGATCACGAAGGAGGAGATGGCCGAGGCGATCAAGGAGACGCTCCGGAAGAATAACCTGCGGGACGCCTACATCCGCCCGATCGTGACGAGGGGCGTCGGCGACCTCGGTCTCGACCCCCGGAAGTGCGAAAAGCCGACCGTCATCGTCATCGCCGTCTCCTGGGGCGCGATGTACGGCGACCTCTATGAGATGGGGCTGCGGGCCGTCTGCGTCTCGGTCAGGCGCACCCCGCCGGAGTCGATGCCGCCGAACGTCAAGAGCCTCAACTACCTGAATAACATCCTCGCGAAGATCGAGGCGAACTACCGCGGCGTCGACGAGGCGATCTTCTTCGACACCAAGGGCTACATCGCGGAGGGCTCAGGAGACAACCTCTTCGTCGTCAAGGACGGCGCCATCATCACCCCGCCGACCTTAAACAACCTGCGCGGCATCACCCGGGCGGTCGTGCTCGAGATCGCGGAGTCGATGGGCATCACCCTCCTCGAGCGGAACCTCGGCTACTTCGACCTTTATACGGCCGACGAGGTCTTCGTCACCGGGACGGCGGCAGAGGTCGGCCCGATCCGCGAGATCGACGGTAGAGTCATCGGGAACGGCAAGCCCGGCCCCGTCACCCGGCAGCTGATGGCGGCCTTCAAGACCATCACCCAGAAGGAAGGAAGTCCGATCGACGGGTGAGAAATCCGGCAGATCCCTTTTTTTCCGACCATTTTTCCGGTCCTTTGCAGACGTATAAGTAGTATGCAGGGCAAGATCGGGGTGAATGCTCCCGCCCCGTGCGAGGCCGGAGCCAGGGATACCTCACGATGACTGCCAGAGCAGTGAAGATCCCCCGGGCGACGTGCAAGCTCTTCGGCGCGATAAAGGCGCTCGCGACCATCAAACGGTGCGTCGTGCTCGTGCACGGGCCGAAGGGCTGCGTCTACCATATCAACTACATCCTCGGGATGCGGGGCGATCGCCCGTCCGAGATCTACTCGACGTGCCTTGACGAGCACGACGTCATCTTCGGCGCTGAGGAGAAACTCAGAGAAGCCATAGAAGAACTCGATACGAAACTGCACCCCGACCTTATCGCGGTTCTCTCTTGCTGCGTCTCAAGCATCATCGGCGAGGACATCGCCGCCGCGGTGAATGCCGCCTCGACCGGTGCACGGGTCGTCGGGATTGAAGCAGGGGGTTTTGAGGGCGATTTCCGGACGGGCTACAGCGAGACCCTTCGCAGGCTCGTCGAGGAGTTCATCCGGGGACCCTGCGTTGTCGAGGAGCGGTCCGTCAACCTGATAGGCCTTCTCCGGGGCGGGCCGGACCTGCGGGAGCTCGTGCGCATCCTCGACCTCGCCGGCATCCGGGTCAACGCGGCGCTTACCGCCGACGCAACGCTCGAAGACCTCAAGCGCCTGGGTTCTGCGGCGCTCAATATCGTCGTCTGCGAACCGGCGGGGGAGGAGGCCGCCGAGGCGCTCGAGCGGACCTGCGGCACCCCGTTCATCGTCGCCGACATCCCCGTCGGGCACGCCGCTACCGTCCGGTTCCTCGACCGGATCACCGAATCCCTCGGGCTTCCGCCCTACACGGGGCATGAGCCCGACACCGACGGTGCCTGCCGCGAGGTCCTCGCCGGCCGGCGGGTGGCGATCGTCAGCGGGCCGACGCGGGCGATCTCCATGACCCTCTTCCTCGCAGATCTCGGCCTTGCGCCGTCTCTCATCGTCGTGGACTTCGACTCGGATACCCTCAAAAGGCTGAAGGACCTGGCCGGCCCGGAGTGTGAGATCCTGATCGAACCCGAACAGGAGGAGATCCGGGAGAAGCTCGAGGCCTGCCGGATCGACCTGGTCTTCGGCGGGATGCTCGAGAAGCCCCTCGCCGCATCGCTTGGGATCGAGCTCGTGGACATGATGCACGGCAGCCAGAGGACGCTCGGGTTTGCCGGCGCAGAGCATCTTATTAAGGCGCTTGAGCGGCAGAAGCCCCGCCGGGGCGGCGGGTGCGGGTAGACGGGACGGCGGCATGGCCACGGCCGGCGGGGGCGCGTGCCGCCCCGGAGAACGGGGAAAGCCGGGCCGCCGGGCGGGCCGGCCGGGATTCTCCGGCATAACTTTTTTATCCGCTCACGCCCAAGTTGTATAGCACTTCGGTGCATAGACCAGCTGCTATAGTGTAGGGGCCAATCATGTCGGCCTTTCACGCCGACGACTGGGGTTCGAATCCCCATAGCAGCATACTGTTTTGAAAATAGAGGTTATGCCAAGTGAGCCCATTTGTTGGTTTGGACTGTCTTGGCCGAGTCTCATACTTCGACAGGTTTGCGTCCAATGACATCAGCAGAGACATTAGCAGTGCATTTTGACAATACATTGTGCCAAATGCATCAGATTGGACACACAGGATACCATTGAACAGCCTGCAGAGTCACACCAGGACCAACCGATGTGCGGCTTCGTTGGAGGAGGCATTTTCCATAAATTCCCCCAAGAGGTCGCCGTCGACCCCCCGGAAGCCATATTCCCGAGCATAATCTAAAAACCCCTACAAATTTGGGACGACCTCAGTATCGCAGATAATTACAGGGCACCCTCAGCTTTAACCTGATGAATCAAGTTTCGTAAAACTTCAATCTGAATTGAACTCCTCACATTAACTTTAGATTTATCTCTTCAGCAAATTCCAATTTAAGTCATTACACTGACATCGAACTGCAGTTTCCTTAAAGTCACTTTTTTCGACAAAAATTGTCGACCCACACTGATCACAGATAAACAACTTCTGAAGATTTTGGAACGCCTTTACAACAGGAACGAAATCATCAGGAGTAAAATTTGCCCATTTATTGTAATGGACATTGGGGTTTATTGCCCACTCTTCAGATTTCGTATCGGAGACAATTTTCTTTCGATACTGCTCAATTTGGGCAAACTTCGTAACTAAGTCTTTTCGGTCCCACGAATCTGCAGAAGTGCGTGCTGTTTTTATCAACGTTTTATACTTTCCCATGGAAGCGTTTACGACTTCACCAAAATCCCATTGTGCATTTGTTTTGAGTGGCACTTTGGCCTCTATCCTTTCACTAACTTCGGTGAAAAATTCTTCTAACCCTCGCCTTAATGTAGCAGCTGCTGAAGGTACATCTCCTTTCTCAAGAGCTGCATCTATCCGTTCCCAAATATCGGTAATTGTATTGACAGCAGGACCTTCGTTGATCGACCATTTATACAACTCTAAAATGTTTTTGCTTTTCACAACACCGTCCGCTTTCAGTTGGTTTTTCCACGTTTTATCGTGAGTTGTGATAATAAATTGAACTCCTGGAAACTCCCGTGCAAGAATCCCAGATACCGCCCGTCTATGGTTTGCATCAATGGACATTACAACATCATCTAATATGACGAAATCAATTAAACCCTTGTTCAATTGTTCATATAACGCTAGAAAGATGCAAAGGCCCATGCTATCCTGATGACCTTCGCTATGAAGGGCATGTGGGGGAAAGAAACCATAATCTAAAAAGTTGACCTCAAACTTTAGGCCTGCACCTGATGGGCGAAGGTTGGCATCAAATGAGTCTTCATCTGATTCGTGAATTTTCTTATATAATTCAACGAAGCGGCTACTAATATCTTCATAAAGTCTTGTCAGAACTTCATCTCTAGCGGCTATAAACGAGTTATATACCATTTCTGCACGGTGATAGTGCAGTTCCGATGAGTGTAATTGCTCCTTTGCTTGAATATATCGTCGCAGGTCTTGTTCGATGATTGTCAAATTGTCCCAAGCTTCTTGTTCAGGAGTTATTTTTGGAACATTCTCACCTAAGTGTTTCTCAATCTTGTTGAGATCCTTCAAAAAATCACCGTATGCGAACAGAGGAGCAATTATTATTTCTTCAAGTGGTAAATCAATTAAAGATTCAAGAGGCAAGTTGATCGTTTTAAGAAATTTTTGAAGGCTTGTTTGCCAAGCAGAGAGCTCAGAATATTCATTTTGTATTTCAGATGCTACCAAATAATCCAGGATATGTCGAAGATTAGCATCGATATACTGACCGTGTTTAGCCAATCGCTCCCTCAATTGATCAACGTGATCTAGTAGATCTTTTGTCTCTCTTGCAAGTGACAACTTGCTTTGAAGTAAAACACGTAACTCTCCCGGTGGAAAATAGCTGTCACAAAGAGGACAGTTTCCAGATTCGTTTATCAAATCTATACCTTTTTTTACGAGTTCATACTGTGATAATGCAGGTATCCCACTGGGTTGTTCCCTTATTTTTCTAAATAAACTGCGTAATTCTTGATCACAATCTAATATTCCAGTGCTTTCTTCGTGATCATTGATATTCCTGAGATTTTCGATATAACCCCTTAATGGAGGTAGTACACCTTTTGCGTTTTTTTCAACGACTGTTGGCGGATGTACGTTTTGCTTTACGCTTTCTATATCGACTTTATCAATCGGAGGCGCACCCAATTGTCCTCTAACTTGATTGATGAACGTAAAGACTGAATCTTCAGTGAATTTTGGATTTTTGATAAAAGCTGCAATCTCTGCAGATTCTTTTGCATGAGTGTGCTGTGCCGCCTCATACCTCCTTTTTAACTCATTTTTTACACTTTGTAACGTTGTTCGAACTTTCTCAATTTCATTTATATTAAGTAGTGTCTGTATTGTTTCAGCACGGGTTTTTGGTTGTGAGGTGATGAAATTTAGCAGTTCCTTTCTGGTAAGAACATGCTGACCCTTAGATGCCAGTTCAATCAGCGGTTGGACTGCTGGTTTATTTCCCTCAACGATGCTAGACTTAGACATTGTGCGGGCAAGAGACACTTTCCTAGAGTCATCTCCAAGTTTGAATGTAGCTTTGACTATAGCCTCAGAAGGTTCGTGCTCAATGTGAGTTCCATGCTTGGCGAGGTTGATCTCACCACTTCCTTCTCCTTTAAATCTGGATATATTCCCGGTAAGTAGGAAATCCAATGCATCAATGATCCCACTTTTTCCAGTTCCATTTGGTCCAAAAATTATGAAATTTTCCTCATTGGGTTTAATCTCAATGTGAGGTATGCCCCTTATGTTGTCGATAGTGAGAGCGATTAACTTCATTCCACATCACCGGGAGGGAGGGACATTAAATCAATCATTCGTTCTTTATTCGTCAACTCGTTCTCCAAAATCACTTTAGCTAGTGCTGAGGAAAAAGAACTATCGCAGCAATCAGACGACTTAATTTTCTCGACCATCTTTTCGTAAATCTGGTCGATAATAGATCTAGGGTAATGTCTCTTCACCATACCTTCACAACCGTTTCATTCTAACCCAAGGCGGAGAACTCAACCCTTTGAGGGGCGCTTAATAGGGCATTACAGAATGCAGTAGATATGCATTTCGTTTTTAATTTGTAGATGACCGTCCATCGTGCTTCAATTTGCAGTTTATGTGGTAAGAAATTCCTTGAAGAATGTAGGACAAGGTATATTTGACACGCAAATTAGAACTATAGTTCACAACAGTCTTTATGCCGGAAAATTACGGTGGTGATAGAAAATGCTCACTAAATGAGCCACCGTCAAGTTTGAAGCTCGATGTTCTCACAGATCCACTGGAGCCATCGTTTAACAGTTGAAGCCCTTCTACGTAGCGTGTCTCCCGATAGCGTAGTGTTCGCCTCTATAACATCTGCCATGTGAGCGATGCTCAATCTATCAAGATTACAATCCAATCGGATAAGCTCGTGGATTAAAGTATTGAAGGTGGGCTTTGCCAGAATTTGCTTCAGTAATAGCAAATTCCTCTGATTCCGGTTGTTGTAATGTCGTAATGTTTCGCCAAGGGGAGTGAGTTCGAATGTGTTTCTCCTGTCATCGTCACGTTTCACGAACCCAAGATAAATGGCTGCATTTGCGTAATAGTCCCCCTGCCTTTCATCAAAGTCAAAGAAAGTGGAGATTAACTCCTTTGTATTGAGGGGATCCTCTTCAAAGTTGGTCACAAGATCTATGACCTTATCAAGGTCGTTTGCCTGAGGATAAGGAACACCTTGAGGCTCTTCGCTCACGACCGGGACTGTTTTAATAAGCTCACCGAGATTGATGCTCTGCCTGACAGGCTCATTAACTACGAATCCCTGAGACCGAACAACTTCTAACTCCCCAAACCTGTCCCCAAACTTGAACTCGGTCAGATAAAAGATTCCATTGGTGTATATGACGAATATCGGGACAACCTCTTTATCCGTCCGGATAGACCAGTCGCGATACGGATAGTAGAGTTGCCGGATATGGAAGTCATCTCGTTTCCCGATTTTGGCCTCCAGAACGTATATTCTATCCCGACTCTCAAAGCCGGCATCCACTTCAATCTGAACCCCCGATACGTTGACACGATGATCACAGTCAGGGAGACTAAAGTCGAATTTTGTGGAACGTAATCTTCCACGGATAGTCAGAAAGAGATCGGACTCATTCGTGAACGTCCTTAGAAGAGATATAAGATAGGCATAATCGATTGCTTGTGACTCGCTTGTTACCGTACTTAATCGAAGCGTCTTGAAATTCTGAATATCAGCTCTGGGGATGTATTCCGTGATTAGGGTACTATCCAGCGACGCGCTATATGAGTAGTAACTCTGCTGGGTGTCGTCTTTAAAGATGATGTACCTGCCGTTATCGACAGGGAAAATAGAGAGGTTATGCTTTCTGAAGATGGTAGGCCGTGAATTCAGAGTATCCTGCTTTGCCATCAGGCGTGGTTCACGATGATTGCCACTATTCTCTTTGAGTTCATCAGCGGTAACGTAGACAAACCCATTATTATTGATCTTTTCCAGAAGATTGAGATTGTTAAAGACGTTTTGCCATGCGTCGTCGTTTTTCCCCATCAAAACACCGAAAGATTGTTTCTTCCAGTTTTGTAATTAGTTATTATCAACTCATTGATTTCGCCCCGGCTCTTCCCATTACAATTAATTGCGCGACGAGCAGGGACCCGATCGATATAGTAGTCAGAATACAGGTCTTCGAAGAAGTGATCAGCAGGATCTTCATTTTTAGGATCTGAGTTGCTCAACATCAGCTTCGCTCCTTTTGAATCCAAGGTATGGAAGAACTCAGCAAGGCGCCTCTGGTCATCATCTCCAAAGCCATCCTTGGAGTAGGAGGTGAAACTCGAAGTCTGGTTCAAAGGCCTGTATGGTGGGTCAAAGTAAACGAACGTGCCCCCGCCGACGTACTGAGCACATTTCGCGAAGTCACCAAGATGTATGCTTGTATTCTCGAGGAGAGCCGAATCGCTTTGGAGCACTTCTTTATGCAATATTTTGGGGTTTTTGTACCGACCGAAAGGCACATTGAACTCACCTTTCGAATTGACCCGGAATAATCCGTTGAAGCAAGTTTTATTAAGGAATATGAGATCTGCCGCCCTCTGAACCCACGCTTTACTGTATTTCTGCCACTGGATAGAGGTCTTAAATTCGTTGAACTTGTCACGAATTTCGTAAAATAACTCTCGTCTCTTTTCAGGATCTAACTGTAGATACGCAGTTTCCATATCTTTCAGTATTTCAATAAGTTCCTCGACATCATTCTTGACAACGGTATAAGCCAGCACGAGTTCTTCGTTTACATCAAAAATGTGACATTCGTCAAAGGTGTAATAGTTGTTTATATAGAAGTAGACAGCCCCTCCACCTACAAACGGCTCAACATACGTATCTAAAAGGCCCTCTTTCGCTTCCGGGGGAAACAGAGTCTCAAATTCCTTTAACAACTGGCCTTTTCCACCAGCCCACTTCAAAAACGGCTTGGCATTCTTAACCTTCATCCTGTTGAACCTCTTAGCAACCCTGGTGTCTCATACTGAGTATGATCAATAGAAGTATTTGAGTGTAATTTACGTGTTCTGAAGCAAAAAAGAATGCGAATACCCCACAGTGAATGCACTGATATAACGGGAGTTCCGTATTTTCGTCTAGCCCCGCCTCCTAACCTGATTATTCCGTCTCAAAGAATATGCGCAGTGTGCCGCTATAGGTGCTCTATTTCGTATACCTCTCGGTGTTCTCCAGGGTCTACACACATTTACAGCATTTCTCAATGTTAGTCTCTTCGGTTGGCTCACATATTCCCCGCCAATACTTGTATCCTCTTCTACCCCTGCGCCGACAGCCGGCACCGCCGCAACCCCTGCCCGCGGCTCCGGAGGCGCCCGCCCCTTTGGAATGGCGACATCGTCTAGCACCTCAAACAGCCGCAGCCCCAGACCGGTCGGCTTGTAAAACATCTTCAATTTATTCTCGAACCTGGCAATCTTCCTCGCTACAAGCCCGCCGCCGACAAGGCCCTTCAGCACCGGGCCGAGCAATCACTCAATCCTGCCCGGCTCCCCCCGGGCCTTCTTTACAACGGACCGTATGAATGCCGTCTTTCCCCGTGTATAGGCCTCGCGGTCGAACGGATACTCTTCTTTGAGACGGCGTTTCAGTTTGCTATATTCCTCCGCAACATCAGGATGGAAAATAAGATAATCCCGGAAATACAGCTCATCCCAGTCGCCGCCATAGCGGACGTGGATATGGTAGGCCTGTCCCACAAACCCTTCCGGCGTATACCCCTTCATGAACATCATGTGAGGCGGCGGATCGCGTGGCTGGGGGTCGTAGAGGTACCCGATGCCCACCAAATTGCGAATCAGCTCCTCATTGTCGCAATCGTCGCTCACTTCAAGCAGGATATCGATTGTCGGCTTTGCGATGATCCCGGGGATGGAGGTGCTGCCGTAATGCGAGATCCGTTTGATGTGGTGCCTGCCGACAGCGTGTTCGATAAGTTCCTTTTCAGCGGAATAGATCGCCGGCCAGTCAGGGTTATACTCCGACAGGATGATAGGGAAAAGTCGTCCCAGTTCTTCAAGACTCATTTCATTCAGCGGTTTTACCAAGTTCATCACCCGAGTATTGCAATCTAACGAGGCATACGCGGTAAGGCACCATGGAATCTGTGCTTACGGTAGTTTTTCCCGACAATGTCGGAAAAACGTTTCGTTAAATCAATCCGGACTGCTTTGCTCTGCTTCTCCACGAGTCCAATCCCGTCTTTCTCCCGCTGCTTTCGGGATTTATACGACTTTGAGGCACTTCTCAGCATCAACGCATGAGGTTGTCCCACATTCCCGGCCGTACTTCTGTACTTTTTCGGGCCCCTATGCCGAAAACCGGTACCGCCGCAACCCCGGCACATGACCCCCGCCCCTCAGGCACGACAACATCATTCAGCACCTCAAACAGCCGCGGCCCTTCAGCTACAGAGAGTATCGAACGGTCGATCCGGGCAAAGCACAAAGGACAGGTGCAGTGCGGAGCGTAAGAAGCCATCAGGCTTCGAGTAGAAGGTCCCCTTCCCGGAACTTCGCCAGGACGTCGCTCGCCGGCATCTCCCACAGACCCGGAGATGCCGATACGGGCCACGCCGGAGCGCCCCCGGATGACGCGAAGGTTCTGCCGGATCCGGGCAAGGGGATGCATCGTTACTCTTGAGCACTCCATCCATCGTCTTGTACCCACCGATACCCGGGAGCACCCTGTTCACGTTGCTCCGGTGCCCGGGCAAGCACTACCACGACGCTACTACGTCCGCGAGATCGCCCGGCTACTCGGGCCAGGGGGTGGATTCGGCCAGCGCTGGTTGACTCATACCTGCTTTGAGCCAGATTCAAGATAAGAAGCAAAATAAAACATTGATAAAACCATAAACTCAATATCCCATGCGGTGACGCCCGGTGAGAGAACGCAACCTCCCTACGCCAGATGGCCCTGACCCAGAGGTGAAGGGAGCTATTTTTCTTGGATGGTTAAAGAAACGCGGCGGCATGAGGTAGGTACAGGACTGTCAGCGAAAGTGTCGGGAGAACGGCTTTGAGGCGAAAGAATTTGTCGATACGATGGGACAGGATTACATTCGCCTGTATCGCACCGGCAGGGGGGACAAAGTCATCAAACTTGAAAAACTCGTGTGGGCGGACCAGTGGATGACATACTACGACCTCGAAGTGCCCCATCACCGGCACTGGACCAAACTGAAAGAATAGTTTCTATTTCAGAACATTTTTTTACTATTACTGCTTACCACCAGGTGGAGCACCCACAGCGCTCGTGATAGGAGCACGGGTGCTGTGGGTGCACAGGAGAGGTGACTATGTCGGAGAAAAAACTGCCGGAGCTTCCTGAAGAACTCGAAGAGTTCCTGGACAAACCATATGGCGGCCTGTTCGGGAATACGGTTCTCGCTCAGGTCGTCGAAGAGATCGTCGCCGATCCGACGATGGACTATCGGCCCGGGTACCTTGAGGAGATGACGGGCAAAACAGCCCCCAGTATCAGAGAGGCACTCAGGGTGCTCGTCAAACTCGGACTGATCGAGAACGTGTCCGGTGATGTCCAGCATCCGGTCTATCAGGTCGTCGTCGAGTCGAAGAAGTTCATTGCGCTCTCCCTGCTGGCCTATGCCGTGATCGACGACCGGGACGGGACGGACTGCATGAACACAGCGATCCTGGATTACTACAACAGGTCGCTCAGGGCAAAGGCAGAACCGCTTGCGGTCGCGACAAACTATGCCGGCGAATGGACAACCGGAGAAGATTGCTCTGCACGGGAAGCAGAGTCAGGATATTCGATCTTCTCCATGGGGGCATAATCATGGACGAGAAGCAGAACGAGATAACAGACAGAGCAGCCGCCGTCGATCTCCGCAAACTCTATCGGTTCGAGCCGGAGGAGCTGCAACTGGATATCACGCACAGTTCCTACTCAAACCTTGCGTATGTGCAGGTAACACACAGGGATGTCTGTATCGACTTTCTGGAGATGCCCGGCGTCCGCCAGGAGGGCAGAGCGCTGGTAAACGGGACACGCGTCTACATGTCGCACGCCGCCGCACAGAAACTCGCTGAAGCGCTCAGCGGGATTCTTGAGAGAGTGCATAACGAGGAAGGCATGGAGAAGTACGTTCCCGGGGGTCTGGAGAGGAGATGATCCTCAACAGAAGTTGAACGGAAGCAAGAAGACCGGCTTGTGTAGAGTTCCTGTGCGCTGCCGATCGATTGCGTTTACAACGGGATCTCCCGGCCTCCAAGGGCAGACACCCGCCAGAGAGCCTTGAGCGTCAGCACCGGGCTGCCATCCATAGCCGACATAGCGAAGTGAGCAGAACAGCGCACATTATCTTCCCAGGGTGTATGTCCCCCTACCGCGCCTTCCAGCAGCAGATCACCCCATAATCGCACCGGGAGCAGAACGGCCCCGGCTTTGCGGGGAAATCCCGGCTGTTGATCCCCTGGATGTAGTTCTGGGCCGTCGCTCTCGCGGCATCGAGCCGGTCCGCCTCGACGTTGACGGGGACCACCGAGGAGTCCTGGAGGAACGCGAGCGACGCCGATCCCACCTTCTTGCCGCAGGACTGGAGACCGAGCGCGTAGAGCCGGATCTGCAACGCAGCCTCGTCGGGCGTGACGACCTTGCCGGAGGTCTTGTAGTCCCGCACCTCAAGCCCATCGCCCTGCTGGAGGACGAGGTCGACACGCCCGGCGACCGTAGCGTGCTCCATGGGGAACTCAACCCTTGCCTCCACCTCCCGGATCCCCCTCAGGTCCTCCGTATGGTCGGAGCTGAACTTCAGGAGTTTCGCTCTCGCGTCCGCCTTGAGTTTCTCGAGCCTCGCCCCGTCCACGTAGGGCATGAAGAAATGCTGGTCCACCGCCCGTGCGACGGCGGTGATCGGGTTGTCACCGTCCCGGATCATCGCTGCGGCCTCCCCCATACAGGCGTGGAGCGCCTTTCCATACCCGATCAGGTCCGAGAGCGGCGGTTCATAGCCCCAGATCTGCCGTAAGCGGTAGAGGTGAGGGCATTTGCCGTAGGTGATCAGCTCCCCGGCCGTGTAGGTCTGGAGCTCATCCCCCTCCCCAACGGCGGGGATGGCATGGAACGGGAGCGCATCGCTCTCCCCGAGGAACGTCACCTCCTCAGCGCCGGCGAAATCCTGCGCAAACACGCTCATCCCCTTCGGTCTCCCGTTCTGCGACGTAAAGCAACTCGCGACCAGGAGATCCTTTGCACGGGTTATCGCAACGTAGAAGAGTTTCCGTTCGCTCTCCAGGTCCCCCTCGTACTTCTCCACATCAAAGAGCTCCCGGGGGATGAGCCATTCCTGTGGTTTTCCTGCCATCCCCGAAGGAAAACGGCCGTCCACAAGCGCCGGCACAAAGACCACCGGCCACTCAAGCCCTTTTGCCTGGTGGACGGTCATGATCTGCACCGCCTCGATACCCCGGATATCGTCGGGCGACTGCTCGTCGTAGGCCGAGGTTGCGTATGCGTTGATATACTCACAGAGCCACGCAAGCAACTGGTCCCACTCCCTCGGTGCGCCCCCGAACCGGTTGACCGACTCAAAGTCAGTGAGGAGTTTTGCAAACCGGCCCAGGTTCGCCAGCGCAATTGCATCGTGAGGATCCTGGGGGTTGAGCTGCTGGTATCCAAGCGTATTCAGGAGGTCGTAATACATCGAGATGAGGTCGGGGTAGGCCTCATCCGCCGCCGCGGCCTTCCACAGAGAGAGCCGCTCCACCAGATCATCGGGAAGGATACCCCCCGGAATCACCGCCTTCCAGTCCCGGCACCCCGAATAGAGGAGGTCGTCATCGATGTAGAGTTCGTTGAAGTTATACCGGGATTTCTGGAAGTAGCCGCCTTTCGGGACCCACATGAAGAGCTTCGCGACGCACAAAACCTCGGGCCGGCGGAACAGCCCGACCTTTCCTCCCACGACGAAAGGGATACCCCGTTTCCGGAACTCATCGATGAAGACCGGTGCAGAAGTGGTGACGCTGCGGAGGAGAATCCCGATATCGCTGTACCTGCACTTCCCCGCATCGACATACCGCTCGATCTGGTCGGCGATCCATTGAGCCTCACCAACATCGGAGCTGCACCCGACAACGTATGCACCCCCGGGAACATCCCGGACCCCGGTCAGGGGGTCGTACCTGCCGACGAACCCCCCCGCCACAGCGTTTGCCACGTCAAGGATCACCGTTCCACTCCGCCGGTTCTCCGCGATCGTGACCTCTTCAGGATCCAGGCCTTCGGCGAACTGTTCAAAACAGCGCTCATCGGAGCCGCGCCACTGGTAGATCGTCTGCCGGGGATCGCCCACGACAAAGGTCCGGGCATTCTTCCCGAGCAGCCGTATCAGCCGCTCCTGTGCCCGGTTGATATCCTGGTACTCGTCCACGATGAGGTATTTTATGTTCGCCGCAAGCCCGGGATGACGCTCCAGCTCTTCAACGGCAACCTGGATCATGCGGTTAAAAGTGAGAAGCCGGTGGCGTTCGAGAGCATCCTCGTATACTTCAAAGGAGGCGATGAATTCAGGAGCCTGCTCGCGGAGGACGGAGCGGTCGAGCATCTCCGCATAGAAGACGTTGAGATTTCGGAGAAACGCCTCGCACTTCCGGGGATAATTGCCCCCATCCGGGAAGTGACAGTCCCACCCGACCCGGAGCAGAAACGCCATCTCCTGGTTCTCGTCGAGCTCGCCCCAGTTGCCGTATCCGCAGTAGTCCCGCAGGAGCGAGAGGCAGTAGGCGTGGATCGTCCCGACATACATCTCCCCCAGGCGGGAACACGCCTCCTCGCCGCCGAGATGCGCGACCCGGTCATAGATCCGGGTCTTCATACTCTGGGCCGCTTTCTTCGTGAAGGTGAACGCGACGATCGAGGCGGGGTCAACCTGCTCGACGAGGAGGAGATGGACGATCTTCCGGGTCAGGGTTTCGGTCTTCCCGGCGCCGGCCCCTGCGATAACCCGGATGCGGGCATTCCGGGACCGGACTGCTGCTCGCTGGCTCGGTGAGAGGGGTCTCGGGCTGTCGAGAACCAGCTCCTCCGGCAGCGGGCCTGCAATGCACGGTTGGGGAGGCGCCGGCCGGGGCAGCCGCACCGGGGAGGGGGCGGGTCTCGCGGGCGGTGGCGCCGTCGTTACCGGTATAACCGGACTGACGGGCTGTTCGGCCGGAATTGCCCTGTCGGTCTCCAGGTCGTACTCTTCCAGCCTGAGTTCCAGGACAATCGCCTCCATATCGACCGGCAGAAGGGTGTAGCCGGTGTTGAGAAACCTGAGCCTCTCAAGGAGGGTCTCGGCGGTAACGACAGCAAACCAGGGGTAAGCAGGGGCATTGATCTGGCCGTCGGGATACCTGCTCCCGGCCTCGAAATAGCCCCAGGCGCCCACCCTTCGGACGTACTTCTCATCAATCTCCGGAAAGCATTTTGCCCGGATCGGCAGTAGTTTGTCGAGGAAACTGAACCGCTCTCTTTCGAGCTGTTCAAACAGGTTCTTCTTGAGCGGGACGACCGCACCTTCGGCGGTCCTGACCTCCCAGGACCCGTTCTCGGAACCGGTGATCTCCCCCCGGTATGCCTTGAGTTCGAGGATGACCGGACCGGCGGGAACAAGCACCACACAATCAAGCTCCCCGTGAGGGACCCGCACATTGGTGAGCACAAACACCGTTTCGTCTTCGTACTCGTCCCTGAGCAGTTTAACGATCTCTTTTAACTGCCGGTGCTCATGCCCGTGTTCCCCACGCCTTCCTCGAAAAATTCGGAGCCCCATACGACGGATCGCCACCTGATTGGAAGGGTATCTTTTTTGACTGCATATAAAACACCCGATTTCAAAATGCCCTGTTACGAAAGGTTGTATGGATCTCCAAAGGTAGAGAGCTGCGGATCAGGATCAACCGGATCGAAGGTGTGAGAGGTGGGAGGGCCGGCCGTAGCGATCAACCTGCGATCCGGTAGCGGCCGGGTGGCACCCGGATCTCAAACCGGGCCCCATATCCTTCGCGGCCAGCTTCCTGTACCGAAAACTCGAGTGTCGCAAGGATCATCCGTGTCAGGTAAAGGCCCATCCCGGTGTTACGGCCGTACCCCGGTGAGAATATTCTGCCCTTCTCCTCCAGCGGAACGCCGATACCGTCGTCTTCGATGGTGATGAGCCCATGGTTCTCACTCACAGCGAACGTAATCCGGATCTCGGTAACGTTGCCTCCATGCCGGACTGCATTGTCGATGAGGTTCGCAAAGACCTTCGTCATCAGGGGATCGGCAAGGATCTCGGCGTTGCCGACATCGATCGAGATCAGAATGTTGGTGATTGCGTAGCCGGATAGCGCATCCCGTATAGTAGACTCAAGGTTGTACCAGTTCGAATGCGGGCCGCAGGCATCGAGATAATCCATGGTGAAGTTTACCTGCGTTTCGATGCAGTTGATCGCCTTCATCATGTTAGTATAGTTTCGCCGGAACTCAGGATCTTTTGGCATCTGATCTGAAAGGAGATCGTTGTAGCCGTGGATCACCGAGATCGCGTTCAGGATATCGTGCCGGACAATGCTCAGCATCAGCCTGATCTTTCTCGTTGTGCACGCCAGATCTTCGGCCGGCCGTCCCTTCGGCACACTCTTGCTAAAAGGCCCTCCCTGCACGGGAGGTGTTTGAGCATCATGGTGCTCGCCATTCACCTGTGCCTTGAACGTATCATAGCCGGTATTACCGTGAAGCCCACCAATTACATAGCATTGCATATCATATTCACCGCCTCGCAAACGTCGAATATTCCTGCTGCTATACGTATCGGGACAGGGATGAGCCGGTCGCCTGGAGAGTTCGACTGCGTCAGCCAGCCATGGCATCTGGTGATGGATGTGTGCTTCGCACGTGCTTGTGGTGTGTAAACTACGTGATTCCTGATGCACCATGCACTACATGAGCGGGATCACAGATGTGGCTGTCCAGGATCTGGAGATGCTGTTGTAAGCGCGGGTTAATGTACGATCCGATTATCTATAATGGCCCATCAAGCCACCCAATTACATATAACGACAGGTAGAACGTATTGAGGCAAGTCTATTTAAAAGTTTTCATATAGTAAAGCCGAGCAAATATTGTATTCACAAATATAATTAAACTAAAATACCTCCCGTCAGTAAAACGAAGTGCTAAAGAGTTCGGCGTATTTGTCACACGTAATGGGGTGCCAAACCTCAAATAGGTGAGATGGACACATATATGTGGGGTTGAAATTGCTTCCCGATTGACTCAATTACATATAACGACAAACAATTTTGAGCAATTGGGAGCGGTTGATACCCCACATACTTTCGTCCAACTGCCCCGAAGCAACAGTTCCCCAAACTTCAGCTGAGTCGTATCAAATGATGCTCTTTTGAACAACAGGAGATGCTGAAATGACCCGTTTCACCAAATCAGGCGTGAAACAAAATGGCAGCGGATTTCCGGCTCAGCGATCTCCGGATGCGCCGTGGGGACATAACGGAGCAGTATCGTCTCCGTGGGGCACCCGCATATGGACGAACGACGGCAGGCATATGCAATCAGCCACGAACCCTCTAAACGCCTGACTCCGATGGTACCCCGCAGAGGGAGGCACCCACGGATACGCCCTCTCCAGCACGCCCGGAGAGGGGGCCGTGCAATCCGGAGGGGGAACACCCTGCTCGAAACCCGCAACGTCCGGGCCAAACCCCGATCAGTTATCGATTCGAAAATAGGCATGAGTATAAAGAAGGAAGCCAAATAGATTTTTGAATGCGATGAGCAAGGGTACCCGGACGCCCGATCTGCCCGAATGCCGGCGGGACAGAGCGGCAGGAACATTCACCTTCAACCTGCAAACATTCAGCATCTCCTGGCTCACCGAGACTTTCGCCGGCATGCTCGGCTACCTGCCGGAGGACCTCGCCTCTCTCACGCTCTCCAGCATATGGCCTGACGAGGCAGAACGAGACCGGTTCTGCCGGCTGCTCGACGGCCAGAACGCCGTCGCGGACTATCCCGCCATTCTCGCCCGCCATGACGGCACACTCCTCCCGGTGACGATTGCCGCATCCACCTTCCCCAACACGGACATCACCTGCATTGTCTCTTTTCGCCCCCGCGAAGAGGAAGAGCACCTGCAGATCTTCAACTCCATGCCCGACGCCGTCCTCATCCTCGACTGGAACGGCACGGCCCTGTATGCCAACACCGCAGCCGCAACGCTCGTCGGCCTCTCCTCACCGGCCGATCTCATCGGCCGGAACGCGATGGAGTTCGTCCACCCCGATTACGCGCAGGCCATCGCCAGGGACCTCGCGAACGTGCAGTCCGGGCACGACGGCTACCTCGCCCACTACCTGATGCGGGACCTTCACGGAAACGAGAAGTGGGTCGAGGGGCTTGGTGCGAGGGTGCCCTTCAACGGACAGGAAGGAAACCTCGTCACCCTCCGAGACATCACCGAAAGGAAGAGCGTGGAGGGCGAACTCGCCCGGACCAACCAGCAGTTCCGGGACCTCTATCGCCTGGTCCGGATGATGTGCGACAACGTCCCCGACCTCATCTGGGCAAAAGATATGGAACGGCGGTATCTCTTCGCGAACAGGGGCCTCTGCGAGAAACTTCTGAACGCGGCAGACACCGACGAGCCGGTGGGCAAAACAGACCTCTTCTTTGCCGAACGCGAGCGCCGTCGCCGTCCCGACGACCCGGCATGGCATACCTTCGGTGAGATCTGCCGGGACTCCGACGCGATTGTCATGGAGAGCGGCGAAGCGGCGCGGTTCGACGAGTTCGGGAACGTCAGGGGAGAGTTTCTCTTCCTCGACGTTATCAAGGCCCCGTTCCGGGATGAGAACGGCCGGATGATCGGGACCGTGGGGTGCGGCCGCGACGTGACCGGGGAGCGGCAGGTGGAGGAGAGGCTCCGATGGAACGAAGCCCTCCTCTCCCGGATGGCCCAGGCCTCCCCGATCGCCTACCTCGTCGTCGACAACCGGACCGACGACATCCTCTACTTCAACAGCAGATTCTGCGAGATGTGGGGGCTCTCGCACCTGGAAGACGAGATGCGGGCAGGGAATCTCAAGAACAGGGATATCATCCCCCTCTGCACCCCGCTCATCGAGGACGCGGGAGTGCTTGCCCTGTCCAGCGCAACGCTCCAGGATGAAGAGGACCGCTCGGTGCTCGAGGACGAGCTCGAGTTCACCGACGGCCGGCATACCAGGCGGTTCTCCACCCAGATCCGCGACGCTGACGACCGGTACTTCGCGAGGCTCTACCTCTTTGAGGATATCACCGGGCGGAAGAAGGCATCCGAGGCTCTCCGCCGGCACGATGCCATCATGAGCGCGGTGAACTTCGCGGCGGACCGGTTCCTCAAGGAAACAGACTGGAAGAGACAGATGCGCGAGGTTCTCGAACGGTTCGGCAGGGCCACCGACGTCAGCAGAGTCTATATCTTCGAGAACGGCACGGATCCTGCGACCGGCGAACTCGTTTGCAGCCAGCGGTGGGAGTGGACGGCGAAGGGCGTCACTGCCGAGATCGGCAACCCGGATCTCCAGAACGTCCCCTACAAGGAGATACCCCGGTGGCACCAGGAACTCGCAGCCGGGAGAGTGATCGTCGGGCCGGTGCGGGCGTTCCCCCCGGACGAGCGGGCGTATCTTGAGCCTCAGGGAGTCCACTCCATCGCGGTCGTCCCGATCTCCGTCAATGAACAGTGGTGGGGCTTCATCGGGTTCGACGAGAACCGAAAGGAGCGCACCTGGTCGCCGGCGGAGATCGACGCGCTCCAGGCCGCGGCAAGCATCATCGGCGCCGCCATCCTCCGGACGATGAATGAAGAGGTCTTCCGGAACCCGGTGGAGCACTCGCCGGTGGGAGTCTACCTGTTTCAGGACGATCGTCTGAAATACGTCAACCCGCGGTTTGCCAAGATCTTCGGCTACACACGCGACGAGCTCCACAAGCCCGGCACACACCTCGCTCTGGTCGCCCCGGATGATCGGGATGATATGTATCGGCGGCTGCAGGCCCTCCTTTCCGGCGATACCGAATCGGAGCACTATGAGTTCTGCGGAGTACACCGGGACGGGCGGACCATATGCCTCGAGAATTTTGCAACCCGCCTCCTCTTCGAGGGCCAGCCGGCGGTCATCGGCAACCTGGTGGATGTGACCGACCGGAAACAGGCCGACGAAGCGTTGAAGAACTCGGAGGAGCGCCTGAAGATCCTCTTCGATTGCGCCCCGGACGCTTTCTTCCTTGCTGACATAAACGGGATCCTGATCGACGCAAATCGGGCGGCTGAGCAGCTGGCGGGCGGCCAGAAGGAGGAGTTCATCGGCAAGAGCATCGTCGAAGCCGGATTCGTCCCGCCGGAGGAATTCTTCAAGGTGGAAGAGATGCTCGGCCGGCTCGCGGCCGGGACCGCTGCCGGCCCGACTGAGTTTTTCTCCGTCCGCAGGGACAGCACCCGGGTCGCCGTAGAGATAACGGCATTCCTGGTGACGATCGACGGCCGGCAACTGGTGCTCGCGAGCGCCCGCGACACCTCGGAGCGGCGGCAGCTGGAGAACCTCAAAAAGGGAGCCTTCCTCCAGATCGAGGAGAACATCGAGCAGCTTGCCGTCCTGAACGACTCCATCCGCAACCCCCTCACCGTCATCATCGGCCTTGCGGAGATAGGGGATACGGATATCGACAGAAAGATCATCGAGCAGGCCTGGGTCATCAACGCGATCATCGACCGGCTCGACCAGGGATGGCTGATCTCAAGGAAAGTGAAGGCGTTCCTGAAGAAGCACTACACGTGAGGGAACGGTCACCGGGCCTCTGCCGGGTGCAGAGAAGCCGACGACCCCAGGCCGGCTCCCTATCTGCAGTTTCTATGCCGGATCGACACGGAACTGCCCCTTCGGTATTACGATCTCGAACCGTGCACCCCTGCCCGCCTCGCCGGTCTCCCGGATCGCGATCCCGGTGATGTCAAGGATCTCACGCGATAGAGACAGTCCGAACCCCGTGTTCTTCCCGACCCCCCGGGCGAAGATCTTCTCCTTCTCGTTCACCGGAACACCGTCGCCATCATCCTCGCAGACAATGATACAACTACCATCTCGAACCTCAGACATGAACCGGACCCGTGTGGCCTTCCCCCCGTAACGCAGGGCGTTGTCAATCAGGTTGAAGAACACCTTGCTGATGAGCGGATCGGCAAAGACCTCCAGGTCAGCAGGGATAGCGTTCTCCAGGGTGATCCGGCTGAGGCTGGCGCTCCGGCCCGCATCATCCACGAGGGACCGGATACCCTGCCAGACAGGAAGACCCACCCCGATCTCCTCGTACTCCTTCATGAACTGGATCATCGACGAGATCCGGCTGCTTGCTATAGAAATACGGGACAGGTAGTCGTCACTTACGGGATCGGAGTTTCTCTCGCGCAATAATTCGAGATACCCCTCCAGTATCTGGAGCTGGTTGTTGATGTCATGCCGCGTGATGCCCGAGAGGAGGTTGAGTTTCTTGTTCGCCTGCTTGAGGGCCTCCTCCGCACGCTTGCGCCGGGTGATGTCGTGCAGTGCCGAGAAGATGCCGATGACCTTCCCGTCCTGGATGTGCGGAACCAGGTGTACCGCAAAGATATGTTCCCGGCCGTCAAGGTCCCGGTTGAGACTCTCGAAGGCGACCTCCTGTCCCTCTAAAACGGCCTCGTACTTTGAGGCAGCCCGCCGGAACACATCCTTCGGCAACAGATCCCGGATACTCCGCCCGATCAGTTCGTCTTTCGTGCGCCCGTACCATACCGCATGCGCTTTATTAATATAGACAAACCGCAACTCCGTGTCCAGGTATGAGAGGAGGGTCGGGACGCCGTCCATAACCAGCGCGAGCAGCTCCTCACTCTGCCGCAACGCCTCCGCGGCCGCCACCCGTTCGGTGACGTCCCGGATGATCGTCGTCACCCGGATGCACCCGTTTCTGTCCGCAAAGAGCGCAGACGATATCTCTGCGGGGAAGGTAGTCCCGTCTCGCCGCCGGAACCTGAGTTCTCCTTTGAACCGCCCGGTGCGGGCCCGCTCCTCGAGGGCGGGTGCAAGACGCGGATCCGTGTAGTCAACGATACCGTCCCATCCCGCACCGAGCAGTTCCTCCTCGGTCATCCCGAAGATCCGGCAGGCCTCGGGGTTGGCAGAGAAGATCGTTCCGTCGGGGGCCGCAAAGAGGACCGCATCGATGCTGTTCTCGACGAGGTTCCGATACTTCTCCTCGCTCTCCGACAGGGCACTAAGGGCATGCAGCCGCCCGATCTCGGCGGCCGCTTTGGCGGCGATGATATCGATGATCTCCCGGGCGGAAGGCGGCAGGTCGAGCGGGGTCCGGCTGAATATGCAAAGGAACCCTACGGCCTGCCCTTCCGGATTGTGGAGCACGGTTCCGGCATACCCGCGGATGTCGGAGACACAAAGGTCCGGGCTTTCCGGAAAGAGCCAGGCTGCACTATCAGGATGGTTACAGAACCCATTTTTGGCGGCATCTTCGCAGGGCGTCCCTTTCAGAGGATAGGAGTATTCCGGGATCTTCTCCCCGTCGAGGAGCATGGAGAGCACCCGGACGCGTTCATGGTCCGGCGTGATCTCACCGATCATGACGCAGTCGGCCCCAAGCCAGGTATTGATACTCTCCGTTATTCGATCCAGGGATTCCCTGCCGGTCGCTCCCACCATGCCGGCGACGAGGGCGTTCAGCGCCGACTCCGCAGCCTTGATCTCAGTGACGTCACGGACGACCGTCAGCATGGTCGGCTGCCCGTTGAGGTCGAAGAGACTGGTAGTCACATCAAGGATCTTTTCACGGTTGTCTTTTGCCACGTAACCGGTCTGGAAAACTACGCGTTTGGTTTGCAGGAGTTTCTGAATAAGTTCAGGGGCTCGTTTTTGCATTTCCGGGGTATCGAGATCGATGAGGCTTACGCCCTGCAGTTCCTCACGGATCATGCCAAGGATCCGGCAGGCCGATTCATTGGCATCGATGAACTTTCCCGGACCCCGCGGCGTGAGTTCGTTGACCAGTATGCCATCGCTTGCATTCTCCAGGATCAGGCGGTAGCGCTCTCCAGTCTCCCGTATCGCCTCTTGTGCTCGTTTGTGTTCCGTTATATCTTCGATCGTCGAAAGGATGTGCGGCCTGTCGTCGATCAGAATGGTGCTCGAAGAGAACCGGCAGGTCCGGATCTCTCCGGCCTTGCTGCGGCACTGCAGTTCCATGCCCTGCACGGAATGCTTCTCCTGGAGCGTCGAGACAAACCGGGAGAGATCGTCACCACCAGCAAATAGCCCCAGTTCCTTTACTGTTTTTCCGATCACTTCCGCCCGGGTATACCCGGAGTTATGGAGAAATGCATCGTTGACATCGATAAATATACCGTCGGCTGCCGACGTCAGCGTCAGCGGGACCGGATTACTCTTGAAAAGCGTGGCAAACTTATACTCCGAGTCACGCAGCCTCTTCTCCGCCTGCCTGCGTTCGGTGACGTCCCGAAACGAAATGAGCATGGCCGGCGAACCTTTGAACGAGATCCTCCTCCTGGCGCACTCAAGCCACTTCTCTCGATTTTCCGCGGTGACAATCCTGCAATCAGCCGGACGCCGGTCATACTCCTGGACATCCCCCCTGAACAGGCCGATCGCACGCTCCCGCAAGTCAGGTGCAACAAAATCCAGCACGTTGCTCCCGCCTGCCGCATCCAGGTCGGTTGCGCTCTCAACGATATCGGCCGCCCTGCGATTGGCATACAGGATCTTTCCGGCCGGATCGGTGATGACGATACCCTCGTTTGACTGCTCCACGACCGCCCGGAGCGTCTCGGTACTCTCGCGCAACGCCTGCTCCTGCCGGCAGAGGAGGTCGTAATTCTCGCGGAGTTCTTCTTCGGCAGCAGTGACCTTCGCGTAGGCCGCGTGCAGTTCGTCCGCTGCCTTCTTCCGCTCTGTGTTGTCGATAAAGGTCTCCAGCAGGCACTCCCTTCCGTGGAAGTTGAACGGGACGACGTGCTTAATGATATCGACCATTCTTCCGTCCGCGGTCAGCAGCATGTGTTCGGCATTGTCAACATTCTGGTGCAGATCCGTTATCGGACACCTGCCCGATTCTGCCGTGCAGATATACTGGTGGCAGATTTTGCCTGCGATCTGCTCTCCGGGAGCCCCTATCATCCTCGCTGCAGCGGGGTTGAGATCGATGATCTCGTGCGTTTCAGCATCGATGATGACGATCCCTCCCTGGGCAGAGGCATAAATCCGCTGGAGGAAATCGTGGCTCTCAGCGAGTGCCGCTTCCAGTTCTTTGCGTTCGGTGATGTCCTTGAAGATCGCACGGATATACTGCGGTTTCCCGTTCAAGGTATTGCCTGTGGCAAGGCCTTCGGCATACACCTTGCTCCCGCCACGGGTCCGGAACACCACGTCTATGATACCTGCGTTTTCACCGGAGAGTGCGCGGGAAACGTATTCCTTAAAGCGCTCCAGGCTCTCGTCATGGATGATATCAAATATCCTGAGATTATCGAGGTCGTCCTTTTGGTACCCGAGCGTGTCCAGCCATTTTTTGTTGACAAACAGAAAATGCCCGTCGGGAGCCACACTCATAATCAGGTCACTCGCGTTCTGGAGATCATAGTAGCGCTGTTCCTGCTCCGCGAGGGTTATCTCCGCCCGCTTCCTCCTCACCGCCTGCCGGACCTTGTGCGCGAGCTCGGCGAACTGGGCCTTCGGGTCCCCGCCTTTCTGCACGTAGAAGTCAGCACCGTTGTTGATGGCCTCGATCACGACCTCCTCGCGCCCTTTGCCGGTGAACAGGATAAAGGGGAGATCGCCGAACTGCTCCCTGACGACCTTTAAAAACGCGATCCCGTCCATGCCCGGCATCTGATAGTCAGAGATGATAGCATCATACGACCGGATTGCAGGGCTGGCCAGCGCATCCTGTGCCGATGTCGAGGTTGCGATCTGGAATCCTCCTGCCCTTTCCAGAAAGAGGCGGGCCAGCTCAAGGAGACCGGGCTCGTCATCAACGTACAGAACCGATATCAAGAATGTTTCTCCCCTCAACCCTCTGGTCGACCCGCGGGATGGCATATACCAGGAGAACTCCCGGTACCAGTCCCCGCATTCCGCCCAGAAGCCGAATGCAGGTATTTCTGCATTCACTTATATAATAATTTCATTACAGTTACACGAGTTTATTTAGAGTATCAGACAAAATTTCATGGAATTTTGAGCGCTGTGCCTGAAGGACGATCGAGAGCGGCTTCCGCTCCGGTACTGAAGTGGATCTATTCGAACCGCAGAGAACTGTTCTTGTTCCGGCATCCCCGACCATAGGGAGGTATGAATGTACATGCCGCCACTCCTTACCGGGACTCCGGCGGAGCACCCCGGGACTCGCCTGCCGGAGGAGAGGGTCACGAGCCAAAGCCGCCCTCTTCCATCAGACGGGCGGCATTCCTCAATCCATACGCATCCAGAACCAGAAACGCACCTGCCGTGAACACGATCCCGGCGAGCAGGAAGACGAGGAGATCGACCAGCCCCTCTGGCAGGGTAACGGCGAGAACCCCGAGAACCAGCGAACTTACGCCCAGCCCGGAAGTATACCAGAAGCCGTTCGGCAAATTCCCTCGCTCCCGAAACGCCCGGAGCAGCGTGACAACGGCGCTGGAAAAGAACCAGATCACGAGAACCAGCAGGATGAGGACGAGGTACAGCTTCCAGAAGACAAACAGAGCGATCCCTGCACCTGCCACGAGGCTTCCCCGGATTATGTCCTTGTTCGCATGCTCCTGCCTCTTCCTCTGCCGGATGCCCCTGACAATCGTGAGGAGGCCAAGAAAAAGAACAAGGGAGGGCAGGATTACGGTGAAAAAGGGCGTAACATCAGAGATCGCCAGAAAGAGAAGGATCGTGGCTATCGCCCACAGGACCGCTCCAAAACCCATCCGGAGCCTCCAGCTCGTATGCTGATCGAGAAGGCGCTGCAGAGGGTCTTTCCGGGTTGCATCTTTCGCCGTTACGAGGATGGTCTCCATCGTCTCGTGGATCATGAGCACCAGGGAGGCATCGTCGATCAGGTGCATGAGAGGGTTCTTCTCGGGATCGTACCGGTCCATGTGGACACAGTACTCAGATACCGTCTCGTGAGCATGGTACTGTCCCCGCCGGTAACTCGCGATGGTGCCAGCGCTCGGCACGTTGATGGGCGAGCGTTTCCAGTCCGGCTCGAGCGGCTCGGTTACCAGGGCCTTCGGGACGACGACCTGAAAGACCCCCTGGTGCAGCGCATCGAGATACGACTCAAGTGTGCTCAACTATTCTCCTCCTCACGATTGTTTCATCCTCAGAATTCTCCGACACGGCTCAGGTTGTCTCCGTGCAGGATTGGCAGCCAGGCAATTTATAACGAATTCCTGCATCTGCCGCCGGGAGAACCCGATCGGAGATGGATATGAATAATAACGCGTCTGGCGGGTATGAATTTAGCGCATTTTCGTGGAAGCGCTTGCCCTGCAGCGCTCCTGCTGTTCACAGATGAACATAGGGATAATAGACGAGGTCCCGGACAATCGCCCCTTACCGTCACCGTAGCCGGAATGCCGGGATGATCGCCGCGATACCTCCTACGACTGCGAAGGTTGTCACGATCATCAGCGGGGGGGCGAGGAGGGGGAACCCGAAGACGATACTGAGAACCCATCCCGAAAGAGTTGGTGGATGCCGCGCTGGCATGGAGGCCCGAAGAGCAGGAAGCACTGGAGGTAGCACCATGAGAGGCGGAAGACCCGGCCTTATCGGCACCGTGGCCCGTACCGCGGTGGTCGCGGGAACAGCCACCGTGACTACCCGCGCTGTCGATAAGAAGATGCAGGAGAGAGAGATGAAGAAGGTGGCGCAGGGGCAGCAGGCAGCACCCCCCGCACCGGCCCTGCCAGGCATAACCCGGGAGGAGAAGATGGCCCAGCTCAGGGAACTCGCGGAGTTGAAGCAGATGGGGGGCCTGACGGAGGAGGAGTTCCAGCAGGAGAAGCAGAAGATCCTTGCCCGGTAGGAACGCCGGACTCCACCATCTTTGAGGCTCCCGAACCGGCCGGCGCAACGCAAGGAGCCGTCTATCGGCAGAATTCAGGCCACGCCGCAATTGCAGGACCGTAGTGTCTGCACGGTGACTCCGGCAGGACTATGGGCACATCAGGACCCGCCGCTGAAAAAAAGAGCGATGGCCTCACCCCGCACCAGGATCGATCATCGCGTCGATCGCTGCCCCCGGGGGAACCATGGGAAAGACGTTCTCCTCCCGCTCGATCCTGAAATCGACGAGATAGGGGCCGGAGTGCTCGAGTGCGTTCGAGAGCGCGCCCCTCACATCCTCGCCGGCCTCGACCGTCTCGGCCTCGATGCCGTAGGCCCGGGCAATCCCGACGAAATCCATGGGAGGCAGGTCGGTGAAGGCATACCGGCGGTCGTAGAAGAGCTCCTGCCACTGGCGCACCATCCCGAGGTACCGGTTGTTCAGGACCAGGATCTTTATAGGGATGGCGTACTGGGCGATCGTCCCGAGTTCCTGGATGTTCATCTGGAGACTGCCGTCCCCCGCGACGAGACAGACCGGCTCGTCCGGGCGGGCGAAGTGCGCCCCCATCGCCGCCGGAAGGCCGTAGCCCATCGTCCCGAGCCCGCCCGACGATATCCACGACCGGGGCCGCCGGAAACAGTAGTGCTGCGCCGTCCACATCTGGTTCTGGCCGACCTCGCTTGCGATGATGCCGGCGCCGTCCAGGAGCGAGCAGAGGTCCCTGACGATCCGTTGCGGGCGGAGGCCGCTGTCCTCCGGGCAGCGGAGGGGATGCCCCGCCTTCACCCGCGTGATCCTCGAAAGCCAGGCGTCGCGTTCCCTCCCCTTCTGCAGAAGTCCGAGCATCTCCGCCAGCACGGCCTTCGCGTCGCCGACGATGGGGATATCGACCGGCTTGTTCTTCCCGATCTCGGCCGGATCGATGTCGAGATGCACGACGGCGGCACCGGGTGCGAAGGTCTCGATCCGGCCCGTCACCCGGTCATCGAACCGCACGCCGACCGCGAAGAGGAGGTCGCACTCGGTGAGCGCGGTATTTGCGCACCGGGTCCCGTGCATCCCGGGTATACCGAGGTTGAGCGGGTGGTCGCCGGGGATGAGACCGAGCCTCATCAGGGTCGTCGTGACCGGGATCAGCAGGGTCTCCGCGAGCGCGACGGCCTCCGCGGCGGCCTCCGAGGCCACGACCCCGCCGCCTGCGTAGATGACCAGCCGTTCGGCCGCCCTCAGTGCCGCGACGGCTTTCTCGATCTGGCGCCGGTGTCCGCGGAGGATCGGGCGGCAACCCTTTCGTACGGCCGGTTCCGGGTGCCGGCCGTCATGCTCTATCCGGGTTTCGAGAACGTCCCGCGGCAGGTCGACGAGGACCGGCCCGCACCTCCCCGTCCGGCTGATGGAGAATGCTTCGCGAACGATCCCGGCGAGGTCCTCCGTCCGTTTGACGAGGTAGTTCTGCCTGGTGACGGGAGCCGTGATCCCGGTGATGTCCGCCTCCTGGAAGGCGTCGTTGCCGAGCGACGTCGTCGGAACCTGACCGGTCAGCGCAACCATGGGCACCGAGTCCATGTACGCGGTCGCGATGCCCGTGACGAGGTTGCAGGCCCCCGGACCGGACGTCGCGAGGCAGACCCCGGTCTTCCCGCTCGCACGGGCGTAGCCGTCGGCCGCGTG
Organism: Methanoculleus nereidis; assembly: GCF_032944295.1. Taxonomy (NCBI): domain Archaea; kingdom Methanobacteriati; phylum Methanobacteriota; class Methanomicrobia; order Methanomicrobiales; family Methanomicrobiaceae; genus Methanoculleus; species Methanoculleus nereidis. Next base: position 128,918 of record NZ_JABFFQ010000006.1, read on the forward strand.
CGCCGCCGCCTGTTCGTGCCGGATTCCCGGACCGTCAAGTTCGTCGTAGATGGGGAGGACCGCGGCGCCGGGATAGCCAAAGATGGTTGTCACCCCCTGCTCGCCGAGGCCGTCAAGCAGGATGCCTGCACCGGTCTTCAGCATGTGATCACCCGGGAGATGATGCCGGGTCCTGGCGAGCCGGCGAGACCGCTCCGGAGACGTCCGTAGCCAAAAGACAGGAATGTGTAGAGAGCCGCGAAATTGTCGTTAGAACACTTCACAGGAACAGAGTCAGACTGTTCACAAATCCATTCCGCTGTAATACAGCGGCTGTACAAAACGATCCGTCATGGTTGTCCACCACACCGGACTGTATGTTTTTCCAGGGATATAAATGAATCTGGAGCGGGGCCGCAGGCGCTGAAATGCCGTCAGGGTTCTGACATTGAGAGCCGGCCGGTACCTGCGGCCGTATGCCGCCCGGTGCGAGGAAGGAGGCAATCCCCGGCACCCCGGCACGCTGTCCCGCTGAATAGCCAGGCTCCGATCGCACCTCCCATGCCCAGAGTTGCAGGCTGTAGCACCTCAAATCAGGTGTATGCCTCATTTGCGTGTTCGATCCGTTCCCGGACCTGCAACCGATACCATGCGATGATCTTCAAAATGACATCGTAACCCGTCCCCTTGAGGCGATAGGATACCGCAGACTGGCTGGTGCCGATCCGGTCCCCGATCTCCGTCTGTGTGAGCCCCTCGAGCGTCAGCATCACGGCTTCGGTCTGCCTCTTCGTATAGCCGTCGATCATCCTATCCAGGACGTCACAGAAGATCGACAGCGCCGTGTTGAGGTCCTCCCAGGGGGTTGTTACGATGATACCGCGCCCGGCTTTCTTCATAGCATCCAGCTCGAGGCCGGAGAGCCGGAATGCCTCGCCATCCCCTTCGCCGGCCGAACCGTCAGCCGGCAGGTAGCGGATGGTTCCAATCCCGACTGCAATCCGTGCGTCCAGCCGGAGAGCGCTGTTGTCGCGATTGAACCCGGCGATGAGCTTGAGGCGCAGGAGGACCGCATCCTCGAGCGCCTCCTCCGGGTTTGAAGAGACACCCTGAAAACTGTCCCCGCGGAATATCGAGAACGGCGCCGTGTAATCCTTCCCGATCTCTGCCAGCGTATCCTTCAGGCGGCGTATGCACACGTCACCGTATGCATCTTTGATGTCGCGGGAGCGGACCAGATCCCCCGTGAGGACTGCGTAAACGTTTCTCTTTGTCATGGCGCCATCGCCGTCTTTCCTTCAACGTTGTCGGCGATCTTATATGAATATATTTCCTCATATTCAAAATAAATGAGCAATTATACCTATAATTCATGAACATGAGGGCATTTACTCATATAATGGCGCACAGGCATCCGCGCCCGGCGACCCCACGACCAGGGTTGGACCGGACAATTCACATCCTGGATGGTTGAAGGAACTCCGACAGATACTGAATAAACTGCTCAATCCCGCCCTGGCATACCAGGTAACCGGCAGCCGCTCCGATAAGGACCGCAACCGCGAAGCTCATCATTGTTCCCACGATGATGTACTCCGACCTCTTCGTGTCGTTGATCCGGAAAAGCCCCTTTGCTGCTATGAGGAATCCGATCGCCGTGTACTCGTTCACCAGGATGAACGTCACGATCAGGACCCGCTCGACATATCCAATCAAACGGCCGGCGTGATCCAATCCGTCCTCTTCCGAAGAATCCATATCCTTTCGCCAGGACCGGATGACGCTGCCGACCAGCATCCCACCGGGCCGGAGGACCAGAAGGAATGCGATAACGACGACCCAGATCCTGATCATCTCAACAGGATTGCCGAACGGGCAGGGGACCGGGGTTTCCAGCGAGAGCAGCAACAGGACGATGAACAGGATCGCCGTGTGGGCCGCGAAATTAATAAAAAACATCCGGAAGGATTCTTTTTCAGGATCTCCCCCACGGTTCGCCCTCTCTCGCAGGCCCGTCACCAGGCCGGGCAACACGCCGTCGATGACGAGGTGCGCGGCCGCAACAAGGACAAAAGCGTACAGGAAGACGTCCTGGAACCCGGGAAGAAGCCCCGGAAGAGACGACGGATATCTCAGGACGACTATGATGCTCCAGAGGCCGGCAAGGAGAAACGTCAGCAATCCGGCCGTGAAAGCATGGTACGCCAGACGCCCGGAACGCCAGCCGTTCCCGGACCAATCCTTTGCCGGAGATGCGGGCCGCAGAACAAACTCCACCACCAGGTATGCGAGAAATAGACGCAGGAACAGTTCGATGCCGTAGGAGATTTCCATTGGAGTCGGGTAATTATTCTTCTAAACTCCTACACTACTTCTTTCATTCGTTCTGGAGGGAGACGAACTTATTTAAGAAGTTATTACTATTGAATCTCCCGGGAAACCCATTCATCCGAAATCCAGGGGACGGTTGCTCATGATGAGGAACGCGCCGGGAAGTGAGTGCCGGAAAGGGCTCGTCATTCCCGGGGAGTGCCGCAGACCACCAGTATTTCCACGGGGTCCCCCGAACCGCTATACCCCCACCGATTCCGCCACCCGTACGAGTTCATCTTTGCCGAGCATGCCGCCCGTGATCCGGTACGAGTATCCAGCGTCAAGCCAGCGGAGCTGGTCCTTCCCGTCGGCGGAGACGTATTCGGCCTCCCGGCCGTCGGCGAGGAGAACCGGCTCGGGCGTGCCGGCGAGCACCGCTTCCTCCCGGTAGGGGTCGTGCAGCCGTTCATCTACCTCCAGGTCATTGCTGCCATCAGTGAACCGGAGCACCGTATAGCCGCCGGGGAGATGTACCCCGTCAGCGAAGGCGTACCCCTCCGGGAGATAAGACGGCATCTCCGCACCACAGCGCCGGGCGCCGTCGATGCTCGATAAGAAGAGCGGCGTGATCGCAGCCGTCGGCATCGGCCGGACCTCGACGCCTGCCGGCGGGTCGAAGGCGAAGAGGTTATCCGGGAGCGCGGTGTTCGCCGAGGGATCGGTGTATTCGGCAGAGAGGATCAGGTTCCCGTCTTTGCCGTACATCTCCAGGCCGAGGAAGAGCCAGGTTTCGCCGTCGATCCATGCCCTGTAGCGGTACACCGCCTCCCGGTAGCGGGTGGGCGCCTCAAAGAGTTTCGCGTCATCCGTGACCTCAAGGATATAGGCGGTCCGGCCGCCTATGGTCTCGCTGCCCCGGTACGAAGCGTTCTGCTCAGCAAGCGACTCCACGACCATTTCGGCATATCCCCGGACTTCCTCCGCCCAGCCGGGGTAGGGCGGCCCGGAGAAGGCGGCCATAATATACGGCCCCGCGACCGTCAGCGCCGTCTGCGTCGCCGGGTCGTAGCGCCACTTCCGGGTGCCGTTCGAGACGACGACCGTCCCCGCGAGGTCCGCGGGTTTCAGGAACTCCAGCCGGTAGTTCTCGGAGTCTTTCTGGAACAGCCTGACGGTGACGTTCTCGGAGCCGGCCGTTATCGCTACGGTGGCGGAGAAGTCCGTCGCCTGCTCCTCCGCCGAGATGAACCGGGCGGCGATCTCGTCCGCCGACGGCGGGTCCGCGGCGGTGCCGAGGCACCCGGCGGTGCAGGCGATGACGAGGAGGATCCCGATTGCTACATACTTCATCGGCAGGCCACCCCCGTCACGATAAGGAGCAGCCCGATGAGCGGCATGAGGAGGAGAGTATACAAGACCGCGGCAACCGCCACGAAACCCGGCACAGGTGTCCCAGGAACAAGGGTGCAGAACGCGTTAGCGGCCAGGATGAGGGACAGGACGCTGACAAGGGCGGAGATAGCGATCGGCATCCGCACCCCGTTCCGGCAGTCATCCGGGAAAGAGTAGAAGAACAATGCTGCCGCCGGAGGAAGCAGGAATAGGAATACATGGTTCGCGATATCGGGAACCGTTACGACCCACCGGGTGATTCCCGTCCAGAGCGCAAGAGCGGTGCAGACGGCCGCAAACGGGATGCCCCAGAACCACCGGGGCGACTCGTGCCGCATCGCCCGCAGGAACTGAACCGACCCGGCGAGCGAGACGAGCGAGAGCAGGATGATCACACTCCCGGTACCGATGGAGCCATGGGATGCGAGCGTCACCGGCATGACTCCCCAGAGGAAGAAGAAGACCGCGCTCGCGGCGATGAGCGGGCCGGTCTTCATCCCCGCCTCACCCCACGGCGCAGGAGCGCGATACCGCAGGCGGCCGTCGCCGCGAAAGCCCCGAATCCCGGGGCGCGGGCGGGCGCCGCCCACCCGTTCTCCCCGAACGACCGGGTGGTGCCGGCAAGGATATAGCCGCCGTCGGCCGTCGCAGCAAGGGCCGAGATACCGTCGGTCGCATCGCCGCCGAACGAATGCGAAGAGGTAACGTTCCCCGTATGGTCCAGGAGCACCAGCCACCCGTCGTGCGGCCCGCCGGCGTAGACCGTGCCGGTGAAGGCATACTGCCCCGGCGACGGTGCAACCGCCGACGTGACCAGCAGGGCGCCGCCGGGAATCTCCGGCGTCACGATCCAGGCGACATTCCCGGCTCCGCCGACCTTGATGAGGCAGGGGCCGGGGAGGTCGTTCTCAGGGCGGAACGCCCCGCCGGCGACGAGGTAACCGACGGCACCTCCGCCGGGCACTTCGAGAAGAACCGCGCCGGTGCCGCCGTCCATCTCATCAAGCGTCTTCGTCCAGAGAACCTCCCCCGTCGAATCGGTCTTGAACACCCGAACCGGCGCGGCGGTCCCGGAACGTGCCGCTTCCCAGGGGTTCCTCACCGCGGCGAGGTAGCCCCCGTCGATCGGGGTCGATATGACGCTGTCCACGATCCCGGAACCGTTACCGCCGATGAACCGGTTCCACTTCTCGAATCCCTCCCGGTCGACCCTGACCAGCCATGCATCATCGGTCCCGGTATTCCCGCCGAGGATGAACCCGCCGTCGCCGGTCAGATCGACCGTCGTGAAGAGTCCGTCCCCCGGAAATGTCCGGCTCCAGACCTCCCGGCCGTCCGGCGCGACCTTGAAGAGCCAGGCGCTCCGCGTATCCTTCTCCGGCGTCCAGCCGGTGCTCCCGGCGACGACGTAGTTTCCATCACCGGTCACGACCACGGCACGCGCGGTATCCCAGTCCGGCCCGCCGTAGGTCTTCCTCCAGACCTCGTTGCCGTCGGCGTCCGTCCTGAGCAGCAGGGCGTCCCGGAACCCTGTGTTTGCCGCAATCAGGTATCCCCCATCATCCATCTGGAGCACCGACGCGACGTCCGCACTATCCCCGCCGGGGTAGGTCCGGTTCCAGGCCTCGTTCCCCTGCCCGTCCGTCTTGACCAGCCAGATGGAGAGGTCGTACCAGGTGGCTTGCGCGCCCGTGGGCGTGGTGGCAAACGCCTCCGCCATGGCCCGGGAGATATCAGCGAGGACGGCGTTTTCCTCATCGGTCAGGACCGGGTTCTCCCCCGCCGCCGGGTCGAACGCGATCCGGGTCACCGCACCCCCGGTCTCGTGCACCACCGGGTATTTTTCCCAGATCTCGCAGAGGGACTCCTTCATCGCCTCCTTCTCTTCGGCGGAGCGGGGGGAGCGGTCGATGTAGCCGAGCAGGTTCTCCCGCTCGTCATCGGTTCCGACGAGCATGACGTAGTGGGGCGACGCCTGCTTTACCGCGTCATCGATCTCAAGCCGGTCGACGGGGGCCTCCACCGGGCTTTCGGCCGGGCGGGGAGTTTCGGCAGCCGCCGGGGCTGCAACCGAGATCAGGGCGAGAATGCAAAGGATAACCAAAAAGTTTCGTCTCATCGCTCGACTCCTTAAATGAGCGATTGGGGAGGGGGATTTATATCTTTTCTGTGCCGATCGTCTCTGTCGCACCTTCGGTGCTCCTGCTCTGGCCGGGACGGCAGTCGCATCTCACACCTTCGGTGCTCAAACTCCTGCCGGGACGGCAGTCGTTTTGTACACAACCCTCTCCGCCAGGGCGATCTCCCGCGGGGCAAAGATGATCAGCGCCCGGGGGTCTTCGTCGATGGTGGTCGGCGTCCGGTTTCCGTCCGGCGGGTCCCTCGGGTAGATCTCGATGGTGTTCCAGACCTCCGTGGTGGCAAAGGAGATGAACTTCAGCGGCCGGAGAGTGCCGTTCTCGACGGCGTAGATGTTTTTGTAGGTGTCGTCATAGGTCCGGTTCTGCTCGTGGTAGAAGACCTTCAGGCTCATTCCCTTTTTGCCGTAGGAGATCTCGTCGAACGGGACGTCATCGGCAGCGGCGAGGTTTCCCAGCGGGTGGGCGTGGGGAGGGCGGTAATCGAGCCGCTGGGACGAGAGGTAGGTGCTCCCGTTCTGAAGGACAAAGGCGGAGTGGACCCAGGGTTCATCCTCCATATCGGCAAAAAAACCGAACTGGATATAGGTGAACGAGCCGTTCGCATCGAAATCCATGACAAGCAGCGACGACTTCGCCGTCCGGTTATCGAACGGGATCTGCTCTTCCATCGCCTCCCAGATCTCGATGAACGGGGGATTGTATTGTTCCACCGGGAGGACGGGGACGGTCTCGTAGTGTATCGTCTCGTAGCCGGGCGGGACATAGGAGGCTCGCCAGAGGACGAAGACCACCACGATAACAATGCCGAGCGCGAGCCACCGGTCTCTCATGCGGCGACGCTCCTGGCAATGAGGTAGCCGCCGTCCGCCGTGCTGATAGAGACAGCGACGATTTGCCGCCGTCCTGTTACAGACGGTTGCTCCTCTACCATAGTGGGAGCTGGGACGCGAGATTATATACGATTTCTGTGCCGACCGTCTACTCGCGAGCCCCGGTTTCCCTGAAGCCGGGCAGGAAAGGCCGCCGACAAAACGCAAAGGTCAAGGTTCCGCACTCCGATTGCTGTAGTATGCGACGCCGGACGGCTGTTGTACTCCTGATCATTCTTCTCTCTGCCCTCCCCTCCTGCGCGGCCGCCGGGTACACGGTCATGCCGGCCGGCGACTACGTACCCGACCGCCCGCCACAGGATCTGACGCCCATCGAGTGGTGGCAGGTCCCACCCCAGGTTCTGATATCCGGTATGCTCATCGGAACCTCCCCGGAACTCCTGGTCGTCGTCAACATCCTGCTTCTCTTAAACGTCTGGCTCTTCTTCGGCTACCGCCGGATTGCAAAACGCGCCGCACTCGAACACGAGACCCGGACGGCGATATACGACCACGTTCGCGCCCACCCGGGCATCCGCCTCGGCACCCTCGCTCAGGACCTCGGGATAAACCGGGGGACCTTAAGGTACCACCTCGGGAGACTGCAGGAGTTCGGGATGATCGCCACCGGCACCGTCGGAGGACGGACGGGATACTTCGAGAACCGGCAGAAGTATTCCCTTCTCGAAGAGAAGGTGCTCATCCACCTTAGAAACCCGAACACGCGGGAGATCCTCGCCATCCTGCTGGAGAGCCCCGGGGCATCACGGCGGGAGCTTGCGGAACGGCTCGGGATCACCGCCTCGTCGGTCTCATGGCACCTGCGACGGCTGAAGAACGACGGGATCGTGTTCCGGGAGAGAGGAGACGTCAGATATTCTCTATCCAGCGAGTTGATGGCGTTTGTCGGGGAGCGGGTGGGCAGCAGGCTCCATGGATCGCCGCGACAGGGATCCTGAGTGCAGGCCCCGGATACCTCTAGAGATCCAGAACGGATAAGGAGCATCTATCGGACTTCAGCGTTAAGGGGAACGAGAGGGCAATCGAGCAACGGGAAATCGTGCACGAAGGATTCACAAGGATCCAGGTAAAGTAAGGTACATTATGCCATTCCAGACGGAATTTCCTTTCGCGCTGCCCCGGGGGTATCTCGATCCCGACGGGAACCTCCACCGGGAGGGAGTCATGCGCCTCGCCACGGCTGCCGACGAGATCCTCCCGATGAAAGACCCGAGGGTACAGGCAAACCCGGCATACCTGACCGTCATCCTGCTCTCGCGGGTGGTGACAAAACTCGGCAGGATCGAGAGTGTCAATGCCCGGGTCATCGAGAACCTGTTTGCACCCGATCTCGCGTATCTGCAGGAACTTTACTGCAGGATCAACGGGGAAAGCACGGCAGGCGTCAAAGCCGTATGCCCGAAATGCGGACACCGGTTTGAGGTCGAGGCGGTCCAGCGGGGAAGTGACCGGCTACCCTTCAGAGCGCCTCGATGATGAGGTAGTAAAGTTATCGGCCAATCATCCAGGTGAACTAAATGAACCCCTTCCACATCCGCACCGACCGCCTCGACCTGATCCCTGCCACGCTCGAGATCCTTGAGGCCGACCGGGACGATCATCAAAAACTCGCCCGCCTCCTCTCCGCCGCCGTCCCGGGATCATGGCCGCCGCCGCTGCTCGACGAAGAGACACTCGGGGAGTTCATCAGGATGACAGCGGAGAACGCCGACCCATTCTTCATCACCTGGTACTGGGTGCGGGACGATTCAGCCGAAGGCAGCCGGGTCCTCGTCGGCAGCGGGGGGACCGCCTCGGCGCCTGTTCCCGGCACGGTGCTCATCGGCTACTCGGTGCTCGAGGAGTTCCAGCGCCGGGGGTATGCGACCGAGGCGGTGCGGCATATCGTCGCCGCAGCCTTCGCCCTCCCCGGCATCCGGCGAATCGTGGCGACGACCTACCCGGACCTCGTCGGGTCCATCCGGGTGCTGGAGAAGAACGGGTTTACCTGTGCCGGCGAGGGCCCCGCCGGCGCAGGGTTCGAAGAAGGAACCGTCGCCTACGTGCTGGAAAAGCCCGGCGCATCTCTCTGAAGGTAGAGAGAGCGTAGCCACCGTCCCGCACAGGAACATATATGAAGTGCTCGCACCCTGTGAGCCTGCCGATACTGACAGAAGAGTGAGGCAGGAAGTGGTAACCATGGCATGGAGAAGGTCGTCGCGCGATCTCTGGAGCGAATTCGACGAGATGCTTGGGAGTATGCAGAAACAGTTTGGCGAGGTGATGGAGCGCGTCTCGGGAGCCGCACAGCAGGTGCCCGGCGGAGCCGGTGCGGTTGTCGATGTCCTGGAACACGATACAGATGTCGTGGTCGTTGCCGACCTCCCGGGGGTGGCGAGAGAGGGTGTATCCGTCCGGCTTCTCGACCCGAGGACGCTCAGGATCACCGCCCGGCGGGAGGAGGCGAAAGAGGAGAGACAGGCGGGGTATCACATGCGGGAGCGGAGGATCGGCGCGGTCTCCCGGACGGTCTCCCTCCCCACCGACGTCAGGGACGAGGGGGCGACCGCCACGTTCAAGAACGGCGTCCTTGAGGTGCGGCTGAAGAAGGTCGCCGAGGCTCGCGGTAAAGAGATCCCGGTGGGCGCAGAGGCCAGGCAGGCCGCGGAGCAGCACAGAGAGCAGGTGGAGGAAGAGTACCGGGAGGCACGGGAAACGGTGGAGCCGTCCGGGTACCTGCGTTCCCGGGACGTGATGGAACGAGCAAAGGGGATCGAACTCGAGGAGCGGGGAACCCCTGAGGAGAAGGAGACGGCCGCAAGGCTCCGCAGGCAGAAGGAAGAGCTGTACGAGGAGGGGAAGAGAAAACTCGCGGGGTAAAAAGCGCGTCATCCCGTGAGATCCCGGAGGATCTCGAACCCCGACTCGATCGTATCCAGGTAACGCCGGTTGCGCCCGCCCGGATACGGCAGACAGAGAAGCCGGCTCTCCTCGAAGATCGCCTCCCGGGATAGCCCGGTGATCGTCCCGGCACCGGAAAGAGCACTTGCGTAGGGCTCGGTATGGCGAAGGCCCAAAAGCGCCGTATTCCCGAGGGCGACGACGTATTCAGGTGCAAGGCCGGCGATCTCCGGGGCGAGGGTCTCGCGGGCGCTCATTCGGATGAGATCTGCCGGGATGGCCGGCTTGCGGTTCTTCCGAAAGACGCACCGGACCGTATCGACGAGGAAGAAACCCCCCGCGGTGAAGAGTTCCAGGTTCTCCCGGCGCGATTCCCCATCGAGCCCGAGCAGCGAAAAGAGGTTCTCCGCAAGCCCGCGGGAGAGGGGCGAGGCGCCGGGACGGCACGGTGCGTCGTAGTGGTCGTTCCAGAAGTAGGGGTAGCCGGGGCTCCGGCAGTCGGCCGGTTCCGCGACCTCGCGCCGTCCGGCGGCCCAGGGCGGGGACTCGGCGACGAAAAGCACCGTCACGCTGCCAGGTCTCCGGGATGCGGCATCGCAGGCGTCGTGGGGCAGGAGGGAGGGCAGGAGGATGCCGCACAGATCCGGGCGTTCGTGCGCGTAGCGGAGGTAGGCCTTACGCATCGCCGCGGCGCTCACCGGCAGGGAATGCCGAAGATCCATCGCTGTATCTTCGCCTGCAACATGGATATCGTTACCGGGCGCCGGACCGATCCCGGCGGGGAATGCGACATATAAAGAGGTAGCAACACCAAGAAGTGGTGAATGGAGAACAATATCACCTTCCAGGAATTCAATATCTCACCAAAGACGCTCCAGGCAATAGAAGATATGGGCTTTGAAGAACCCACGCCCATCCAGGTCAGCACGATACCGACGATACTCGACGGACGCGACGTGACCGGTCAGGCCCAGACCGGGACCGGGAAGACGGCAGCGTTCGGCGTTCCGGCGATCGAGCGTGTCGACCCCGAGAGCCGGGAGACGCAGATTCTCGTCCTCTCTCCCACCCGGGAACTCGCCATCCAGACCGCCGAGGAGTTCGCCCGCCTGGCAAAACACCACCGGGGCATCAACATCCTCCCAATCTACGGTGGCCAGCCGATAGACCGGCAGTTCCGGGCACTGCAACGCGGTGTCCAGATCGTCGTCGGGACCCCGGGGAGGGTGCTCGATCACCTCGACCGCGGGACCCTCTCGTTTGCCGGGGTGAAACTGGCCGTTCTCGATGAGGCCGACCAGATGCTGGATATGGGCTTTCGGGAAGACATCGAGAAGATCCTCGACGAGACCCCGCGGGACCGCCAGACGGTCCTCTTCTCGGCCACCCTGCCAAAACCCATCCTCGAGATCTCGAAGAAGTTCCAGAAGAACCCCGAGTTCATATCGGTCGCACGCAAGGAAGTGACCGTCCCGCAGATCGAGCAGCTCTACCTCGAGGTGCGGAGCAGGGACAGGCTCGAGATTCTCACCCGGCTGCTCGATATGTACGACCCGGAACTGACCCTGATCTTCTCGAACACCAAAAGGGGTGTCGACGACCTGACCACCCACCTCCAGGCCCGCGGCTACTTTGCCGAAGGCCTCCACGGGGACATGAAGCAGACCCTGCGGGACCGGGTGATGGCGAAGTTCCGTGCAGGGAGCATCGACATCCTGGTCGCGACCGACGTCGCCGCACGGGGTATCGACGTCGAGGACGTCGACCTGGTCATCAACTACGATGTCCCGCAGGATATCGACTATTACATCCACCGCATCGGCCGCACGGCACGGGCCGGACGCACCGGGCGGGCTGTCACGTTCGTGGGGCCGAAGGAGTACTTCAAACTCCGGACGATCCAGAACTACACCAAGATTAAGATCGCCCGGATCCCGCTCCCGACACAGGGAGACGTCGAGGAGAGCCGGACACGCAAGCTCATCGACCGGGTGCAGCAGACCATAGATGAGGGCAGCCTCGAGCGTTACGTGAATCTCATTGAGCGGATCATATCCGAGGATTACACCTCGCTTGAGGTTGCCGCCGCCCTCCTGAAACTGGAACTCGGCGGAACCGGGCCTGCCGACAGGGGCCAGGGTCTCCCGCAGGACATCAGGCCGGCCCAGGGGCAGGCGCTTCTGCGGATCCCGGTCGGGAAAGAGCACCAGATTAGGCCGAAGGATATCGTCGGAGCGCTCGCGGGCGAGACAGGGATTCCCGGCAGCGCCATCGGCGCGATCAACATCTATGACACCTACTCCACCGTCGACGTGCCCATCGATGCAGCGGAACAGGTCATCGAGGGAATGAAAGGAAAGACCATCGCCAGGGTCAGGCTGACCCGGCCGATCGAGATCGTCGGAGCGCCGGGCGACCGGTAAGGGCATACGGGCTGGCATTGAGTGAAGCCGGCTCTCAAGATCCATTCTTACGGGTCAGGTACAACGTGCCCGGAGACGCGAATCACGCCGGGAAGACCGCAGAACAAAACAGTCACCAATTCAAAATACTTTTGCAGAAATCGGGGTTTCCCCGGGTGCGAACCAGCGGGAATGCCATACGGCAACCCGGGAGTGCGGCGGGATTCGCCGGGGTAGCGGCCCGGGTCTCCGCCGGGAGAAACGACTATATACCTTGGTGCATATTCTTCACCGTCGGGGGGTGGTCGCGTCAATTAGTATAGATGCAATCTCTGAATCTTCCGGAGTCTCATCGCCATCGAAAATATTGAGAAGTATCTGCCCTGTAACCCGCATATTGACGATAGTATATCCGTGAGAAGGTGCGCTGCAAAACTCCCTGCCCGGGTTTGACCAGCCACCTCTGCTATCTGCCCTGCATCAGGGGACGCGACGGGGCAACCCGACCCGAAGCGTCCCCCCTCCAGAAAAGCCGGAATTCCACACAGACTGCCGATCGTTATTGAGGATATTTTCTTTTTTTGTGCACGTTCTGCCATTCAGGTATTCTGAACGGTGAGTTCCGTGTTCAGCATATCCAGGTAGTCGGAGAGGAGGCGGGTGATCAGGAAGTGCTTTCGGACGTGCTCTTTGCCGGCCCGCCCGAGGCGCTCCCCGAGTTCCGGGTTCTCGAGAACCTGCCGAATCCTCCAGGCGAACCCGTCGGTGTCGGTCGGTTCGAGGAGGAAACCGGTCTCGCCGTCCTCGATCTGGAGGGGAATGCCCCCCACGCGGGATGCAATGACCGGGCGCCCCTTCCAGAGCCCTTCGGTGACGGTCAGGCCGAATCCCTCACGGAGCGACTTCTGAAGGATGACGCACGAGACCCGCTGCAGGGCGTTGACCAGCAGGTGGTCCTCGGCGGTGATCAGGATGACGTCGCCGGCCTCGATGAACTCCCTGGCCTTCTCCTCAACCCGCCGGTAGATGGCCCAGCCCTCGGGGTCATCGGGAGCCATGCTTCCGCACAGGATCAGCCTGCAGTCGACGTGCTCGCGGACCCGGGCAAAGACGTCGACGACGCCCTCAGGGTCTTTCCACTTGTCGAACCGCGAGATCTGGGTGATCAGCGGCTTGTCGATCGGGACGCCGTACTTCTCGAGGAGGGCAGCAATCTCCGCTTCAGTGAGGTCGCGGTTCTTCTCCGACAGGGGATCGATCGCCGGCCGGCAGATCCACTGCTCCATCTCCATCCCGCGGCGCCGGTATTCCTCGTGCGAGATGACCATCCGGTCGTAATCCAGGACGAAGTCCTTGAGGAACTCCCAGAGGTCCGTGTTCGGGTTCGAGAGGTCGACATGGCACCGCCAGACCCAGGGCTGGGTCTTCTGGTAGAACCGGATCAGGGGCAGGGGCTGAGGGTCGTGGATGACCACCAGGTCGTGGTCGATCCTCATCTGCCCGGAGAAGCACTCGTTAGTCTTAAGGTAGAGCCCTTTCTCCGTGTCAGAGAACGCGATCGTCTGCCCCTGGAGCGCGTTGTGGAAGTTCTTGGTGATGGCGAAGAAATCACCCTCGCCGTTCAAGATGTTCCACTGCGTCCTGATTCCGACATCATTCATAAGCGGAACCAGCGAGAGGATCATCTCCGCTACGCCGCCGCTCTGGTACGTCGAGTTCACGTGAAGGACCCGCTTCCCCTGAAGTCCCACTGCCTTGCGGTAGATCTCAGAGATAACATCGTCGCCGACGATGGGCCGGTGGTCCTCAAGCGTCCGGCCGTTGTCGCAGATGCAGGTTATTCCATCCATGTAGGCCATTGCAAATCTCCCCCTCAGAGACACTGTAGCGACTTACTACACAGAGCATCTGTACCCACGAATTAATAAATATATGCATGTAAAAATAATTCTTCTAATCCAGATTTTTACCTATCAGGCAATTTATATGTATCAAATAAGGATTTGCGAATCGCAATACCATGAAGTGCAAGACGAAAAAGGTTAATAAAGTGACAGAATTCTGACCTCTCTGGGTGGCGCATCCAGGGGGAGCGCGGGGGCTCCGTTCACGTGACGGACCATCTAAAGCCCGGGGAGAAACGCCCATATAAACCGGAATCCTACCATTATGCGGTGCGATGTATCGAAACCACACCGGGAACGGCGGCAGCGAACCCGGGCCCACGCCTCTGCTCACCACCTTCGACGGCGTAACCTTCAGGAGGATGCCGCCGGGGGCAGACGCCGTCTACGTCGTCGGCGAGTACCGCATCGACGATATCCGGCCGGACGATATTGTCCTGGATCTCGGGGCCAATGTGGGCGCTTTCTGCATCCGGGCCGCCCGGCGATCGCCGCACGTCCTGGCCGTCGAACCTGTCCTTGCTGAGGCTCTCCGGGAGAATGTCGGGAGAAACAACGCCGCAGTTACGGTGGTCGACGGTGCGCTCGGTACGGGGGAGAGGGTTCGGATCACCTGGGGTGAGAGGACACTCACCGTGGCGACCCGGACCCTCGAGGAATTTGCCGCCATGGTCGGGGGATGCGACTTCCTGAAGTGCGACTGCGAGGGAGCGGAGTGGTCAATCCGGCCCGAAGACCTCGACGGGGTGCGCCGCATCGAGATGGAACTCCACATGCCGCCGATCGGGGGGCCGATGAACAGGGCGCTCCTCGATTACATCGGGAAGCATTACAATTTTGAGATCGAGCGGAAACCCGGCTACGATGTGAGGGGCGTGCTGGGAGTACTGCACGCCGTCCGGAAGAACGGCGGGTAAACTTCCGGCAGCCTTCGTGGGACAGGGAAGAGGAGAGTCACCCCCACTGGATAAAAATACCCATAGATACGTTGAGAACAGGCGGATCACGACCCACCGGCATGCATAAATAGGAACCCACGACAACGCTCCGGGTGGTGAGATCGCATGGTACAGGCAAAGGAAGGCGACACCGTCAAGGTGCATTACACAGGTAAACTGGAAGATGGAACGGTCTTTGACAGTTCAGAAGAACGAGCCCCGTTGGAATTCACCATCGGCAGCGGGCAGATCATCCCGGGGTTCGAACTGGCCGTGATCGGCATGGAACCGGGAGAGGCAAAAACCGCCACGATCCCCCCCGAAGAGGCATATGGTCCCCACCGTGAGGACATGACGCTCACGGTGGAACGGGAGCAGTTCCCCGAGGATATCAGCCCCGAACCGGGCCAGCAACTCCAGGTCCAGCAGCCAGACGGCAGGGCGGCTATCGTCACCGTCAGCGACGTCTCGGCATCGACCGTGACCCTGGACGCGAACCACCCGCTGGCCGGACAGCCCCTGACATTCGAGATCCGGCTCGTGGACATCGTCGGCGCTGCGCAGGAGCAGGCAACCGGGTAATCCCTAAGACCTCAGTAACTTTTTTAATTCCGAAAGCGGGCGGGTGTTGACGATATCGTCCGCCGAGAGCCACCCCCGCCGGGCGGTCGCGATGCCGAACTCCATGTACCGGAGGTTCTCCCGGCGATGCGCATCCGAACCGAGCGAGAACCGGACGCCTACCTCGCGGGCCCAGCGGGCGTTGACGTCAGAGAGGTCCAGCCTGCCCGGGAACGCGTTGATCTCCATCATGACCCCGAGCGCTGCTGCGGCATCGAAGACCGCGGCGAGATCTATCCGGTAGGGCTCACGGGAGAGGAGAACCCTTCCCGTCGGGTGGCCGATGATGTCGACGTGATCGTTGTGCATCGCCGTGAGCACCCGTCCGGTCATCTCTTCCTCGGACTGCTTGAACCCCGAGTGGACGCTCGCCACCACCACGTCGAGGTCGGCGAGGACGCTGTCCGGGAGGTCGACCCTGCCGTCCATGCCGATGTTGCACTCGGTGCCGGAGAGGATGATGAAATCGTCGCTTTGACGGTTGATCCGCTCGATCTCGCGCACCTGGTCGGCCAGGCGCCCGGGAGAGAGGCCGTGGGCGATATGGAGCGTCTCTGCGTGGTCGCAGATGGCGATGTACTCGTAGCCGAGCGCCCGCGCCGCCTCCGCCATCTCCTCGATGGAATGGGCGCCCTCGCTCCAGCGGGTGTGGACGTGGAGATCCCCCCTGATCGCATCGTAGCCGACGAGGTCGGGCAGGGTCCCGGTCCGGGCGGCCTCAAGCTCGCCCCGGTCCTCCCGGAGTTCCGGCTCGGTCCAGGCAAGACCGAGGGCTCGGTAGATCCCCGCTTCGTCTTTTCCCGCGACCGTCCGGCCGGTTGCAAGGTCCACGAGACCGTACTCGCTCAGCCGCCAGTTCCTCGCGATCGCGAGCTTCCGCAGAGCAATGTTATGCTCCTTTGAACCCGTGAAGTACTGGAGCGCAGCCCCGAAGTGCTCGTCCTCCACCACCCGGAGGTCGACCTGGATGCCGGTCGAAAGCACCACCGAGGTCTTCGTCGTCCCCCGGACGAGGACCCGCTCGACCCCGGGGAGGGTGGCAAAGACCTCCATCACCTCCTCCGGGTGCGAAGAGGTCGCGAGGATATCGACGTCCCCGATCGTCTCTTTTCTCCGGCGTATCGATCCGGCGAGACTCACCTGCCCGACGGTGGGAAGCGCTGCAAGCCGCCGCTCGATGTCCCGGGCGACGGGCAGGATGTAGCCGAGGAGACGGCGCTCTTTTGCCGTCCGGCTCACCTGGATGCTCGCGAGGATGTTCGCTTCCGTCTTCTCCGCAAAGCCGGGGAGGTCGCGGATCCGGCCGGCCTTCGCAGCCGCCTCCAGGTCGTCGACGGTCCGGATGCCAAGATCCCGGGAGAGGGCGATCGCCTTCTTCGGCCCGATCCCCTCAAGCCGGGTCAGGTACTGCACGCCCTCCGGGAGTTCTTCGCGGAGGGAGGTAAGGTACCTGAGGTTGCCGGTCTCGACGATCTCGCGGATCTTTTTGGCGATGCTCTTACCCACCCCCGGGATCGCGTTGAGGTCTCCTTCCCGTGCAACGTCGGCGATATCCTCCGGCAGGGTCTCGATCGCCTGCGCCGCCCGCCGGTATGCCTGCGGCTTGAACCGGACACCCTTGATCTCGAGGAGATCAGCGACCTCGTAGAGGACTGCCGCGACCTCAATGTTTGTCACTCGTAAAAGCGTCTCCATCGTCACACCTCACGCTGCCGGCGAAACATCGCCGCGACCTCAGCGGCCGTCGTCGCCTGCTCCGGGCTTTTTTCGTCCCGCCACCGTACGAACCGCGGGAACCGGAGGGCGAGTCCCCGCCGCCGCTCCGGGTCCCAGTTGCAGGTATGGATCGGGCTCTCGGTGATCTCGATCCCGAGAACCTCGACGACACGACGCGGCGCGAACCAGAAGTCAGGCCCCGCCTGCGGGTTCACCATCACCCGCACCGGCTGCCGGTCCACCTTTGCCGCGGCAAGCCGACGGGGCAGGTCTGCGAGGTCAACGTCTGAGAACCCCGTCCCCATGCCGCAGACCGTCTGAAAGAGGTCCTCCTCGGGGTTATAGGCGGCGCAGAGGACCGAACCATAGGTCCCCGCCCGCTTCCCCCGACCGGCGTTGGCCCCGACGATGACCAGATCGAGCGTATCGGAGATCCCGGGAGCATAATCGCTCTTCCACTTGATCCACTGCCACTCGCGCGCCCCCGCCCGGTAGAACGAGTCGTCCGCGCACGATTTGCAGACGACTCCTTCCAGCCCCCGCTCGATGCAGGAGAGATAGAACGCCGTGATCCCGTCGGTATCGCTCGTTACGATACGGTCGGCAGGAGAGATGTAGTTATCCCGGGCGAGGACCTCCTCGAGCCTTGCCCGTCGCTCGGGGTAACTCCGGTAGAGATAGGACTCGCCGTTCAGGTAGAGAAGGTCGAAGGCCCGGTAGGTTGCGGGGATCTCGCCGGCGACCTCACTGACACGGTGCTTCCGGCGCCGCCGCATCAGCGTCTGGAAGGGCCGGTAGGTGCCGGTCTCGTGGTCGAACGCGACCGCCTCGCCATCGAGGATCGCCGCATCAGCCCTGACAGACTGCCGGACGTGGCGGGCGATGTCGGGATACTGGTGGGTGACGTCGGTCAGCCGCCGCGAGAAGAGAGTGACGTCGTCGCCGTCCTTGTGCGCCTGGATCCGTTCGCCGTCGTACTTCTCCTCGACGGCGACGACGGGAGAGCCGATCCGCTCGAGGATCTCTGATATCCGGGCGACCCGCTGGGTGAGCATCGGCCGGATGGGCTTATGAAGGGTAACGGTGATCGCCTGCACCCCAAAAAGGCCCTCCACCCGGAGCGTCCGGGCCACGCGGCCGATATCGGAGGATACGTTGTAGGCGTGCTCGAGGGGCGGGCGCTGTGCTTTCGAGCCCAGGAACGCCTCCGCCAGCGCATCGAGTAGGGTCATATCCCCGACGCCGAGCCGCATCTCCCCGGCGGCGAGGCGCGAGATGTAGCGCCGTTGTCGGGGCGTGGCGGCGGCGAGCAGCCGGGCAAGGAGGTTCACCTTCCTGTCGGCCGAACCCGGGCCGGACGCACCGGCGATCTCGGAGAGGGTCCGGTGGACGCCAGCAACCGAGAGCGGTTCTTCGCCCGGAGCCGCGATCAGCCGGGTGGCGACGTCGCCGTAATCGCCGAGTTCCCGTGCCGCCGCCTCGACCGACGCGGGGTCGGTGCCGGCCGCAAGGGCGATCGCTGCCGCCGCAGTCCGGTCCCCGATGCCCAGGTTCACCTCGCTGTACCCGGGCCCGATCTCCCCGAGCACAAAGTAGCAGACGATCCCGATCTCGTCCGGCGGCACCCCGGCCAGCAGCCGGGCGAGAAGCGCGATCATCTCGTTCCGGGACGATGTCGCCTCAAGCCTCTCGAAACAGGAGGCGAGGGTTGCAAATTTCACGATTACACGGTTTGTTCACTGCCGGGGGCTACTTGAACGTTGCGGTATGCGTCCCCGGGGTTGGATTTATCATCGGCGGCGATGTGGTAGGTGCATGGAACCCCTGATACGGGTCGAACCTCCGGGCGAGAAAGCCCGCGAGGTGCTCCACCGGGACGCGGCAATCATCTCCCCATCGACCATGCGGCAGTATCCCCTCGTGCTCCAGAAGGCGAGCGGCGTGAACCTCCGGGATGTCGACGCCAACCGCTACCTGGACTTTGCGCCCGGGATCGCCGTGATGAACGTTGGCTGGGACCACCCGCAGGTCGTCTCCGCGATCAGAGATCAGGCAGAGTACCTCTCGCACGGGGCGTTCCGGGACTTCTGCTCCGAACGCCCCGTACAGTGCGGCGAAGAACTGGCCGGGTTCCTCCCGGAAGGGCTCGACCGGGTTTACTTCTCCAACTCCGGAGCGGAGAGCGTCGAGGCGGCGATGAAACTCGCCCGGTACCACACAGGCCGGGTGGGGGACGATTCTCTGACACGCGTTCAAGCGTGCCTTCGTCGTCCTCCCCGCGGGAGAATCGGTGATCCGGGCGAGCCCGCCCCTGATCATGGAGGATGTCGATATACAGGACCGGGCCATGGAGAGGTTCTAAAAGGAGATTGATGATATGCAGGAGTCAGGAAAAGTCACCTATGTTTCGCTCGAAACCGATGAGAGTTTTCACGGCGAGTATGAGGGCGCCCTGCTCGCGATCGAGCAGGAGTTCGGGGAGCGCTATCCGATGTACATCGGCGGACGTGAGGTCACCGCTCCCCGGGAATTCGAGGCGAGGTCTCCCATCGACCCGGGCATCCTGCTCGGGACCTTTCCCGAGGGGGGAGAGGAGCATGCCCGGAAGGGTATCGCCGCGGCGAACGAGGCGTTCCGCGATTGGAGCTGCCGGGACTGGCGGGAACGGGTCGCGATCGTCAGGAAGACGGCCGACGCAATGGAGGACCGGCTCTTTTTGCTCGCGGCCCTCCTGACCTATGAGGCGGGAAAGACCCGCTACGAGGCGCTGGCGGAGGTCAGCGAGGCGGTCGATATGCTCCGGTATTACTGCAGGGTCTATGAGCAGAACAACGGCTACATATTTCCCATGCGCTCCCCGGCACCCGGCGAGGAGGTCCGGAGCGTCATGCGCCCGCACGGTGTCTGGGCGGTCATCTCCCCGTTCAACTTCCCCGTCGCGCTTGCCGCGGGCATGGTCACCGGGGCGTTGCTCACCGGGAACACAGTTGTCTTCAAACCGACGAGCAAGACGCCGCTTTCGGGAGTGAACCTCTATCGGCTCTTCGTGGAGGGCGGGGTCCCTGCTGGTGCGATCAACCTGGTGACCGGACACGGGGACCCCTTCGGCGAGGTCGTGGTTGCCCACCCGGACGTTGCCGGGATCGCGTTCACCGGTTCAAAGGCGGTGGGAACGTGGCTGGAGCAGCAGTTCGCCACGGTGCAGCCCTATCGTAAGCCGGTGGTGGCGGAGCTGGGGAGCAAGAACCCGACGATTGTCACCGCGAGCGCTGATATCGAGAAGGCGGTCGAGGGCGTGGCCCGGGCGGCCTTCGGGTTTGCGGGACAGAAGTGCAGCGCCACCTCCCGGGTCTACGTCCATTCCTCGGTTGCAGAACGGTTCTTGCAGGCGCTCCGCGACCGGGCGGACCGGATGGAGGTCGGCGACCCGCGGCGGCGTGAGACCGCGTTCGGCCCCCTGATCGACGACGACGCACGGTTGACCTTCCAGAAGGCGGTCGAGGAGGCGATCCGGGACGGCGGCAGGCTCATTGCCGGCGGAGAGGTGCTCGATGACGGTATATACGGCCGGGGGGTCTATGTCAGGCCTACGGTCATCGCCGATCTTGCGCACGGCCACCCCCTCTTTAAGGAGGAACTCTTCGTCCCGATCCTCGCCGTCGGCACGTTCAATAGCCTGGATGAGGCGCTCAATCTTGCGAACGCGACGGATTACGGCCTGACAGCCGGGATATTTACGGAGGACCCGGCAGAGATCGGATATTTCTTCGACCGGATCCGGTTCGGGGTCGTCTACGCCAACCGGCGCGGGGGAGCGACGACCGGGGCCTGGCCCGGCGCCCAGCCCTTCGGAGGCTGGAAGGCGAGCGGGTCGACCGGGAGGGGGGTAGGAGGCCCATACTACCTCCTCTCGTTCGTCCGCGAGCAGGCGCAGACGCAGGTGACGGAGCGAGCGGGCGGTGGATGAGGATCCTCATCCACCGTTGTGATAAGGACCTGACCGCCGCCGGTAGTTCCATAAGGATGGAGTGCGCTTCCGTCTATTGGAGGGATCGCATGGGTGAGCGCAAGAAGGAATCGATAGGCGAAGTGCTCATTTCAAGGATCATCGGGATTGTTATCTTCCTGATCGTGCTCGCTATCTTAAACATCCTCTCGGGCACCTACGTCCAGTATCCTATCTTCCTCCAGATCGTCGCGTTCCTCAACGCCAATCTAGGCCTCCTCATCCTGATATCGGCAATCTTCCTCATCGGCGACCTCTTCGGCGCCCTTGCGTCCCCCCTGAACCTGCCGGGCCCGGTCTTCGGCGCCGTCGGTGCCGTATTCCTGGTCATGTTCCTCTTCCGGCTCTTCTTGCTCGTCGGCGAGATCACCGGCGTCGAAGTCTTTGCCCTCTTTGAGAGGGCGTTTGCGCTTCCGGTCTACATACTCGTCTTCATTGTCGCGCTCATCGGGGGATACGTCGCGCTCTTTGCCGATCCGTCGCCGGGCCGGGATTGAGCGGGATTATTCAAACCCTTCCGTCTCCTCGAATGTCTTTACCTCGCAATCCTGCAGACTGCCGGTCTTCGGGTCCATGTGGACCATGACAAAGAGTTCGTGTTCGCCGCTCTCCCAGAGAGCGAGGGCCGGTTTATCCTCTTTCGCCCGGAACCCGAGGCCCTCAAGGCCCGCACGGATCCCGTTGTAGGTGGTGTTTGTGGCGATCAGTTCCCGGACCCGGGCCCTCATGGCCTCCTGCTCCTCCCGGTTAATCTCTATTCGTCTGGGCATGCGAGAACCATACCGCATACGCCCAGATAAACCTGACCCGGCACGGACGGTTGAGAAGAGGGGGTTTCGTGGACTGCGCGGAGGAAAGCGCTACCGGGCGTTGTATACGGCGGACTCTCCCTCGCGGCGTTCCAGGTCATCGTAGGCGGCCACTCTGTACCCCGCATATCCGCCCCCGAGGTTCATCTGCAGGAGGACGAAGATCCTGAGAGCAGGATGCACCCAGATCGCGACATCGGCATCGTCCTGCTCCGGTATGAAGTTTAGCGACCGGAGCGCGTCACGGATATCGGCATAGTCGGGCGTCGACTGGATCAACTCCTCGATCTCCACCATCACAGCCCGCTGCTGCAGGGTCTCGATCTCTTCAAGCATGCCACCCCCGATCGGCCACCTCGTATAAAACATGATCCGGGGCCGGATCCGGATAGTAACCGCATATTTTACGGTGCCATCCGGGGGTAACAGTCCGGGCATCGTGGCCGCAGGGCCATGCCGGCAAGGCGGGCGGCTGATGATATGCATAACCTTCATCAGCGAGCTCGTGAAAACATACTGCAACGGAGTCCCGCACGAAAGCCTATGACTGACGACGATGACTCAAGGACGCTGATCCTCGATATCGACACCGACGATCTGCAGGAACTCTCCGAATACCTGGACGTGCTGAGCAGCAGCACACGCTTGAAGATCCTGAAGGTCATCGAACGAAAACCAAAAGACGTCCGGGAGATCTCGTACGAGATCGAGACGAGTTACGAGAACACAAAGAAGCATCTCGACAAATTGCTGAGTATCGGGGTCGTGCGCAAAGAGGCCGGCCTCTCGCGCCCGACCGCAAAAGGGATTCACCCCGTCTGGAAATACTCGCTTGTGCCCGGGGGGCTTGAGGCGATCACGAGGAGCCTCGGGCTCTTCTCGAACCTGAGACTGACACTCACGGACGCCGTGCTCGCAAAGAAACTCGCCGGTGTCCGGGAGACATTCTCGGGAGAGTTTGCCGGGCAGCTCCCGGTCGTCATCCTCCTCGGTGGGGCGGAGGACGGCAACGTCTTCCCGCTCGGGCACGACAGCATCGACATAGGGCGGGCAGACCCGGACGCACCCGGCCGGTCCGGGCAGGCGATCATCCTCAGCGAAGAGTATGCGGCGGTCACCCGTGTCTCAAGGCCACACGCCCGGCTCACCCGCCGCCGGGACGGGGCCTGGGTCGTCGAAGACTGCGGCAGCACGGGGGGCACCTTCCTGAACGGCACGCCGCTTGACCGGGGCACGCGGCGGGAACTCCACGATGGGGATCTCGTCGAACTCGCGAAAGGCGCGCAGGGGGCAACCCTCGTCTTCGTTGTCCCCGGGGGGGTGCCGGTACCGGATGCCGCCTGAACGGGCCGGACGTGCGGCC
The DNA here is from genome assembly GCF_032944295.1 of Methanoculleus nereidis. NCBI lineage: Archaea > Methanobacteriati > Methanobacteriota > Methanomicrobia > Methanomicrobiales > Methanomicrobiaceae > Methanoculleus > Methanoculleus nereidis. The sequence goes on from NZ_JABFFQ010000006.1 coordinate 152,272, forward strand.
GCCCTGATCCTCATCACCGCCCTGCTCTTCGCCATCCTCTGCCCCGCCGTCTCAGGCGCGGGAGGACCCCCAGACCACGCGAACGCTTCTCCCCAGGGCATCGAGTCCGCCAGCAAGGCACCGAACGAGAATAAGGGCAGGGATACACCGGAAGAGACGCCAACCCCTCTGCCATCGCCCGAAGAGACCGTTACGCCTGCCGACACCCCAACAGTGGCGACGCCGGAGGCGACAACAACGGATGCCGCCGCCGGCAACAACCCCAACCCGGGCAGGCAGGGGGCCGCCCCCGACTGGTTCGTCGGGTTCACTCTCCTGGCCCTCCTCCTGATCGTCGCCGCCACCGTGCTCGGTGCCCGGTACCTGAAGAGACCGCCCGAGGAGGAGACAGGGTCCGCCGCAACCATCCTTTCCGGTGCACACCGGACCGTGCTCTCCCGCCCGCCAGGATTTCCGCCCGAACTTGCCGAGCGCTACGACCGGGTCGCCTTCGTCGGGAGAGGGGGGCTCGGGCAGGTCTTCTCGGCGGTCAGGCGCGATGACCGTCGAACCGTAGCGGTGAAGATCCCGGTCGTCTACGACGAGGCAACGGGAAAGACCTTCATGAAGGAGATGCGGTTCTGGGAAGACCTTGCCCACGAAAACATCGTGGCGGTTTACTCGGTTAACATCCTCCCGGTGCCGTTCGTCGAGATGGAGTTTCTGCCCCGAACCCTGGAACTGCTGGAAAAACCCCTTCCGGTGGAGACCGCCGCCCGCATCGCTGCCGGCATTGCCGCCGGGCTTGCCTACGCCCACGAACGGGGCGTGATCCACCGGGACATCAAGCCGAGAAACATCCTCCTCGCCGACGACCTGACACCGAAGATCACCGACTGGGGCATGAGCACGACGCTGGCGGCGAGCCGGGATACCAGCATCACCGGGTTCACCCTCGCGTATGCGGCCCCGGAGCAGATCGCCCCGGAACGGTTCGGCCGGACCGATGCACGGACCGACATCTACCAGCTCGGTGCCGTCTTCTACGAAATGGCAACGGGGAAAGCCCCATTTTCCCGCGAAAACCTCGCCGGGCTGGCCGAAGCGATCCTTCAGAAGCAGCCCGTCCCCCCGTCGGAGATCAACCCGGACTTCGCAGGACTCGACCAGATCATCCTCCGGTGCCTTGCAAAAGACCCTGCAGACCGCTACCGGTCCGCCGGAGAGGTGCTCGATGCGATCAGGGCCGTGATGGGCGGCGCAGGGGATGAAAGAACGTGAAAGGCCTTCTCGCCCGGTACCTCGCCCGTGCCAGGGCGATGCGGTTCCACTATCTGCTCGCATCGCTTGTCCTCCTGCTCGCCGTCTACCCGTACGTGAGTGCAGGGCCGAACGGCTCGGCCGCCCTGAAGGTGTTCTCGTCGTTTGTCCTGATCACCGGGGTCTACGCCGTGAGCAACCGCCGAAGACAGGTCGCAATCGCCGGCCTCCTTGCGATCCCCGCCTTCGGCCTCGGTTGGCTCCACATCATCACCGGGAATCCGGCACTCGGCGCTGCCGAGAGCATATTCACGCTCCTCTTCTACGCCTTCACCGCGCTCATCGGCCTTCTGCAGGTGCTCAGGGAGCGCCAGATCACCACCGACACCATTTACGGGGCGGTATCCGTCTACCTGCTCATGGGCCTGACATGGGCAAACGCCTACGGCCTCATCGAAAGCGTCAGCCCCGGGTCGTTCTCGGCCGGGTCGGGGGAGAGTGCCTTCACCTTTCCCACGTTCATCTACTTCAGTTTCGTCACGCTTACGACGCTCGGCTACGGCGACATCACGCCGGTCACCGACCAGGCCCGGTCGCTTGCCGTCCTCGAGATGGTGAGCGGGACACTCTACATCGCCGTCCTGATCGCCCGCCTGGTGGCGGCGGCAGGATGGATGCCCCGGACCGGCCGGGAATAAGGGGATCCGGAAAATGGAGTAAAAGCACTCTTTTCATGATTTGCACGATTAAAACTACGAAAATTCTCGTTGTTAAAGCAAGATATTTATTTTGCCAAATCAAGAGTTGATTGATACCAATGCGAGGAAAAGCAGCACTTCTGGGGATCGCCCTGATGGTCCTCTGCGCCGCGGTGATTGGCAACGTCACCGCACAGTTGCCGGAGGAATCCAGGGACAAACTGATCCACGTATCCGGGACGGGCAAAGTGACGACAACGCCCGACCAGGCCGTCATCGTCTTCGCCGTCGAGACCGAGAACGCCGATGTCAAGACAGCACAGCAGCAGAACGCAGAGAGGATGGATGCCGTGGTCAACGCCTTAAAGAACGCCGGCATCCCGGAGAAGGACATCAGGACCGCCGCCTACAACATCTTCCCGGTGACTGAGAACGACAACAGGGGCCTGACAATTTCGAAGGTCAAGTACTACCGGGTGATCAACACCCTCGAAGTCACGTTAAACGACGTGAACCGCGCTGGCGAGATCATCGACCTCGCGGTCGAGAGCGGGGCAAACAAGGTCAACCGGTTCTCGTTCACCTTAAGCGACGCAAGGCAGCAGGAGTTCCGGTCGCAGGCGCTGACCGCCGCGGTAGCGCAGGCACGGGGCGACGCTGATGCCGTCGCCGCAGCCATCGGCAAGACCATCGTCGACGTCAAAGAAGTCAACGTAGGGAACAACTACATCCCGCTGGTCTACGACAGCCGCCTCATGGGCATGGAGAAGGCAGCCGGCGGAGCGGCCCCGACACCCCTCGAGGTCGGCGAGATCGACGTGACCGCCACCGTCTCCATCTCGTACATCATCTCGTAACCACACCTCTACCATCTTTTTCGTCTGCACACCCGGGGCGCTCCGAACCCCGGACCATCATCTCCCGGTCTGCCTCATCGGGAAGCATAATCTTCGGGAAAGAGAGACCGGAATACCGGAGTCTCTCATGCTTACGATAACCGAAGTCTACAACAACATCCCCTGCCGGGAAGGGCTCACGACGGACTGGGGGTTCTCCTGCCTGATAGAGGAGGCGGGGCTGCTTTTTGATACCGGAGCAAAAGGAGACGTGCTGCTCTCGAACATGCAGGTGCTCGGCATCGACCCTGCAGGTATCCGGTACCTGGTGCTCTCCCACGACCACTGGGATCATATCGGCGGCCTCGAAGCGGTTCTTGCCGCAAGTCCGTCGATGAAAGTATTTGTCCACGACGCCTTCTCGGAGAAGACGCTCGGCCTGATCCGGAGTTATGCCGAACCGCGGATTATCGGGGAATGGACGGAGATCACGGACGGGATTGCCGTGACCGGCCCGCTCGGGACCGGCATCCGGGAGCAGTCGCTCGCGGTCGCCGTGCCGGACGGCTACCTGATCGTCACCGGGTGCGCACATCCCCACATCGGCCGGATCGTCGAGAGGGTATCCCGGGAAGGCGCGGTTTGGGGCGTTATCGGCGGGTTCCATACCGTCTCCGGCGAGGATATCGACGCCCTTGCCGGAGTGGAGTACATCTCGGCATCGCACTGCACCGATAAGATCGGGGAACTCCAGGAGCGCTACCCGGGCTCCTTCCGGCCGGGGGGCGTCGGGAAGGTGCACAGGATAGGCTGAAAAAAGTTATTCGTTCTTTTCGCCAGGCCGCCCCTTCACCTCGAGACCGTCCGCAAACCGGACGGTGCGCTGCGGGAAGGGAATCTCGATGCCGTTCTCTTCGAGCGCAACTTTGATCTTCCAGAGAAGGTCCGTCCGGACATCCCACCAGTTCCGGGCCGGCGCCCAGATGTAGGCGGTCAGGTTGACGCTGTTGTCCCCCAGGTTATCGACGAAGACCGACGGCGCCGGGTTCTTGAGCGCGAAGGGGTGGGTCTCGATGACCTCCTTCGCAATCCGGATCGCTGCATTGGCGTCGTCCGCATACCGGATGCGGATCTCGTACGTGAACCTCCGGGCCGGGTTATGGACGTAGTTGGTGATATTCGAGGTGAAGACCTTCTCGTTCGGGATCCGGATGTAGATCCCGTCGTAGGTCTTGATGACGGTCGAGAGGACACGGATATCCTCGACACTCCCGCTGACATCGGCGACGTTGATGTTGTCGCCGATCCGGATCGGGTGTTCGAACATCAGGAAGAGCCCGGAGATCAGGTTCGAGACGACACTCTGGCTCGCAAAACCGATGACGAGACCGGCGATTCCCCCGGCCACCAGGAGACCGGAGAGGTCGAATTCGAGCTGCGGGAGAGCGACGACGAACGCCCAGACGATGATACCGTAGTAGACCAGTTTCGCGAGCAGTTCGCGCTCGTTCACGGGCAACCGTTCCGCGAGAGCTCGTCGAACGTTTATCGAGACGACCTTCGCGACTGCAACGCCGAGCGCGAGAATAAAGACGAAGTACAGGAGGCGCTCTACGGTGATATCGCCAACGCCGATGGGTATCTCCAGGACCTCCGTCACGTTGAACGTCATGAGAAACCCCACTCCATCAGGTATCCGCGGTCGATAGCCGGGATCTTGCGGGCCGTATACAGCTCGACGGACTTCACCATCCCGGGCCGGAGCGGCGCGTCGACGAAATCCGTCTCCGCCATAGTCCTGGTGAGAAGTTTCATCGTGGCGGTGGCCGCCACGAAGTCACCGTAGTAGATCTTCATATCGGTACTCTCAAAGACAACCCGGGACACCTCTACCCACTCACGGCATGTATTCTGGATGGAGAGTTCCATCACCCCCTCGCGGAAGGGATCGACCTGAGGGATCTCAGGGTAGACCGCGCTCCGGTACCAGCGCGCGATGACCCCGTTCGTCGGCGAACCGTAGAGCGTGTACTTCTGGGTGCCGAAAGCAAAGACGTCCAGCACCTCGATATCCCGCGCAGACTCCACGAAAACACCGATCTCGACGGGAAACTTCAGGTAAACCGTCCGGGAGGCACCGGGCTCGATCATCATCGGGGAGAACTCCACCAGCAGGAAGTCCGTGATCTCCCTGGGGAGGTTGACCGGCTCGACCGGATTGATGACCACCTCGCCCGTATTCGAGACCAGGATCCGCTCGAACGTCTGGCCTTCGCACCTGCGCCGGTAGGTCAGGAGACCGTCGACAGTCTCCGCCTCCACCAGAATATCGCCGCATTCACGGCGAAAAGTGCCCCTATAACGCCCGAACATCAACTATGATCTGCAAATACTCAAATATTAACCTACGCGAAAGAAGTGAACCACCGGCTCCGCGTTCCCGTACCCAATCCAGAAGGACGGATATGAGCGGTCACTTATACAGGTGCTCAAATTAAATGTACCTATAGCGGTAAATCGCGCTTATTTGAGGGGAAGCGATCTGAAAACATATATATAATAAATTCGCTCGACAGTATATTTTGCAGAAGATATATGGACACCCTTTTAAGCGACTGTCCCAGACACTTTTCCAGCGCGTTTGTCCCAAACGGTAATAACCAGGGGGCGCCGTATCAGCCGGCACAGAGGACTCACCCCGAGATCCGGGTGAGGGGGCCCTCTCGCGGCTCTGTGGGGATGGAAGTTGTTCCCGGGTGATGTGCGTGAAGATGAAACAGAAAAGAGTCAGGGAGTCCATGAATCGCAGCCAGATACCCGTGAGTATCTTCGATCACATCCAGCAACCGGCACTCGTTCTCGACTGCGAGGGGCGGGTGGTAGTCTGGAACGACGGCATGGAACGGTATACCGGTGTTTCTGCAGAGGAGATCGTAGGAAAAGGCGATTACATCCATGGGAAGGCATTGTTCGGCGAGATATGCCCCACACTGGCGAACTCCATCCTGACTCACAGCGATGCCGGGAACGACCATTATCGTCTGCTGTCCCATGAAGGTGAAGAGTTGCTCGCCAGGTCGTGCATCCCTCCGGCATCCGGCAGAGAGGTTGTCTGTATGGCCGCTCCTCTCTACGACACCACCGGCAGGCAGATCGGTGCCGTCGAGACCATCCGTGATGCTCCGGAAGAGAGAACGGTCGAAGATTCTCGCGGGGCGTCGGAAGAGCAGGTGCAGATCCTGGCGAAAACGCTCCCTGACATGATATTCACGCTCAACCGCGACGGCATCTTCACCCAGTTCTACTGGACCGGTGCCCGGAATCAGGGAATAGACCCGGAGACGATCGCAGGCAAGACTCCCCATGCCCTGTTCCCGGCAGAGGAGGCGGACTTTCTGGCCGGGGCTGCGCATTGGGTCATCGAGACAGGAGAGGCAGTCTCAGAGACCCGATCGTTTTCATGGCGCGATGAGGTGCGGTCGTTCCAGATCACCATTCACCCCCTGCACAACGCCTCCGGGAAGGCCGTCGCCGCAACCGGGGTCGGCCGTGATATCACCAGGGACCTCGTCTGCGAACGGACCAGCCAGCTCTCCAGCCTCTACCTCGACCTGCTCGGCACCGACATCTACAACACCAGCATGGTCGCGGCAACGATCATCGAGATGCTCCGGGAACGGCTCTCCGGCGAGGAGGCGGAACTCGCTCAACGGGTCAAAAATACGGTCGAACAGGGGATCAACGTCATCAAGAACGTCGAACTGTTAACCGCGCTCAACAAGCACCGTATCCGCCTGGAGCCGACCGACCTCAACAGCATCATCCGCGGCCAGATACAGCGGTATTCAGGCATCGAAATCCGGTATGAGCCGGGGAGTTACACCGTCTGGGCAAACCCCCTCCTCGAACATATCTTATCCAACCTGATCAGCAACAGCATCAAGTTTGGCGGCATGAAAGTCCGGATCGAGATATCCGTCATGGAGACTGCGGATACCGTGACGCTCACCGTCGCCGACACCGGCATCGGCATACCGGATCACTTAAAGCTCAACATATTCGACCGCTTCAGCCGCGAGGGGAGCAAAACCGCATCCGGAAGCAGGGGGCTCGGGCTTCACATCGTCAAGACCCTCGTCAACCAGTACGGCGGACGCGTCTGGGCGGCCGATCGGGTGCCCGGGAAACCGGAAGAAGGGGCTGCAATAAAGGTGATCCTGCAGAAGTGCTAGTGCTCATTGTCTCCTAATTCTCTAATATCATCGGGTAGAGCCGCTTGAGTTTCCTCCTCGCATCGGTTGTGGTAAACTGCCAATCCACGCCTTTCTGGGCCTGATTTCGGCTTCGGTTCCAGG
>NZ_JABFFQ010000007.1:0-150215 GCF_032944295.1 Methanoculleus nereidis
CTCCCCTGTCCCCACCCCCCCATGGCGATATCCCCTCGAAATCCGTAAATGGGGTATAGCAGGTAGCAAGTACCACCGGCGATTCCGCATGCCGATAACGTCCCCGGAAAAACCCTATGATATTAGCAAGAACGCGGTGAAGTTGCCGGATTGAGGGCATTCGGCCGAAAAAAGAGACTACGCCCCACCACCACCGGCACGGAACGGGCAGAAACTCCTGAGCGCATAGAGCAGCCCCCCGTAGCCGAGACTGACCGCGACGATCTGGACGAGCCCCCCGAGCAGCGGGATGAAGATGAGGATCTGCAGGATCACGAACCCCAGGACAAAGATCCACGAACGCCCCGGCTCCCACCCCGTCCGGGAAGCGATGACGTCCCCGAGGGCGTACGCGACAAAGAGCGACGAGAGCATCAGGGCGACGATGAAGAGCATTCCTGCGAAGAGCGCGATGGGGAGGCCGGCGATCGTGATCGCGATAATGACGAGGATGATCGCCGATACGATGATCGCGATGAACCCGAGGACTGTAAGAAGGATCGGACTTTTCTCGACCTGCCCGACCACCGCAGCGAACAGGTCGGGGAACGCCCGGATGACGAGAAGCCCGAGGATCAGGAACCCGATGGCGAAGAGTACCGAGAAGAGATCGGGCAACAGTCCGGGCTCCGGCGGCTCCTCGAACGTCACGTTCCCGGCCGTACCGGGATTGTCGAACGTCTCGCCCGACACCGTCAGGTTCCGGAGAACCGATCCTGCGTTGGTGACCTCTCCCGCCGAGATGAATGCGTCGCGCTCTATGACGGCATTCTCCCCGATCCTGACCGTGCCCCCGGTGATGAGGGCGTTCGTCGCGTTCCCGTTCAGTTCGATCTCGCCCCCGGCGGCGAGCACCTTCCCTCCCACATCGCCGTTGATGATCAGGGTGCCGCCCGCGGCGATGACATCGCCGGCGACCGGCGCATCAACCCTCACCGTTCCCCCGGCGACCGTCAGGCTGTCCACGGGGGCGTTGACGGTCACGGATCCGCCTGAAGCGACCACATCATCGGGGATGGGGGTGTCGATCACCTGCTGATCCCCGCCGAGGAAGGTGAGCGCCTGAGCCCCGGACGGGATGAGCAGCAGGCCGAGGATGATTATTGCCAGATGCTTCATACCGCGGAGATGGACACTCCCCATCAAAAAAGTTCGTGCGGAGCCCGGAGTGATCCCCGGGAGGCATTGTTCGCAGCCGGTATGGAAGCAGTCCCGGTGGTGTGTAAACAGTGAGGCGGCAACCGGGATCGACCCAACGGGCTTGCACAAAAAATGCGTGGTGAACCTGTGCTACACCAGGTTCTTAAGGCGGCTCTTGAGCTCGGCAATCGCCTCATCTTTTCCGGGAACATCCGACTCCTGAAGCGAACCGATGTTTTCCTCGATCGTTGTGGCTACCCACTCGTTCGGAACGCTTGATGCAGAGAAGAGTTCCTGCCATTCATCGGCCCCGAACGGGATCACTTTCACCAGTTTTCCGAGGATGTTCCAGTCAACGACTTTGTACTCCTCTCCAGTGCTGGTATCCACGATCTGTATCGATCGGTCTTCGTTGCACCCGATGACCCGGCCGTGAATGACGTAGACGCTTACCTCATCCTTGTCGGTGAAGGAGATCTGGACCACGTTCCCCGGCTGCGGGCTCTCGGGAACCGTGTAAAGGACGATATCACCCGGGTACATCAGGTCCGGTTCGTACCGGTCTGCGATACCGATGTATCCGGTGTCGGAGACATAGAGCCGGAGATATTCCTGGTAAAACCTCCGGACGATCCAGTAGACCGCACCCGGGTGTGTCTCCGCCAGTTTCAGGAGGAGATTGTGGATAGCGCTCGGGATGCTCTCCGGCCGATCCAGCACCTCACGGGCCAGCCTCTCATACGCTTCTACAACCGCGGCCTCTGTCTGCGTTGCCTCTGCCATTATCAACAACCCCGGTGCATAATACCGGTAGTAGGATAAAAGTGTTCCTCCGGGCATTTGCGGTGCGCCGTCCTGCCTGGGTCCCATACCTATCCCCTTGCCGGCCCCGGAGGAGAGAAACCGCCGGCCGCTACCAGGTTCAGAGGGGACAACCGCAAGCGAAGAGAACTATAACGCTTATATTCGACCATGATCATACAGTAGAGCAGAGGATATTGATATGGGTGGCATAAAGGATTCTACGTATCTAGATGTCCAGAAGACCCTTGCCCGGCGGTTCTCTCCCCAGGAAGGGTGGCAATTAGCATGGTCTCCCGCCAGCGGTGCGCATCCGGAGTGTGTGCTCTCCCGCCGGGTCGCCGGCAGGACGGAGCGGGTGCTCGTGAACGTGAAGATGACCCCCAGTGTCCCGGCAGGCACCATCGAAGCACTCGAGGCTGCCGCAAGCGCCAGCAAGGTCGACAAGGCTGTTCTCGTCGTGCCCGGCGGGGCGGCCGTCCCGGAAGTTCCCGAGGGGATAGACATCCTGGAGATGGGCAACTGGCAGATCGTCGGCGGCCGCATCGCCTGGGCGAAGAACATCGAGCGCAGTGCGTTCCTCGAAGAAGAGCGCGCAAAAAGGGGCTTCGCGTAAAGCGGCCCTCAAAACTTTTCTTACATTCCGAAATCAAAGAGCGTCGTCCGTGACGGGTCGACATCGTGCCAGTCCCACCCGAGCGGCTCTATGATCCGCGAGAGAGGACCTTTGAGCGTCTTCTCAAGCATCGTCTCCCAGTCGACGACGAACTCCGGCGGCACCTGGTCGGCGTATTCGAAGCAGACCACGTCTGTGCGCGGGTATTTCGCCGTGACGGTCTTGATGTAGACGCGCTTGGGCTTGCTGCCCCGCTTGAAGTCGGTCCCGAGGTATTTGTTTGAATATTTAGCGCCCCGGATGTGGGCATCGTCGTTCTCGTAGTTCTCCAGGTTCTTCCCGATCCCGCCGGGAATACCGGCCTCGTCGAGCGAGTACTCCCCCCGGCGGTACTTCCTGATGACGGCGCGCAGGTATGCCTGCACATCGCTGAACGCGTCCCCGCGGAGGATCATCTCGAGGACGGCGCGCTGCACCTCCCGCGTGATCTGCGGCGAATCGCTCCGCCGGATCTCGAACCCGACAACGTCCACCTCATCGACGTCCTTGCCCTCCTTCCAGACCAGGTGCCCGGCGTAGCGCTTCTTCTTGCCGGCCTGGAAGAAGCGCCGGTAAACCTTCTCGAACTTGATGGAGAAGTAATGTGTATCGGCGTTCAGTTCGGTCTTCGCGAAGTCGCCGTAACTCGCGTTCAGCCGCGCCTCGATCTCCCTTGCCCGCGCGATGGTCTCCTCGAGACCCGCCGGCGGAACCTCGACCATGCAGGAGTCGGTGTCGCCGTAGATGACCGTGTAGCCGAGATCGGTGATGATATCCCGGGTATGCCTGATGATCGCCCGGCCGACCGAGGTGACGGCCGACCCGATCTCGCGGTCGTAGAGCCTGAACCGGGTGTAGCCCGAGACCCCGTAGTAGGAGTTCATGATCACCTTCAGGACGTTCTGCTGAAGGTCGTAGAGGACGTATTCCGGCGACCCAAAGGGGTACTGGTTGCGCAGGCGCTTGCGCTCGTCCCGCTCCTCGAGGAGCTCGGCGATGATGCTCCGTGTTAGCCCGTCCGGCTCCCGTGAGAACCGGATACCGTTCGGGGCCCGCAGTTCGCCGTCTGGGTCCTTCGTCTCGGGCGAGGCGTTGATCGTCATCATCGCCATTGGGTAGAGCGATTTCAGGTCGAGAACCACCACGTTCTCCCGTAGGCCGGTGGCGGGCTCAAAGACGGTCGCCCCCTCGAACTCGTCGCCTGCAGCGAGCCCTTTTGAGGGGAGGACGAACGTGCCTGACGCCTTCCGGAGAACGAAGATGTCGATGACGTTCGACGAGTTCAGCGTCCGATCGAGCGGGCACCCGACGTACCGGGCGATCTCGCGGTAGAACTCGATGATGTTGTTCTTTTTATCGATCCCGACGCAGAGCTCGACGTCGCGGTAGTTGTACTCCACGAGCCGCTTCGGGTCGGACCGCCAGAGGTCCGTGATCGTCCCGCTGTAGCGGACCTTCGTCACCCCGAGTTCCTCCCCGGCGATCGCATCGAGCCGGTAAGACTCCTTCTGCGCCTGGTGCATCTTCCGGTAGGCAGAAAGAAGGTCGAAGACCGCCCTCCCGCGGACGGCATTCCGTTCGGTCTGCCCCGGCAGGCGCGCGAGGTCCTCCGCCCGGAGGCCGAGTGTCGCCATCCGCTTCAGGATGTAGGGAATATCGAACTCCACAAAGTTCCAGCCCGAGAGGATATCCGGGTCGCGTTCTTTGACGTAATCGACGAGCCCCTTGAGCATTGAGACCTCGTCCGGGTACCGGATGACCCGGTGCCGCTCTTGGACGCAAAGATCGGGCGCGTCGCCCGCCGCCCCACCGGGCTGCCAGAGGAGGGTCGTATAATCGTCGTCGAACGAGTCCCAGCAGGTGACGCAGATGATCGGGTCGCGCTCGGGCTCGGGGAACCCCTCCTCGTCCACGCACTCGATATCCATGATGCAGGTCCGGGCCGGGGCCTTGATCTCGGTCGGCGTGAGTTCGCGACACTCGATCTCAAAGGCACCATCGGGCAATTCAACAGTACCGGCAGGCAACTCGACACCGGCGGTAAGGCCGCAGTCAATCATGAACCGGGTGGTAAACGGGATATCGGCCTCATAGTGCTGTTTAAAGTCATCGCGGACGGCACGGACGTCGCCAGGGCGCCGGGTGTAGAGCCGCCGGAGCGGGTCGCCGCGGATGGAGCGGTAGGTCGTATTCTCTTCGATACCGACGATCTCCTGCGGGAGGGATCTGCCGTTCACAAGATCGGCAGGCGCATAGAAGTAGGGCCGAAAGCCGGTCACCCTGACCTGGATGGCCTTCCCGGATGCGTCCCGACCGAAGATATAAACGACCGGGGTATCGGCACCGACGTTACCGTACTCCACTTGATGAATACCGACACGGATCTTCCCGAAGTCCTCCAGCGTTGCCGGAACGCTCATGCGGGACTCGAGCACCTGCTCAGACATCGAACCTCCTGCAGAGGCCCTGCACGAACGCTCCCGCCTCCGCCATCTTCGCGGACTCCCAGGGATCGAGGTCCCACTCCTCGATGCCGAGGATACCTTCGCGGCCGATCCGGGCCGGGACGCCGAGAGAACAGCCGGAGAGTCCGTATTCGCCGTCAAGCACACACGAACAGGGGAGCATCTGGCGCCGGTCGTCGAGGACGGCGCGGATCAGCATGGCGATATGGTATGCGGGGCCAAAGACCGTCCCGCCCTTGCCGCGGATCACCTCCATGCTCGCCCCCTGCATCCGGGAGAGGATAGTTTCGCGCTCATCAAGACTGAAATCCACACCAGTCTTCGAGAAAAGGGGTACCTGGTGCTCGCCGTGTTCCCCGAGCACCCAGGCGGGCCCCGTGTGCCCAGCTTCATCGAGATAGCGGGCAAAACGGGCGCTGTCAAGCTGACCGCCGAAACCGATGCACCGCTGCCGGTCGATATCCATCATCTTCCAGAGGCCGTAGTTGTTTGCGTCCATGGGATTCGTGACGGTAATGACTATCCCGGGGAACCCTCGCAGGAGCTCGCTGCAACGTTTCGCCACCGGGATATTGGCCTCGAGGAGATCGGCCCGGGTCTTGATATCTGGTGTCCTCGGGGTGCCTGCCGCAAAGACGAAGATATCGGCATCCCGCATTGCCGCCGTTTTGGTGGAGACCGTGACATCGATACCCGTGTGCTGCAGGTCGAGCACCTGTGCCCGGAGGATGGGCTCGTATACGTCGTAGGCGACGATCTCGTCGACGAGACCGAGCGCGGCGGAGAGAAATGCCGTCTCGCCCCCCACCTTTCCTACACCTAAAATTGCGAGCGAGGTCATGGTATCGGTCCTGATTCTCGGTAATGGTATATGGTATGCGCGCAAAGAGGCCCTTGACTGCACGGAGAATAACGATCCGGCGGGGAAAAGAGCCATCTTACCGTCTCCCGTGCCGGTACCCGGGCTCCGGAGAGCGGAGCACATGTTTTCCTGTTAGTACACTTGGCGCGAGAGTATAATAATACTCTACTCCTACCTTTTTTCAATGGTTGCGCTTTATCCAGGCCCCATCGAGGTCGGCGGCGTCCGACTGAGGAACCACCTGCTGCTCGCGGCCGGCGTCCTCGGTACCACCGGGGCGTCGCTCGCGCGTATCCTGCACAATGGTGCAGGCGGCGTGGTCACGAAATCCATCGGCCCGAGCCCGAAGGAGGGGCACCCGGGACCCTGCCTGATCGTCGTCGACGGTGGTATCATCAATGCCATGGGCCTGCCGAACCCTTCGGCCGCGTTTGTGGACGAACTGACCGCTCTCGCGGGCGAGCCGGTGATCGTCAGCATCTTCGGAGGGACACCAGAAGAGTTCCGAACGGTCGCCGGGTGGTTTGCCGGCACGGCCTCCGGGCTCGAGCTGAACCTCTCCTGCCCCCACGCGGAGGGCTACGGGGCGGCAATAGGGAGCGACCCGGCTCTTGTGGAGGAGTGCACGAGAGCGGTGGCCTCCCTCGGGGTCCCGACCTGGGTGAAACTCACACCGAACGTCGCCGATATCGGTGCGATCGGGGCGGCCGCGGAGCGCGGCGGGGCGAATGCGATCGTCGCGGTCAACACGGTGAAGGCGATGCGAATCTCGACGGCGCTCCGCCGGCCGGTGCTCGGGAACCGGTTCGGCGGGCTTTCCGGGAAGGCCATCTTTCCCGTCGCGGTCCGGTGCGTCTACGACCTCTACGAGGCGTGCTCCATCCCCATCGTCGGGTGCGGCGGGGTCTCCACCGCCGACAACGTCGTCGAGATGATGATGGCGGGAGCCAGCGCCATCGAGATCGGGAGCGCGGTCATCGACGACATCGGCATCTTTGCTGCGATCGCAAACGACCTCTACAGTCCGGACGGCATCGACGCACGCGAGATTGTGGGGTGCGCCCATGCATGAGCAGATGCCCGCAGGGGTCACGATAACGGAGATCGTGGAGGAGACGCCGTCGATCAGGACGTTCGTCTTCGACCGCGAGATTGCATCGCGACCGGGTCAGTTCGTGATGGTCTGGGTGCCGGGTGTCGACGAGATCCCGATGGCCCTCTCCTCCCCGTCCTCGATCACCGTCCTCGAGGTAGGGGACGCGACCGCCGCTCTCTTTGCGATGCACGAGGGCGACCGGATCGGGATCCGGGGACCCTACGGGAACGGCTTTACCGTCTCCGGGAGGGTGCTTGCCGTCGCCGGCGGCGTCGGGGCCTCGCCGTTGCTGCCGCTTGTCACGGCCGGGCAGGTGGACACCTTCCTTCTCGGCGCCCGGACGGCCTCAGAACTCCTCTTCGCCGACCGGATACGCGAGTCAGCAACGCTGATGGTCGCGACCGACGACGGCACCGCCGGCCACCACGGGTTCGTGACCCAGCTCTTATCAAGGGTAGATCTCGCCGACTTCAGCCACATCTGCGTCTGCGGGCCTGAGGTCATGATGGCGGCAGTGCTCGCCGTCCTCGACCGGAAAGGGTGTGCCGAGCGGGGACTCTTCTCCCTCCACCGCTACATGAAGTGCGGGGTCGGCCTCTGCGGCTCGTGCTGCACCGACCCGCACGGCCTGCGGGTCTGCAGGGACGGACCCGTCTTCACCGGCGACGTCCTGCTCGATAGTGAGTTCGGGCACTACGCGCGCGACGCGAGCGGCAGCAGGCACCGGGTCTGATGCCCGCTCAAAAAAGGTTCAGGCGAGGAAATCTTCCTGGGGTTTAAAGAGGAGGGAGATGATGTTCTCCACCCACCCAAGCACCCGCGTGGTGATCGGAACCTCCTCGGCCCGGGCCCGGGTGTTCGTTTCCACCGATGGCTCCGTGCTTTCTTCCGCAAGGGACGGTTGGGCGGTCACGTCGCTCGCGGTCTGGTTCAGGGGTTCGATTTCGTCTAACATGGCGTCTATTGGCTCCTGGTTTCCGATCAGGTCTGGATCGTTTGTGAAGAGGCGGATGGACCGGTCGCCGTCACCGCTCCCTACAACGAGGAACGAGCCGTCGGGGGTCGCGGCAACGGATTCCGCACGGCCGCCGAGACCGATCTTCTGGACCTCGGCTCCTGTGCGGTCGAGGACGTAGATTGTCCTCCCGGACGCAGCGAAGATCCTCCTGGCCTCGTTCGTCAGGGCTGTCGCGGCGACGGAGTATTCCGTGGGGTATTTCCAGAGGTGCTCACCCTCCCCTGTGGAGAGGTAGACGCACCGATCGTACGATCCAGCTGCCACGAACCGCCCGTCAGGGGTTAGGGCAATCCCACTCACCAGTTTGCCGGTCCCGTAACTCCAGGATTCTCCCTCCCTGCTATTGAGGAGATAGACCCCCTGGTTATCACAGCCGATCGCGATCCTGCGGCCGTTCTCTGATATCGCGAGATCGTAGCTGTCGGTCCCCATATCGTAGTCCCAGAGTTGCTTTTTGTTACTATCAAAGATATAAACCGCTCCGTTGTCACAACCGGCGGCGACATACGCTCCGTTCGACGAAATATCCACGCTTCGGTAAACAAAAGTCGTCTTCTCGGTCCAGAGCAGGTCTCCATCCTCGTCGTAGAGATAGAGCTTGTCTGCAGCAACCCCTATCCGCGACCCTTCGGGCGATATCCCGACGCTGTTCACCCGTCCACCGACAGTGTCCCTCCAGAGGACGTTTCCCTGCCGGTCGAGAACGTATACTGCAGAGCCTGCAGAGGCAACGATCGCAGAACCGTCGTGAGTGACCGCTACGGAACTGACAGGACCATTGGCCCCCATTCCCCAGACCGGGACATACTCCCCCTCTTCTGCGGAGGCGACCCCGCACAGGGCAGCGATAAGACAGCAGAACAGAAGGAGCGGTGCCATAGTGCGGCCGGCTCGAGATATCCGGATCCTGCTGCCGGGACGCGCTGCCCGCGCAATCCCGGGAGCCGCCCGGATTCTGGTGATAGAATTGGATAAAGTCACTTCCCCCGATGACATCAGGCGCTGATTTCTCAGAGATAGCATATAAATGTTGTGGGGAACTTACCTGCCTCGTTCTCCGGGACGGTTCGCCAGTTCCTGCTCAACCCCGATCAGGGGCTCCATAGAACTGTCGGGGTTCCGGGGATACGTGTGGAACTTTTAGAGGAACCGGGGAAGCCCGGGCAGGAAATAGGTGAGGTCGACTCGCGATGGCCCGATGGACCGGAGAGTGTCAGGAAGACTCCTGTCCGGGCCCGGACGCATCGCCCCGGCCCCGTTCTGCCGAAGAGTCGATCGACTCCAGGTCTTCCAGATTGTTGATGTTCGTGAACGTCAGCAGGCCCGGATCAATCTCCCGGAGCTTTTCCACGCGCACGTAATGGGTATCAAGGCTCCGCACCATCGCCCGGAGTGAGAGTGACTCATGCTCCTCCAGGTAGCCGAGCAGTGCGCTTGTCCGGTAGACCGCGTGGAGTGGTTCGAGCATATCGGCATTCCAGCAGGGAATAGCGGCATCATACCCGATGGCGGCGTCGAAGAGCAGCCTGACCACCCCCGGGTGGATGCAGGGCATGTCACAGGCGGCAACAAAGACATACTCGCCGTGCACCGCGAGCGCCCCCGCGTGCAGGCCCCCGATGGGCCCGAGGTCCCTTCTGATATCCGGTATGCACTTAATGTCATCAAGATGGCCAAACCGTTCGCACTGCCCGGGATCACGTGCGACCACCACGATCTCATCCGCCACCTCCTTCAAGGTATCAATGAGGCGGTCGATGAAGGTTTTGCCCCGGAACGTAAAAAAATACTTCTCCCGCCCGCCGGCACGTCGTGCCGCTCCGCCAACAAGGACAACTGCAGATCGCATCCTCGCTCCCCGGCTGTCAGAGCCGCTCCCGGAATCGGATCAGTTCGACGATACAGGTGTTGTAAGGGGCTTCGATGCCGTGTTTCTGGGCAAGCGCCGTCACCGCACCATTCAGAAAATCAATCTCGGTTTTGCGCCCGAGGGCCAGGTCCTGGAGCATCGACGAGTGGTGGGCGGCCGTCGCCGGGAGTTGCTCGGTCCGGAGATACTCAAGGTAGGCCTCAGGCGTCTCCCAGGGGAGGGAGACAGCCTCGGCCTCCGCCACCCGGCAGGCCTCCCGAACGATCATGGTGACGATCGTCCAGGCATGGGGATTGGTGAGCGCGCCGTAGGGAACGTTCATGACGGCGCCGAGCGGGTTCAACGCGCAGTTGTAGAGGGTCTTACTCCAGATATCCGTCCTGATGCTGCCGGTCGCCTCCGCACGGATACCGGCCTTCCGCATAAGGGCGGCGAGGTCTTCGACCGCGGCGTCCGTACCGGACGGGAACCGCCCGAGTTTCACGGGCGCCGCCTCCACGGAGACGTGGACCGATGCATCGCCCCGCCACTCGAACCCGGTGATGATCATCCCACCGATGACCCGGTCGGTGAACCGCGCGATGATCTCCTCGTTTCCGATACCGTTCTGGAGACTCACCACCTCGCGCCCCCCGATGACGTCGGCGAACTGGCGGCAGATCGCCTCCGTGCCGGTGGACTTTGCGGCGACGATGTAGTAGTCGGCGTCCCGCCACGCGTCGGGGAGATCCTCGGAGCAACTGAACCGGCATGTGCCCTCTCCCCATATGCCGGTCATCAGAAAACCCCGTTTCCGTACCGCATCCGCGTGCCGCGTCCTCGCTACGGCATGAACGTCCGCAACGCGGGACAACTTTGCGGCAACGGTCAGCCCGACCGCCCCGGCACCCAGGACCACGATCTTCATTTCAATATTACTATGGCGGAGTTACCTGTTAATTCCTCTCTTTTCCGGCGTGCAAACATCTCCCCGCCGTTCCATGGCAAGCAGGGCCTCTTTGATCGCGAGATCGGGGGAGAACCCGCCCATGCCGGTCTTCGCGACGACCCGGTGGCAGGGCACCACGATCGGGGTCGGGTTTCGGGCCATCGCCGCCCCGACCGCCCGGGGCGCGGTTCCGACCATCCGGGCAACCTCACCGTAGGTGACGGTCTCACCGCAGGGGATTGCCCGGACCGCACGGTAAATCCCGGCAAAGGTCGAGTCGCCCTCGGTCGCGACGCTCCGGAGGGAGGCGAGGTCCGCCGGCCGGCCGACACAGTAGCGCAGGATCTCTTCCGGCACCGACCCTGCGATGCTCTCACGCGCGAACCGCACCCGGTAGACGAGGTCGTCCTGCCATGCGACGTGGACGTGCCAGAGGCCGAACCGGCACGACCCGGTCAGAATCGCCATTTTTCAGCCTCCTTTTTGAAAGCATCTACGGTGCATGCCGTCATCTCCTCCTGCATCCACGGCGGCAGCCCCGCATGAACCCGGCGCTCCAGGAACCTCTTCTCCCCGAGGATGAGCATACCCCTGTCCTCGGGCGTCCGGAGCACCCGGCCGAGCGCCTGCAGGGCGCGGTTGACCGCCGGGAGGGTGTAACTGATGAACTCCCCCTCCTCACCGAACTTCATCCGGAAGTAGTCGATCACCATCTTCCGGACACGGTTGAACGGCGCGAGCGGGAGGCCGATGACGAGCGCACCCGAAAGCATCTCGCCGCGGTAGTCCAGGCCCTCGCTCCACTTGCCGCCGCAGACCGCAAAGAGGATGCCCGAGCGGCCGGTTCCCGGGAGGGCCATGAACTCCCGGAGCATCGTGGCCGAGGCTGTGGTATCCTTGGACTCGATATAGATCTGCTTTTTACGGATGCGGGGTGCGCACCGCTCCGCAAAGGTGTTCAGGAGGTCGTAGGAGGGGAAATAGACCGCAAGGTTTCCCGGGAGGCGGGCAAACGTGGTGATGTAGTCCTCGGTCCGTGCGAGGTTCTCTCTGTCCCGGCGCATCGAGTAGGCGGTGGTGATGTCGTTTGCGCAGAAGATGCGGCGGTTCTCCGGGGGGAAGGAGTTCGGGAGCGACATCGCCGTGACGGGAAGGTCGCCGAAGTAGTAGCGGCGGTAACTCTCGATGGGGGAGAGCGTCCCCGAGATCAAAACGCAGCAGGCGTGCGCCCGGGCGATGTCCTGGAGCTTGGTGCTCGGGTCGATGTTTCGGACCTCGAGTGCCACAGCCCCGTCCTCCTCTTTGCGGTAGACCGTGAGGTACGCCGGATCGGCGGCGGAGCGGAAGATCCGGTAGAAGAACTCGGTCAGCCGCTCGATCGCGCTCTCCCGGAACTCGCCCGCCTGCATGTTCTTCTCGCGGATCCCCTCGCTGATCTTGAGGAGGTCGTCAACGATCTCCTCCACGCTCCGGTAGAGCGTGCCGGACAGGATCATCTTCTGAAAGACCGGCGGCTCGAAGAAGTCCTCCGTCTCATAAGAGCCCTTGAGCGCCTCCATGAACCGGGTGATCTGCGGCAGGATCTGGACTATGGCGTCAGCCTGCGGCGATCGCCGCCGTCCGGAGAGTTCGTGACCGGCCTGCACGATGTCGCGCTCCTCGATCGTCACGCTCTCGATGCTCTGGACGACGTCCCCGCAGTTATGAGCCTCGTCGATGAGCAGCATGGCGTCGTGCCCCTCGATCCCAAGCGACTGGTAGAGCTGTTCCCGGATGGCGTCGTCGAAGAGGTGGTAGAAGTTCACGAGCACCACGTCGGCGTCCCGGGCAGCATGCATCATCGTATCGTAAGGGCAGATATCGCCGCAGAACCCGGCAAGTTGATCGGGCCAGATCACCTCGGTGCTCACCCGCTCGGCCCGGACGCGCAGGGCCGCCGACGGGATCATCTTCAATCCCCCGTCCTCGGGCTCCACGAACGATTTGCCGTGAATGAAGTAGGGGCAGATGAGCGGGTGCTCCGGGTCCATCTTGCGGATCTGCTGCTTGATCTGGCGGTCGTTCGCCGGGACGAGCGACCCCTTCTGCGCCCGCTCCCGCATCAGCGCCGTCGAGAAGGACTTGACGCCCTCGCACCGCCGGTAGATGTCTCCCTCGCCGCCGAGCGGACACATGCTGGACTTGCCGATGAGGTAGGCGAACTTGAGGTCGCCGCGCTTCTTCCGGATGAGCTCGAGCTCGCGCATGAACGTCGCAAGCTGGCTGATGGTCCGGACGGCGACGAGCACTTTTCGTCCCCGGCTCTCCGCGAGGAGCGCGGAGACCACGCTCGACTTGCCGCTCCCGGTCGGCGCATCGATCATGGCGATGCCGCCGTCGCGTGCGATGGAGGCGGCCGCTTCAAGCATCTCCCGCTGATGGGGCCGGTACTCCCGGTACGGGAACCAGTCGTCGAGGCTATCCATTGCATACAGTTCGACGGCTGACATCAATGTAGTTTGGGTGCCCGGGGCGAAAGTGAACGGTGGCGGTACTGCCCAAACGGCGGAAGGAAAGGAGAGCGGAGACCGGGACGCTCTTACGAAAGTATTATATATCAACCCGCTTACCGCTCGCCGGTGAGACTGTATGTCACTCAAGGCTGAGGTCATTGAAAAGGTATCGGCTCTTCTCGCGGCTGCATTCGGCCTGATCGCCGCTCTCGCATGGAACGGAGCCATTCAGGAACTTTTCGCGGAGATTTTTGGAGATCAGAGCTCGCTTGTCGCCATGTTCGTGTATGCCATCGTCGTGACGATCGTCGCGGTGATCGCGGTCATCCTGATCGGCCGCGCTGCAGCGAAGGCGAAGAGAGAGGATGAGATAGCGGCAACAAGAAGGTGAAGCCCAAAAATCCCTTCATTTTCGATAAACCCTCCTGAACCAGCCGGATATCCTATGAGCCTGCACGACGACCGGGTGACGGGTGGAGCGGCCCCCCGCTCACGACCGGTCACCGTCACGGTCATCGATTACGATGAGTCCCGCCTCGGCGAGCGAACGTATACGCTGCCGGGGTTCCGGCTCCCGGCTCGCCGTCCGGCGGTCATCTGGATCGACGTCGACGGCGTCCACGATACCGGGGCGATCCAGGCGGTCGGGGACGCCGTCGGGATTCACCCCCTGACCCTGGAGGACATCGCAAACACCAGCCAGCGGCCGAAGATCGAGGATTACGGCGATTACCTCTACGTTGCAGTCCGAATGCTCGCTCCCGGCGACGGCGAGTTCCGTAGCGAGCAGGTCAGCCTTGTGCTCGGGAGAGGCTACGTCGTATCCTTCCAGGAACAGCCGGGCGACGTCTTCGAGCGTATCCGGGAGCGCCTGCGTGCGGGAGCCGGGCGGCTCCGAAGCGCCGGGCCGGACTACCTCTTCTACGCCCTGCTGGACGCGATCGTCGACGGTTACTTCTCTGTGATCGAGGTCTTCGGGGAGCGTATCGAAGTGGTCGAGGAGGAGGTGGTGGCGGACCCCGATCGCGGGACACTGCAGGCGATATATGCCTTAAAACGATCCCTGATAGCACTCCGGCGCTCGGTCTGGCCGCTCCGCGAAGCGGTTGCACAACTTGAACGGGGCGAATCGCCCCTGATCGGGGAACAGACGCTCGTCTACTTCCGGGATGTCTACGACCACACCATAGAGGTCGCCGAGACCGTGGAGACCTACCGGGATACGATGTCCGGAACCCTCGACGTCTACCTCTCGAGCCAGAGCAGCCGGATGAACGAGATCATGAAGGTCCTCACCGTCATCGCCACAATCTTCATCCCGCTCACCTTCATCGCCGGGGTCTACGGCATGAACTTTGCATACATGCCGGAGATCAGCCATCCCTGGGGCTACCCCCTGGCCCTCGCCTCGATGGCAGCCGTCGCGGCTGCGATGCTCGTCTACTTCAGGAAGAGAAACTGGATCTGAACCGCGGCCGGCACCCCTCCCGTCCATAGCCGAATACCATTATATCCCGCTGCGTCGAAGTCCGCGCCATCCTGCTGTGAGGAGAAGTAGGCCGCGTGCGCCGGCGGCAGCAGGGCGAGGGGTATGCAGGCGGACCGACGAAACCCGGAGAGGCAGGAAGAGAGACGGGCGACGCTGAGGACCGTCGCCGTCATCGTGATCTCCGGCACCGCCACGGCCCTGTTCCTGCTTGCGGCACTCGCCTACCCCGACATTTACCTCGAACGTGTCTTCTACACGGCCCTTACGATCAGCCTCGTCTACCTCTTCTTCTTCATCGTCGAATCCCTCACCCTCCGGCGCATCAAGGACGAGCGGGAGCGCTACTCGTTTCGGAGAACGGTATCCATCTTAAAGATCGTCGTCATCAGCGTCATCCTCCTCCGGGTCTGGATCGATACGAATTATATCTTCGTCGCCTACGGTATCGTCGGTGCCGGGATCGCCGTCGCGCTCCAGGACCTCTTCAAGAACTTCGTCGGCGGGATCCTGATCATCGTCTCGCGCACCTACCAGGTTGGCGACCGTATCGAGATCAGCGAGACGATAGGCGACGTGATCGATATCGGGATCCTCGAAACGAAGATCCTGGAGATCCACGCCCGCGACGTGAAGGGGGATCAGGCAACGGGCAGGATCGCCGTCGTCCCGAACGGTGCCGTCCTGTCATCAAGGGTCTTTAACTACACGATGGATCACACCTTCGTCTGGGACGAGATCTCCATCCCCATCACCTACGGGTCGGACTGGCGGCGGGCGGTCTCCCTCTTTCTCGATATCGTTCGCCGGGAGACGGCGGCGACGTCCGGACGGGCCGAGCAGGAGATCGAGAGGATCGGCATGCGTTACTACCTGCCGAGGAGAGAGGTGGAGCCGTCCGTCTACCTGACCCTCACCGACAACTGGATCGACTTTTCTATCCGGTACGTGACCGATGTCCGGAGGAAGCGGGCCACGAAGGACGACCTCTCCCGCAAACTCCTCGAGGCGGTCGAAGCGGCCGACGGTATCACCATCGCGACCGAGAACATCATCGTCTACGACGGCGGGCCGGTCGAAGATACATGATCGGCCCGACAGTGATGTTTTATACCATGGGATGAATGCCCCCCTCCCGGGGATGGTATCCGTGGCCCCTGCCGGGCGGCTCGCCGGGTGATTTGCCGGGACCGGCAAGGCGTATCCGCCTCTCCCCCGGGGAGCAGGGAGTCGGGAGGTGGTGATGCGGCCGGAAAAAACCTGTGGGATACTCTCGATCCGGGTGATCGACTACACGGAGGATCGCATCGAGGAGCACGAGTGCATCGAACTCACCGAGGCATGGTCGTGGATCGGCCGGGAGACGGTCACCTGGATCGACGTCGTCGGGGTGCCGGAGCGCGACGAACTCGTGATCCTCGGCAGGCAGGCGGGGATCCACCCGCTCACGATGGAGGATATCACGGCCCCGGACCAGCGGCCGAAGGTGGAGGAGTTCGGGAGCTACGTCGCCGTCATCGCGAGGATGCTCTCGGAGAGAGACGGCAGAGTCACAAGCGAGCAGGTCAGCCTGATCTTCGGGGAGAACTACGTCATAACGTTCCGCGAGCAGCCCTTCCAGGTCTTCGAACAGGTCCGGGAGCGGCTCAGGAACGAGCTGAGTGTCCTCCGGGGATCGGGGCCGGATTTTCTCGCCTATACGCTCCTCGACGCCATGGTGAGTGTCTACCTCGCCATCCTCGACGCGGTCGACGACCGGGTGGAAGACCTCCAGGGCAGGGTTCTGGCTGCCGCGGACCCGCTTGCCTTAAAACAGATCTACGAACTCAAGGAAGATCTCCTGACCATCCGGAGAGCGGCCGTCCCGGCACGCGAGGTTCTCGGGGCGCTTGCAAGCCGGGAGTTGAGCCTTGTCCGGAAGGAGACGATCCCGTACTTCCGGGATATATACGACCGGTGCATCCAGGCGGCAGAGGTCGCGGAGTATACCAGGGATACCCTCTCCGGCGTGATGGATCTCCATACCTCGAACCAGAACAACAGGCTCGCCGAGATCACAACGATCCTCACCATCGTCGCGAGCATCTTCATTCCTTTAAGCTTCATCACCGGGTTTTACGGGATGAATCTCAGGGACATACCGCTCGAAGACTCGCCGCTCGGGTATCCGTTCGTCCTCCTCCTCATGGTAGGCGTCGCGTTCGCGATGCTCCTTTACTTCAGGAAGAAAGAGTGGATATGACGGCGGGCCCCGCGGCACGGGGAGAGGGGCGGCAACCCCCTTTTTGTAGCGAGAATGCCAACACTTCTCCATTATGGCAATCCATCCCATCGACTACCGGTACGGCACTTCGGAGATGCGTGCCGTCTGGAGTGAGGAGAACCGCTTCCGGGCTATCGTCACGGCCGAAGTGGCGCTGGCACGAGCGGAGGCGGCGCACGGGATGATCCCCCGCGAGGATGCGGAGACGATCGCGATCTCTGCGCATGACGCGCGCCTCGAGCGGGCGAAGGAGATCGAGGCCGAGATCAACCACGATATGATGGCGATCGTCAAGGCCGTCACCGAGGTCTGCGGCGACGCCGGGCGGTGGATTCACTACGGCGCGACCTCGAACGACATCCTGGATACGGCGACCGCCCTGCAGGTCCGCGAGAGCCTCATGCTCATCGAGGAGAAACTCGGCAAACTCCTCTGCGTGCTTCTCGCCCGGAGCGCCGAGACGAAGACCCTCGTCTGCGCCGGCCGCACCCACGGGCAGATCGGTGTGCCCACCACCTACGGGCTGCGGTTCGCGATCTGGGCGAGCGAGGTCTCCCGCCACATTGAACGGCTCCGCCAGATGCGACCCCGGGTCGTCGTCGGGCAGCTCACCGGAGCGGTAGGCACCCAGGCGGCGCTCGGGGATGCCGGTATCGAGATCCAGGAGACGATGATGGAGTTCCTCGGAATCCGGCCGGTAGACGTCTCGAACCAGCTCGTCTCCCGGGACCGCTACGCGGAATACTTCATGCTCCTTGCAAACATCGCGACGACGCTGGACAAGATCGGCCTTGAACTCCGGCTGATGCAGCGCTCCGAGATCGGGGAACTCGCGGAGGCGTTCGGGAAGAAGCAGGTGGGCTCGAGCACGATGCCTCACAAGAGAAACCCGATCAAGAGCGAGCAGGTCTGCGGCCTTGCCCGGATCGTGCGCTCCGCGGTCGAACCGGCACTGCAGAACAACGTCCTCTGGGACGAGCGCGACCTGACGAACTCCTCCCCCGAGCGGGCCCTCTTCCCCGAGGCGTCGGTACTGACCGATCACATCCTCAACGTGATGATCAGCGTGATGGATGGCCTTGAGTTCAATAAGGCAAACATCCGGAAGAACCTGATGCTGCTCAGGGGCGTGAACCTCGCCGAGTCGGTGATGATCGACCTCACCCGGCGGGGCATGAGCCGGCAGGAGGCCCACGAGGCGATGCGGACGGCGAGCATGCAGGCCCTTGCCGAGGACCGCGACCTCGCCGAGGTGCTCGGTGAGCGGCCCGAGGTCACGGCGTTCGTCACCCGCGAGGAACTCAACGCTCTCCTCGACCCGGACGCCTACATCGGGACGGCCGTCCGGCAGGTGGAGCGGCTGATCGAGAAACTCACGCCGCTCTGCCGGTGAAACGTTTTTGGGCGGGGTGCGCCGCCGCATCCCGCCCGTTCGCCGGCAACGGTGAACGTCATCACGGTAATAACCCCGTTCCTTCACCATACTTTTTTACCAACGCGGCACAGGGTGGCGTTATCTCACCGGTGTGAACGATGACCGCTTCTGCACGAGGACAGTGGTTGGGCGAAACGGAAGGAGTCGCTCAGAACTCTTCCGCGATGCCGTAACCGTAGGACCGCAGTACCTCGCTCCCCGGCATGCCGGACAGTGCCCCGGGGACCAACCGATACAAGAAAAACCAGATCCCTTGAACCTCTTCCGCGCCTGCTCCCGACGAACACAACTCCCAGGCACGACGGTTCACCGGACGTGCACCTGACGATGCTCGATGGACGCTCCCTGAGGGGCATCCTGATCCTGAGGATTCACACCTCTCCGGGGCGACCGTTGAAGATACACTCGGCGAGATATGGTCGAGCGTGGTGGCGCTGATCCTCTAGCCCGTCGTCGTCTTTGCCGTCGCATACACACGGTTCATGCGGACGGATATCCGATGATAGACGGGCGCGCACATTCGCTCCCGGGGAAGGGCTGCATCGGAAGCAAGCTGATTATTCCGCCGGGTTTCGGTATTTGGGGGAGGTATGCAGGATTCTTACCGGGGTATGCACTCATACCCGCGATCCGGGGATCGAGGTACATTTCCACTGGTGATCGGCCGTACTGCCGGGAGATGGAACAACGAGGGCATGTCAGGAGAAGGAGACGGCCCGGGTACAGCCACGACAGTTCGATGCTTGTCACAGAAAAGGTATATGGGGGAACGTTGACGCTTTGAACGGTGACACCGCGTACGGTATCCCGCGGGGGCCGGGAACCCCGATTGCCGTCGTATCCCGGCCCCAAAAGCGTGCCCGGAGGGCAATAGGGGTTCCAGGGGATAGCCGTTGCGGTTCCGTGTCCCTCCAGGCACTGTTACGGAATTTCGAGTGACATAGTATTGCAATGGGAAAGAAATGTGCCGAAATATATCCATGAGACGCACAGGAGAGGCCTGTATGAACCGAAAAACGATATTTATCGTCCTGCTGCTGATCGCGTCCGCTCTCCCGGCAGCGGCTGCACCCGCCGTCCAGCTAACAAACGATTCGGCATTCAATTCGTATCCTTTCTGGTCGCCGGACGGTGCCAGGATCGCCTTCGTCTCATCCGACGGAGTCCATGCCGGTATCCGGGTGATGGAGCGCGACGGCCAAAACCCGGTACCGGTAACGGACGACCGTTCGTGGAATCTCTTCACCGAGTTCGATCCCTGGTCGCCGGACGGGGAGAAACTCCTCTTCCTCTCCGACGACGGAGGAGGGCTCGACCTCTGGACGATGAACCCGGATGGGACCGGGAAGGTGCGCCTGACCGAAAGCGGCTGCATCGTCCCCATTCCGGGGCTATCCGGCTACGGGGCGGACTGGAGCGCCGATGGGAGGGGGATCGTCTATACCTCCTGCCTCTTCGATGATGCGGCCATCCAGGAAGTGAACCTCTCGGCCATCCGCACGGAAGCGGACATCTGGATCATGGACGCGGACGGGGGTAACAAGAAGCAGCTGACGACCGATGGAGATGCGCGTTTGCCCCTGTGGCAGCCGCAGGGGGACAGGATCGCATACCTCGCAGACAGAACCGGGAACCGGGAGATCTGGACCATGCAGAGCGACGGAACGGGCAAGACACAGGTGACGTTCAGCGAGGGGAGCGTATCCGGGTATTCCTGGTCCCCGGACGGTGCCAGGATCGCCTACGTCGTCGCGTCACCGCCGGGGACATTGCCGGAGTTCTCTCTCTGGGTTATCGATAGCGACGGATCGGGTTCGGAGCAATTGACAACCGGAAACCGGGACACATCACCAGTCTGGTCGCCGGACGGTACCAGGATCGCCTTCCGGTCGGAGTCGCGGGACCGGGCGCTCTGGGTGATGAAGAGCGACGGATCGGACCTCGCACCCCTCGGTCCTGATAATCCGGCATACATGATGCACCAGTGGTCTCCCGACGGCAGAACGATCGTCGTGAGCGATGGAAACGACCTGTCTGCAATCCCGCTCGAAGATCCGGCGGCACCCGCATCGCCGGGATTTGAGGTAGTTTCTGCAGCGGGTGCACTGCTTCTCACGGTATGTCTGCTCAGACTGCGAAAACAGGGATGAGGGGGAGCGGGAACGTGCCGCACGAAGACGATTACCGGTGGAGCGCGACGCGTTAACGGGTGTCGCCATCGCCGTCTTCACGCCGCTCACTCCTTCTCCCGTGCTCCCCGCAGTGCTTTTACATCCCCCACGGTCACCACGCGAACCGCACCGCCCTGGACGTCGCCTCCGGCATCGCCCATCCGGTCCTCGATCCAGCCCTCCATCTCCAGGTACGCCGCCCGCAACCCTTCGAGAACATCCGGATCGGCATCCCAGAGGCCGCGTTCGTGCGCTTCAAGCAGCCGTCTCCCGATCTCCTCCAGCCCCCAGGGATTCTCGTGGGAGCAGACGTTCGCGAGCGGAAACGGCGTGGGGGGACGCTTTCGCTCGATACGTCGGTGGAGACGATGAAGATCAACCTGACTTCCCAATCACCGCCCACGATCGAAATCGTGGTCAATACAGGCCTCCCGGTTCCGCTGAACACGCCACTCTGGGAGGCGTGCAACGAGACGCTGCACGAGACAAGGATATATGCCGATGTCGTTAACTGCACGTCCTCCTCCGGAGACGGCCGGGTGACGCTCACCTTTGCCGAGGGCCACGCGCCCGAGGTGACGCTGCGTCCGGTCAGGATCACCGTATCCGCCCGGGGGTGACAGATTCAGGCTTAAACCCTCCGAACCGCCCGCATCTCGCGCCGACCGGTGTACGCACATTTATAATTTAACAGTGCAAACACTGACACAGATCCGTTTTTTGAGGCGTCCGCGTACCGCGTGAGCCTCATGGCGATACCTGCCGGATTACGGAATATGCCGACCATGAACCTGAAGGGCTGGATAGAACGTGACGGAGTGCGCCTCACCCCCGCCGATGTGGAGCAGCTGCTCGAAGTGGGACCGGAGGCACTCAATGGGTGCGGCGGCGAGTTCCTGCTCACCTACGGTGACTGCACCGCACGCGACGCCTTCGGGATCATGCCCGGCCCGGTCCCGCCCGGGACCATCTGTTGCGATGGACGGGAGGTTGCCCGGGTAGCACCCGATCCAGCGCCCTGCACCCTCGAGGAGGCGATCGTCACCGCGGTCGGCCTCCGGAGCGACGAGGGCGCGGTGGCGTTCTCCGGCGGCGTGGATTCGGCCCTCGTCGCCCACCTCGCCCGCCTCCCCTGCGTGGCCGTGGGGCTCGAAGGGTCGCACGACGTCAGGCGGGCCGCCGCAGCCGCCCGGATGATGGGGCTTGACCTCGAGATCGTCACGCCGACCGAAGACGAGGTCGCGGAGGCGCTCGCCCGGGTCGTCCGGGTCATCCCCGACCCGACGAACCCCCTCGAGGCCTCGATCGCGACGACCCTCTCCTTTGTCGCCGCGTGGGCAAAAGAGCGCGGCCATACCCGTATCCTCGCCGGGCAGGGGGCGGACGAGCTCTTCGGCGGCTACGCCCGCTACCTCACCTCCCCCGACCTCGCGGCGGAACTCGAACGGGACTATGCCGACCTCGCCCGCCAGAGAACGCGGGATCAGGCGGTGGCGGCGCTTCACGGGGCATACTTCTCGATGCCCTACCTCGACGTCCGGGTGGTGCGCGCCGCCCGGGCGATCCCGGCCAGGGAGAAGGTGCGCGGGGGGGTGAGAAAGCACCCCCTGCGGGTGGTCGCAGAACGCCACATTCCCGCCGAAGTCGCCCGGGCCGAGAAGAAAGCGATGCAATACGGGAGCGGGATCTGGAGGGCGATGCAACGGCTCGCACGTGACAATGGTTATAAAAAGTCGGTACAAGGGTACTTAACGGAGATCAGTAGGGCGGAACATGATTACTGAGAGCGATATTGAACATATAGCAGAACTTGCGGATATCGGCATATCGAAAGACGAGGTGCCGGAGTTCACCACCCAGTTCAACGCAATCCTGGACTACTTCGAGGTCCTCGACACCGTCGAGGGCATAAGTGCCCCGGATACCGGGCTCGTGAACGTCTTCCGGGACGACGAAACCCGGCCCGGCCTCTCGCAGGACGAAGCCCTCGCGAACGCGGGGTCGACCGAGAACGGGTTTATCAAGGCGCCGAGGGTGATGTGAGTGGCGGGAACCCTCGAATTCTCGCCGGACGACCGGTATAACGCCTTCATCACCACCTGCGGCCAGGCGCCGTTCTCCGAGGGGGCGCTCGCCGGCACCCCCGTCGCGGTCAAGGACAATATCTCGACGGCGGGGATACCGACCACCTGCGGGTCGAAGATCCTCGAAGGCTACGTCCCGCCGTATGACGCTTACGTCGTGGAACTCCTCCGGCAGGCAGGAGCGGCGGTCGTCGGCAAGACCAACATGGATGAGTTCGGGATGGGCACCACCACCGAGACGAGCGCGTTCGGCCCCACCAGAAACCCGGCGGACCCCGAACGGGTGCCCGGCGGTTCGTCCGGCGGAAGCGCCGCCGCCGTCGCCGCGGGTCTCGTCCCGATGGCGCTCGGCACCGATACCGGCGGCTCGATCCGGTGCCCCGCGGCGTTCTGCGGGATTGTGGGGCTCAAACCCACCTACGGCCGGGTCTCCCGCTACGGCCTCATCGCCTACGCAAACTCCCTCGAACAGATCGGGCCGATGGCACGGACGGTGGAGGACGTTTCAAGGCTGATGTCGGTGATCGCGTGGTACGACCCCCGCGACTCGACGATGCTCGACCGTCCGTATGACCACCGGCCGTCGGGCGAGATCAAGGGGCTCCGGGTCGGGATACCGGAAGAATACTTCGGCGAAGGCGTCGACCCCCGTGTCGCGGAGAGCGTCCGCGACGCCATCGGGGTCCTCGAAGGGCTCGGGGCCGAGACCGTCCCGGTGAGCATCCCCGGCATGCGTCACGCGCTCGCGGCCTACTACGTCATCTGCACGAGCGAAGCCTCCTCGAACCTCGCGAGGTTCGACGGCGTCCGCTACGGCCCGGCAGTCGACACCAGGAAATCCTGGCACGAGGCCTACCAGGACCTGCGGCAGGAGATGTTCGGCACCGAGGTCCGGCGCCGGATCATGCTCGGCACCTTCGCCCTCTCGGCGGGCTACGCCGGCCGGTACTACGCGAAAGCGCAGGTAGCCCGCCGGAATATCAAAGAGGACTTCGAGCGGGCGTTTTGCGACGCGGACGTCATCGCCGGCCCGACGATGCCGACGACGGCCTTCCGCCTCGGTGAGAAGTCCGACCCGCTCTCGATGTACCTCTCCGACATCCTCACGGTGCCCGCGAACCTCGCCGGCATCCCGGCGATATCTGTCCCGTGCGGCAGGGTGGACGGCCTCCCCGTGGGGCTCCAGATCATGGGAAGACAGTTCGAGGACGAACGCGTCGTCGATGCTGCCTATGCCTACGAGCAGGAGGTGAAGGCATGAAGACGATCGTCGGGCTCGAGATCCACGTCCAGCTCTCGACCGCGACAAAGCTCTTCTGCGGGTGCTCGACGGACTACCGCGACGACGAGCCGAACACCCACTGCTGTCCGGTCTGTCTCGCCCTGCCCGGAGCGCTCCCGCGCCTGAACAGGAAAGCGGTCGAATACGGCCTGAAGGTGGCAAAAGCCCTCGACATGAAGGTCCTGGAAGAGTCGGAGTTCGCCCGGAAGAACTACTTCTACCCCGACCTCCCGAAGGCCTACCAGATCACGCAGTATGACAAACCCCTCGCGGTCGAAGGGACGGTCGAGATCGAGGACGACGAGGGGCACGAGAAGATCGTCCGGATCACCCGGGTGCACCTCGAAGAGGACCCAGGGAGGCTCGTCCACGTCGCGGGCGGCTCGAAGTACTCGCTCGTCGACTACAACCGATCGGGTATCCCGCTTCTTGAGATCGTCACCGAACCGGACATGCGCTCTCCGCAGGAGGCTCGCCGGTTCCTCAACAAACTCCGGACGATCCTCGAGTACCTCGCCGTCTTCGACGGCGAGCGGGAGGGTGGCCTCCGTGTGGATGCAAACATATCCCTCGAGGGGTCCGAGCGGGTCGAAGTCAAGAACATCTCCTCCTACAAGGGCGTCGAGAAGGCCCTCACCTTCGAGGTGACCCGGCAGAAGAACCTGCTCCGGCGCGGCCAGAAGGTGACGAGAGAGACCCGCCACTTCATGGAGGGCCGCGGGATCACCACCTCCTCACGGAGCAAGGAGGAGGAGCACGACTACCGCTACTTCCCCGAGCCCGATCTCCGGCCGCTCCGGGTCGCGGACTGGGTCGCGGCAATCGACCTTCCCGAGCTTCCCGTCGCCCGTAAGAACCGGTTCATGGCGCAGTACGGCATATCGCTCAATCACGCCCGGACGCTGACCGGCGACCCGAAACTCGCCGACTTCTACGAGGCGGTCGCCCACATCGACCCGGTTCTCGCCGCCACCTGGGTTGCCGACACGCTGCTCGGGGAGCTCAACTACCGCGACATGAGCATCGCTGCCGTCCCGGCCGACCGCATCGCGGAACTCCTCGCGCTTCTGCGGACGGAGACGATCACCGATACGGCCGGCGTCCAGGTTCTGCGGGAGATGCTCGATGCCTGCGCAGCCGGCAAGCCCTGCGAGCCTCCCGCCATGATCGTGGAGCGCGAGGGGCTCGCCAGGGCCACGGGAGACGAGTTCACGCAGGTCGTCGAGAAGGTGGTCGCCGCGAACCCGCAGGCGGTGGAGGACTACCGGGGCGGCAAGAAAGGCGCCCTGAACTTCCTCGTGGGGCAGGTGATGAAAGAGACCCGCGGACGGGCGGACCCGCGGGAACTCGGCCGCATCGTATCCGGGTATATTGACACAGGTGGGGTGTAATCCACAGTGCATCTGATCATCGCAGAGAAGAACATCTCGGCAAATCGTATCGCGCAGATCCTCGCCGGTAACGAGAAAGTGAGAGCAAAGAAGGACGGAAGCGTATCCACGTATTCCTTCGACACGAAGACGGTGGTCGGCCTCAAAGGGCA
Source organism: Methanoculleus nereidis (assembly GCF_032944295.1). Taxonomy (NCBI): domain Archaea; kingdom Methanobacteriati; phylum Methanobacteriota; class Methanomicrobia; order Methanomicrobiales; family Methanomicrobiaceae; genus Methanoculleus; species Methanoculleus nereidis. The sequence continues at coordinate 25,631 of NZ_JABFFQ010000007.1, forward strand.
CGTGGTGGAGGTGGACTTCGAGCCCGGCTATACCAACTGGCGGAGCGAGACCCACACGCCGCGAACCCTCATCGACGCAGGCATCGTCAAGAAGCCGACCGAGAAGAAGATCGTCAACCTCATCCAGAAACTCTCGAGGAAAGCGGATCTCGTCACCATCGCGACCGATTATGATACCGAGGGAGAACTGATCGGAAAGGAGGCCTACGAACTCGTCCGTGCGGTGAACCCCAACGTCAGGATCAACCGTGCCCGGTTCTCCGCGATAACCCCGGCGGAGATCCGCACCGCGTTTGAGAACCTGACCGACCTCGACTTCGACCTCGCGGCTGCCGGCGAGGCCCGCCAGACGGTCGACCTGATGTGGGGGGCGGCCCTGACCCGGTTCATCAGCCTCGCGGCACGCCGGGGCGGTAAGAACATCCTCTCCGTCGGGCGGGTGCAGAGCCCGACGCTCGCCATGATCGTCGAGCGGGAGCGCGAGATCGAGAGTTTCGTCCCCCAGACCTACTGGATGCTCTCGCTTGAGACCGAGAAAGACGGCGTAACGATCGAGGCGCGGCATACCGCCGGGCGGTTCACCGACCACGAAGCAGCCCTCGCCGCGGAAGCGGGGACAAAGGAGCCGCTCGTCGTCACGGACGTGAAAGAGGGGCAGAAGAACGACCGGGCGCCGACGCCGTTCGACACCACGACCTTCATTGTCGCGGCGAGCCGCCTGGGCCTCTCGGCGGCGAACGCGATGCGGCTTGCCGAAGACCTCTACATGAACGGGTACATCTCCTACCCGAGAACCGACAACACGGTCTACCCGAAGTCGCTGAACCTGAACGCGATCCTCAATACCCTCAAAGGAGGAGGGTTCGATAAGGACGTCGCCTGGGTGCAGCAGAACCGGCGGCCCGTCCCGACCCGGGGCAAGAAGGAGAGCACCGACCATCCGCCGATTCACCCGACGGGCTCCGCGACCCGCGAGGCCCTCGGGCAGGACCGGTGGAAGGTCTACGAACTCGTTGTGCGGCGGTTCCTCGCGACCCTCTCCCCCGACGCGAAGTGGGCGACCACAAGGTGCACCTTCGACGCGTCCGGCGAGCCCTACAAGGCCACGGGCGGCAGGCTCCTCTATGCCGGGTGGCGCCGGATCTACCCCTACTCGGAGGCGAAAGAGAACATCCTCCCGGTGCTTGCCCCGGGTGAACGGCTGCCGATCAAGAAGGTGAACCTCGAGGAGAAGGAGACACAGCCGCCGGCGCGCTACTCCCAGAGCCGGCTCATCCAGGTAATGGAGGAACTCGGCCTCGGCACGAAGAGCACCCGGCACGAGGTGATCGGCAAACTCGTCTCCCGCCGCTACGTGGAGGGCAACCCGCTCCGCCCGACGCTCGTTGGCCGGGCGGTCATCGACGCGCTCGACAACCACGCCGAGACGATCACGGAGCCGGAGATGACCCGGACGCTCGAAGAGCACATGCAACTCATCAAGCAGAGCCGGCGCTCCCGCGACGACGTCGTCACCGAGTCCCGCGAGATGCTCCATCGGGTCTTCGACAAACTCGAGGCGCACAAGTCGGAGATCGGCACCGAGATCATGGAGCAGACGGCAGAAGAGCATACCCTCGGCCCCTGCCCCGCCTGCGGCCACGATCTCCGGATCCGGCATATCGGCGTCTCCCAGTTCATCGGCTGCACCGGCTACCCCGAGTGCCGGTTCAACATCAGCCTGCCCGGCAGCACCTGGGGCAAGGCAATCCGGGTCGAAGCGACCTGTCCGGAGCACAACCTCTCCCACGTCCGCCTGATCCGGAAAGGCGCCCGCCCATGGGACATCGGCTGTCCACTCTGCAGCCATATCGCCTCGAACGTCGAGGCGCTCCGGATGATGCCCTCGATGACCGACGACCTCATGCAGCGCCTGCACGCGCACCACATCTACACGGTCTCCGAGATCGCGGGCATGCAGCCTGAAGACCTCGCGAAAGCCGTCGACGTCGAGAAAAAAGAGGCCGCAGAGCTCGCGAGAGAGGCAGAGGATGCGCTCGAGGTTCTCCGACGCCGTTCGGAACTCAGGAAATTCGTCCGGAAGATCGTGCCCCCGAGGAAGGGCCGGAGCCACGCGAAGATCATCCGAAACCTTCTCGAACAGGGGATCGGCGATATCCACGCGCTCTCGCTGGCCGACGTTGCGGCGATCAAGAAGGCCGGGATCCCGGAGGCTACCGGAACCGAACTCCTGGACGCGGCCCGCGGCCTCTGCAACGAGCGCGCCCTCCGGGAGGCCGGAGTTCCCGCGGTCAGCCTGAAGAAGTACCAGGCAGGCGGCGTCGCGACTCCCGACGACTTCTGTTACCTCCCCATCCCCTACCTTGCAAGCAAAACCGGCATTAACCCGGAAACCGTACATAAACATGTGGATCTGGTCTGCAGGCACCTCGGGCGCCCTGCCCCCCAGAAGATCTCCAGGACGGTCTTTGAGCGCGGGCGCAAAGAACTCCTGGAGGTCCCCGGGCTCGGTGAGGCGACCGTGGACAGGCTCTACCTTGCAGGCATCTATGACGCCGCAACGCTCCGTGTTGCCGACCCGGAGAAGGTCTCCTCTATCACCGGCATCCCGAAGGCCAGACTCCGCGACTACATCGGCCACCTGAAGTGACACCATGCACGCGAACTGGAAGACCTGGGCACACGTAACGAAACTTGACCCCGATAAACGCCTCCCGAAAGGAGTCGTCGAGGAGATCGCGACGAGCGGAACCGACGCCCTGATGCTCTCGGGCACGCTGAACGTGACGCGGGAGAACCTCCACGAACTCCTGGATCTGGTCTCCTCCTATGGGGTGCCGCTGGTGGTGGAACCAGCGAGCCCCGACTGCGCCATCTTTGATAGGGGGATCGACCACCTCTTCGTGCCGAGCGTATTGAACACGAACGACGTCCGCTGGGTCGTCGGGAAGCACTACGCCTGGCTGCGCCACACGAGCAGCATCGACTGGGATATGGTGGTGCCCGAGGCCTACATCGTCCTCAACCCGAACTCGGCCGTCGGCCGGGTGACGGGGGCGGACTGCAGCCTCTCGCCCGGGGACGTGGCCGCGTTCGCAGAGGTCGCGGACCGCTATTTCCGGTTCCCGATCGTCTACATCGAGTACAGCGGAACCTATGGGGATCCTGCAATCGTGCAGGCGGCATCCGAGGCTGTCGAGCACGCCACCCTCTACTACGGCGGCGGGATCCGTTCGGCCGAGCAGGCGGCGGAGATGGGCCGTTATGCCGACACGATCGTCGTGGGGAACGCGGTCTACGAGGAAGGGATCGACGTGCTCCGGGCGACGGTCCGGGCGGTACAGTGAGGCATGCCCGAGATCTCAATCGTCCTGATCGAACCCCTCTATGAGGGAAACGTCGGGTTTACCGCCCGGGTGATGAAGAACTTCGGGTTCACCCGGCTGGTTCTCGTCAACCCCTGTGCGCTCGGCGACGACGCGATCATGCGCGCCTCCCACGCCCGCGACGTCCTCGAGGGCGCCCAGCGGATGACGGTCGAGGAGGTCTATAACGAGTTCGACTTTGTCGTCGCGACGACCGGCGAGGTGAGCAAGTCGGTCTGCACCCCGATGCGGATGCCCTACTACGCGCCGGCGGAGGTCAGGGAGATCGTCGGCGATATCGACGGCACGGTCGCGATCCTCTTCGGCCGGGAGAACTGGGGGCTCGCGAACACAGAACTTAAGCGCGCAAACCTCATCTGCACCATCCCGACCTCGGAGATCTATCCTATCCTCAACCTCTCTCACGCGGTCGGCATCCTCTGCTACGAGCTTGCGAACCTGCCGCGCGGGACCTACCCGCTCGCAAGCCCCGTCGAGATGGATTCGCTCTACCGGCACATCGACGCGTTCCTGAACCGTATCGACCACCCGGACTTCAAGCGGGAGAACACGATGACCCTGATCCGTCGAGTGCTCGGCCGGACGAAACTGACCATCCGCGAGGCGAGCACGCTTCACGGGCTGATGCGCCGGACGGAGTGGCATCTCGAAAACAAAGAATAGTTTGCGGGAGAGATATATTGGAATGATTCTTGTCGACTGGCAGATAGAAGACCGCATCAGGCGCGGGCACATCAGGGTTGATCCCTTCGAACCCTCCCTGATCCAGCCAAATTCCCTGGATATCAGGCTCGGTTCGCACTTTGTCTGGTACGTTCCGGGAGAGAGCGTGATCGACCCCTACGACAGCGAGACCGTCTGCGCCGAGACCGAAGAGATGGTGGCCGACTCGATCGTCCTCGCACCGGGTCGGTTCCTCCTCGCCGAGACGCTCGAGGCGATCGAACTCCCCGACGACATCGTTGCGAGCATCGAGGGGAAGAGCAGCATCGCGCGTCTCGGGGTCGAACTCCACCAGACGGGAGGCTGGATCGACGCAGGCTTTCGGGGGACGATCACGCTCGAGATGTGCAACGTGAACTCCCGGCCGGTCAAGGTCTACGCGGGGATGCCGATCGGGCAACTGGTCTTCTACAGAACAGATCGCGCCGCGCGCCCCTACAACATGAAGCAGGACGCGAAGTACATGGATCAGCGGCAGGCGACCCTCTCCCGCTACCACGAGAACGCGCGCCGCGCAGAGGAGTGATGCCGGGAATCCGGTGAAACTCGACGCCTCCGCCCATACCGCGGCAGGAGCGGCGGCCCGGGGCACGTGCCCCCCGCCCGCCGAGCGTCATGCACTATATAGCAGGAAAACAGATATTGAACGATTCAACTGGGGATACCAATGCGACTTCTTCTGATCCACTCTGATCATATCGAATACGAGGCCCGGAAGAAGACGAAGGTCGCCGAAGAGGATGCCGTCCCAAAGGACGCCCTTGATGAGGCGCTTGCCGTCTTCTGCGCGGTTGAGTCTGTCGACGAGGAGAACATCGAGGATGCCGTCAGGCAGGCGGCCGACGAGATCGTTACCACTGCCCGGCAGCTCGGCACCACCAATATCATGATCTACCCCTATGCCCACCTCTCCTCCGACCTTGCATCGCCGGATGCAGCGGTGAGCGCTCTTAAGGGTATCCAGGATATTCTCAACGGTACGGACGGTTTCGTCGTGAAACGTGCGCCGTTCGGCTGGTATAAGGCATTCTCGCTCTCCTGCAAGGGCCACCCGCTCTCCGAACTCTCGCGGACGATCGTCCCGGGAGAAGGGGCGGCCGCGCCGAAGAAGGAGATCGAGCACGAGTTCTTCGTCATCACCCCTGAAGGTGACCGCAAAGACGCAGCCGACTACGCGAAGGAGGAGACGCCCTTCGCCGCCCTGATCCGGAAGGAACTAGGGTACCCGGGGCCGGAAGGGGCCGAGCCGGTTCACGTCGACCTGATGCGTGCGAAGGAGCTCGTGGAGTACGAACCACGCGCGGATGTTGGAAACCACCGCTGGATGCCCCGGGGCAAGCTGATCCGCGACCTTCTCTCCGACTACGTCCTCACACAGGTGCTCGACTACGGCGGGATGCCGGTCGAGACCCCGGTGATGTACGACCTCGGCGATAAGGCGATCGCGGAGCACGCGGCCAAGTTCGGGGAGCGGCAGTACCGGTTCAAGAGCGGCAACCGCGACATGATGCTCCGGTTCGCGGCGTGTTTCGGGATGTTCTCGATCATGCACGACATGCATATCTCGCCGAACACCCTCCCGCTGAAACTCTACGAACTCTCGACCTACTCGTTCCGCCACGAGCAGAAGGGCGAGGTTATCGGCCTGAAGCGTCTGCGCGCATTCACGATGCCCGACATGCACACCCTCTGCCGCGACGCAGACGGCGCGCTCACGGCGTTCGAGGAGCAGCTCGCGATAGGCTGGAAGACCGGCGAGGATCTCGAGACCCCGCTCGTCGGGGTCTTCCGGTGCACCCGCGACTTCTTCGACCAGTATGAACTCTGGGTGAAGGGGATCGTCGCGAAGTCTGGCGTGCCGATGCTGATTGAGGTTCTCTCGGAGCGGACTCACTACTGGATAGCAAAGGTCGACCTCGCGGCGATCGATGCACAGGGGAGACCCATCGAGAACCCGACCGTCCAGATCGACGTGGAGAGCGCCGACCGGTTCGATATCAAGTACTACGCACCGGACGGAACGGAGGTTCATCCCCCGATCCTCCACTGCTCGCCGACGGGCTCGATCGAGCGGGTGATCTGCGCGATGCTCGAGGGCACCGCAGGCCAGGAGGTTCCCTCGTTCCCGACCTGGCTCGCCCCGACCCAGGTCAGGCTGGTGCCGGTGGCGGAGCGGCACATCTGTTTCGCGGAAGAGATCGGCACCCGGCTGAACGCTGCCGGCATCAGAGCGGACGTCGACGACCGGGACGAGAGCGTGAACAAGAAGGTCCGCGAGGCGGGCATGGACTGGGTACCTTACGTCGCGGTGATCGGCGACCAGGAGGCCGAGACCGGCCGGCTCACGGTCACCATCCGGAAGCTCTCGGAGAAGAAGAAACCGTTCAAGGAGTCGGTGACCGAGAACGAACTCGTCCAGGCGGTGAAACTGGAGACCGCCGGAAAGCCCTTCCGCCCGCTCTACACGCCGAAGCTTCTCTCGCGGAAGCCCCGGTTTATTTAATCTCTCTTTTTTTTGCAAAGCACGAAGCCACGCTGCTGCAACTCGCACCAAATGGTTCGCACGCTCCTTTCAGTCGTGCCTCGCACCTGACGATGTCAAACAGGGGATATCCCACCTACTGTTCTTAGAAACGCCACAAACCCAATCTACGGCTTTCCACAGGCTATCGCCATGCAGGGGAGGGGCTGACGGGGAGGGGGGAGACCCCCCTCACCTGTCCCCACCCCCCATGGCGATACTCCCACGGACCACTGCATCCGGATTTACCCTCGATTCGGCCACCTTGTTTGTCGCAAATCGAAGCTTCTCAGCCTCTTCGAACCTCCCGGATTTCCTCCCCAATCATCGCTGCCCTGACAGCCACACATGAAAACCTGCAGGCCTCTCACACACACCTTGTCCAACACCCTACCAAACCCCGCCCCTGACAAGGTTTAAAAGCCCCGGACGCTACTGTCCCACCGGTGCATGAAGTCATGGACACCGAAGAATACCGTTCCATTATATCGAATGCCATTGATCGGGAGATCGAGGCATACACCTTCTACCGCACGGTCAGGGAGAAGGTCACGGATGAGAACCTGAAAAACCTCTTCAACGAACTTGCCGGGGAGGAGAGCCAACATCGGAAGACCCTCGAAGGCTTTCTCACGAAAGAGCCAGGGAAACTCGGGTTCGACACGAAGCGGGACTACAAAGTCGCCCAAACCCTGGAGACACCCGCGCTCTCGGCCGACTTAAAGCCGCTTGACGGCCTCGTCATCGCGATCAGAAAAGAACTCGACGCGATGCAGATGTACACCCAGCTCGCGAGCCTCAGCGTGGATCCGGAGCAGATCGAGTTGTTCGAGAGCCTCGCCTCGATGGAGCGGGGCCACAAGGCACGCCTCGAGGACATCTACACCAACATGGCGTTTCCGGAAGTCTGGTGAAGGTGGGGCTTCGCAGCTCCGCCACTTTTTATCGCACGGGGAGGGAGAAAAGAGAGGGGTGCAGGCTCTCCCATGCATCATTCGACAGCGCAGTAGGCCCCCTTGAAGAACCAGTTCCGGTAAACGATCGGGGTGATGAGCGTGGTCAACAGACTCATCAGAACGATCACCACGAAGACGTTCTGGCTGATGAGTCCCGAATCCAGTCCTATCAGGGCAACGATAATCGCCACCTCGCCCCGCGATTCGGGATGCCACGCGGTAGGCCGGCGAGAGCGAGGAAGAGGAGGAGGCTCATCTGGATCTCAATTGCCAGGGCAGCGCTTTCCATAGTTACCTGCCCGTGATCTGGGAGGGTGGCCTTAAGAAATCTATGCAACGTGCACGAGTTATAGGGGACGTGCCGGGAGAACAACAGCAACATCCCGCTATCATCGGGGATGGCCGGCATTCCCGATGATAGCGGGATGGAAAAATAACCGTTGGATGAGCGGGGCTCTCTCCGCCTCTCCAACCGGAAAGAGGAAGTACACTCCCAAACGCAAAAATAACCAGTTTTCAAGACTCGTTATGGGTACACTACCTTCAAGACCTTCCACTGCAAACCTCCATCACAGATGGAAAAGCAGGTACGGGTGACCATCCAGAGCGATCCGGCTATCCTTGGTATTGTTCGGTCGGCGGTCTCCCGAATGGCATCCCTTGCCGGTCTTCCCGGCGGTACGATCAAGGAGATAACCCTCGGCGTCGAGGAAGCAGTGCTCTGGATCATCGACCACGCCTTCCCGCCGGGCGTAGAGGGCGAGATCACGCTCACCTGCTCGATCAACGCCGACCGGTTTGAGGTACGGATCGTCGAACACGGGATCCCCTTCGACCCGGAGATAGCTGCCCCGACACTGCCCCGGTGTCGGGCGGTCATGGATCAGATTGCCTTTACAAACAGGGGCTGGGCCGGGAAGGAGACCCTGCTGGCAAAGGTCTGCAGAGTGTCCCCGCATCCCTCCCGCTCTCCGGTACCGCCTGCCTCCCCCGGATTCGTCCTGATCCGACCGACCCTGCCCGATGAGGCGGTGGAGATCTCACGGTGCGCTTACTTCAGTTACGGCTACTCCTACGGCTATGAGAAGGTCTATCATCCGGACGTGCTCAAAGCCCTGATCCGATCGGGTGACCTTATCTCGTTCGTCGCGGTCGATGGGGATACCGTGGCCGGTCATGCCGGGCTCCTCTTCTACGACGACCCCGGTGTAGCCGAGATCGCGCTCGGGTTCGTGAACCCGCCCTACCGGAGCCGGCGGGTCTTCTCGGACCTGATGGCAACCGTCGTTGCCGAGGCCGAACGCCAGCACCTGGCAGCGCTCTCCGGGCAGGCGGTCTGCACCCACCTTTACTCGCAGCGGTCGGCCCAGGCCTTCGGGATGAGCGAGTGCGCCCTCCTCCTCTCCCGCTACACCCCGCTCCGGTTCACCGGAATAGCCGATGAGAACCGGGTCAGGGAGAGCATCCTTGCGGTCTTCCGCTACCTCTCACCGCCGGAGCACCCGGTTCTCTACCCGCCGGAGCACCATGCCGGCATAACGAGAGAGATCTACGATCACCTCGGCGTGCACCCGCCTTTCGGTATCGGCGATGCGTCAGCCAGACTGCCGGAGAAGAGCGAATACTCTATCACCGTCGAAGAGATTTACCAGACAGCTCAGATCCGTATCCGATCCCTCGGCACCGATCTCATCCCCCGGCTCAGGCGCGAACTCGGCCGGCTCCGTGCCGGACGCCTCGAGGCCGTCTACATCCACCTCCCGCTCACCGCCCCGGCAACCTCTACCGTAGCGGACGCGATCGAGAACCTCGGCTTCTTCTTTGCCGGACTGCACCTCACCTCTACCGGCGAGGATCTCCTCACCCTCCAGTACCTGAATAACCGGATCCTGGACTACGACACAGTCATGGTGGCATCATCCAATGCCGGCCGGCTGAAGGAATATATCAGAGAGCGAGATCCCTGGCAGGCGTGAGGAATGCCTCCCCGGGTCTCCAGCATCTAACGGTGCGCCTGAAAAAAGTCCGGGTTACATTTGCAGCGAGTTCGAACATAACGTGGTATACTCCCGGCACGTCCCCTGCCACCGGCAATAGCGGCAGCAGAGGACGGTCTCGGCACGAAGGTTCCCCTTCCCAAAGGTGGCGATTCGTTCGTAACCGGTCAGTTCCGCCCCGCAGTACGGACATGCGACCATACGTCACCCCGGTTCAGGATCCGATCGACGCCACCCTACCGGACGAACCCGCTCCGCCCGGCATACCGGGCCGTATCCCCGGCCGCCTCTTCGATCCTGATGAGCTGGTTGTACTTCTCCACCCGCTCGCCCCGTGCCGGTGCGCCGGTCTTGAGGTGGCCTGTCTGCATGGCGACGGTGAAATCGGCGATGAACGTATCGACCGTCTCGCCGCTTCGGTGGGAGACCATCGCACCCCAGTTCTGCTGCTGCGCGAGATGCACCGCAGCGATTGTCTCGGTCACCGTCCCGATCTGGTTGGGCTTGATCAGGACGGCGTTGGCGGCCCCCTTCCGGATACCCTGATCGATTCGGTCGACGTTCGTGACGAAGAGATCGTCGCCGACGAGTTCCACGCGATCGCCGATCGTTCTGGTCAGGAGCCGCCAGCCGTCCCAGTCGTCCTCGGCAAGGCCGTCCTCGATGACGATGACCGGGTATGCCGCCACAAGGTCGCGGTACCGGTCAACCATCTCAGCAGCGGTCAGGGTCAGCCCTTCGGTCCTGAGGTTATAGACGCCGTCGCTGTAGAACGCGCTCGACGCCGGATCGAGGGCGATGCCGATCTCCCTGCCGGGTGCATACCCGGCACGCTCGATCGCTTCCACGATCAGGTCCAGCGGCTCGGTGTTCGTGGAGACCGCAGGGGCGAACCCGCCTTCGTCGCCGACGCCGGTCGTGTAACCCTGCGTCTTGAGGATCTCTTTGAGCGCATGGTAGGTCTCGCTCCCCCACCGGACCGCTTCAACGACGCTCGGAGCGCCGTAGGGGGCGATCATGTACTCCTGGAAGTCCGGGCCCTGCCAGTTGGCGTGAACGCCGCCGTTGAGGATGTTCATCATGGGGACGGGAAGGAGCGGTTTAAACGGGTCTCCCAGGTACTCCCAGAGCCAGAGACCCTGTGCGGCGGCGGCAGCCCGGGCGACGGCCATGGAGACCGCAAGCGTGGCGTTGGCGCCCAGGTTCCGCTTGTTCGGTGTTCCGTCGAGAGTGATGAGCGCCTCGTCCACCGCCGCCTGATCGCGGGCGTCCACGCCCTGCAGGGTAACGGCGATCTCGCCGTTGACCCGGGCGACAGGCCTCTGCACTCCTTTGCCACCGTAACGGTCTTTTACGCCGTCCCGGAACTCGACGGCTTCGTGCTTGCCGGTCGATGCGCCGGACGGGGTCGCGGCACGCCCGGACGCCCCGCCGGCGAGCGTGACATCCGCTTCGACGGTCGGGTTTCCCCGCGAGTCCAGTATCTCGCGGGCATGGATTGATCGTATCCTCGTGTCAACCTCGGTCATGCTCGATGACACCGTGGGGCGGGAGGGTATCGAGCGCAAAAAAGGTATCGCCGGCGCCGGGTCCGTCCGGGCGGTGGCGGCAGCATAGGCCGATATCGCATTGCCGTTTACGATGAACCCAATTGCCCGTTCTTGTCCGTCTTCGGAGAAGATCGAGGAACAGGGTAGGTATGCGAAGTTCTGGCGAGATACAAACGGAGCCGGCAGCGGTGCGGGTGATGCTCCCCCCTCACCACGTCCGGCCGCAGTGCAGGCAGCGATCCCTGTGCATGCTGAGGATATTCCCGCACTGCGGGCACCTCCAGCGGACCTTCTCCTGTTCGACGAACTCCGCGACTCCCCGCTCCCGTATCTCGCGCAGGTTGTCGAGCACGCTCGTCCGGTATTTTGCATAGCGCTTGTCCAGGCGTTTCAGCCGCGTGCAGGGATATCCGGCGCATTCGTAGCAATACTCCCCCGTACGGTCTTCGCACTGCCGGAGCCTGCACCGGGCGCAATACGCGTTCAGGCTGCCGGCATCCTCCGTCCGGCAGCCCGGGCACCTGTTCTTCTCCCGCAGGTAGGCGATGCAGAGCCCGCAGTTTATGCCGCAGGGGGCGATCAGGACAGGAGAGAGATGGGTCATTCTCGTATGCTCGCCGTACGCCAAAAAATCCCTTCCGGTTTCGCCGCCGAACAAGATGAGAGTGACTGCGAAATACTCACGTGTATCATCTTATGTGAATGGACAATACTCCCGGGCGGAACATAAAAAAGTGGCGTGGGTATCGAACTTCACGCCCTGATACCCCCGGGCGGATTCGAACCGCCGTCGCCGGATCCAAAGTCCTGCATGATTGACCACTACACTACGGGGGTACAAGAAATCTAAACCACCGATACCCGCGGCATCGGCTCCTATATTCTATGTACCGCGGGATTATATCGGTTTGGTCGCGGGCAGGCGGGGGGAGGGAGGGGGTCCCGTCCGGCGGTTCACGTCCGCTCGAAGTCGTCCTCGAACCGGACGATATCGTCCTCGCCGGTATACTCCCCGATCTGGACCTCGATCAGTTCAAGCGGCAGGAGGCCGGGATTCGCGAGCCGGTGGACCGTTCCCGCCGGAACGAAGGTGGACTCGCCGTTCCGCAGAAGAGAGATCTCGTCCCCGATCGTCACCTCGGCGCACCCGGTGACGACCATCCAGTGCTCGGAGCGGTGGTGGTGCATCTGCAACGATAGCCGCCGTTTCGGGGGGACGGTGACCCGCTTGATCTTATAGGACCGCCCCTCCTCGAGGTTCGTGTAGGAGCCCCAGGGCCGGTGGACCTGCGTGTGGAAGAGGGCACGGGAGTCCCCCTTCTCGCGGAGGGCCTTTGCGATCTCGCCCACCCGCTGGGCCTCGTCCCGGGCGGCGACCAGGATCGCATCCTTCGTCTCGACGATGGCAAGGTCGTGAACACCGACGGTGGCGACCAGGCGGTCGGCGATGATCAGGTTCTCGGAGGAGTCGATCCCGATATGCTCGCCCCTGACCGCGTTACCGCTCCCGTTCTTTTTAAGGGCGGCATAAAGCGTGTCGAAGTTCCCCACGTCGTTCCAGTCGCATTCAAGCGGCACGACCGCCGCCTTCCGGGTCTTCTCCATGATCCCGTAGTCGATGGAGAGGGCAGGGGTTGCACCGTACGCCTCCTCGAGGGGCTGCTCGAACGCCCGGGCCACCTCCGGTGCGCACGCCTCGCACTCAGAGAGGAAAAGGCCGGCATCGAAACAGAACATGCCCGAATTCCAGAGGTAGCCGTCGGCGACGTACCTCCCGGCAGTCTCGAGATCAGGCTTCTCGACAAAGGCGTCCACGGTTGAGCCGTCTCCGAGAGGCTCACCGGGGCGGATATAGCCGTATCCGGTGTGTGGCGAGGTCGGCCGCACCCCGAAGACCACCAGGTAGTCCTTGCTAAGCCGCTCCGCCCGGCGGAAAGCATCCTGGAACGGTCCGGTCGCGGTGATCAGGTGATCCGAGGGGAGAACCGCAACGGTATCGGATCCATCCTCCCGGGTGGCCTCCCGAATACCGTAGTAGATCGCCGGCAGGGTGTTTCTGCCCACCGGCTCCACGAGGACCCTGCAGTCGCACCCGATGGCGGCGAGCTGGTCCCGGACCAGGAACCTGTGGTCGGTGTTCGTGACGATCGCGATCTCCTGCGGGGAGGAGAAGAGGAGCGACCGCTTTACAGTCTTCTGGAAGAGAGACTCGTCGTCGACCAGCGGGATGAACTGTTTCGGGTAGTGTTCCCTTGAGAGCGGGAAGAGGCGGGTGCCGCTCCCGCCTGCGAGTATGAGCGTCTTCATGGGATAGACTCCGTGCCGGAGGGCACTCGATTGTATATCTCTATTGCGGTAAGGGAGATAAAAACGTAAGGTTCTCAGGGAGTTCGGGTGAACCCGGGCGATCTCGCGGTGTTGACGGGACGAGCCGGGGCGGCCGGACAGGGGTGCATGCGGAGCCTGAACCTGAAGACGATCCGTATCGCACTCAAGGGTGTATCACCTCTCTACCCCGGGCATCCGGCCACGCAGAGACCTGCCGGCTGCTTCATCCCGTTCCCGGAAACATGAGCATCCCTGCTCAAGCCCGGGTCATCGTCAGAGTTCCGGGGTAGAGTGATCTGGCCTGCGGATCGAGGTCTTCTGCCACCGCAAGAACCTGTTCGGCCTCCTGGTAATTCCCGAGCCTGCCGAGCACCATGCCATAGGTCACCCAGGCGAAGATGCACGACCGGTCGATCGCGAGCGCCTGCCTGCATGCAAGCACTGCTTCCTGGTGGCGATCGAGCCGGGCAAGGATCACCGCCCGGTTGTTCCAGGCGTAGACGTCATCGTTGTCGGAGAGTATCGCCGCACTGAACGCAGCCAGGGCCTCTTCGTAGCGCCCCTGCCTCTCAAGCGCCACACCTCTGTTGTTCAGGGCTGCAGGGTCGTGCGGGCCCTCCACGATGATGTCGCTGTACGCCCGTGACGCATCTCTCTCATCACCCTTACGGGGCATCTCCGGTGTAACCAATCGGGGCATACGTCTTGCACCTCCCACTCCTTACTACAGGGTGACGATATATAAGTTCCTGCACCTATCTCGTCCGGGAGCGGGGCGGGGGGATCGCCCGAAGGGATGCCTTGAGCCGGGTTCCTACCCGTGGGGGTGGTTACCGGCCACCGTCACGGAACCACGCCACTGTCTCGCGGAGTCCTTCGGTAAGTGTGCAGCGGGGAGAGAACACAAAGGCATCGTAGGCCCGGGATATGTCGGCGAGCGAGTCACGCACGTCACCCGGCCGCGGTGGTTCATATACCGGCCGGTGGTGTATGCCGGTGATCTCCGCGAGAATGGATGCAAGCTGGTTCAAACTGATCCTGCTGCCCCCGGCGATGTTGAAGACGCCGGAGGCATCCGCCTCCATCGCCCGGAGGTTCGCCCGCACCACGTCGGCGACAGAGATGAAATCGCGGGTCTGCTCCCCGTCGCCGTAGATGATCGGCGGCTTATCCCCAAGCATCCGGGTGATGAACTTCGGGATCACCGCCGCATACTCGGAGTTCGGGTCCTGCCGGGGACCGAAAACGTTGAAGTAGCGCAAGAATACCGTCCGGATACCGTAGAGGTCGGCAAAAACCTTCCCATAATACTCCCCCGCGAGTTTTGAGACCGCATAAGGGGAGAGCGGTCTTGGCGCCATCGTCTCCTGTTTGGGAAAAACCGGGTCATCACCGTAGATCGCTGAGGTGGACGCCGCCACGACCGCCGGAACTCCGCACTCCTTTGCCGCCCAGAGAACGTTCAGGGTCCCGCCCACGTTCACCTCGTTCGTCTCCAGCGGGTTTGCTACGGATCGGGGGACCGAGGCGATGGCTGCCTGGTGGAAGATGCCGTCCGCCCCGGCGCAGGCATCAACAAGCAGGGGAAGATTGGTGACGCTCCCCTCAACGAACGCCACCCGGGGATGATCGGCAAGGTGCTCGATGTTCTCCCGCCGCCCGGAGGAGAGGTCGTCGACGATCACGACTTCGTGATCGTCGCGTGCCAGCCGCTCTGCGAGGTTGGACCCGATGAATCCTGCCCCGCCCGTGACGATGTAACGCATATGGATTGATAGGTGCTCCAGTGATTTGAGCGTTGCCGGGAGAGAGAAGGAGAAGAGGGAAAAAGGCACGGGAATGCTATTCCGAGGGACCAGATGGGTACTCCGCGAAGATGAGGACACGGCTCAATAGATTTCCCGCTCCTCGGCGTGGAAACGGGGCAAATAAACCAGTGCAGTCGTGCCGGGTGGGGTTCCCGGCACGACTGCACCGCGGGGCCCTACGCTGGCCGGCACCCATATAGCATCATGGGGTTTATCCGGATCGCCCGGCAGGCCCGATCACTCCCCCTTTTTCCCGTTCGAGAGCGGGAAATACTGCTGATAGACGCGCTTACGCTCGTCGATATCGGTATGCAGGTAGATCTCGGTCGTCTTGATAGAGGAGTGCCCCAGATTCTCCTGCACGACACGGAGGTTTTTTGACCGGCGGTAAAGCTCGCTTGCGTACGAATGCCGGATTTTATGCGGCGTAATCCCGGAAGGGGCGTATTGATTGAAGAGATGCTGGATGGTTCGCGGAGAGATGTGGTTGCCCTGCTGGCCTAAAAAGAGCGGCCCCTCGATCTTGTTGCCGATAAACAGGTCAATCTCTTCTAGTGTCTCTTCGTCGATGAAAACGGTCCTTATTTTGTCGCCCTTACCCTTCACCCGTATCGTCTGCTCCTCGAAGTCGATGTCTTCGACGCATATGGCGCAGAGTTCCGAAACACGGACACCGGTGGCGTAGATAAGGCGGACGATCAGTCGGTCGCGCTCGCTCTCGATGGTGTTGATCAGGCGGAGAACCTGGCTGTGTTTGAGGTATTTCAGTTCCTGATTCTTGATCCGGGGCCGCTCCACCCCAAGCATCGGGTCGGCGACCACGGCCCCCTGCACGTAGAGATACTTGTAAAACGAAGAGAGCGTCGATATCATCCGGTGGAGAGTCCTGGGCTTATAGTCCTGCTTCTCCGTAAGACAGGAGAAGTAATCGGTAACGAGGGCTGCAGAGACGTTGACGTCCGCATCCAGTGGAGCGTTCTCGAATGCGGCGTCATCAAACGAAACCTCATCCGAGTTCTGCCGGAGCCAGGCGTACCGAGCGAAACGCCGAATGGTCTGCAGGTATTTTTCGATGGTCCGGGGCGAGTAGTTTCGCATCCGGAGGTAACTGCTGAAGCGATCCAGCCATTCCGAGAAACAGGCGTTTTCCATCGGATAATAAATAGAATAACAGAGCATATCAAAATTGCGGTAAATGCCTATTCCCCGCAATTATAGTTCAGGGGAACCTCATCCGAACCCGGCCAGGGCCGCCGGCCACGATCGCACACACCCGCACCCAAACGCCCGGCTGGCATAACAGGGGGCCGCACCCCCACTCCACGCCACGCAGGCCCAGAGCCTGGCGAAACCACGATGCAGGCAGTAATGAAACGCAGACAACAATCGAGGTAAAACCCTGACGCTGGACATTCCAACAGTTGCCGGCAAAAAGGACCCCAACCCGCCCTTCGGCGAGGAAGGTTGGCAGGAAGGAGGGCCATTTTTGCCCCGACGCCAAAAAAAGATATTTCCGGTGATGCAGGAGGTATTGGCGTTAGGAGGTAAGGGCTGCCATCCCGGGTGGACGGGAAGCAGACCCTGTTGAATACGTCCCCTCTTGAGTATATGAATCCCTTACCGCGCGGGGAGAAAGTGAACGATCAGGGAGCACCACCGGTGCCACGCGGCCCCAGGTCCCGGCCACATATAAAGGGCCCACACAGACGGGCTCAGGCGCCCGATCAGCCCGACCGATAAAGGAAACTATGGGCGAACCTGCGATCCTGGCCCAAAGGTGCGATATGAAGACCCCAAAACTTGAATGGTTATCCGACAGAGCGCCATGCCCGCAGCGAGTATCGGCGCACCGGCCCGGGAGAGATGCTCCCACACAACCCCAAACGGTGCAGATGCGCCGGATTCAGTAGCAAAACCCCATAAGAGACCTACGGCTCATGTCACTCGGACAATGAGGCGGTGTTTAAGGATGGCAGAAGCATTTCTCCAGAGCGATCCCCATACCAGAGCATGAGAGATTGGGAAGGAGCTGGACCGCCACCAAAACCCACTGTATCCGCATCTCCGCTCCTTCACATGAAGCAATTGGACGGCCAGCCACCACGGTCTGCGCCCGGGTAGCCGGAACCTTTTCCCGCGTTTCGAAAGATCCGCTGCAATTTGACCATCAACCGGCGCCGCACTGTCGCCTGCAACATCCAGCAGGGATCCTCGATACATTACCCACCATAACATGGCCCGATTGGAACGGAACCGGGTCTAACGTTTTAGATCCGCACCCCTACCCGGGGAACAAAGAGGCAAGCATAAACCATATGGTGCTATATACATCATAGGGCGAGGTGGAATTGCAGATCCTGCAGAGTTCCTGGCACAACTAAACCCTGCAGAACACCGGTTCGTTCAATCGCCGTCTCAGCCCGCCGCCCGGCATCACCCTTCAACCAACCTTATTGAAATAGCAAAACCAACAAGAGGAATAGGTAAAATGGAAGAGCCTGATAGCATCAAAGACCCGAACAAGTACCAGAAATTCAAGAAGGTAGACGGCGCCGCCTACCAGCGGGTCAACCAGTTCCTGCGCAAACACACCCACATCACCGCCCGCGAGTGGGCGATCGCACGCCTCTGCGCAGACTTCAAAACCACCAGCGGCTCAGAGATGACATTCATCGGCGAGAACCTCCCCGAACTCTGCCCGTTCATGGTCGACTCCTACACCCCGCAGGCGGTCAACCAGGCGAGGAGTTCGTTTAAGAAGAAAGTAAAGAAAGCAGGGGCCACATTCTTCTACGGAGCCATGTGCGGTTTTTTTACCGCGGAAGAACTCGACGAGATCCTCTTTGAGGCAAGCGAGGTCGCCCGGTTCCTGCTGGAGGTCGAAGGGACGAGCCTGAACCTCGACGACGAGATCGACGTCGAGGACCGGATCACCGAGGTGATGCGAGGCGTAGCTGAGGCGTCGGCAGTCATCCTGAAGGCCAGGCCGGGCCAGGAGGATGGACAGGAAGTACCACAGAACCAGGAAGAAGACCAGGCACAGAACCAGGAAGAAGAGAGGGAAGACTGATATGAAGATCATCCAGATTGTCGGCAGATCAAACACCGGAAAGACCACATTCATAAAGAGCCTGATTGCGGCGCTTTCCGCTCGCGGCACCGTCGGGGCGGTCAAGCACCTGGGGCACCACGGCTTTTTGCTCGAGCCCGGAAAAGACACCACCGTATACTATGAATCGCATGCTGCTATATCCGGCGGTGTCGATGAAGAGAAGTCGGTCCTCATCCGGCACGAGAACGAACTCAACTCCACTCTGGAGACTCTTTGCAATGCAGGAGTCGAGTATGCCATACTCGAGGGGTTCAAGTCCCGGCAGTTCCCGAGGGTCGTGATCGGCGATCTCGGAAGCGAGAACATCGTGCTCAGGAACCCCACCGTCGACGAAGTGCTCGCCGCACTTCCACGGTTCGAGGACTACTACACCGTTGAGGGGCTGGTCCGGGAGCTGAAGCGCGACTGCGACGTCTCACACGCCGGGGCCGTCCTTACGTTCAACGGGATCGTCCGGGAGTGGACCGGGGCCGAACGGACAGAATACATGGATTTTGATGAGAGCGTCGACGCCGTAACGGAAAGTATTCTGCGTGAGATAGAGGCAGTCCCGGGGATCATCGGCGCACGGTTCCACCACAGAAAAGGACGGCTCTATGCCGGAGAAGATATAACCTATCTTGCTATACTTGCAGAACACAGGCAGGAGGCGTTCTCTGCAGCCAGCAACGCTATTGACAGGCTCAAGCGGGAGTTACACGACGTGGAGAAGTGACGTAAGATGCGTAACGGAAAACAGATGTTTGGAACGAACGGCGTGCGGGGCGTGATCGGCGAGATGATGACACCGGCCCTCGTCCTCAAGATCGGCGCCGCACTCGGATCGATGAGGAAGGGCACCATCGTAGTCGGCAGAGATACGCGGACATCCGGCGAGGCCCTGACCCACGCTCTCAAAGCCGGGCTCCTGATGACCGGGTGCGACGTGGTAGACGTAGGAATCCTGCCCACGCCGGCCCTGCAGTATATCGTGAAGACCAACAAGTTTGCCGGCGGCGCGATGGTCACCGCATCCCACAACCCGCCCGAGTACAACGGCGTGAAGATCATCGAGGCCGACGGCACCGAGATGTCTGATGCCGAGATCATCAGGCTCGAAGGCCGGTTCTTTGCAGAGGAATTCGATACCGTCCTCTGGGACTGCGTCGGCAGGGAGGCCGCCGCACCCGACCGGCTCGAGGAGTACATCGAGGCCATCGTAAACTACTTCCCGCCGGGCATCGGGGAAGGCATGACCGTCGTCGTCGACCCCGGTTCCGGCCCCGCGTCGCTCACCACCCCAAGCATCCTCTCGCGGATGGGCTGCCGGGTACACACCATTAATGCACGGCTTGACGGCACCTTCCCGGGCCGGATGCCCGAGCCAACCCCCGAAGGGCTGCAGCCCCTCTCAGAGATGGTCCTCGCCACAGGCGCCGACTTCGGGGTGGCGCACGACGGCGATGCCGACCGGGCGGTCTTCGTCGACACCAAAGGACGCTATATAGAAGAGAACTATGAGTTCGGCCTGATTGAGGATTACGTCTGCGCTAGAAACACCGGCGGGCTTGTCGTCACCCCGGTCGCCACATCCCGGCTGATCCGGGATATCGCAGAGAAACATGGCTGCACCGTCGACTATACCCCCGTAGGGAGTATCTATGTCGCAAGGAGGATGATCGAACTGATAGCCAAGGAGCAGGACGTCTCCTTCGGGGGTGAAGGGAACGGCGGCCTGATCTATCCCGACCACCAGTTCTGCCGGGACGGGGGCATGACCGCTGCCATGATGGTGGCGGTTCTCGCAAGCCACAGCGGCAAAAAACTCTCGGATATCCTCGATGATCTTCCTGCATACCACCTGATCAAGGAGAAGCACCATACCGGTGACCCGACCGCGCTGGTTCGCACCGTCGAAGAGGCATTCTCGGGAGAGACCATCGAGAAGATCGACGGCATCAAGATTGTCAGAGACAATGCCTGGGCCCTGGTGCGGGCATCTGGCACGGAACCAATGATCAGGATCATGATCGAGGCAAAGGACCCGGCCGTCGCGAACGCCATGTACCAGGAGATTATGCAAGTTGCGACGGGCCAAAGGGCCGGAGCATGAGAAGACGCTTCGCGTTTTCGAGTAGCGACGCGTGCCCCGCCTGGGGGCAGGCGGAGTTCGAGCACCGTTAGGTGCGAAGTGCGAGCGTAGCGAACATGAGAAGCAATCAGGCTTCGAAGTGCGACGGGCTGGATCAGGAGCACCACTCACAGGCAGGATCAATCATTCATGAGGCATTCGATTCGGGGTATCCCGGAGGCTCCTGCCATTCATCATATCCCCAATATTTCCGAGGAACTCTCTGAATTCTACTGAAAAACATTCTTGTGAAAGGGGGGCAATCTATATATCTGATAATGGATATGCATGATGCAGTACCCACGGGAGAGCGCTGATCAAAATGAATGGAAAACTGCAGATGAAACAGAAGATAAACTCCGCTATCTCGTCTGGCGATCTGCGTGAGCTTGAAAAGGTTGTTTCAGACATATCGGAGACCCAGACACGGAAGGAGAAGAAATCGCTTTACGAGCAGATGAATGCCGCCCTGGTTGAAGCGGCGTTCGACGAAGGGCAGCCCGAACTTTTAAGTCAGCTCGTTGAGCCGACCAAAGAAGAGGTATTCACCCTCGCAAGGCGCGCTGCCGCGCTCTATAGTGAGAACAGGGACGAAGCATGGTTCTCGGTGATATTTACTCTGGTCGATAAACTCGACCGTAAGAGCCATCAGTCCGATATTCTCGCCGGGATCTCCCGCGATCTGGTCCAGGCCGGGGTCGACACCGGGGATATCCATTATATCGAAAAAGGAGGGGAGGCCTTCGATAAGATCAGCATCCGAAAATACCGCTCAGCAATCCTCTCCGAGATCATCCCGCTCTTCATTAGGTACGGTCAGAAACACCACAACGCCGACATCATGCAATATGCTCTCCAGATGCTTCCTGAGATCGGCGATATATCAAGACAGTCCCAGCTCCACGCTGATGTGGCCCGGGCAATCGCCGGTTCCGGCATCGAGTCCGGTGACATCAATCTTGTAATCAACGGGCTTTCGAGCGCCACCGAGATCAACCAGAAGATCCGGCGCACCAACTCGATCGCCGACATCGTTGACGCCGCCTGGAAATCCTCACTGAAGAAGGATATCTCCGACGTCGAGCAGATCATAGACTCCCTTCCCGACATCCCCGAAGAGCGGCTCACCGAAGTCCTCGCGATCCTGATCGAACAACTCCTCGACCGCCAGCGGGACAAAAAACAGGTATATGCCAAACTGCTCAGGATCGACGACGAGAAGCCGTGGGCAGGCCAGACCCTCGTTCTTGAACTCCTGAAGAAAGCAGAACGGAGCGGGGAGCGCTGGTTCCTCGAGAAGGCGTTCGAGTTCAACGCCCGGGGCGCAGGCGAGACCCAGCTCCCTATCGAGGAGATCGTCCTCTCCGGGATTGCAGTCGTCGAAAAAAGCGGCAACCCGACAATACTCCTCGACATCACGCCGCTGATCGACGAGTCCTGCGATGCAGTGAAGGCAACCCAGCTCTACCGGCAGATCACCGATGCGCTTTCCCGGATGGGCGACTTCTATCACGCGATCGAGGTCATGAAAAAAGCCAGCGCCAGTACACAGAGGATCAACGCCCAATTTTTCGATACCAGTGTCCGCCTGATCAAGGAGGGTGTCCGGCGCGACGAGATCAGACTCGTCCGTGAGAACATCCTCGCTACACTGGATACCGATATTGCCGACTCGCTGGTACACCAGGCGGTGACCGACTTCTGCAAAGAGTATGACTTTGACGAAGTTGTCAGGCACATACCAGCCATAAAGGAGCTTGCGGGGTCGCACCACGCACAGGACCCCCTGCTTCTGGAATGCAACACCATCCTGATCGACCGGGGGTTCATCCGCCAGAAAGACCCATCGGCTCTCGTAGACCTGGTAAGCCAGATCGGGGAGCAGGGTATACGCGAACAGGCAATCTCGACCATCGCCGTCGAGATGGCACGGATCGGCGTCGCCCGGAAAGACCGGGATCTCCTCCGGAACGCGACCGGACTCACCTGCGAGATCATGGACCAGCAGGCACGGGCCGAAGCGATGGGCGGCATCGTGGATCAGGCAGCCGTGCTCGCCGTCGAGGATGGGGATCTCGACCTCCTCCATGGGATGCGGGTTCTCTCCACATCCCTGCTGGAGCGGGACTACTGCCTCTTTGCGATGGGCAAGGTCATCCAGGGCCTGATCATGTACGGGATCGAGCAACTCTCGCTCCGGGCGCTGGATGAGGCCACTCAGATCCTCTCCCAGATCAGCGACCCGTCCCTGCAACGGCAGCTGGCCGACCCCCTCATCGAGGGCTACGTCCGGGTCGGAAGCCTGCAGGCGGCAGACCAGCTCTCCCGGGGGAAGGCCCGGATCTTCGAGGGCATGATGGAACCGTTCGAGATCGCGCTTGCCCTCCTTCAGGCTAACACTTCGCGAGAGGATATCTCGATCAAGATAGCAAGCTACGTCGACATTATGCTTGAGTACACACAGGCTTACAGAAGCCCGATCTTTGCGGTTCCCATGACGCTCTTTTCCCTGGAGATCGAGGGAAGTTACGAGCGGACTGCTATGATCCAGAGGATCCTCACCTTCTTCACCAGTTACACGAAAGAGTTCGATTCGGCCGACCCCTATGAGGTGACGGCGTATCTGCTCGAGGGGATCGAGGGGGGAGCGGCGGCACAACCAGTCCTCGAGCTGATGTACCGCCTCTTCGAGCATACCGGTGACGTCTATGCGCGCTACTCCGGGATGTACCGGATCGTGAGCGCCTACTCGGCTCTCGGTAACGAAAACCGGGCCGAGACGATTATCCGGCGGCTCCACGAGACTATCGGCACCATTTCTGATCCGTCGGTGCGTGCGATCATGCTCTCCGACCTTGCTGGACTCATGGCCGGGATAGACCACAGCGCAGCCAGGGGCTACCTTACCGAGGCGCAGGGGATACTCGATCTGGTAGGGCAGGAGCGAGAGGGATTCGTCAGGAAGAACCTGATCTACGCTGCAAGAAGCCTCAGCACCGTAAGCAAGCAGGAGAAGGATATCGACTGGGCGATCGAGCAGGTCGGCAAGATCGAGGATCCGGTCGAGTACGTCGATGCCCTGGCGGCGGTCTTCGACATGGTCAGTGAACCTGCACAGAGAAAGGAGATCCTCTCGGCCATGTGCCACACCGTCGTAAGCATTCCCTCTCCCTATGTCAGGCTCTCGATGCTCTTTGACGTGGCGCAGTTCGCTGAGACTTATGGAGACGAAGAGGAGATCGACGAATTGCTGGACGGCATGGAAAGAACGGCCGGGTATATTCAGATCCCGTTCATCACCGCCATGACGCAGCAGCGGATGGCCCGGATGCTCTTCTCGTTCTACCGGGTGAGCGGGAAACCGGCTGCCCGAGAGCGCGCTGCCGATATCGTCTCCATCATCGACGACGATAGGATCCGATACAATCTCGCGGTCCAGCTCGAGCAGGCTATGCCCCAGTCGTGGAAGAACACGGTCTACGGCAGGATCCTGGACTGCCGGGACAAGATCCGGAGCGGCGACTACACCACAAAGGACATGGTCACGCTTGATAGGGCGATACGGGCGGCACCCGACCGGGCAAAACGGGCGACCTACTACACCGAACTCTACCTCATCGCCAGGAACGCAAGGCAGCACGAGGTTGCAGACAGGATGCTGCTCTGTGCGCTCGAAGAGGCGCGGATAATCAGGCCGCTTTCGCGGCGGGCTTTTGTGCTCGGTGATATGGCGTGCCGGATCTATGCAGAGCGCTACGAAGACCGCTCAAGGGAAGTCCTCGACATGGCCGTGAGCGAGGCCCTCAACATTCGCGACTCGGCGATCCGGGACGAGGTCTATGATGAACTGGATATGTCCCTGCGGCTCATCCAGGAGCACTGGTTGTGAAGACGATCGAGATTAGAATAGCAGGACGGGTGCAGGGCGTCGGGTTTCGCGCATGCATCAAAAGGATTGCCACCAACCTCGGCGTCGTCGGCGAGGCGATGAACCTTCCTGACGGAAGGGTGCTCATCGCCGCAACCGCCGAACCTATTATCCTCGAAAAGTTCGTCTCCATGCTTTATGGGTGCCCCCGGGTCGTCATCAGGGACCTTACCCAGCGGGAGATCTCTCCTGCCACTTACCCCGAGTTTACCATCCAGCGGGGCAGTTACCAGTACAGCACATGAAACTCGGCGTTCGCAAGGAGCGCGTCCCGCAGGATGCGTACCTGCGCGTCGATGCGGGACTGGTCGATTGAGTCGCGGAGCGCCGCGACCAGCCGGGCCGAGAGGTTTGCGTCAAGGTAGCATCTCTTTTCACCGCATTCGTAATCCCCGTCTCCGATCTCTTCACGGGCAAACCTGATAACGGCACGATCCACCATCACCGCTTTCTGCGGTTCGATGAGGTCGTGGACGAAACTCCCGGCCCCCTCATGGAGCATGCCGAGGTCGGGGTCGAGATGGGCGCCGATCAGCGCGACGCAGCAGTTGCCATAGAGCATCGCATATCCAAGCGAGAACATGGCATTGACGGGATCGAGGTACGGGCGGCTCGTCCTGCGCCGGAACCCGAGTTCCGGCGGGAGCGCGCGGGAGAGGATCTCGTAGTACATATCGGCCGTCAGGCGGGAGAGCCTCCGGAGGTCCTCCATGGTGACCGATACCGAGAGTTCCTCCCGGGCCTGGTAGAGGAAATCGAGCTCTCCGGCGTAGAAGATGTCCTGCCCGGCGCGGTCGTAGAGTTCTTCGAGGAGGAGGAGCCTCGACTGGAGGCCGGCCGTTGCGAGCGGCTGCGCGAACCGGTGGGGGGCGGCTCGTTCCTGGGCGAAGCGCACCGCCTCGTCCGGCCGGTAGCCGTAGGGGTAGAGATATCCAACGGGCGTGCCGTCGATATCGAAGAAGGTGATGACAGCACCGGCTTTGAGGAGATTTGTCACCGCCGAGGTGTGCAGGGTATGGCCGCCGACGATCAGGAGGTGCCTCACCGCCTGAAGAGGATAACGCCGGGTAGCGCTCCCCTGCACGATGACCACTTCATGCGTCGTCGCCTTGATGTGCCCCCCGTAGCCGAAGACGGGGAGCCATGATTCCGTTGCTGCCATCCGATCACTCTGGAAAGGAGTATTGGGCGGTTTTTGGTGATTAATGCATCGATTCGCCGGATCCAGCGAGATCTTCCGGATACCAGGCAGTCAGGAAAGTACGGGGAAAGAACCGGACGCAGATAAACCAAATAATGTTAACTTAACCAGGTTAATTAACTGTAACGTTTTTACATGCCCATAACCTAGTCTAAAACGTTACTTTCCCGGACAGGGTCCTGAGAAAGAGTATGAACCGAAAAGAGTTGATGTAATGACTTCAACGAGGAAAACAGTTCAGTACGCTCTGTTTGTACTGATGGTATGCTCGCTGCTGGTATTGCCGGCAGCGGGGGCGACGCTCCCTGACGGGAACGTGAGCCCGGGGGAGAGCACTGTGACTATCGCAGTGACCCCTGAAGTGACTGAGACGGAGATACCGACGGAGGAGCCCGGTATGGGACTCACCGGAGCCCAGTCCGCGGATCCCGTGATACTCTTCGATGACACCGTTGCACTGACGGCCGGCACGTTCGAATGTACGGCCAGCTCCGGAGAATCCTACACCGTTGACTACCGGACCCCGCTCGGAGCTCTCCAGGCGGTAGCGGAACTCGAGGACTTCACCTACGAGGTCACCGACAAGAAGTGGGTGGCAGACAGCAACGAAGTCCTCCTGCTCGACGACATCGGAGAGTACCCGTACGTAAAGGGCGAGAACGAGTGGGCCTGCTACGTCAACGGCGCCCTCAAGGACGGATACAGCAACTCCGCCGACGGCCTCAACGTCGTAGCGCTTGCCGAAGGCGATGAAGTCGTCTTCTGCTACGGCAACGACCCGACACCGGAAATTGCAGAGGTGCTGATTCTGATCGAAGTGACTCTGGACGAATCGCCGGTAACACCGCCCCCGTCGGGCTGGAGTATCACGCTCACCGGTGCACAGACAGAGACTGTCGACCAGGAATACTTCGAGGAAGGGATAGACTGCGGGCACGTAGCCACCTACACCGACGAGAACGGTGGTGAATGGAGCGGCATGCCCCTGTGGTACCTCGTCGGTTTAGTCGACGACATCGAGACCAGCGACCACTGGACGTTTAACGACGCCCTCGCCGCCCAGGGCTACTCGATCAAAGTCATCGCCGACGACGGCTACTCGATCAACTTCGAGAGCGCAAGCGTCGCAGAGAACGATGGTATCATCGTCGCGAACACCCTCAACGGCACCGAACTCCCGGAGACCATCGGCGAGAAGGAGAAACCCTGCTGGCCGCTCCAGCTCATCGGTCCCGACGTGAGTGCCGGCCAGAAGATCGGCGGCATTGCCGAGATCGAACTCATCGGCCTCTCCGAACCCTCTGACGAGTGGGAGATCACGCTTTCCGGCGCGTTCAACCGGAAACTCACACAGGCTGAGTTCGAGGATGGGGTCGGATGTCACGGCGGGAGTTATACCGACGGTGACGAACAGGTCTGGACCGGCATACCGCTCTGGTACCTGGTGGCCGTCGTCGACGACATGGAGGCCGATGATCACTGGACGCTGAACGACACACGGGCGGCCGAGGGCTACACCGTGCGGGTGAGCGCGAGCGACGGGTTCAGTGCCACGTTCAGCAGCGCCGATATCGCCCGGAACGGCACCTTCCTTGTTGCGGACAAAATGAACGCCGCGCCACTGACGGACGACGGTAAAACCTGGCCGCTGAAACTTGTCGGCCCGTCCCTGACCAACAAGCAGAAGATCGGCAATATCGCATCGATCACCCTCGAGGGGCTGCCTGATGAAAGCACTGAATCGGAGTGGACGCTCGCACTCGGGGGGCCGAAGGTCAGCGACCTCATCACAAAGGAAGAGTTCGAGGCATGCGGCTACCACACGAAGACCTACAATGACGGGGTCAGCACCTGGACCGGTGTCCCGTTAAAAGTCCTCTGCGGCTGGGTTGACGACGACGTCATGCACGGCTCCGGGGCCTTCAACACCGCACTCGCCGAGATCGGTTATACCGTGATCGTCTCCTCCGGCGGGGAGAACCCCTACAGCAAGGAGTTCACCAGCCAGGAGATCATGGCGGGTCAGCTCGACTACATCGTCGCAAGCAAGGTCAACGACACGGCGATCACCGGAGACGCCTACCCGCTCCGCCTGGTCGGCGAGGGGGCAGTCGGGAGCAAGAGTGTCGGGAACGTCCAGAAGATCCAGCTCGTCGACTTCCAGGAGCCGACGGAAGCCCCATCCATCCGCATCGTCCGCTACGCCTCCGACGGCGTGACCGTCGTCGAGGAGACGACGAAGACTACCACATGGATGGAAGAGAACCTGGATGTTTACGGCGCACCGGACGGTGTCCGGCTCAGGTTCCAGGGACCTACCTTCGACCCGAACGACCTCTGGAACCCAGCTGAGGACATCAACCCCGGCAAGGTCGACGAGGTCGTGAAAGGAACCTCTATCCGAGACCTCTGCGACCTCGTAGGTGGAGCCCCCGAAGGAGGCGAGATCAAACTCGTTGCGTCCGATGGCTTCAAGTCGACAATTAATTACACCAACCTCTACGCTCCGCAAGAACGGCAGGGAGAGGCTATCGTCGCCTGGTGGACGGAGCGGCAGGGCTACGCGCCCGGTTACAGCGACGGCCCGCGCCTCTTCTACAACACCCCCGACGGCATCTTCGGTGCCGACGATATGCGGGTATGCCTTGCCGAAGGCTACTGGCACTACTACTCGTCCGGCGGCATCCAGTACCCCTCGGCAGCCGGTGTCTCCACCAGAAACATCGCGACCATCGAGATCTACCAGGCCCCGCGGGAGGACTGGAACCTCACCCTGACAGGCGCCATCGACACGACCATCACCCGGTCCTTCTTTGAGTCCGGCAAGTCCTGTGCCATGGCCGGACACGATGCGACGTGGACCGACGATCAGGACCAGGTCTGGTCGGGGATGCCGCTCTGGCTCCTCTGCGGCTGGGTCGACGACGCAAACAGCCACGACGCCGGGACGGACCCCTTCAATGACGACCTCGCGGACGCGGGCTACAATGTGACCGTCATCGATTACGGTCCGGACGGCACGAAAGGCACTGATGACGACTTCTCCACCACCTTCAACAGCTCGTTCGTCGCACGGAACAACAACATCGTCGTCGCGGACGAGATTGACGGCGCACCGCTGCCCAACGACGGCAAAACCTGGCCGCTGAAACTCGTCGGCTCCGCTCTGACCTCCAACAAGCAGAAGGTCGGCAGCATCGACGAGATCGTCCTGGACGGCGTGCCCATCATTGTGGAGCCGCCCACGGGCGACGCAACGATCTCCCTTGAAGCGGGCTGGAACTTCGTCTCAACCCCGAAGCGGCTTGCCGACGGCAGCGACACGTTCGCGGTCTTCTTCGACGCGGTCGATACCGCGGGCTACTCGATCCTGATCTACGACGGGTTGGAGCAGAAGTGGGAGGACGTAGCCTCGACCGACTCCTTCCAGCCGCTCGACGGGGTCTGGGTCTACGCGAACGAGGCCTGTACCGTCCCGTTGGTCTTCGCCTCCGGGGAGCCCGAAACCCCGCCCGCGAAGAATCTCGGCAAAGGCTGGAACGCGATCGGCTTCACGGACACCGTTCCCGAGTCCGCCGCAAACACCCTGCTCTCGCTCGGAGACCACTGGATTACCCTGATTGGCTTCGATGCAGAGGCGCAGGAGTACGAGGTATCGATCATCCGCGGCGCCAGCGACCGCCACGGTGATGAGCGCACGATGCAGCCGATGCAGGGCTACTGGGTCTACATGACCGGGGCAGACACGCTTGCTGCCATCGGCGCCTGAAGGTGATGTAGGGTGAAGATACGAGACGGCATCGTGCTGATTCTCCTCCTCGGCCTCGTCGCCGGCGTTGCGGCGGCCGGGGACACTCCCCCCGTCTTGCCTCATGTGTTTTATGGAGGCGTGACAATCGGCGGATCTCCTGCACCGGCCGGGACCGTGGTCACTGCGACGATCGAGGAAACAACCTGCGGCTCAATCCAGACAGTGGATGCCGGACAATACGGTAGTCCCGACGAAAGCCTCGGTAACCGTCTGGTCGTTGCAGCAACCGCAGACCCGGCGGGAGAGACGATCGTCTTCCTCGTCAACGGCGTAGCCGCACAGGAGACCGCGACCTTCGCACCCGGAGCGGTGACGGCCCTCGACCTGAGCGTTGCCGGGGAGAGCACACCCACGCCCACTTCCACGCCCGGTGGCGGCGGCCCCAGCGGCGGAGGGGGCGGATCCTCCAAAGACCCCGGGTCGGAGATAACCTATGACCCGGATGCTCCTGCAGTCCCGAAAGTCTTCACCGAGAGCGCGCCCATCACGACGTCAACGGCCGGCGTGGTGATTGAGTCGGTGACGGTCACGACGGAAGGAAAGGCCGGTGCCGTGACGATACTGGAGGGCACCGTCGCTCGCGACGGAGACGGCAACCCGCTCGGTGAGGTGACCTGCAATGAGGTCGCTCCGGCCGAGGTTCCCCCGGCGCCGCCGGGAGCGACGGTTGCCATCGCACTCTCATGCGGCCCTGCGGGCGCCACCTTCGACCCGCCGGCTGCCCTCACCTATACCCTCTCCGTAGAAGAGTGGGCGCAGATCGATGACGGCGCGAAACTCTCGGTAATGTGGTACAACCCGGAGAGCGGGGAGTGGCAGGAGATTGCCGCTACAGTGGACCCCGCCACGCGGACGGTCACCGCAGAGGTAGAGCACTTCAGCATCTACGCCCTGGTATGGACCGTTCCGGAGACGGTGGCAGCGGGAGCAGAGGGAACCCCGACTCCAGTCGGGGAACCGGCCGGGGAACCCGGCCCTGCACTCCCGACCTGGGCGCTGGCCCTCATCATCGTGCTGGTCGTCGCACTTGCGGCATTCCTCCTCGTAAGGAGGAAGTAACCTTTTTTTGAATGGCAAGGAGCAACGCATGGTAGTTACGCACCGGCGGGGCACAGCCCCGCACCCAATCATTCTCGTGCTCTGTATCCTTCTGGCACTGGCAGCCCCTGTAACCGCAGCCACAACCGAACTTCATGTCGTCAGGCATGCAGCCGACGGCGTTACTGTCCTCGAGGAGACGACGGTCGACTACACATGGCTGGAGCAGAACCTGCCTGTCCAGGGGGACGGCAGAACCCACTACTACCACCAGGGGCCGGTCTTTGAGGGAGACCCCTGGAACCCCGAAGAGGACGTCAATGTCATAGAAAAAGACATGGGCGCGGTGAAGGGAACGGATCTTGCAGATATCTGCGACCTTGTCGGCGGGATGAGAGAAGGGGAGACTGTTAGGATCCGGGCGGCAGACGGGATGTCGAGAGAGTTCCCGTACAGGAACGTCTACGAACCCGAACCACGGCAGGGGCCGATGGTCATCACCTGGTATAAGGCCGACGAAGGGTATGTCCCTGATTACTATAGCGGGATGCGTCTCGTCTTCTTCGCGGATACGTCGTCCAATCCCGATGGGCTCCACGCATTCGGCGTCTGGGACATGCACGAATGCTTCGATTCCGATTACTGGTATTTCTTCCAGCCGGGGCTCCCCACAACCACCGGTCTCTCCGTGCAGTACGTGAGCGACGTCATCATCTACAGCGACGAAGAGCCCACCGGGAGCATTCACGTAAACTCGACACCATCAGGGGCCGCTGTCTTCATCGATGACGAAGAGACCGGTGACGTGACCCCCTGCACCCTCTCCGGCATCGAGCTTGGGAGTTATTCCGTCAGGGTCGAGAAAGAGGGGTTCATCCCATCCGATGAGGAGTGGGTCAACGTTGTGGCGAACGCCGTTGCCGAGGTTGAGTTCAACCTGATTCCGGAAACCGAATCCGGCGGCGGTAGCAGCAGTGGTGATGGAGGGGGGGGTGGCTCCAGGAACGGGAGCATCGCCATCACTTCGGTCCCGATGAACGCGAGTATCTACCTCGACGGGAACGCTACGGAGTTCAGGACAGATGCAACCCTGGAAGATGTCCCCCCCGGCGAGCATACGATCGAACTCGTGCTGCCGGGTTACTGGAATATCACCCGAACTGTCACTGTCGAGAAGGCCGAGTGCACCCTTCTTGATCTGATCTTCGAAAACAGCACCACAGGTGAAGCCACCACCAAAACCGGAAGGATCGCCGTATTCTCGGTCCCGACGAACGCGAGCATCTACTTAGACGGGAAGGATACAGGGTCCCGAACCAATGCGACCCTGCAGGCGGTCCCGGTCGGCGAGCATACGATCGAACTCGTGCTGCCGGGTTACTGGAATATCACCCGAACTGTCACCGTCGCGGAGGCTGAGCGCAGTACCATCGATGTGATCCTCTCTCCATCAGGCGGAAAAACTGAGACGAACACCACCACTGGCAATGACGGAACCGCAGCCACACGCCCAACGCCTGCACAGAAGAATCCCCTAGAGGCATTCATCGCGACAATTCTCAACATCCTGACCGGGATATTTCCGTTCTTCGGGACAGGGGAAGACCTACCAACCACGCCGGGGCCGGAGAGCACCCCCGATCCGGGCGAAGATTCCGCAACCCCCGTGCTGACCAGCACCCCTATGGTCCCCGTACCGACGCCGGATGATACCCGGAGCGTAAAGAACCACTCAGGCGGAATCTATGTTACGTCGCACCCTCCGGGTATGACGATCGTCGTCGACAACCGGAGACAGATCTGGCAGACGCCCCGCATCGTCTACGGTCTCCGTGAAGGCCTGCACAGCATCAGGGTTGAGAAGAGCGAATCGGATCGGAGCGG
The DNA here is from genome assembly GCF_032944295.1 of Methanoculleus nereidis. Classification (NCBI taxonomy): domain Archaea; kingdom Methanobacteriati; phylum Methanobacteriota; class Methanomicrobia; order Methanomicrobiales; family Methanomicrobiaceae; genus Methanoculleus; species Methanoculleus nereidis. The sequence continues at coordinate 57,984 of NZ_JABFFQ010000007.1, forward strand.
CGAAGATTCCAGCTTCCAGTTCGAGACCGTTCAGACCTGGGTCTACCCGGACACGATCACCCCGGTCCATCTCGACGGTGTGACACCCTCGTATAAGAAGACGATCCGTATCGATTCGGAAACCTGCCGTGGTGAGAAGTTCACGATGAGCGGGTCCTTCCCTGCCGCCACCATCCCGGATGATGCGGAGATCGAAGGGGCAAAGTCCTGGGTTACCGTCTCCCGGGACGGAGTCTATCACTCATTCGCAATTCCTTACGGTATCGGAGCAGGCAGGACATTCTGGATTGAACCCGAGGATGCCGATACCGTTCCTATCAGTATCAACTCGAACCCCGAAGACGCCGCGGTCTTCATCGACGGGTTCCCCACCGGGAAATGTACTCCGTGTCGGGTGGAAGGCCTCTCCCCCGGTCAGCACCGTATCCTGGTATCAAAACCCGGGTATATCACTGCCGAAGATGTGATCACAATACCCGAGGGGGCCAGAACCGGCGGTGCCGTCACCTGCACGCTCCGTGAGTATATCGACGGGGATCTCCTTGTCGAAAGCACGATCCCGGATGCCAGGATCTACCTCTACGGGCGATACACCGGGGAGAAGACGCCGCATACCTTCACCGGGATGAGTATCGGTACCTACGAAGTCCGGGTCGTCACTGAGAACGACTCTAAAACGATCGAAGATGTGCTGGTGAAGCCAGGGGAGACAACCCGGTGCCTGGTGAACTTGAAGGAGGATAACTCGTGAACCGGTGCCGGAAAGCCCGTGTCATGGCGGCGATCGCGGTGCTGTTCGCGCTCCTCTCCCCGGCGGCATCAGCCGCCATCGTATGGGGCCCGTACGTCACAAACACCACGGAAGAATCAGCGGTGGTCAGTTGGAAGACGACCTCCCCGGTGGAAGGGTGGGTGGAGTACGCTCCCGAAGGCAGTGAGAGTGGTGATGTCGGCCGTATCTCCTCCCCAGAGGAGGCCATGCATCATGTCCTGCTCACGAACCTTAGCCCGGCGACCACCTACCGCTACCGTATCAGTACCGGAGATGAAACAACGGAAGACCACAGATTTCGAACATTCGGAGAGCAATCGTTCACCTGCATCATATACGGCGACACCCGGGGGCAGAAACCTTACTTTGCCCAGGCCGAACGGCATGGTCTGGTTGCAAAGAGGATAGCCGCAGAGGAGGATATCCTCTTCGTAATCCATACCGGCGATTTTGTCTGCGGAGATGAGGAATGGGACGAGTTCTTCTCGGTCGCAGGACCGATGCTCCGGAACACGACCCTGGTGCCGGTGGCGGGCAACCACGAAGGATCGGCGGAGGCGTTCTCCGCCATCTTCAGCCTTCCCGCTTACTACTCTTTTGATGCCGGCAGCCTCCATGTGACCGTTCTCGACAGCAACGATTGGGCGTGGCCGGATATGGACACACAGACCGCATGGCTTGAAGAAGACCTCGCATCCCCGCTCCCCTGGAAGATAGCGGCATTTCACCACCCGCCGTTCAGCTCCGACCGGAAACGCCCCGGAGGGGATCAGGCGATCCGGGCCGAGTGGTGCGGCATCCTATCCCAAAACAACGTCGACGCCGTCGTTAGCGCACACACCCATGCCTACGAGCGCTACCGGGTGGACGGAACAGAGTACTTCATCATCGGGTGCGGCGGCGCACCATTCTACCCCCTCGCTGAGGAGAAGCTTGAAGGGCACCAGGCGGGCCGCGAGCAGACCCTCGGCTATCTCCGGGCCACCGTGAGCCCGGAATCGATTGTTATGGAGATGGTGCCGGTTGCGGAGATCACAGAGGACGGTGAGGTGACGATGTACCCGGCAGGGACCGTCATCGACACCGTCCGCCTTCCAGCACCCACATCCGGCGAGTGGTGGAACGTGCTGGCATCCCTCCACCGTATACCCGGATTATCGGAATTATGGAGATGATAGTTATGCATACAAACATGACACGAATTCTGCTTGCGCTCCTCTGCGTGAGCATGCTGGCATGTGCCGCCTCGGCGGCACCGACAACCGAACTGCACGTCGTAAAGATTGCAGCAGACGGAGAGACGATCCTTAATGAGACGACAGTTGACTATCGCTGGATGGAAGCACACTTCCCGATCCTCGGGGATGGGGTGACACACTACTACCATCAGGGACCGGTCTTTGAGGGGGACAAATGGGATCCCAACGAAACAACAAACTTCAAGGACAGGGGAGCCGTAAAAGGGACGGATATCCGTGATCTCGCTGAACTGGTCGGCGGCGCCGAACCCGGGGACGAGATCATGGTCCGGGCGGCCGACGGCTACCACGTCGAGTTTGCCTACCAGAATGTCTACGAGCCCGATCCCCGCCAGGGCCCCATGGGTGTCTGCTGGTACAACGGTGCCGAGACGGGAGCAGGCGAGCGGCAGGGATGCGGTTACGTCCCCGACTACTACACCGGAATGCGCCTCGTCTTCTTCGCCGACGACTCGACCAACGCGGAAGGCCTCCACATCTACGGGAACTGGGACATGCACGAGACGCTCCCGGAATCTGCACAGCACTTCTACGACCTCTACCCTTCCACCGGCGGCCTCACGGTGAAGTGGATCGATGAAGTCCGGGTCTACACCGGCGGATACCACGGAGATCGGGGGGCCCTCGCAGGATCCCTCGACGGCACGGAAACAGGGGCGACGACCGCGCCGGTAGAGTCTCCATTCTCGCTCGTGGCAACGTTTGCCGCGGCCCTCGGAGCGGCAGCGCTCCGTGCCCGGAGAGGAGCATGATCCCGGTACGCCGGCTCCCCCCGACCCTTTTTGCCGTGATGCTGCTTGGCGCCGTAGCCCTCGCATGTGGATGCCTTGGCACGGCAGAAGATGCCGACGCTCCGGACTGGAACCTGACGCTTGCCGGAGATCAGGAGACCGTTCTCACATTCGCCGAGATCAGGGCGTTGCCTGCCGTCGAAGGCTACGGCTACTCGGTCTCGACGGTCGGGATCAAGTACGGCCCCAACACCTATCGCGGTGTGCTTCTCGCCGATCTCGTTGAGATGGCGGGAGGAGCAGGTGCAGAGGACCTGATCTACGTCTCCGCGGAAGACGGCTACCTCTGGGTCTTTGATACGGCTCAGTTACAAGGAGAGGAGTTCTTCACCTTTGATGAGAATCTCCGGGAGATTCCCGCACCGCCGCTCAAGGTGATTCTGGCTTACGACCAGGATGGAGAACCTCTGGCATATGAAGAGGGTGGACCGCTACGCCTCGTCGTCATCGCCGAGACTCCAGACGTCATCACCGAAGGTAGCTCCTGGGTGAAGTGGGTCGATAGGATAGAGGTCCATAGAAGATGATCCGGCCGGCAGTGACGCTCGCGTTCATCGCTCTCGCCGTCCTGGCGGCAGCCGCAGGCTGCACTGACACCGAGCCGGAGCGCACCGTCCTCACGGTGATCCCGGCAGGGAGCCTTCTGCACCCGCTCGAGGAGATAGAGGCCGCATTCGAAAATCAGCACCCGGATATCGATGTTCGGATCGAAGGGCATGGGAGCATCCAGGCAGTTCGGCAGGTGACAGACCTCAGGCGGGATATCGATGTCGTCGCGGTCGCAGACGCCTCGCTGATCCCCGATATGATGTACATCCCGATGACCGAGGGGGGGGAGAATTATACCGACTGGTATGCCCCCTTCGCCGGAAACGAGATCGTGATCGCCTACACCGACCAGAGCACCGGGGCAGAGGAGATAACATCGGAGAACTGGTATCGGGTTCTGGCTCGCCCGGACGTGCGGGTAGGGTTCTCAAACCCCATGCTCGATGCCTGCGGTTACCGCGCGCTCATGGTTACGGCGCTTGCCGAGGAGCATTACGGTGAGCCCGGGCTCTTTGAAACCATCATCGGGAACGCCTTCGACCCACCGCTTACCCCCACCCACGCGGACGGGATAACGACGATCACCCTGCCGGAACGGATAAGGCCCGCAGACGAGAAGGTTGTCATCCGGGACGGGAGCATTTACCTCCTCTCGCTCCTCGATGCCGGAGGGATCGACTATGCCTTCGAATACCGGAGCGTCGCTGAGGAGCATGGGCTCCGCTGGATTGATCTCCCCCCCGAGATAAACCTCGGCTCCGCTGAGCTCGCCGACGATTACCAGAAGGTGCACGTGACCCTTGGATTCCAGCGATTCCGGTCTATTGGGAGCGAGCGGATAGGACAGCCGATTGTCTATGCCATCACCATGCCCCGTAATGCACCCTACCCGGACGAAGCGCGAATGTTCGTGGACTTCGTTCTGACTGCGTTCCATGAGAGGCGGGCAGGATGGCCCACTCCAATCGAGTAAAAACCGGATGCTGCCATGACGTACCACGCCACCCTTTGACAAACCTTTTTTGGCACCGGCTGCTCATATAAAGGTAGAGCAGCCCGGCGGCGTGGCTCCAGCGGGCCATCGAACGGCCGCCGGGAGTACCGGATAACAGATGCCGGGCAGTATGCGGCCGGGGACATCATCTTCTCCGGCTGCCGAAACACGATGGGGTATCATGTTCTGGAATAGAGCAATGGAAACGATCCGACCGAATGAACTCGCGGATCTTCAACTAAAGCGGCTGAAATGGTCGCTGCATCAGGCACAGAACGTAGGGCTATACCAGAGAAAGCTGAAAGAAGCAGGTGTCTCGCCGGACGACGTCAGGACACTCGACGACATTGAGAAACTTCCCTTTACTAACAAGAAGGAACTCCAGGCCGGATACCCGTTCGGCCTCTTAGCGACCTCCTTAAAAGAGATTGTCCGGATCCACACCACCTCCGGCACGACAGGGAAGCCGACCGTCGTCGGCTACACCCGGCAGGATCTGGAGAACTGGTCGGAGTTGATCGCGCGGAACATGACGATGATCGGCCTTGGGGAGGACGACGTCTTTCAGAACGCAGTTAACTACGGCTTATTCACGGGGGGGCTCGGGTTCCACTACGGCGCCGAGAAGATCGGGGCGACCGTGATCCCGAGCGCGACCGGAAACACCCGCCGCCAGATCGAGATGATCGAGGACTTCGGGGTAACCGCCATCCACTGCACGCCAAGCTACGCCCTCCACCTCGCCGAGGTGGCCGAGTCGATGGGAAAGACGCTCGACACCCTGAAAACGGGGATATTCGGGGCCGAACCCTGGTCGGAGAGCATGCGGGCAGAACTCGAACGGCGTCTCGGAGTGAAGGCCTACGACAGTTACGGGCTCTCGGAGATGTACGGGCCGGGGGTGGCGTTCGAGTGCCCGGAGAGGGACGGACTCCATATCTGGCACGACAGTTACCTTGTGGAGATCATCGACCCTGAGACAGGGGAGAGGCTCGCACCCGGAGAGCGGGGCGAACTCGTCATCACGCCGCTCGTCAAGGAGGCCCTGCCGCTCATCCGCTACCGCACCGGCGATGTGACCCGGCTGATGGAGGACGGGTGCGCCTGCGGGCGCGGGCAGAAGATCGAGCGGATCACGGGCCGGAGCGACGATATGCTGGTCATCCGGGGGATCAACGTCTTCCCATCCCAGATCGAGCACGTGCTGCGGGCCCTCCCTGAGGTCGGGGAGCAGTTTATCGTATATATTGATCGCGTCAAACATCTTGATGAAATGACTATCGAGGTAGAGATGAGCAGAGCCGGGTTCTCCGGTGAACTCCAGGATCTCGCTCGCATGCAGAAGAATATCACCGGCGAGCTTCACAATACGCTCGGCCTCCGGACGGCGGTGAAACTGGTGGAACCGGGGTCGCTGCCCCGGTTCGAGGGGAAAGCAAAACGGGTGATCGACCGGCGGGGGGCAATCTGATGGCGCCCTGGAACCCAAGGACGGAGGGGATGCCGCTCGACGAGTTGCGGCGGCTCCAGTTCAAGCTCGTCAAATCCCTGGTATACCGGCTCTACAGCTTCAACGACTTCTACCGGCGCCGGATGAAGGAGCAGCAGGTTCACCCCGACGATATCAGGACGCTTGAGGATGTCGCGAAACTCCCGTTCATGTACAAGAGCGACCTGAGGGACGGCTACCCGGACAGGATCTTCTCCGCAGAACAGAACGAACTGGTCAGGTACCACGTCTCATCCGGGACGACGGGAAAACCGACGGTCGTTGGGTACACAGAGCGCGATATCGAGAACTGGAGCGAGTCCCTGGCACGGGCGTTCTCCTCCTGCGGCCTCGGGCGGGGCGACGTGATGCAGGTGAGTTACGGCTACGGCCTCTTCACCGGTGGCCTCGGTGCCCACTATGGCGCCGAGCGTGTCGGCGCGACCGTCCTTCCGACAAGCGTCGGAAACACCGAGCGGCAGATCGAACTCATGCAGGATCTCCGCGTCACCGCCATCGCCTGCACCCCCTCCTACCTCCTCCACATGGGCGAGGTGGCGGAGAAGATGGGCGTCTCGATCAAGAACGACACCGACCTTCGCATGGGCTTCCTCGGCGCCGAGCCCTGGTCGGAGCAGATGCGGGGCAGGATCGAGGACTGGCTCGGGATCCGCGCCTACGACATATACGGCACAAGCGAACTCTCCGGCCCGATGTTCACCGAGTGCACCGAGCAGCAGGGGATCCATATCTGGGGCGACCTCGCGCTCGTGGAGATTGTGGACCCCGCGACCGGCGAGGTGCTCCCGACCGGCGAACAGGGCGAGCTGACCGTTACCATGCTGCAGAAAGAGGCACTCCCCATGGTCCGGTACCGTATCGGGGACCTCACCGCCATCGAGGAAGGTGTCTGCCCCTGCGGCCGGACCCATCCACGCATCGGCCGGATTCGCGGGAGGGTGGACGACATGCTGATCGTCCGGGGCATCAACGTCTTCCCCTCGCAGGTGGAGCACGCGCTGCTCGAGATCCCCGAGGTCGGCAGGCATTTCCAGATCGTCGTCGACCGTAAAGGCGCGCTCGACTCCATGCTTGTGCGGGTGGAGGTGAGCGAGGAGGCGTTTTCCGACAAGATCACCGATCTCATGGTGATCAAGAGGGCGGTGGAGCATCGCCTGCGGGGTTCGCTGAACGTAAGTGTGGACGTCGAACTGGTCGAACCGGGAACTCTTCCGCGGTTTGAGGGCAAGTCTAAGAAGGTTGTTGATAGGAGGTCACTATAATGGAAAAATCGTATATCGTCAAACAGATCTCGATCTTTTCGGAGAACCGCCCGGGACGCCTCGCGGCAATCGCCGGCGCGTTGCGTGATGCAGGAATTAACATATTTGCGTTCAGCATCGCCGAGGCGGACGGGTTCGGGGTCGTCCGTGCGCTCGTCGACCGGCCGGACGATGCATACCGGACACTGACCGATCTCGGGTTCCGCGTCTCGTTCACCGACGTCATCGGCGTAAAGATGCGCGACGAGCCCGGCGGCCTCTCGGATATCGCATCGATCCTCGGGGATGCCGGGATTAACATAGAGTATGCCTACGCCTACTCGGGAAAAGATGCGGCCGTCCTGATCCTGCGCGTGGACCAGGTCGAGGACGCCGTCCGGCAGATCCTCGGCCGCGGCGGGGAACTCCTCAAGGCATCCCTCTCGCAGTAACCCGGATCACATAGGGGCCCGGGGCGCTCCCGGACCCTCGGCCTCGTCCTGGCGGAACATATGAACCCTGCCCGTGACACACCTGATCGGGAGGACAAACGCAAGGCCCATCCCCGGCTGGTCCAGTTCTGCGGCGGCGACGATCGCCTCGAGCACCGCATCCGTCCGGTCAGCGGTGACGACCGTCAAGATGATCTCTTTCTCAGGCTCGATGGCGATCCCGAGAAGCGTCTTTACCTCATGAATACCGGTCCCGCGGCCAAGGAGGATGGTCCCTCCCTCGGCCCCGGCACCGCGGGCTGCCGCGAGCACCGGCTCGGACCAGCCCCGTTTTACAATCGTGACGATCAATTCGTTATCGCAATTGTTACTCATGTTTCTTCACCTCGTGTTCTCCGGTAGAGGATGCCGAGCATCAGCACCGAGAGGATGGGTGCAAGCGCAATCAGCGCGATCAGCCCGAACCCGTCCACGACGGGGTTGCGGCCCTCGATCCCCGCCGCAACCCCGACGGCGAGGGAGAGGAGGAAGGTGACCGCCATCGGGCCGGTGGCGACACTCCCTGAGTCGAACGCTATCCCGACAAACTCCTTATCGGTGAAGAGAAGAAGGACGATGACCAGGAGGTAGCCGGGGATAAGGAGCCACAGTAGCGGGATACCATAAACAAGGCGGGCCATACCGAGCGATACGGAGACGGCGACCGCAAGAGAGAGGGTATAGAGGATCAGCGATTCCTTGATGTACCCGCTCGACGATTCCTCGACCTGATAGCCGAGAACTCTGACCGCGGGCTCCGCATAGGTTGCAAGGAATCCGAGGAAGAACCCAAACGGGATGAGCAGCCACCGCTGGTCGAACGCGGCTACGGCCTCACCGATCTCCCTGCCCGCCGGGAGAAACGCGACGTTGACGCCCTGGAGAAAGAGAACCATGCCGAGGGACGCGAGCAGGATGCCTTTGGCGAGGTTCACGACGTAGACTCGCGGAAGTTTCAGGTAGAGCACCTGGAAAACCGAAAAGAAGATGACCAAGGGAAGGAGTGCCTGGACAACCTCGAGGGCAACCAGGTCGATCCCGGCGAGAAACGCCGCTGCGATCATGCGTAGACCAACCCCATTACCATGACACCAAGGATGGGGGCGATCGAGGCGAGCCCGATCAACCCGAACCCGTCTGTGAGGGCCGAACGTCCGGCAAGAACCGCACTGACGCCGGTTCCAAGCGCCAGGATGATCGGGATCGTCAGGAGCCCGGTGGTAATCCCTCCCGCATCAACAGCGACCGCGAGAAACTCAGGCGATGAGAACGGCGCAAGGAGGAGGATTGCGCCGTACCCCACAACGAAGAGATACGCGAGAGGAAACCCGAAGATGATCCGGAGGACTGCGACGGTGATGACGAACCCCACACTGACCGCGATCGCGAGGAGCAGGGGGCCCGAGGGGATACCGGCTCCGGGCACGGCATCAAGCATCTCGGTGAGGACACGGAGGTTCGGCTCCGCCACGATCGTCAGGAACCCAAAGAGGAACGAGCCTGCGACGACCAGCAGGAGCGAGCCCCGGGCGGGCAGTTCCGAGCCTATCGCCTCGCCGACGGGCAGGAGGCCCGCCTTCACACCGGAGAGAAAGAGTGCGATCCCGAGGATGACCATACCGCTTCCGAGCAGAAAGAGGAGGAGATCGGACGGCGGAACCCGGAGGAGGGCGATCTTGAAGATGGTGATGACGAGGATTATGGGGAGGACTGCCCGAAGAACCTCAAAGACTGTCTCCCTGATATCCTGCATCACGCTACCGTTCCTCCCCGGTGCCGGTGATCAGGTATTCTGTCGCAAACAGAGATAAAAGCGGTGCCCGCCGCAGATCAGTGCCGCTTCTCCCATTTCAGGAGTTCGGAGACCTCCGAGAGCGTCCGGCCGCGCCGGATCTCTTCGCGGATCCGCTCCTCGTTCTTCCTGACCTCCATCGCCCGGCGTGCGATCTCGTAGGCCCGCTCCCGCGGGACCACCACGACACCGCTCTCGTCGGCGACGATCCAGTCACCCGGCCGCACCTCCTGTCCGCAACAGACGATCTCGGTGTTGATCTCTCCAAGACCCTTCGGGTCTCCGGCGTTCGGGACGGTCGCCGTGGCGAAGAGCGGGAACTTCATCTCCCGGATATCGTCGACATCCCGCACCGCTCCGTCGATCACGACACCGGCAACCCCCCGGTTCTTCGCGGAATGTGTGGCGAGTTCTCCCCAGGGGGCGACGTCCGTCTTTCCGTCATTGCTGATGACGAGAACGTCTCCCGGCCCGGCGACGTCGATCGCCTCGACGGGTTTTGCCCAGTCTCCGGCGACGGTCCTGACGGTCACCGCCGGGCCAACCGCCTTGACCCGGCCGCAGATGGAGACGATGCCCGCCATCGCTCCTTTCCGGTGCATGGCGTCAGTGACGTTCGGTGCGGAGACCCCTTCGAAGAGGCGGCGGATCGCGGCATCCCGGCTCTCCTCCTCCCGCGGCCGGATCTCGGGCCGGTCGATGGCCTCCCGGACCCGCCGCGCCGCCCCGGTCACGTCGGCGGCCTTGACGATGTTTCCACCAACAATGACGATCGAAGCACCGGCGGCGACCGCCTCGGACGCGGTCTCTGCATCAAGCCCGCCCGCGACGGCGACGGGCGTGCCCACCTCCCCGGCAAGGCGGCGGAGGAGGTCGAGCGACGACCTGCCGATCATCTGCTGGTCGATGCCGACGTGGGCGTTGATGTAGTCGACACCGAGCGCGGCAAGTTCCCGCGATCGGGAGACAGGATCGCCGACGTTGATGAGGTCGGCCATGAGCCGGACGCCGTACTTGCGGGCGGAGCGCACCGCCTCGACGATCACGGTATCGTCGGCGTCGGCGAGGATGCAGACAACACCGGCGCCGGACTTCGCCGCCATCTCCACCTCGACCGCCCCGGTATCCGCGATCTTCATATCCGCGACGATCTCGTGGCCGGGGAAGCGTTCCCGGAGCGTCCGCACGGCCTGCATCCCCTCGCTCTTGATCAGGGGTGTCCCGACCTCAATCCAGTCCGCACCGCCGCGGACCGCCTCATCTGCGATCTCAACCGCACGATCAAGCTCGAGGAGATCGAGCGCCACCTGGAGAGTGGGTGTTGCCATGCAGTACAGTATGGCGAGGGTTCTATTTATCTGGTGCCGGGCCGGGGAAACCTATATGCCGTGAGATGCTTGAGGGGGGCGCCGGCACGGATGTGATGACGGATGGTCGAGATCGGTTATAAACTGGCTTGTGAGGAGCACGGTCCGCTTGATCTGGTCTGCAACGGCCGCCAGGCGGAAGATGCCGGGTTTGCGTTTGCCATGATATCGGATCATTACCACCCCTGGACGAGCAGGCAGGGGCAGAGCCCGTTTGTCTGGGGCGTCATCGGCGGCATCTCGCAGGTGACGGCGGATCTCCGGCTGGTGACGGGCGTCACCTGCCCGACGATACGGATTCACCCCGGCATCATCGCCCAGGCCGCCGCAACCGCCGCCATGATGATGCCGGGACGGTTTGCCCTCGGCCTCGGGTCGGGAGAGAACCTCAACGAGCACGTCTTCGGTGACCGCTGGCCCCCAGCGCCGGTCAGGATCGAGATGCTCGAGGAGGCGGTGGAGGTGATCCGGGTGCTCTGGAAGGGCGGGATGCAGGACTATTACGGCGCCTTCTACACGCTCGAGAACGCGCAGGTCTTCTCGCTTCCGGAGGAGCTCCCTCCGATCTACATCGCGTCGGAAGGTCCGATCAGCGCGTCCCTGGCCGCGCGGGTCGGCGACGGGTTCATCAACCCGGGCAGCAACGCCGAGGAGAACCTCATCATCTTCCGCGACTCCGGGGGCGCCGATAAACCGGCATACATCGAGAACTCGGTCTGCTGGGCCCAGACCGAGGAGGAAGGGCAGAGGACGGCCTACGAGCAGTGGCCGATCCCCGCAAACACGGGAGAACTCAACCGGCTCCTCCCCACGCCGACCCACTACGAGCAGGCGGCAAAGATGGTGACGCCGGAGGACGTGGCGGAGCACGTCGTCTGCGGCCCAGACCCGGAGGCGCATATCAAGAAGATCGAGGAGAGCATCGGGAAGGGGTTCAACCACGTCTGCATCCACCAGATCGGGCAGCAGCAGCGGGAGTTCATGGAGTTTTACGCGAAGGAGGTTCTGCCGCATTTTGGGAAATGACGGCGCTACAGAAGAGGGTTTTGGAGGCACAAACCCGGGCGAGGGCAAGCCGCGGTAGGCGGAAAACACCAGTGATTGTGGGTCTTGCCAAGTAAAACCTACAAATGAGGAGAGATCCCAGTGCAGTGGACCGTGGGGCTACGCACCTTCGGTGCTCAAACTCCTGCCGTTCCAGCAGTCGTTCCCCGCCCCGGGGGCGGGGGCAGTCATGGCGATATCCCCACGGTCCACTGCACCGGGACTTTTCCCTCGCTTTTTTCGCATTTTGGCTGTCGCCACTCGCATCTGGCAGCGTTTGTACTCCTATCTTTCGACCCGTTAGATCTCCATATGCCGTTCTTCGGAGTATCGCCTGCCCAATGCACGGATTTCAAGGGGATATCGCCCTTGGGGGTGGGGCTGACGGGGAGGGGGGAGCATCCCCCCTCCCCTGTCTCCAGCCCATAATTGTGATGCTACGCTCACATGTGACAGCAGGCGGAACGTCCTGATCTTAAACATTCTATGCCACTAACCACCCCCGGGCAAAGCCCCCCCGAACCAGCCCAAAAAAAGTTATAATTCCTCCGGATCCTCCAGATCCGTCCGCACCCGGCAGATGCTCTCGACCGGCAGGACGAAGATCCTCCCGTCGCCCGGCTTGCCGGTCCGGCCGTTCGCCCGGACGATCCCGACGATCCTCTCGACATCGCCGTCCCTGACGACCATATCGATCTTCACCTTCGGGATGAGCTCGACCGGCACCGTCTTTCCCCTGAACCGGAGGGCGATACCCTTCTGCGCCCCCCGCCCCATCACCTCGCTCACGGTCATCCCGTAGATGCCGTCGGCCTCGAGCGCCGCCCTCACGGCATCGAACATCTCGGGCCTGATGACTGCGGTAACCATCTTCATTCACACCACCTCACACCCGCACGGACTCGCCATGCTGGGCGATGTCCAGTCCGACATACTCTTCCTCCTCGGTGACGCGCAGCCCCATCGCCAGATCGACGACCTTTGCGATGACGTAGGTCACGCCGAACGAGTAGGCCACGACCACGGCCACATCCAGCATCTGGATGAGGAACTGGGCCGGATTTCCATACAGCAGACCGTCCACGCCGCCGATAGCCGCGACCGCAAAGACTCCGGTTGCGAGGGCGCCGAAGATGCCTCCCATGCCGTGGATCGCCCACGCATCGAGGCTCTCGTCGAGTCCCTCACGAACCCGGAAGAGCAGAGCGCCGTAGCAGACCAGACCGGCAGCGGCCCCGATGGGAATCGCAGCCATGGGCGTGACGAACCCGGCCGCCGGAGTGATGGCGACGAGCCCGGCAATCGCCCCGCTGATGATCCCGACCGATCCGGGTCTGCCGCGAACCCAGGCGGCACAGAGCCAGGCAAGTGCCCCGGCAGCGGCGGCGATGTTCGTCGCGACGAACGCGTTCGCCGCAAGGCCGTCCGCGGCAAGAGCGCTCCCGGCATTGAACCCGAACCACCCGAACCAGAGGAGCGCCCCGCCGAGGAGAACCATCGGGATGTTGTTCGGCTCCATGCCGTGGCCGCCGAACCCGAGACGCTTCCCGATGACGAGCGCAAGCGCGAGCGCAGAGAAGCCGGAGCTGATGTGAACGACCGTACCGCCGGCGAAGTCGAGCGCACCGAACTGAGCCGCCCATCCGCCGCCCCAGGCCCAGTGGGCAAGCGGGTCGTAGACCAGCGTCGTCCAGAGCAGACCGAAGACGACGAACGAACTGATCTTTATCCGTTCCGCAACCCCGGACGTCACGATTGCAAGCGTGAGACCCGCAAAGACCATCTGGAAGGCCATAAAGAGCAGGTCCGGGATGCCGTCGCCGTCCATCCCGACACCCTGCAGGAAGGCGTACTCCAGACCCCCGATCAGCCCGTTGATGTCGGCGCCGAAGGAGAGGCTGTAGCCGCAGACGACCCACTGGATGCTGACAAGGGCAAATGCGATGAACGAGAGTGCGATCATCGAGATGAAGTTCTTCCGGCGCACGAGCCCTCCGTAGAAGAGCCCCACTCCCGGGGTCATCAGCATGACCAGTGCCGTACAGACCAGGATAAACGCCGTAGCGCCGGAGTCGATCATGCCCCGGCCTCCCGGCTCACCCACAACGTGTTCTCGCCATTCATCGGAAGGAAGTTTCCTTCTTACCAATATAAATTTTTCTATTTTCGCGCGTAACGGAAGGACTGATGCATCTGGAGGTACAAATCATATCTGCGTGATGCGATGATCACGAAGAGCGATGTCCGGCGGGTCTGCGCCCGCCTGCGGTCAGCAGGGAGCCAGAGAGAACTCGCAAAGATCCTCTACCGTGAGGTGTCCGGCTACTCGCTCTTCGACCTCCAGGAGATGCGGGGGAGGGTGGAGCGCGACCTCCGGTCCGTTCCCGCCGGATACCGGCGACGCCTCTACCCGAGCGTGATGGAGCAGATCTTTACGACGCATCACACCCTCATCGTCGCCGCCCGCCGGGGAGATCCGGGAGACGGGGAGAGGCCGCTCCCGGGCGAATACCAGGACTTCTGCGATATGGTCGAGAAGACATGCCTTCGCGGAGACGAAGGGGAGCGGCACCTCGAACTCCTCTACTTCCTCCTTGCCGCCTTCAACATCTTCGTCCTCGACCGCCCCGCTCACCCCGTGGGCACGCCGTTTCCCGGCGGATTCGAGGTCGAGGCCAGGAACGGGGAATACCTCTGCCCGGTCAGGGAGAAAGCCGACGACGTCGAGAACGCCCTCTGCCCCTACTGCCCGGCCAAGCAGAGCGACGGGTGAGAGAGCCATCTGGTACCGCCTGGACGCCTCAAACGGAGCAAAAAAGTAATATCTCTTATACCAGCCTACTCTTCCTCGTAACGCTCGAAGAACGTGACCTCGTCGAGGATCTTCTTCTTCGCGATCTGGATCTCCTCGGGGTATCCCGCGGGCACGAGAGATACAAGTGTGTATTCCTCCGGGACATTGAGGAGTTTCCGGACATCCTCGGCATAATCCTTCTTCTCCCCCGCAACCCAGCAGGACCCGACACCCCACGCCTGGAGCGCGAGGAGGAGCTGCATCGTCGCCGCACAGCAGTCTTCGAGGTAGTACTTCGCATCCCTCTTCCCGAAGACGGCGAAACAGATGGGGGCATCGGCGATGAACCTGGCGTTCTCGGCGAGATCGGCAATCGCCTGCAGCGTATCGCGGCTCTGGATTGTCCCGAAAAGCCAGGGCTGCTCGTTTCGTGCGGTCGGGGCAAGCCGTGCGCAGTCGAGGGCGTCTTTGATGGTTTTCTCCTCGATCGGACTGTCCTTGTACTTCCGAACGCTGTGCCTGCTCCGTATCACGGTGACACCGAGATTAACCGTTCCACCAATCGGACTCATGCAACGATGGTGGGCACTCCAGGCCTAAATACCTTGGGGAAATGGAGTAAGGAAGGGGGCGGCAAAAAGGCCGACCTAGAAGAGGCCCTGTATCGTCTCTACCATGTTCGAGAAGCCCTCGACGATGACCACAGTCGGGTCGATTCCGAGAACCGGGAAGATGAAGAGGAAGTAGAGGATTGTACCGAGCGTGCTCCCGACGTTCGCGAGGGCTGCAACCAGCACCACTCTAAAGAGCGGAATCCGCCGCATCTCTGTGAGAGTCTCCGCCTCAATGATTTGCCGGAATTCTCCCGCAGCAGGCTTCCTGATCTTCGCCTCGACGATGGCGGCAAACCATCCCGCCGCAAGCAGCGGGTTGAGCGATGTCATCCAGGAGACCGCAAACGCCGTGGCGGCCGAGAGAGGATGCCCGCCGGCAACCAGGGTGAACACAGCACACAAAACCCCGTTGATCAGAACCCAGTAGAGGAGAGCGGTCAGCAGGACGTCGAGCCCAAGACCCGAAAAGGCTATCGCGGCGATCAGGAGGAGGAAGAGGGCGGTGACGCCCGCCCCGAGGATCTTCGCCCACGGGAGACCCTTCACCCCGGCTGTCAGGGAGGGGAGCGGCGGCAGCGTCTCCGGTGCGTCCAGATATTGCTGCACACCCAGGATATGTCCAGCACCGACGACGGCGAGCACCCGCTCGTACCGACCCGTGAGCATCAGAACCTGGTGGGCCAGATAGGCGTCCCGTTCGTCAATCAGGGCCTGGGCGCCCTGGGGGGAGAACTTCCGGAACTCTTCCATCGCAGCGCTCACCACGTCTTGATCTGTGAACTCGTCGACATCGATCTTTTGCCCCTCGACGCTCACGAGCGAATATATCAGGGCTCCGATGAGCTTGATCTTCTCCCAGATACCCATCTTGCCCCAGAACCGGGAGAGCGTGATCCGGATGTCCCGGTCGATGAGCGCCACGGGCTTCTGGTGCGCCTCGGCTTCTTCGACGGCGGCGAGCATCTCGGCACCGGGCTTCACGCCCGTTTCGGCACCGATTCGCTGCTGGATGTAGGTGAGCACCCACTGAACGAGAAGCTGGCCGAAGTTCCCGCCCTTCAGGATCTCCCCCACCGAGGGTTCGGCCGTCTCCTCTGTGAGCGATATGAACCGCCCCCGGTCGAGCTCGACGCCGACGATATCGGGCTGGAACTCCTCTATCGCGGACCGAACCTCCTCGACACTCTTCTGCGAGACATGCGCCGTCCCGACGAGGCGGATCTCAGCCATCAAGCACCTTCACGCCTTCGCTGTCGATCACGACGCGCTTTCCCGGCGGCACCGTCGCTTCATGGAAGACGGCGCGGATACCGTCTTCCTCTACCCCCTCAGCAACCTGCCGCCTGCAGAGATCGGCCGCCGCATTGCGCGCATCGTAGGGAGAGAGCGGCGTACCGAGGCCGGGGCACTCCGAGACCCGCAGGTCATCGTCCACCAGCATAAACGGGTAGGTGCGGCAGATCCAGGGGCGGTGAGCGTAGATCGAGCACCGCCCGTCCTGGAGGAAGATGCAGGCATCGGCCGTTCGCCTGAGACACCATGCAAGGGTGTACTCCGCGCCGTTATCGGTGCCAATGAAGTCGGGGTAGGGCTCGGCAACCTCACCCCAGGCCATACCGGTCGCCGCCATGATCGTCCGGACCTCGGCAGGGCTCACCAGCACGAGGTTCGAGTCCTCCGCAACCCGCCGGCAGCAGGCGCCGCACCCTCTGCAACGAAATCCAATCGACCCGAGTTGAGCCGCAACGTCATCTACTCCGAGCATATCCTGTCAAAATTCTCAAAGAGAAGCCGTCCGTTGACGGTATGGCTGACCTCCGGGTGCCACTGGATGCCGTAGAGGTGTTCATCGGGAGATGCAATCGCTTCCACGCCGCAGATGGACGATTTTGCAAGCCGGACAAACCTTTCCGGCACAACCGAGACCTCATCCGCGTGCGATGCCCATACCTGCATCCGGTCGGAGTAGCCCTGGAGGAGAGGGCTTTGTTCGAGGATCTCAACCTCGACCGCACCGAACCCGCCGCTCGCACCCCGGCGAACCGCACCGCCCCGGGCCGTCGCCATGATGTGCAGCCCAAGGCAGATGCCGAGAACAGGAAGACCGAGATCGAGGTATGCCGGAGCGACGCCGGCGCGCTCAAGGGTCGGGCCGCCGCCGAGGATGATCCCCCGACACCCCCGGGCAACCTCGGCCGGCGGGGTCTCGTTTGAGACCATCGTGGCCTCGATATCCATGTCACGAAGCGTCCGGAGGATCAGGTGGTTGAACTGTCCGTGATTGTTGACCACATAGAGTGGAAGCATTGCTTATAGATGGATGTAAAAAGGTATAGTCCTTCCCTCAGGCGTACTTCTCGACGAAATCGAAGACTTTCCGGGTGATCTCCTCGGGCTCGTGGCCCATGAGGAACGCGAGCGTCAGCGCCCCTCCGGCCCCCATCCCCTCCTTGACTTCGCCGATGCAGTAGCGGGCGAGCCCGACGTGCCCAAGCTCGGCGAAGTTCGGATCGACGTAGCACGCGACGGTGCCGACATCGGCAACCGACCGGACGAACCCGGCGGAGGGATCGTCCCTGACGTAAACCGTCGTCGCAAGACCGGGCACCCGTCTTCCGAGCGCTTTCAGGATGGCCGCAACGGCAAGCATCTGGGTTCCGCCGGCAAAAAGGATCTCGCCGGCATAGGTGCTCGCGATCCCCGCCGCCACCGGCATCATGGGATCGCCCGCGGCACGAAGGATCTCGAGGGGGCCCCTTGCACCCGTCGCGTCTATCCGGGCGAGCGCTTCCCGGCAGACGGCGTCTTTCAGGCCGAGGGGGTTCTCTGCAAACGCGCTGCTGACCGAGGCATCATAACCGAGCGCCCGGAGAACGCAGAGAGCGGTGGTCGTCCCGCCGGGGACGCACTCCCCAAGCATCAGAAAGTCGCTGTACTGCGAGAGCAGCCTCCCAACCGCTTCGCCCCGCTCAAAGAGGAGCGCCGCCTGCGGCACCGCGTCCTCCTTCCTCGGATCGCCGCCCGGGCTCCCGTAGACGTCAAGGCAGGGGACGGTGGGGGTATGGGCGAGCCCCGCGTTGATGATAACGGGGGCAAGCCCGGTCAGTTCTACCATCGACCGGGTGATGCTCGCCGGCGTCGGGCAGCCGGTGGGGGTGTTCGGCCGGGCCGCGACGCTCGTGATCGCACCGGTCGTGACGAGCTCCGCATCCAGGTTCGGGGTGAGCAGGGTCTTTTCGGGGGTCGGCCCTGCGCCGGATATGCCGGGGACGGTGGAGAGCATGGTGTTGCCGAGGACGAGTGCCAGCATCGGACGCTCGGGCCTTATCTCGGGGTCCTGTGAGAGGAACGGGTTAGACATCTGGTACAGGGTAGGCGCCGCGGGATAGAAGAGGTTGCTGTCGGAGCGTGGTGGTCGGGCGTGGGCGGGGAGGGGGGCGCAGTGGAGGGGCGTGGCGGAGCATCGCGATCTGGCGGTGCTCGCACTTCGGCACCTCAGAGCGTCGCACTCGAAAACGCTTCGCGTTTTCTCGAGCTCCGGCCGTTCGCACCGTCTGGTGCGAGCGCCAGTCGCTGCTCGCACCTGCGGTGCTCAACCTCCGCTCCTCGAAGACCTTCGGTCTTCTCCGAGCGTCGCTAATACCAAACCCAAAAATACCTCCCCAAACCAAATACTTCAACAATGTTCGAGATAGAGCGCAGATTGGAAGAGAAAGGCATCGTAAGGAGAGATATCGTCGGCGCCGCGATGGAACTCTACGTCCCCCACGGGATAGGGGCGGATGAGGCCGCGCGCAGGCTTGACGCAAAGATCGGGAAGGCGCTTGAGGATCCAAACATATCATCGCTCCTCCTCGGGGCCCTCCTGCTCGAGGACGAGCTCTACGTGAAGCGGAAAGACTCCGAGATCGCCGACGACCCGGTCTTCCTCCTCTCCGACGAGATCATCGGGATGGCCATTGCCGAGGTGATCGGGGGGACTTATGCGCGGTTCGAGTTCACCCGCTACGACCAGAAGAAGCCGGGGATCCTGAGCAAACTCGGACCGTTCCTCGACGATGCCGTCGCCGGGCTGATCGCCGGCTGCACGTCGCGCCTCTACAGCGAGTCGATGGGATCGATGTGAAATCGGTCCTCGCCCTCCTCCAGTTCTGCACCTCGCTCCCCCTCGGGAGACCGGTCGACTTCGAGCACTTCGCCCGCCGCTCCTACCTCTACCCGCTCGCCGGGTACGTCATCGGCGGGGTAGCGGCCGGCATCACGTACTGGATAGCATCCCCGACGGTGGGTGCGGCCGTCGCCCTCGCCGTGGTGCTTCTCCTCTCCGGGTGCAACCACTTCGACGGGCTGCTGGATTTCGGCGACGGGCTCATGGCCCACGGGAGCCGGGAGAAGAGAGTCACGGCCATGACCGACCGGACGACCGGGGCCGGAGCCGTTGCGGCGGGCATCGTCGTCACACTCCTCTTGTTCGCCGGACTCCAGACCGCCGCGAACCTCCCGGCGGCCATCCTCATCGCCGAGGTCTGCGCGAAGGCCGGGATGTCCTGGCTCACCACACTCGGCGCGCCGTTCCGGGAGGGGATTCACTCCTACCTCCATGGGTTTGCAAAACCGTGGTTCCTTGTCCCGGCCACCCTGCTCATGCTGCCGCTCTTCCTGCTGCCGGTGCCCCGGGCGAGTGTCGCCCTCACCCTCGCGGCCACGGCAGTCATCGCCGCGCTGATGCTGCTCCTCTCCCGGCGGCTCTTCGGCGGCGTCAACGGCGACGTCGTCGGCGCCGCAAACGAGATCGTCCGGGCAGGAATCATACTCCTCCTCGCCCTCTCGTAATCACCTTTTTTATCCCGGCGACCGCTACTACTGTAGAATGATGCAAGACCCTACCCTCCACTCCCGGGGAGGGATCATCACCGAGCGGAACGCAGACTATGCGACAGTACGGGTGCGGATTCCGGCAGGAGTCCTCTCCGCGGCCCAGGTCAAGCAGCTTGCTAAAATCAGCGAAAAATTTGGGGACGGCTCACTCCACCTCACCATGCGGCAGGCGGCGGAGATCCCGCACGTGAACCCCGATAACCTCAAGAAGATAGCCAAAGCCCTCGAGAAGAACGGGACACCCATCGGGGCGGAGTACAACGAAGTTGTCAACATCATGGCCTGCCCGGGCACGGAACGGTGCAAATATGCCAACTGCGAGACGATTGACCTTGCCAGGAAGATTGACGAACGAGTCTTCGGAAAGGAACTCCCAATACGACTCCGCATCGCCATATCCGGCTGCACCTACATGTGCAACAGCCCGCTCTTAAACGACATCGGGATCAT
The DNA here is from genome assembly GCF_032944295.1 of Methanoculleus nereidis. NCBI lineage: Archaea > Methanobacteriati > Methanobacteriota > Methanomicrobia > Methanomicrobiales > Methanomicrobiaceae > Methanoculleus > Methanoculleus nereidis. Next base: position 78,530 of record NZ_JABFFQ010000007.1, read on the forward strand.
CGGCAGGATCCGGCCGCTACGTATTCCAGGCCTCTGCACGGGGTGCGGCACCTGCGTGGAGTACTGCAAGCAGTGCGCCATAGCACTGAAGAACGGCATATCGGTTCTCGACGAGAGCAAATGCGTCCAGTGCGGTATCTGCATCCACTCCTGCCCCTACCATCTCCTGAAGTCCGAGTACGCCCACTACCAGATCACGGTCGGCGGCCGGCGTGGATCCTCCCCTACCGCAGGAACGGAGCTCATCACCGTCGAGACCGAGGAGGAGGTCGTCGAGGTTGTCGACCGTATCATCTACTGGGTCTACCGCACCGCCTGGAGCGGCCGGCCCCTTGCCGACCAGATGGACGAGATCGGGTATGACAGGTTCGCGGAGGGGATTCGAAAAGAGTTCGGGCCGAACGTCCCGGAAGCGGAGTAGTGAAGGATAGCCGGTATGCCGGAGGCGGCCCGAGACAGATAGCCGCTCCGGTGAAGAACCGGCGCCAGATCTAGCGACGGTACATAGAGTGGAACCCTTCGCCTGCATCGTCCTCGCACTCGAGAGCATTACCGTCCCGGACAAGGGTGTTAAACATGGTGGCAGCGTTTAGCAAGTTCTCATCGGGGTCCACGCCCCTCATCACGCCGGAGAGAGCCTGGCGCTGTGGCGTCGGGATCGTTCGCCTGCCCACCCGGACACCTGCGCAGTGCCGGCAATAACCGCAGTGTGAGTGGACCGACACCTCACGATCTGCGCACGTTACCGTCACCCGATCCTTTGCATCGTCACGGTGAAACTCAAGTATCTTCATGGTATGAGGAACGTAGATTTCCGGAGAATAAGATTCTGTCGATTACCCGGTGTATTTAGGAAATGCACGCAATTGCCGCGCATAGAAATGCTTTATATGGAGGACGTCATACGTATAAGTTACTCGCATAAGCAGGCTGTTCGAGCTGACAGGCCTATTTGAGTGGAGGATACTATCTATGGCAGTTGAAAAGCCCCACATGAATTTAGCAGTTATCGGACACATCGACCACGGGAAGTCTACTACCGTGGGTCGATTGCTCTTTGAGACCGGAACCGTACCGCCCCACATCATCGAGACATACAGGAAGGAGGCCGAATCCAAGGGTAAGGGCTCGTTCGAGTTCGCCTGGGTCATGGACAGCCTCAAGGAAGAGCGTGAGCGCGGTATCACCATCGACATCGCCCACAAGCGGTTCGACACGGACAAGTTCTACTTCACCGTCGTGGACTGCCCCGGGCACCGTGACTTCGTCAAGAACATGATCACGGGCGCATCCCAGGCAGACGCCGCACTGCTGGTCGTCGCCGCACCCGACGGCGTGATGGAGCAGACCAAGGAGCACGTTTTCCTGTCCCGTACGCTCGGCATCAACCAGCTGATCATCGGCATCAACAAGATGGATGCCGCCAAGTACGACGAGAAGCGCTACAACGAGGTCAAGGAGCAACTCTCCCAGCTGCTCAAGATGGTCGGCTACAAGCCCGACGACATCAGTTTCATCCCGATGAGCGCGTTCGTCGGCGACAACATCGCGAAGAAGAGCGAGAACACTCCCTGGTACAAGGGCCCGACGGTGCTCGACGCACTCAACGCGCTCAGCGAACCCGAGAAGCCCACGAACCTGCCCATGCGTCTCCCCATCCAGGACGTCTACTCCATCTCCGGTATCGGAACCGTGCCCGTCGGCCGTGTCGAGACCGGTATCATGAAGAAGGGAATGAAGGTCAGTTTCATGCCCGCGAACAAAGAGGGTGAGGTCAAGTCCATCGAGATGCACCACGAGGAGATCGCGCAGGCAACCCCGGGCGACAACGTCGGGTTCAACGTCCGCGGTATCGGCAAGGGTGACATTCGCCGTGGCGACGTCTGCGGTCCTGCCGACGTACCCCCAACCGTTGCAGAGGAGTTCATCGCACAGGTCGTCGTGCTCCACCACCCCAGCGCCCTGACCGTCGGGTACACCCCGGTCTTCCACTGCCACACCGCCCAAATCGCATGCTCCTTCGTCGAGCTCATGAAGAAACTCGACCCGCGGACCGGCCAGGTCAAGGAAGAGAACCCCACGTTCCTCAAGACCGGCGATGCTGCAATCGTCAAGATCAGACCCACTCAGCCCATGGTCATCGAGAAGGTCAAGGAGATCCCGCAGCTCGGCAGGTTCGCGGTCCGTGATATGGGATCCACCATTGCAGCAGGCGTGTGCATGGACATCACGCCCAAGCAGATGAGATAAGAAGGTACCTATAATTTTTTGGTGGTTAAACATGCAGAAGGCCAGAATACGTCTTTCCGGAACCGACTTCGAAAAAATCGAGATGGTCTGTGACAGGATCAAAGAGATAGCAGAGCGTACCGGCGTCAATCTGGCAGGTCCGATCCCGCTGCCCACGAAGAAACTCGTGGTCCCCACCAGGAAGAGCCCTGACGGCGAAGGTACCGCAACCTGGGATCGCTGGCAGATGCGGGTGCACAAGAGGCTCATCGACATCGACGCCGACGAGCGTGCACTGCGCCAGCTGATGCGCATTCAGGTTCCGAAAGACATCGGCATTGAGATTGTGCTGGAGAGTTGAGGTGAGAGCGGCGTGAAGGCCGCCGTGTTCGCGGCACGGGCCCGTGAACGACTCTCATTCGAGGGGCTTTTTCTCCTCATACTTCTGGTCACAATTGTTCTCCGTTTTTACGCACTCGACGTAAAGTTATTTCACCACGACGAGGCTATTCACGCGTGGTTCTCCTATCGGCTCCTGACCGAGGGGATCTATAGTTATGACCCCATGTACCATGGGCCGTTCCTCTACTACATGACGGCCGGGATCTTCTCACTTCTTGGAGACTCCGATCTCATTGGCCGGCTCTTCCCGGCGCTGCTCGGCACTCTGCTCGTCCCGCTGCTCTACCCGATCTACAGGCTCGGCTATCTCGATAAGAAGCAGACCATTGTCGCGGCGCTCTTCCTCGCCGTGTCGCCGAACATGGTCTACTTCTCGCGGTTCCTCAGAAATGACATATTCATCGTTTTCTTTACAATGGTGCTCCTCGTCGCCCTCCTCTACTACTTCGAGCGGCAGAAGATGCAGTATGCGCTCATCGCCGGGGCGGCGATCGGTTTCGGGATGACCACGAAGGAGAACATGCCGATCATCGTCCTGATCTTCGGGGCGTACCTCCTTTACCTGGTCTGGACGAGAAAGGTCAGGCTCCCGAAACACTGGATCCGGGATCTCGCACTCGGGGCTCTCGTCGCGGTCGGGATCATGGCGGTCCTCTACTCGTCGTTCGGCGCTCACCCCGAGGTGCTCATGGACGGGTGGCTCCGTGCCATCGAGCATTGGACCTCGATGCACCAGGCACAGCGCCTCGGGGGCCCGCCGTACTTCTACATCCTGCTCTTCCTCCTCTACGAGGTGCCGATCCTGATCCTCGCCGTGGTCGGGACCCTGCAGTTCGTCGATATCCCCGGCATCGTCTCCCGCTGGAGGGAGAAGAGGATGAATCAAACAGAGAGCCCCGGGGGGACAGAAGGGGCGGCCGAGATAGAGGAAGAAGCGCCCTCTGAGACTGCAGCCCAACCCATAGAACAGACCCAGGGCTTCAAAGACCGGCTCCGCGATATCCTCTCGGGCACCGGGGAACTCCGGCCGATCGACCGGCAGAAGGAGTTCGCGAGGTTCGCCATCTTCTGGATGCTCCTCTCGCTTGGAGTCTACGCCTACATCGGCGAGAAGGTGCCGTGGCTGATCCTCCACCAGCTCCTGCCCATGATCTTCGTCGCGGTCTATATGATGACCACGAAGAAGGCGGTCGTCGCAGTCGTGGCAGGGATCTTCCTGGTCGCCATGATGTTCCATGTGGCGTTCACCCCGGCGGATATCAATGAGCCCATCGTGCAGGTGCAGAACTCCGAAGACCTGCGGGAGGTCTTTGCAAAGATCGACGCCGCGGATAAGGTGGCGGTCGCGACCGACTCCTACTGGCCGCTACCCTGGTACTACCGTGGTGATAGCGCCTCGAAGCTTGCCTACTACAGCCAGAAGGTGAGCGAGTCGACGATATACGGAGGAGATTTCGACGTCGTGATCACCCACGACGCCGATACCTACCCGGCTCTCGACGGCTACGTGAAAGAGACCTACCGGCTGAACTACTGGTTCTCCTACGAGGAGAACAAAGACAGGCTGCTCGAGTACTACTTCCTGCGGGACGGGAAGATGGGGAGCAGAAACCTTGAGATCTTCTCGAGGGTCCCCGCGGGGGCGGCTGCCTGACACTCGCAAGGCCGTTCGCAGCCCGGGAGGTTGCACCGTCATCACTGATGGTGCAGGCCCCAACAGTCACCACAGGTGTAGATTTGGGGTGTACCCCACCCTGCTGATGCCCTCCACTCTTCTTCGCGGTTCGCGTGAGATTTCGTCGCCATCCGTAGACAGGTTGGTCACATGAAGGCACGAAGATGCGAAGTCTGCGTGGGACTTCGTTAATGCCTCCACCGTCAACTCATGCGAAAGACGACGCTCCTGGGAGCGTCGTCGGAGCACCCTAGGCGCAAGCCGGAACGGGCCAAAGGGCCGGAGTTCGAGCACCGTAGGTGCGAGGTGCGACTGTCAGAACGACAGGAGTTAGAGAAGGCCAAAGGCCTTCGCTTTGTGACAAACAGAGCAGTCAAAATAGGAGAAATATCACGGTGCAGTGGACTGTGGGGATATCGCCATTGGGGGAGGGGCTGACGGGGAGGGGGGCGTGCCCCCCTCCCCTGTCTCCAACTCATACCATTGATGCTCAAACTCACTGTGTTAACACTCCTCGTCAACCCCCGCCCCAAGGGGGCGGGGGCAGTCATGGCGATATCCCCTCGGAATCCGTGTCTGAAATGCAATCAATGACTCTCCTGAGAGGTTTTCAACAAGCCCCAAGTTTCTCAAGTTCCTGCCTTCATACCTGACGGTGCTCAAACTCCGGACATCTACACGCCCTCAGTCCGGCCGAAACTCGAAGAGTTTCGAGTGGAGACCAGGGAGATGTGACCGGACACAGAGTTTGAGAAGACCGAAGGTCTTCAGTGGCTGCCCCTCCCGGCAGAGGCATTTTCGAGCGACCTCCCCAGCAACAATCGAACGCGCACCGGAAGTCAACCCGAATGTGCAAGCATCGGCCAAAGAAACCTGATCAAAAAATGGGGAAACCGGGGGGAGGTGCGAAAAAGAGTGAGGGGCCAGGGTTATCCGAGCTCATCCCATCCAGTCTTCTTCCGGTAGATCACGACCCCCGCAACAATGAGGACAATGATGACTCCGATACCGATGTAGAGGAGGAGATCGCCACCGAGGCCGAACCCCTCGCCTATCCTCTCTCGGAGAGCGGTCGCGTCGGCCAGAGCCTCGTTCGCCTTGCTCAGGCCGTCGCTCGCTTTCGAACGTGCCAGCGGATACTTCTCGGCATTCAGGTTGTCCTGTGCCTGGGAGTAGAACTGGACGGCGCTCTCGCGCTTGGTCATGATGGCGACCACCTGCGGGTCAGAGCTCATAGAACGGTTCTCGACAAAGTAGGTGATCATCCCGTCGAGGGACTCGATTGTCGCGCCGGTGTCGGCGACAGACTTCTGAGCCCATGCCTTATCGAGGAGCGCGATCGCCTCGTCTATGTCGGTCTTGGCGGTGGCGATGTAACTCGCCGCCTGTGACGGGCTTGCCGACGCAGCGCTGGTGAGGGCCTGGCTCGCGGCGTTGTACTCGGCCTGAACGGTGGTGACATCAACTCCGTCTGCAGCCTTCTCGTCCATGTCAGCTTTCAGGTCCTTGAGGCGCTGCTGCTGGGCGGAGAGGGAACCCGCAACCTGGGTCGAACTCACGACGTCGCGGGTCACGGAGTGAGTGTCTTTCACCTCTTTATCCCGCAGGTGCTCGATCTTAATCACCAAGATCTTCCCGTTCGCGCTCGTGGGCACGGTGCCGCTCATCTGGATGTCCAGTTCGACATCCTGATCGCCGTATGCGATCTCATACTCTGTCAGGACCCGGCGATGCGTCCCCATCCCCTTTGGATTATTAATGGCAACCCCATCGCGGTAGACAGTGAAGTCCCAGGAGGGGTTCTGCAACCCGGTGCTGATCTCAAACGTCTCATCGCTGAGGTCAGCAGGGGTTATCATGTCATACGAGAGTACGTAGCGCGCGGTCACCCGCTGGTCGGGTTCGAGAGCGCCGCTCGCAGGATTGATGGTCTGGGTCTTGATCTCAAACGCCGATGCCACCTGCACGACACAGAGCAGTGCCAGCAGGAGAATGATCCATCTGCTGATGTTTGCCTTCATAACGTCCCCTCACTCGAACAGCGGTTCTATGCCATCGTCGAACATGGTCGAACGCTTTTCCTTCGACTTAAGGACATCTTCCTTCGTAGCCTTTGCAATCTCAAGGAGATCGGTGATCCGGGGAGCGTTCCCGATCGTCGCAAGAACCACCACCGCAGCGATATAATCGCTCTGCACCGGGTAATCACCGCCACGCACCTCGACGCCGGCGATATTCTCCTCCACCCAGCTCTTCGACTTCTCCACGCCCTTACGATCCATCTCATTGGGCGGACCCGCGAGAAGAACGAGACCCCGCTCGGCCGTCGAATAGTCGCACGGGAGAGTGAGACGCCCGAGCATGGCACGCCTGACAAGGGCGATGATCTTTGCCGACTTATCCTCCCCGGTCAGCACCTCCTCGGTCTTCTCCTTCTTCCGCATCAGGCCGGAGAGAAGCCCCTGATTCTGCTTCGTGCGCGGACCGACCTTCTCACTGATGGCATAACCGACGGTGCTGATGCCGCCGCCACGCAGGGTGTTGATGACCTCGCTCGAATCTACGACCATCTCACCGACACCCGCCTTGCCAACCTCACCCGCACGGAAGAGCACGCCGAACCGGCGGACGATCTCGTCGTTCAGCCGGCTATAGGCATCCTTGACGCTCTCTCCTTCATTTTTCCAGGCACTGTTGTCAAAAATGAAGGTATTATCCGCCTCGTTCACCAGGGTGCTCAGGGAACGGGCTGCGTTGTACGAATAAAGCCGGCCCTCTTCAGGAGCGGGCAGGATGCCGATCGCATAGACGGGCTCGCGGTAGATGCGCTTTAAGTGCCGGGCCAGAACAGGTGAACCACCGGAACCCGTTCCGCCACCGAGACCGGCGATGATGACGAAGGCGTCGACATCGTGCGTCCCCCTCGAGTCGATCGCGTTGATGATGGCATCAATCTCATCGGCGGTCACCCGCGCCCCGGTAACGTTGTCGGTCCCGACACCATGGCCCTTGACCACTGTCTGGCCGATAAGAAGCCGGTCTTTGAGCTCAATGTATTTAAGTCCCATCAGGTCAGTGCGCGCCGTGTTTACCGCGATTCCCCTGAAACTCTGGGTCTGCATTCGCTTGTCCTGTTCAATGAACATATCGACAATTTTGCCCCCAGCCTGACCGAATCCTATGAAGAAGACCCTCATTCAGCTTCACACCCTCATATTGACTAATTAATTATATCGACGCTTATGTATAAAGACGTTGTATACATTATTACCCAAAAGTGTTCTTATAATTTTCAGACATAGTGATGAACGATGAAGGTCTGCATTGTGGGGGGAGGTCTATCCGGCCTGGTCTCGGCGCTTGAACTTGCCGGATTACATCAGGTAGATCTCTTCGAGCGAAGGGCCGTTCCGGGCGGCTGCCTCGGTTCGTACCGGATCGGAGATTACTGGATCGAGGAGTATTACCACCATTGTTTTGCCGGCGATACCGCCCTGCTCAGTCTCTTCGATGCGCTGCAGGTGGCCGACCGGCTTGTATGGCTCAAGGGATCCACCGGCTACTACATCGACGAAACCATCCACCCGCTCACCACTCCAACCGAGATCCTGCGCTACCCCCATCTCACGCTCATGGAAAAGGCCCGTCTCGGCCTGCTGACCTTGCGCTCCCGGCGGCTCGATGCGAGAGCCCTCGACGGGATAACCGCAAAGGACTTCATCCTCGACAACCTCGGCCCTGGCATCTATGCCTCGTTCTTCGAACCACTCTTGAAGAGCAAGTTCGGAGACCGCGCTGGCGAGGTTTCGGCAGCCTGGCTCATATCCCGTATCGCCATCCGGTCCGACCGGGGTGCCGGGGGCGAACGCCTGGGCTACCTGAAAGGGGGGTTCCGGCACTTCATCGCGCGGCTTGAGGAGGAGGCGGCGCGACAGGGTGCTTCGATCAAGTCGGGCTCTCCTGTTGAGGAGATACACCGGGAGGGCAGCAACTGGCTCGTCAACGGAGAGGCCTACGACTGTGTCGTGTCGACGCTCCCCCCCCAGGTAACTGCGGACCTTACCGGTCTCGATATCGCCCCGATACCTTACCAGGGCGCCGCCTGCATGACCCTCGCACTCGACAGGGACGTGACCGACGGCATATACTGGCTGAACATGAAGGATGCAGCTCCTTACGGTGCGGTGGTCTCGCACACCAACTTCGCCCCGCTTGAGTGGTACGGCGAGCATATCGTCTACCTTGCATCCTATTTCACCGGCCGGCTCCCGGAAGGGTTCGAGCAGTCGATGCTCAACGACTTCTGCAAGCGATTTTCCGTCGACAAAGACGAGGTGCACTGGCACCGGCTCGCGGTCGACCCGTATGCAGGCCCGGTCTACACGACCGGGCTTCGGGACCGGCTGCCCGCCTACGAAGAGCACGGGCTCTTCCTCGCCGGGATGTTCAGCCCCCCGAACTACCCGGAACGGAGCATGAATGGTTCAGTCGTCGCCGGGCAGGAAGTGGCAAAGAAGGTCCTTGCGAGGTTTGTGGATGCGTGAGGTCGAGGTGAGCGCCGTCCTGCCGGCCTACAACGACTGTGCGGCGCTCAAGACCGCCATACCGCAGTCGATCGAGACGCTCGAGGCGATTGCGCCCGGGCGGTTTGAACTGATCGTCGCCGAGGACGGGAGCAGCGACGGGAGCACGGAGTTTGTCAGGGGCTGCGAGGCCGAAGACTCCCGAGTCCGCCTGCTGCATAGCGATGAGCGGCTTGGGCGAGGCAGAGCGCTCAACCGCGCGTTTGACGGAGCGGCAGGTTCGATCGTCTGCTACTATGATGTCGATCTTGCCACCGACATGCAACACCTCGTCGAACTGATCGGTGCCATCCGGGACGGCTACGATGTCGCAACGGGATCCCGTCTTCTCCCGGAAAGCGATATCGTCCGGAGCGGCGGTCGGGAGATCGCGAGTCGCGGTTATAACACGCTTGTCAGGACGATCCTCGGGAGTTCGCTTCACGATCATCAGTGCGGGTTCAAGGCGTTCCGTCGTGACCGCCTTCTTTCCCTGCTCCCGTCGGTGACCGCAGATCACTGGTTCTGGGACACCGAGGTGCTGGTGCGGGCGCAGAAGAACGGCTACCGGATACGCGAGTTTCCCGTGCAATGGCGGCAGGGCGAGGGGACGACGGTTCGGAGAAAAGACGTGGTTGAAATGGGATCGGCGATTCTTCATCTCTGGTGGCGGCTCCATGTGGAAAAAGGCTAGCGCGGTCGTCATCCCCACCCTGATCGCGGTCGGGATCGTCGCCTATATGCTCTACCGCGTATGGGACGACCTCCTGCTGACGCTTGAGCACGCCGTAATACCCTTCCTCTTTGCCGCCGTCGGGATCTGCGTCACCGCCTGGATCTTCCGGGGGTACCGGTACCGGTTCATCCTGTACGGGCTTGACGTCAAAAAGAGCCTCTGGTTCTCGATCGCCTGCATCTTCATCTCCCAGACGGCGAACCTCATCGTTCCCGCGCGCCTCGGTGATTTCGTGCGGATGCTCATCCTGAAGCACGAGGACGACGCCACCTACTCGCAGGGGTTCTCGTCCCTCGTTGTCGAGCGTGTCTTCGACATCCTGATGATCGCGGTGCTCGGTGCCTTCGCGCTCCCGTTCGTCCTCGCCGTCCTCGACGTCCCCGACTGGTTCATCACGGTTATCCTCGTCCCCCTCGCCGCTGGGGGGATCTTCTTCGCCGTGCTCCTCTGGTCGGGCAGGATGCAGTCCGAGAACCGGATCGTCGTTGCCGTCCAGAGGATGCTCGACGAAGTGAAGCGGGCCTCCCTCAATCCCCGGGCCCTTGCCGTGCTCAGCGGCTCATCGCTCCTGATATGGCTCGTCGACGTGCTGGTCTGCTACGCGGTCGTCCTGATGTTCCAGGAGCCGGTTCCATTCGGCATCGTCGTCCTTGCGATCGTCATCGGCAACCTCGTCAAGGCGGTCCCGATCACCCCTGGTGGTGTTGGGACCTATGAACTCGCGCTCGCGCTGACCTTCGGGCTCGCAGGAACGCCGGCAGTCACGGCAACGCTGATAGCGGTCATCGATCACCTTATCAAGAACCTGGTAACGCTCGTCGGGGGCGTCGGGTCGATCTATTACTTCGGCGACTGGTCGATGGACCTCTTAAAGAAGGCTTTTTCCAGGGAGATCGAGAAGGAGGATACGTTTGGCGGGTGAATTTATCGCCGCCGTACTGCTCTGGCTTGCGGCCGTCAAACTGCTCCAGCTCGCCGTCTGGCCGGCGCTCGACCGCACCCTCAGCAATCTCTCGGCCGCCGCTGCATACCCGGCATCGATCCTCCTCTTCACACTCGTATCCTGGTACTGTGGTCTTTCGGGCCTTCCGATCTGGCTCGCCCTCCTGCCATTTCTCGCCGCAATCGCCTACGCAGGATCACGGCGGTTCTTCACGAGGGAGCGCATGCGGTCCGCGCTCTCCTGGGATCTCACCTTCCTGATCCCCTTCCTCTTCATGCTCGAGGTGCGCTGGATCAACCCGACCATCTCCTACGCCGAGAAGTTCATGGACCACGCAATCCTCGCGTCGATCATGCGCCAGCCAATCGTCCCACCGCTCGACCCCTGGTACGCGGGAGGGACGCTGGACGTCTACTACTACCTCGGCTACTGGATGAACGGGGCGCTCGGGCTTGTATCCGGCGTGCCTTCGACGGTCGCGTTCAACCTTGCCCTCCCGACGGTGCTCGGCCTTGCCGTCGTCGCGCTCTACGCTCTCGGGCACCTCCTGCTCGATCGCTACCGGTGGCTCCCGGTGCTTGCGCTCTTCATCCCGAACCCCTCGGCAATCTACCATATCCTGATCGGGGACGCCTGGTTCGACGTCCTCTGGGGGAGCACCCGGACGATCGCGAACACCATCAACGAATATCCGATCTTCTCGATGCTCTGGAGCGACGTGCACCCGCACGTCATGAGTTTCTTCAACCAGGGGTTCCTGCTCTTTCTCCTGGTCTTTGCCTATATGCGGTGGGGGAACCTCTCCATGCGGGGGCGGGCAGTCCTCTGCGGGCTTGCCGCCCTCTCCCTCGGGTCCATGCCGGGGTTCAACTCCTGGGACGTGCTGGTCTATGCCCCGGTCACGCTGGTCTTCGGCCTCCTGGTCTGGCGGCGCTACGGGAACTTTTCGTGGGATAGCGAGAAGTCCTGGATGGTGCTTGCGGCGGTGCCGCCGCTCGCGATTGCGACCTACCTCCCGTTCTACCTGCAGCTCAACAGCCCCGGCGTAGAAGGGATCGGGATCGTCCCCATACCCTCCGAACCGGTGGAGTTTCTGCTGGTCCACGGATTCTTCCTCGCGGTGCTGGTCGCTTACTGCGCTCCGGACATCAGGAAGCGGCCCTACCTCCTGCTCGCCGCGGTGCCGTTCGTGCTCGCCGGCTACCCGGCCGCGGCCATCGCCGCAGTGCCGCTGGTCTACCTCCTCGCCCGCCGCCGGTTCTCGGCCACCGATACGCTCGCCATCCTCGGGCTCGTGATCGTCCTCGCTACCGAACTCATCTACCTCGTGGACAATATGGGGGAGACCTACTTCCGGATGAACACAGTCTTCAAGTTCTACCTCCCGGCATGGTTCCTGATGGGGACGGCGAGCCTCACCGTCATCGGCGAGTGGCTCCGGGGCGCCGGGATCGGCCGGCGCATGCCTGCCGGGGCGGACAGGGTGTTGCCGGTGCTGGCCGCCGTAATCCTCCTCGTCGCGCCTTTTGCGATCAACGTCGACTTCGGCTACGGGAGCCACACCCTCGACGGAGCGGCATACCTCGAAGGCTCGCACCCGGGGGATGCGGCGGCGATCGCGTTCCTCCGGACTTTTCCCGGCGATCATGTCATCGTCGAGGCGGAGGGAGGAGATTACACCTACTATTCACGGGTATCGTCGTTCACCGGGATCCCGGCCGTCATCGGAATGCCGTTCCACGAGTACATGTGGCGGGGAGACGAGGGACGCATAAGCGAACGGAGCGCCGATGTACGGGCGATATACGAGCAGCCGGCGCGGACCATCGACCTTGCGCGGACCTACAACGCCACACTCCTGTACGTGGGTGCCGAAGAGCGCGATCGCTATGACGTCTCGATCCCGACGGAGGCACTCGAACTCATCTACGACGCAGAGGGAGTCCGGATCTACCGGATCCCTGCATAAACCATCAGCGGCCACGTTCATGCGGGCAGGCGGAAGAATGGCGGAACCGGACCTCGCATTTCGGGGCAGAATGACAAACCTTTATCACTCCTCTTATTGACATAATACAGCGCATTCGATCAGCTACGCTACTGATGAATGATGACGGAGCAGCAGAGGGCTGCCCCTGAAAGAGGTGAGTTATGGCAAAGGCATATGTAAAATTCGAGATTCCGGAAGAGATCCAGAATAAGGCCCTTGAAGCCCTTGAGATCGCTAGAGATACAGGGAAGGTAAAGAAAGGATCCAACGAGGCAACGAAAGCAGTCGAGCGGAACATCGCCCAGCTGGTTCTCATCGGCTCGGACGTTGAGCCTGAAGAGATCGTGATGCATCTGCCGCCGCTCTGTGAGGAGAAGCAGATCCCGTTCGTCTACATCACGAAGCAGAACGACATCGGTTCCGCGAGCGGCCTTGAGGTCGGCTCGGCGGCCGCCGCGATCGTTAAGTCCGGCAAGGCAAAGGACCTCGTCGAAGAGATCGCGAAGCAGATTGCTGCATTAAGAGAGTGAGGATTAGATTATGGCAAACGACGGAACGCCCGCAGAAGTTATCGAGATCATCGGCATGACCGGTATGCATGGCGAAGCCCAGCAGGTCAAGTGCCGGGTCCTCGATGGCCCGAACAAGGGGCGGATCATCACCCGCAACACCGTGGGCCCTATCCGGGAGGGAGACATCCTCTCGCTTCTCGAGACCGAACGTGAGGCCAAGAAACTCTCGAGGCGGTAACCATGGTCGACAAGTACGTCTGCAGTTTCTGCGGGGAGACCCTGGAACCCGGCACCGGTAAGATGTTCGTCAAGAAGGACGGAACCATCTACTACTTCTGCAGCACCAAGTGCCAGAACAACTACAGGCTCGGCCGGGTGCCGCGCCGAGTTGAGTGGACCGCGATGGGACGCAAGGCCCGCGGCAAAGAGTGATCGGCATGGACCGCACCTTTGTGATGGTCAAGCCCGACGGCGTCCAGCGCGGACTCGCCGGGGAGATCATCTCCCGGTTCGAGGCGAAGGGCCTCAAACTCGTCGGAGCGAAGCTCGAACTCCTCCCCGAAGAGCGGGTCGTCGAGCAGTACCGGGAGCACCTGGAGAAGCCCTTCTTCCCGGGCTTGAAAGCCTACATCATGAGTGGGCCCTGTTTCCTCATGGTCTGGGAGGGGAAGGGTGCCGTCGCGGTCGTCCGCAGGATGGTCGGCGCCACCAACCCCGCGGAGGCTGCACCGGGCTCTATCCGCGGTGACTTCGCGCTCGATATCGGGCGGAACGTGATCCACGCGTCCGACTCCCCCGAGAGCGCCGTTCGCGAGCTCGGCATCCACTTTGAGGCCGAAGATCTGGTCGGTTACTCGCGGATCGACGAGCCCGTCCTCTACGAGTGAACGGCTGAACCGCCGGATGCCGGCGGAAAACCGTTTCCTTTTCTTGAACGTTTTGTTGCGTAGCGGTGCCGGGGGTTTTTTCGCCCGGGAATGAAAGGCGTAGGCCGGACCTTTGCTCGCACAGCGCCAGGCTACTGGATTTGTATATGACACAAAGGGATTTGCACCGATAATCACCATATAGGGAAGAGTTTTGGGGTGAGTTGCGACAAAGTGGTCAATGCAAGGAAAGACCCCGTGCAGTGGACCGTGGGGATATCGCCACGCACTGCCCCCGCCCCTCAGGGGCGGGGGAGGAGGCCGAAGGCCGGGCGGGGTGGGGGTTACAGACATTCATTCCGACGTGGAGACAGGGGAGGGGGCGTGCCCCCTCCCCGTCAGCCCCACCCCCAATAGCGATATCCCCTTGAAATCCGTGCCAGATGCAACCAAAGAAAATCGTCAGGTACGCAACCCCCACGGTCCACTGCACCGGGCTTTTTCCGCGGTGTGACTGTTCTTGCATCCCTCCTCTTCATGCCCACTTGCGTTCGCGACATGACGACCACAAGTCTCGGTCGCCAGCGAAGCCTCCGCAGGGATATCCCCACGTCAACGCGGCCTGCCGGCGGAAAAATTCTTTACCGGAGCAGGTTTCCTGAGAAACAGATCGGCCGTTCTCCCCCCAAACCACAAGTGCTAATATCGAACCTACTGCATACCTGATCACGAATGGCTGATCTCCTGAGTTTTTCGCTGCTGAGTTTCTCTTCGATCCTCATCGTAGTGAACCCGCTCGCAGCTACCCTGATCTTCGTCTCCCTCACCGGCACGATGGACCAGGCAGCGAAACTCAAGGTTGCACATGACGCAAGCCAGTTTGCCCTGGTCATTCTGCTGATCTTCACCGTTGCGGGCGGCTGGATCCTGCAACTCTTCGGGATCTCTATCGAAGCCTTCCGCATTGCCGGCGGCCTCCTCCTCTTCGGCATAGGCATGGACATGGTCTACGCAAAGACCTCCCGGACGAAGATGACCGCTACCGAGAAGTACGAAGGGCAAGACGCGGACGAAATCGCCGTCATGCCGCTTGCAATCCCGATGATCGCGGGGCCCGGCGCCATCACCTCCGTAATCGTGCTGATGAACGAGGCAATGGGCATGAGCGTCGCCGCAATTGCCGTCGTGCCGCTCGCTGCCGTTGCGGCCATCGGGATCACGTATGCGATGATGCAACGTTCCGATGTCATTGTCCGACGCATCGGCCAGCGGGAGTATCGCGCTGTCAACCGGCTGATGGGAATGCTCCTTATCGCGATCGCGGTCCAGTTCATCCTGGTCGGTATCAGAACCGCCTTCCCCATACTCACCGGAGGGGCCGCATGACACCCGACCTTACACTTCCCGGAGCCACCCTGATCAGCACCTGCATCATTGCAGGCGGAATCCTCATTGCAGCGCAGATATTCGCTGTAGAAGTCCCGTTCGCCTCGTACGTCATGGTAGCACTCGCGATCTTCATCGTCCTCGGCGCCGGCATGCTCGTTCTCTCCTGCAGGAGCCGGGGCGCAAACCCGTCCTGACGATGACAAAGATAGCGCTTGCCCAGGTTGCCGGCGGTGGGGAGAGGCCGGCCAGAATGCTTGAGGCTGCCGGTCGGATGGCCAGGGAGGCCGCAGCAGCGGGAGCATCGCTCATCTGTTTCCCCGAACAGTTCGTGACCGGATGGTCACCGGAGGTCCTGCAGGGTTCCGGCGAGCCCCTGGGTGGCCCGCTCACGGCCGCATTCGGACGGATTGCACAAAAAAACGGCATCACAGTCGTGGGATCGATCGTCGAAGCGGGAGAGGGGCGCCTTCCTAAGAACACCGTCGTGGTGCTCGATGCAGACGGTGAACCCCTCGCCGCCTATGCGAAGATTCACCTCTTCTCCCCCGACAGGGAGGACCGACACTACACCGCAGGCGATCGGATCGCCACATTTACCGTCGACCATACGACATTCGGGCTTGCCGTCTGCTACGACCTCCGGTTCCCGGAACTCTTCCGCATCTACGCCATAGCAGGGGTGGAGTGCATGCTGGTGCCGGCCGCGTGGCCGTGTTGCCGGCTCCCTCACTGGGAGATCCTGCTCCCCGCACGGGCTCTCGAGAACCGGTACTACGTGGCCGGGGTCAACACTGCCAGGGGACCGGGCGGGCCCTACTGTGGAGGGTCGCTCATCGCTGACCCGGACGGCACCGTTGTTGCCCGGGGCGGGAACGGCACGGAACTCCTCTTCGTGGAAGTCAGCCCGGCAGCAGTCCATGAAGCCCGATCAAGGCTCCCTTCACTTTCAGACCGCAGAAGTGACCTTTATCACCAACTGCTCTCCAAACTGTAGAGATATTCCATGCGGGGTGACCAGCACGTCTCACTCAGTCTTGCCACGGCAGCGCTCCTTATCGCTCCCTGGGTCACCAGCACCGACCCGGTCCTGCTCGCTGTCCTCCTCTTCGGCATCTTCGTCGGATCGCTTGCGCCGGATGCGGATGCCGTCGACGCGGCAATATTCAACGGCCGAATTGCCGGGGCGAAAGGGAAGAGAGGCCAGGTCGTCAACGGCTTTGCCGTGGTACTGCCGATCTTCGGGTATACCATCAGGTATCTCATCTACTACCCGCTCTCCCTCGTATTCCTGCTGCTCCTCCGGAAGAGTTACCGGCACCGGCACCGAGGGCTGCTCCACTCGTTTTCGGGTGTCGGGCTGACCAGCCTGATCCTCTCCGGCTACCTGGCCCTCATCCTCATCTGGCTAGGGTGGCCGCTCACGCTCCTTCCGGCTTTCGGGTGCGCATTCTTTGCAGGCTGCGTCCTCCACCTCATGGAGGACACCTGCACCCCCGCCGGCGTCGCCTGGCTCTATCCCTTCTCCCGGCGTCGGATGGCAGGCCGCGTTCGGGCACTGGGGGCCTTTGAGATGCGTCCGACAGCCTTCACCATCGTGCTCGCGATAGCAGCGGCCGGGATGATCATCGCACCGTTCGTGACCACCGCATCACCGGAGGGACTCGGGTGCCTTGCGCTCGTCACCACTTCCGCGCTCTGGCTGCTCTTCATGCTCGTTTCTCGCGTCCGGCGCGAGCGACCTCGCCGGTAGCGCGATCGGTCCCGGCCCCCGATACCATATCTATACGTATCCGCGCGATCAACGATTTTCCATGTACCGTCTCGTCTGCGTTCATTGTGGTGCAACCTACACACCGGACCAGATCATCTATACGTGCAACCGCTGTGGACATCTGCTGACCGTCGAATACGACCTGGACGGCATCGACGTTTCACGTGACAAATGGAACCGGCGCTCCCTCTCAGTCTGGCGCTATCGCGAACTCCTCCCGGTTCGGGGAGAACCGGTCTCTCTCCAGGAAGGAGGCACCCCGCTCTATCACTTGAAGAACATCGGCAAAGAACTGGGCCTCTCCGAACTCTACGCCAAACACGAGGGGATGAACCCGACCGGATCGTTCAAGGACCGCGGCATGACCGTGGGCGTCAGCATGGCCCGCGAACTCGGGATGACGACCGTCGCCTGCGCGAGCACCGGGAACACTTCAGCAAGCCTCGCTGCCTACGCAGCGAAGGGCAGCATTCCCTGCGTCGTCCTCCTGCCTGCGGGGAAGGTGGCTCTCGGCAAGGTCGCGCAAGCGCTGATGCACGGTGCGCGGGTCATCTCCATCCGCGGCAACTTCGACAAAGCGCTCGAGATGGTACACGAGCTCTGCATCAGCCAGGGCCTTTATCTCTTAAACTCGGTCAACCCCTACCGCCTGGAGGGGCAGAAGACGATCGGGTTCGAGGCGATCGACCAGTTCGGCGGCGAGGTGCCTGACCGGATGGTCCTCCCTGTCGGGAACGCCGGCAACATCTCCGCGGTCTATAAGGGGCTCCGGGAACTCGAGGCCCTCGGGTTCATCGACCGGCTGCCGATGATGACCGGCATCCAGGCGGCCGGTTCGCAGCCGGTGGTGAGGGCGATAGAACAAAATCTCGAGGTACTGGTCCCGGAGTCCGCGCCCGAGACCGTTGCGACCGCGATACGGATCGGCGCCCCGGTGAACGCGGAGAAGGCGCTCGTCGCCATCCGCGAGACCGGCGGGACGGCGGCGGCCGTGACCGACGAGGAGATCCTTGCCATGCAGCGGGACCTCGCGAGGAAAGAGGGCATCGGAGTCGAGCCCGCCTCAGCAGCCTCGGTTGCCGGAATACGGAAACTTGCCGAACTCGGCCTGATCGATAAGGATGAACGGATCGTCTGTGTGGTGACCGGTCATCTCTTAAAAGATCCTGAAACAGTGGTACGACAATGCGAGCCTCCCATCGAGATCGACGCGGACCTGTCCTCGCTGCTCTCTGCCTTGCGCTGATCCTGATCTGCGCCCCGGTGACGGCACAAGAGGCCGTCATCCGGGTACTCCCGGACGGCACCGCCTACGAGGCCTCGGTAGAGGTCATGGGGAGCGAGCACGCCTTCTGGACCCCGGGCATGATGGGTGAGCGGGTCCCGCTCCAGGTCGAAGATCTCGAGGTGCTCGGGTCCGCAGGACCGATCGATTACCGGGAGACGAGGAGGGGTGTCATTGCTTTCCCGGAAGGGAACTACACCATCACCTACCGGGCTCCCGTGAGAGACAACCTCCTTGTCGCGACCTTCGATACGCCGTATGCCGTAACCGTTGCTCTTCCCGAAGGGGTTGACGTCAGAAACCCGCTCATCGGTATGGTCAGCGCCGGCGGGGTCATCTCGTCCGGGCCAAACGGGACCACGGAGATTGCCTGGGAGCGGATAACGGTTGCGGAGGTCCGCTTCTACACCCCGGACCGAGAGATCCTGCTCACCACGTTCGGCACCATCTGGCTCGCGGTCGCGCTTGTCCTGATTCTTCCCCTCCTCATCTCGCGGAGGAGGGGGGGCGAATGATCGAGATCGTCGCCGCATCGTTCCTGATCGGGTTCTCCGGGGCCGCATCACCCGGGCCCATGACCGCCTCGGTTCTCGGCCTCGGGTCACGGGAACCGGGGCGGTTCGTCGCGGGGCTGGTCGCGGGGCACGGCATCCCCGAAGCCGTCATGGTCGCGGCCATAGCCTTCGGCGTGCGCGATGTTCCATACATCGATACTATTGCCCTCCTCGGATCGGGCGTGCTCATCGCGCTCGGCACCATGCAGTTTCTCCATGCAGGAGATGCTGTCGCCGCGAAAGAGGAGACACGGACGCCGGTCGCTTTCGGGGTGGCCTGTACGCTCGGCAATCCCTACTGGTGGGTCTGGTGGCTTACATTCGGCGTCGGATTTCTCGCGCTCCACCCTTCATTTATCGAGTTCTACGTCGGGCACATCGGTGCGGATATCGTCTGGCTCGGGCTCCTTGCCTTTGCAGTCTCACGGGGAGCGAACGTTCTCGGTCCCCATTACAAAAAAGTGGTGCAGGCGAGCGGACTCGCCATGGTTCTCTTCGGGCTGTATTTTATTCTGACGATTCTTTTCGCTTGATATCGATCCCGAACCGCTCGGCATTCGCGTCGGCGATTGCCTGGATCTGCGCGATCACGTCGTCCCGGCGGGCGGGCTTGAAGAGGTGCCGGAAACGCTTCTGCTTTTGGAGATACTCCTCGACGGGCTTCCGACTCACCTTCTTCGCCTTCTCCACCACACCGTCAACCATCTCGTAGTTCACCCAGAGACCGGTCTCGATGGCGAGTTTAGCCATGTTAAGCGTCTCGCCGGCCTCAAAGCCCCACCCCGTGCAGCAGGGTGTGTGCACCTGGATATAGCAGGGGCCGGGGGTGTTGATCGCCCGCTCGACTTTCTTCATGAAGTCGTTTGGGTAGGCGATCGAGGCGGTCGCGACGTAGGGCGCACCGTGAGCCGCGAGGATCGCGGGCATGTCCTTCTTCGGACGCGGATTGCCGAGCGAGCACGCCCCAACCGGGCTCGTCGTGGTGCTCGCGCCATACGGCGTCGCGCCCGACCGCTGGATGCCCGTGTTCATGTAGGCCTCGTTGTCGTAGCAGATGTAGGTGATGTCGTGGCCGCGCTCGAAAGCGCCGCTGATGCAGAGCACTCCGATATCGAGCGTGGACCCGTCGCCGCCGATGCAGACGACCTTCTCCGTTCGTCCCTGCCGCTTCAGCGCGGCCTCGATGCCGGAGGCAACCGCTGCAGGATTCTCGAAGAGCGAGTGAATCCAGGGGACGCCCCAGGCCGTCTCCGGGTAGGGCGTGGAGAAGACCTCCATGCACCCCGTCGCGGCAGCGATGATGACGTTCTTTCCGGTCGCCTTGAGGAGGAGCCGGGCCGCAAGCGCCGGGCCGCACCCGCCGCACGCCCGGTGTCCGGCCGAGAAGAGCTCGCACCCCTGTTCTACCTCAGCCATTTAGAGCACCTCCGTCCGTAGTCCATAGAATATATCCCCTTCCCCCTTCTCGGCGAGGTCAACGACCGCGGCGATATCCCGCTTCCGGACATCGCGCCCGCCGAGAGCGATGATGTAGTCGTATACAGGTATGCCGGAACCGTAGAGCGCCGTCTTCACCTCGATGCCGACCGCTCCGCCGTTGCCAAGCGAGATGTTCTTGTCGAGCACCGCCACCGTCGAAACATCTTTGAGCGCATCCGCGATCTCCTGAGCAGGGAACGGCCGGAACACCCGGATGTTCAAGAGCCCAACCTTCCGTCCGTGCTCGCGCATCTCATCGATGGCGTCTTTCGCGGTGCCGCAGATGGAGCCCATGGCGACAAGCGCGGTGTCGGCGTCCTCGAGGCGGTAGCCCTCGACGAGCCCGGAGTAGTCCCTGCCGAACCGTTCGCCGAACTCGCGCCCGGCCTTGATGAACGCCTGTTTGGCACGCTGCATCGCCCGGTCGACCTCATATCGGAACTCCATGTAGTACTCCGGCGTCGCGTACATCCCCAGGCTCAGGGGATCTGCGGCGTCCAGCCGCTGGTACGGGCTAAAGGCCGGCAGGTAGGCATCCACCTCCTCCTGGGAGGGGAGGGCAACCGGCTCGTAGGTGTGCGTGAGGATGAACCCGTCAAAGCAGACGAACGCTGGAAGGAGGATATCGTGATCCTCGCAGACCTTATAGGCGATCATGTGAAGATCAGCAGCCTCCTGGTTGTCCTCCGCATAGAACTGCAGCCACCCGGAGTCACGCAGGGATATCGAGTCCTGCTGATCGTTCCAGATCGAGAGCGGCGCACCGAGCGAGCG
This sequence comes from Methanoculleus nereidis, assembly GCF_032944295.1. NCBI lineage: Archaea > Methanobacteriati > Methanobacteriota > Methanomicrobia > Methanomicrobiales > Methanomicrobiaceae > Methanoculleus > Methanoculleus nereidis. The sequence continues at coordinate 99,697 of NZ_JABFFQ010000007.1, forward strand.
GTTCGCGATCGTCATCACGATCGGCTGGCGCATCCCCGCCGCGTTGAAGCAGACTTCAAACATCAGGGCGAGCCCCTGCGACGTCGTTGCCGAGTAGACCCGGGAACCTGCCGCACTCGCACCGAGGCAGGCGGAGAGGGCCGAAAACTCGCTCTCGACCGTGATATACTCAGCATCGATCTCACAGTTCGCCACCATCTGGGCAAGATCTTCGACGATGTGCGTCTGCGGCGTGATGGGATAGGCTGCGATCACCTGCGGGCGGCAACGCTTTACGATCTCGGCCACCGCGTGCGACCCTTCCATAAACTCAAGCATTATTTCTCCTCCTTCTCCATCCGGATGCTTTTCTTCGGGCAGGTCTCCACGCAAAGGCCACAACCCTTGCAGTAGTCGAGGTCGGGCTCGAACGTGCCCTCCTCCGTCTCGTGGACGCATCCTTCAGGACACACCAGGGCGCACATGCCGCATTTTGTGCAGTTCTCGGGATCAAAGACCGGTTTGAAGACACGCCAGGCGCCGGTCTTATTCTCGAGAGATCTGCCCGGAGCCGCGGCGCAGCCAACCCGTAGCGCCATTACGCGGCACCTCCGACCAGGTTGTACGCGCGTTCTGCTGCTTTGACATTTTTATCCGCCATGCTCCCCGAGAACCGGTTTCGCAGTGCATGCTCGAGTGACTCCAGCTTGATCTCACCGGTGGCTGCAGCGAACGCACCCATCAGGGTTGTATTGGTGATGGGCACACCAAGTTCTTCGAGCGCGATGGTGGTCGCATCAATGGTGTAAATCTTGACGCCTTCCGGAACCCGGGAATCGAAGTCAGGCTTCTCGGTGTTGACGATAGCGAGGCCGCCCGCTTTCATGCCCTTAAAGACATCCACATCCCCTATCAGGGTTGGGTCCTGCACGATAATGTAGTCTGGTTCGTAAATCTGGCTGCGCAGCCGGATCTTTTCATCGCTGAAGCGGACAAACGCCTGAACCGGGGCCCCGCGCCGCTCCACGCCAAAGGCCGGGAATGCCTGGGCGTACACGCCACCTTCAAATGCTGCGAAAGCAATGAGTTCGGCGGCGGTCACGGAACCCTGGCCCCCCCTGCCGTGAATGCGTAACTCTCTCAAACAAAAACCCCCTTTAAATCTTAATGATTAATAATATAAATACCCCGGCACCCACCAGAGCCACGGGCGTGACGGAACACCTGTTGCCCGCGAGACAGCATAATTTTTGCCGGGGCCGGGTTGCCCCACTTACTGGACGTTCGCAAGCCGGCTCCTGAGCTCCTCAGGGGTGCAGTGCCGCACTTCCATCAGGGCGGAGACGACCGCGTCAGAAAAGACCAGTGCTGCAGTCTCGAAAAGGGTCCCGAGAGGGGCAAACGATCCGGAGATCGACCGGTACTGTCCAGTGAGCTGGCGGATCTCGAAGTCGCGCGGGATATTTGTATCCTTGAGCCGGTTGTTCCCAATCTCCACGATACAGTCAGCCATGCGCCCAATATGCGAGTCGGGCGTCGATGTGACGAGGCAGATCTTCCCCCCGATCTCCCGGGCGGTCTCGCACGCGTCCACGACGGACTGGGTCTCCCCCGAACCTGAGAACGCAACGAGCACGTCTTCCGGCCCGAACGCGGGCGTGATCGTCTCGCCGATGACGTAACTCTCAAACCCGAGGTGCATCAGCCGCTGGGCAAACGCTCGTGCGACAAGGCCTGACCGCCCGGCACCGGCAAGATAGATCCGCTTTGCGCTGAGGATCACATCGAGAAACTGGCCTGCGCTCTCGAGATCCATGGTACGTGCCGTCTCTTCGAGACGCGACGTCATCAAGAGCATGAGATCGGCGATACTGGGGCAATCCTGCTGCATGGTTCCGGCCTCTCCCCTATTGAATCCACTATACTACCCGGCACCACATAAAGCAATATGAAGCCGAAGGGGCGCTACCGTTCAACCGCGAGTCCGAGAATCGCGGTTGCTCCCAAGAAGACATCGCGGGCGATCCGGGCAAGCCCCCTGGAGGCGCACCACTCGTCGTAGACGGTGACGTTGCAGGAGAGGAGTTCCCCCACCCGCGGCGCGATGGCGGGCGCCATGGTGCCGGCGAGAGCGACCTTCGCGCCGGGGTTGAGGAGAAGCATCGCTGCGCACTCCATCGCGGCAAACATGGCCATCGTCTCCGTCCGCAGGTCGGGAGGCACCGTGTAGTTCACACCCGCACGGAGAAAAGCGTCGTTCGCCGATGATTCACCCCGATCAATCCGACGGATGGCATCCACATCGAGAGCACCATGCCGGGTTCCGGGAGCGAAGATGCAGGCATCGAACGCCCCGGTGATCCGACCATTGGTCACGAGGAGGGTGACGGTGTTCGAACTCGCGTCACAGACCACGACGTCGTTCTCGAGGTCGTGCACGACCTCATACAGGATCCCGATCTTCTCGGGGCTCGCCTGGTGGGAGTAGGCCTTGAACCGCGGATCGGTCGGCGATGCGCGGTGCAGTCCGGGGACCACGACGGCCGGAAGTCCGCTCTCCTTAATCTCGTCGTAGACCCGGGTGCCGCCGCCGATGTGCTTGCCAGCGCCCTCCCGGGAGATGATGCCACGGTTTTTGACGTTCCCGATATCGGTTACGGCCGAGATGCCGTCGCCCATCGAGTAACAAACGGCGATACCCTCGATCTCATCGAGAGGGGCGAGGCGGGCAAGATCGTCGACCGAGAAGTCCCTGGCCTCTTCGCGGGAGATCTTGAACTCCTCTTTGCCGGTGGAAAAGCGCATCGCGGTAGTGCCGTGGTCGATGCCGATGAACATGATATAGCTCGTTGCACCCTCGATAGGAAGTAAGTTTTCGGATCGGCCCGTGAGGGGAGGCGGGAATCAGGCCAGTGTGGCCTGATTGCGCCTCTTCATGTATTCCACCGCGCCGACGGCGGCGATGCCCGCAAGGAAGAAGATCCAGCCGCCGGCCACCATATCCCCGGCCGCAGCCCCTTTCTCCCAGAGCATCCTCGCCGAACCGAGCATCAGCCCGGTGAGCAGGGCAAGCATCGCCCCGTGGTAGGTCGCGAGAAGGTACTTGAGGGCTTTCGTGAAGAGGAGGAGCCCTGCAACACCGCCGGCGATGTAAGCGAAGATCTCGGGAAGGGAGAAGGACCGGAGCGCTTCAAGCATGAACTCGTACTGGTTGAGAACGAGGGTTATGTAGGCGCCCGAGACTCCGGGCAGGATCATGGCGCAGAGCGCCGCCATCCCGGTGAGGAAAAGGACCGGAAGGGAGTGGCCGACATCAAGGTGCCCGAGGCCTCCGAGGAGGTAGCCGGCGCCGGTTCCGACGGCGAGGAAAGCGAGGGTGCCCGCGTTCGGGGAGCGGATCTCGAGGAATATGGCTACCGCAGAGGCGATGATGAGGCCGAGGAAGAAGGAGTAGGTCTCCACCGCATGGTAGGTGAGCAGGGAGAGGATCACCCGGGACATCAGAAGGAAGGCGGTGCCGATCCCGGCAAGGAGAACGACGAGGAACGGGATATCGATCTGCTCAAGGTCCGCCCGGAAAGACCGGAAGTCGCCCTGAAGAAGGTGCTTTGCCAGAGCCGGGTCGATGCTGCCGATAGCCCCAACCAGCCGCTCGTAGATGCCGGTGATGAGGGCGATAGTCCCTCCCGAGACGCCGGGAACGATATCGCAGGCTCCCATCGCGAGACCCCGGAGATAAATCCCGGCGTGTTCCCGTATACTGTCCGGGCGCAGGGTCATCGTCCGGCTCCGCTCGGGCTATCGGCGAACGCAGAAACTCGGCTCAGCAGGCTGACGGCGGCTAAAAGCAGGTCGAACCTGCAACAGGTGCATGCCTCTCTCAATCGGACAACTCCTTGTGATTCATCATATGTTCGGAGGCAATCATGAAAAATATGCCCCGAACGAGGGTATCGGATCGTGGAGTGAACCGCGTACGGGCATTAACCTTTCCCCGTGTCGTACTCCCCCGCATGTGCCGGATGACGGGTGCTTTTCCCCGCTCCACACATAAGTAAACCCTATAGCGTGAGAGGAAGATTACTCTATGATGTTCTGTATCGTAACGGGCGGTGCCGGTTTCATCGGTTCGCACGTCGTCGACGCGCTGGTCGCGGCGGGAGACGATGTGCTGGTCATCGATGACTGCAGTGCGGGCACCGAGAGGAACCTCGCACACCATGCGGCGGGCGGGCGGGTCGCCTTCGTCAGGCAGAACCTGCTCGACGACGGGTGGCAGGAACGATTCTCAGGCGCAGACCGGGTTTACCATCTCGCCGCAGACCCCGACGTCCGGCAGAGCGCCGTGACACCGGACTCCCAGATCAGGAACAATATCGTCGCGACGCACCGGGTGCTCGAGGCGATGCGGGCGCACGGCGTGCCGGAACTGGTCTTCACCTCGACCTCGACCGTCTACGGCGATGCCATCGTCATCCCGACGCCGGAGACCTACACCCCGCTCGAACCGATATCGGTCTACGGCGCGACGAAACTTGCCTGCGAGGCGCTCATATCGTCCTACTGCCACTCGTTTGAGATGACGTCCTGGGTTTACCGGTTTGCAAACATCATCGGCGAGCGGAGCGGGCACGGCGTCATCTCCGACTTCATCCGGAAACTCCGGGAAAACCCGCAGGAACTCGAGATCCTCGGCGACGGCAGGCAGACAAAGTCCTATCTGGAGGTCGGGGAGTGCGTCCGCGCCGTGCAGTTCGGGATCGAGCACTCCCACGACCCGGTGAACACCTTCAATATCGGCTCCGAGGACTGGATCGATGTTGTCCGGATCGCCGATATCGTCACGGAGGAGATGGGTCTCTCCGGCGTCCGTTACCGGTTCACCGGCGGAGCGCGCGGCTGGGTCGGCGACGTGCCGAAGATGCAACTCTCGGTCGAGAAACTCAAGGGCCTCGGGTGGCGGTGCGGGACAACCTCAGAAGAGAGTGTGCGCACGGCGGTCCGCGTCATGCTCGGATAGAAAGGGACAAAGTCCTATCCAGGCCGGAATTCCAGACATTACAAGGATTGCATAAAGGGCTTACATGAAATACATCATTATTCTCGGAGACGGCATGGCGGATGAGCCGCTTGCTGAGCTGGGGGGCCGGACCCCCCTCGAATACGCAGAGATACCGAATATGGACAGGATCGCCCGGGAAGGGCGGTGCGGTATGCTCAGGACGGTACCTGAAGGGTTCGAGCCGGGGAGCGACGTCGCGAACCTCTCCATCCTGGGCTACGATCCGCGCACCTCCTACACCGGGAGGGGACCGCTTGAGGCGGCCAGCATGGGTATCGATCTCGGGGACGCCGAGATGGCCTACCGGTGCAACCTGGTCGCGATCCACAGCGGCGTGATGGAGGACTTCAACGCCGGGCACATCACGAGCGCCGAGGGTGCCGAACTCCTCCGCGACCTTGATGCCGCGCTCAGCGACGTCCGGGTCTACCCGGGGATCAGCTACCGGAACCTGATGGTCGTTTCCGGAGCGCGCGGCGCCGTCACCACCCCGCCCCACGACATCGTCGATCAACCAATCGCGGAATTTCTCCCACGCGGAGACGACTCCAAAATCCTCCTCGACTGCATGGAGCGGTCCCGGGAGGTCTTTGCCGGTCATCCGGTAAACCGGCACCGCGTGCAGGAGGGAAAGACTCCGGCAACCGAGATCTGGCCGTGGAGCGGCGGGAAGAAGCCGTCCCTTGCGCCCTTCCGCGAGAAGTACGGCCTTGCTGGCGGGGTGATCTCCGCGGTCGACCTCTTAAGCGGCATCGCCCGCCTTGCCGGGATGGAGGTGATCCACGTCCCGGGCGCCACCGGGTTCACCGACACCGACTACGAGGCGAAGGCCCGGTACGCGGTCGACGCCCTCGACCGCCTCGACTTCGTCTACATGCACGTTGAGGCCCCCGACGAGGCCGGGCACATGGGGAGCGTTGAGGAGAAGGTGCGGGCGATCGAGCGGCTCGACGAGGCGATCGGGGTCATCCTCGACCGCCCGGACACGACCGTCGCGGTCCTCCCCGACCACCCGACGCCGATACGGTGTAAGACCCATACCGCGGACCCGGTGCCGTTCGCGGTGCTCGGGAAGGGGAGAGACGATGTCTCCGCGTTCTCCGAGCGGGAAGCGGCAGAGGGTTCGTTCGGCCTTCTGCAGGCCCCGGAACTCCTCTCCCTGCTCTTTTCGCCATGAGGCCCTCTGAAAGGGCCGGATCTTCCGACATCATCTTTTTGTAGTCTCCATACACAACGCTACCCAAGGCTATGGAACCCCTGACGGCAGACAGGATCGTCGAGAAGATACGGGAGATCGAGCAGGGCGTGGGAAGGCTCTCCCCGATGCAGAAGGTTCTCATCGGGACCGATGGGTCGGTGACCGGCCTGCTCGAGATGGCGACGGGCCATCCCGTCACCATTACCACCCTGGTGCAGGACGTCGTCGGCGCCGATACCGAGGCGGCGGCGGCACTCGATATCGAGCAGGGCGACGAGGTCAACTACCGCGTCGTGGAGCTAAAAGACGGCGTAACGGGAGAGGTGCTCATCTATGCGGTCTCCTGCACCCCGCTCCAGCGGCTTGCACCGGAGTTCAGGCAGGACCTCATGCGGGCCGATATCCCCATCGGAAGGATCCTCCGCCGCCACCGGATAGAGTCACGCCGGGAGATCACCGATGCCCGCGTCATCCGTGCCGGCGCGGACCTGGCCCGGACGTTCAACGTCCACCAGTGCGAACCGATGCTCTCGCGGAAATACCGGATCATCCACCATAAAGAGCCGCTGATCGCCATCGAGGAGGTCTTCCCCTGCACGGCGTTCACCGATGAACTCAGGGTGCTGGTCGATGCTCCGTCACGGATTCATATCACCCTCCTCGACATGAACGGCACGTCGGGCAGGGTGGACGGCGGGGTCGGGGTCACCCTCGACGAGTCAGGGTGTGTCCTGGATGCGCGGAAAGCCGCAGAGATCAAGGTGCGCGGCGGTGACGAGGAAACACGCCGCAGGGTTGCCGGTGCTGCCCGGGAGGTGGCGGAGGGGCTCGGACTCCCCGGGGGTGCAGAGATCGCCCTGCATACGACCGCACGGCAGCACGCCGGGCTCGGGAGCGGGACGCAGGTTGCTCTCGCTACGGCCGCCGCCCTCTGCCGGCTCTACGAGCGGGACGTCTCCGTATGTGATCTCGCGAAGGCCGTTGGGCGCGGGGGGACGTCCGGCATCGGCACGGCGGCGTTCGAGCAGGGCGGGTTTATCCTGGACGGCGGGCACCGGTATGGGTCTCCGGGCGGTAAACAGGATTTCCGCCCGTCGGCGGCGTCACGGGGCGTCGCGCCACCGCCGGTCCTCGCCAGGCACCGGTTCCCGGATGACTGGCGTATCCTGCTCATGACGCCGGAGGTCAGTGCAGGGGCGCACGGGGGGAGAGAGGTCGACATCTTCCGCACGCATTGCCCGGTGCCGCTCCGCGAGGTGCAGGAGGTCTGTCATGAGGTGCTCATGCGGATGATCCCGGGCCTCATCGAGCACGATCTCGACCTCTTCGGCTCGGCGATCAACCGGACACAGGCTCTCGGGTTCAAAAAGGTCGAGGTGGCGATGCAGCACCCGGTCGTCTCCTCGCTCCTCGAGGCGGCGGTGCAGGCCGGGGCCGCCGGAGCGGGCCTGAGTTCGTTCGGGCCGACGGTCTACGCCGTCGGGGATTCCGGGATGGCGGACGTTGCCCGGGCGGCGAAGGAGGTGCTCGGTGACCGAAAAGGCTCAGTGCTCCTGACGCGGGCGAGGAACTGTGGGGCGGTCGTGCGGACGGGGTGACGGGCGGGGGCAAGGCCGCGTCTGATGGGGAGCAGGGCGAGCCTCCGGCGTTCTCGGTCCGGGCTGCAGAAACGGGCCATGTTCAGACTTCAGTGCCCCCGATTCAGCAAGAACCCGGAATATTTTAATAGTCATATACTGTTTCCGGTATAAATGCCTGCACGCGCCAGAGATGCCGTAGGGCGGTCGGTACCTGCAGATTCCCGGAGCAACCGCACCGGTTCGGAGTTTGTCCGCGAGTACTCGACCGAGGGGGATCGAGAGGGGGAGATGGCGCTGCCGGGTGTTTCGGTTGTCATCCCCCTCTACAACAAAGGCCCCTACATCGCCCGTGCTTTAGACTCGGTCTTCGCCCAGACCTTCCAGGATTTCGAGGTGATTGTGGTGGACGGCTCCACCGACAACGGGACGGAAGTTGTCAGGGGACTCGACGACCCCCGGATCCGGCTGCTCCGAGAGGTGAGCCGGGGAGTGTCGGCGGCGCGAAATCAGGGAATTGCGGAGGCCCGGGGTGAACTGGTTGCATTTCTGGACGCGGACGACGAATGGACGCCGCGGCATCTTGAAGCCCTGCTACGACTGCGGGAGAAGTACCCGCAGGCGGGGGTGTACGGGACGGCATACCTCTTGAAAGAGAATGAGTCGACGAACCGGGCGCCGTCATACAGTCCCGCCATACCCCCGGAGCCGTGGGAGGGGCTGCTCCCCAACTACTTTAGCGACGCTATCCTTGGCAGCCCGCCACTTTTGACATCAATCGTTGCCGTCCCGAGGTGCATCCTGAACGAACTGGGCGGGTTCGACACCGGCGCATGGTACGGAGAAGACGTGGACCTGTGGGGACGGATTGCCCTGAAATATCCTATCGCGTTCACCTGGGCCGGCATGGGGATCTACCATACGGAGGCATCGAACAGAGCCTGCAACAGGAAAGAGCCGATCCGGGAGCATGCCTTCGTAGCCTCCGCACGGAATGCACTGCAGGCGGGGGAGGTGCCGCCGGAGTTGACCGAGAGCGTTCACGAGTTCGTCGCGTCCAGGCAGATCCAGGTTGCATGCAGGAATCTGGAAGCCGGCAGGCCCGATCTCGCGAGGAGGAATTTGAGACGTTGTAAGACACGGCGTCTATGGAGATCTAAATGGTGGACGCTGCTTCTCGCGCAGATCCCCTCTGGAGTATATCTTGCGCTGCGGGGCCGGTGAACGCGGATAAGGGGTGTTTTGACAGGGGTGCCGGGAGTTGAACCGCGCGACGAACGTGATCCCGGGTGACCGGGGCGCTGCATAGCATTGTTACGGAAACCCGGACGTACACAGACGTCTGCGCTCCGGAAAAAGGCCCATATCCCGGCATCAGGGCTATTTTTCGTCTCATCGGGAGCGTAACCGCGGGTCCGGTGCGACACCTTCCCCCTGCGCGCCGGATCACGCCGTCCCCGACGCCGGCGATCTTGAAAGCGCCAGATTGAGCGTTTGCTCACTGGTTACGACCGGAGATCGCAGCAGACCTGGAGACCACGGATCGCGCAAAGGACCCGTTTAACTCCAACATACGCGATCGCATTCTCGCGGGAGAGCGCATCGCGCCATCAACCCGCAGGGAGGGGATCTGCCATTAAAATAACTATTCAATATATAACTATATCTATTACAGCAACCTCATTTTTAGTCAGAGTTAATTGGAATCCGTGAAATTATAATCAACAATGGCATCATTAAACAGTATTCTGAGGGTTTTAAGAACCAATTAGTATATATACGAGAGTAATAAATTAATTTTGAGGGATCCACCCTCACCTGCCTGCCGGGAGGCCAGAAGGGGTCCTCCCGGGGCGGATCTAGGAGATTACGCATGAAGAAACCCCTATTTCTTGCGATAGCCCTGTGCATGGCGCTCGCACTCGCTGCACCGGCACAGGCCGCGCAAAGTGAAGTGCTCTCGGAAGGTACCTACGACATCGTTGTGTACACCGACGGCACGACAATCATCGCAGAAGACAGCAACGGCCAGGTGATCAGCAGCGGAACAGCGGGAATGGATGACAGCAAGGTCGTCCAGACCGCAGTACAGGCCGTCGGCGACGGTACCGTAGTCCTTCTGGCAGGAACCTATGCCCTGCAGAGCCCCATCGAGATCGGGGTGTCCAATCCTACCCCGACGCCGACACCGACACCGACGCCTACCGCGACGCCCACACCGGGAACGCCCGATCTCGTCGTGACCGACATCTCCTGGGAACCGGCAAGTCCGGCACCGGGTGATGCAATCACGATGAAGGCAACGATCCGGAATCAGGGCACCGGTGCAACACCCGCAGGCGTGATTCACGGCGTGGCCTTCACGGCGGACGGGAACCTCGGTTCCGCGGTCTGGTCGGACAGCCACGTGGCGTCCATCGCCCCGGGTGAATGGGTTACGGTGACCGCGAACGGCGGCGTTGACGGTGCAACCTGGACCGCGGCCGCAGGCACGCACACCGTCACCGCGACGGTCGACGACGTCGACCGCATGACGGAGAGCAACGAGAACAACAACGTGCTCACGAAGACGATGACGGTGACTGCGGCGGCCCCGACACCAACGACGACGCCCACGCCGACACCGACGCCTACCGCGACGCCCACACCGGGAACGCCCGATCTCGTCGTGACCGATGTCTCCTGGGTACCGGCAAGCCCGGCGCCGGGTGATGCAATCACGATGAAGGCGACGATCAAAAACCAGGGCACCGGTGCAACGCCCGCAGGCGTGATCCACGGCGTGGCCTTCACGGCGGACGGGAACCTCGGTTCCGCGGTCTGGTCGGACAGCCACGTGGCGTCCATCGCTCCCGGGGCATCGGTCACCCTGACCGCGAACGGCGGCGTTGACGGTGCAACCTGGACCGCGGCCGCAGGCACGCACACCGTCACCGCGACGGTCGACGACGTCGACCGCATGACGGAGAGCAACGAGGACAACAACGTGCTCACGAAGACGATGACGGTGGCTGCAGCAGCCCCGACGCCAACGGCGACGTCCACACCGAGGCCAACCGCAACGCCGACGCCCGCACCGACTCCCGGTCAGAACACCTACGGAGCGGACGCCAACCCGACCGGAAACCCGATCGGGGGAGGGGACGGCTATAAGAACATCGTCAGCCGGAGCAACGCAGACTTTATCGTCGACACGACGAGCGAACTCGTGAGCGCCCTCGGCTCGGCGCAGTCCGGCGACATCATCTGGGTCGAGGAGAACGCCAACATCGACATGAGCGGTCGGACCTCCACGATACGTGCCGGGGTCACCCTCGCGAGCAACCGTGGCGAGGACGGATCGAACGGCGGCAGGATCTACCAGACGTCTGCCGGAACCAGGCTGTTCACGATCGGCGGCCAGAACGTGAGGGTCACCGGCCTTCGTATCGAAGGACCGCAGAAGAGCACAAGTTCCTCAGGTTCGACAAATGTCGGTCTTTATACCTCCTACCGGAACCTCGAGGTGGACAACTGTGAGATCTTCGGCTGGGGCAACGCTGCAATCGGTATTGCCGGGACCGGCGGATCCGACATGAAGACCGGCGCGTACATCCACCACAACAACATCCACCACAACCAGGTGGCAGGTCTCGGGTACGGCATCTGCTTATCCAGCGGCGGTGTAGCTCTCATCGAGGCGAACTACTTCGACTACTGCCGGCACGCCATCACCGGTGCCGGGATGGCCGGAGACGGCTACGAGGCACGCTACAACATCTGCGGCCCGAACTGGATCTCGACGTCGCCCCACAACTTCGACATGCATGGAACCACATCTGGTTCCACCACGATCGCAGGGGACACGATCAGGATTCACCACAACACGTTCCTGGGTACAACCTCGCAGATGCCGACGTGCATTGCCATCCGGGGCGTTCCCCGTGACGGTGCGTACATCGACCACAACTGGTTCTACTTCACCAGGGATGCCCCCGTCTGGCAGACAGGCGGAACAAGCGGCATCAGCATGACGAACAACCTGATCGGCGCGAACGGGGTTCTCTCCACATCGGGTCCGATCAAGTATTACTGAACGGGAAGAGTCGGAGGATTGGCCGGAAGCAACTCTCCGGCACCCCTCCTTTCCCACAGCCGGGAAATTTCTTCAACCCATCCCTGTTCTTAACACGTTGAAACCGTTTATGTAATCCGGCTGGCGAACGAGATTTGCCTGCGGTGAACTACCCCCGCTGAAGGGCAAGGCATTCCACTCCGTCCCCCTCACCCCCGTAAGACAAAGTTTATTAGGCTTACGGGCACCAGAACGGAGATCGCGTGCGTTCCAAAGAAGTGGTTCTCGTTGCTCTGATCCTCCTCTATGCAGCCCTGGTCACCCCGGCGGCCATCGAAACCCTTTCCCGGGGACAGGGCGGGGCAGATTCGCCTGATTCGGCTTTTTCCAGTCCTTTTGCGGATCGTCGGGATATGGCAGCCGCCCATGCCGATGGCGATCAGGCATTCGGCGCCGAATCGAATCCCACGGGCAGTCCCGTCGGAGGAGGCGAAGGCTACCGCGAAAGAGTCGCGACGCCCGACCCGGAGGAGGACATCATCGTTGCGACCACGGACGAACTGCTTTCGGCTCTTTCGAGCGCGAAGGACGGCGACGTCATCCATATCGACGAGATGGCCCGGATCGACCTTACGGATACCCCGGGCGGAGCAACCATTCCGGGAGGCGTGACGCTCGCCGGCAACCGGGGAGGGAGAAGTACGACTGGATCGGCGGTATATCCGTTCGAGGTCGAGGAGCCGGACGAGTATTTCTTCTGGGTCCGTGCGTCGGCGCCCGGTGAGAAGAGCAGTCCCGTCTGGGTCTCGATAGACGGGGAAGGAACCTGGCGATGGGATCTCGAAACTGGTTCCGACTGGCACTGGAACGATGGAGGGGCCCACTACCTTTCCGGCGGCCGGCACAACCTGACCCTCCACTGGCGCGAGGACGGTTTGAAGGTCGATGAGATCCTCATCACCGGCGATGCAGACTACCTCCCCGATGCTGCCGGGCAGACGGGAGAGGTGCAGGCCAGGATGGAGGCGGAATCCGGGGAAATCTCCTCCCTGATGAAGGCAAACCCGGACGCCGCGGCATCGGGAGGCGCGTATCTCTCGCTCACGGATGATCCCGATGGAGAGGAATACCCCCTCTCCCCGGGCGGGACGATTTTCCAGGGAGCGGAAGTCTCCGGCGGCCCGGTCGCACTCATCGCCGGAGGAGAATACGTGAGGATCACCGGGATCCGCCTGGAAGGGCCAGATATGACGACCAGAAGGATTCGTCATCCGGGTCTCGGGATCTATTCGGCCTACCGGAACCTCGAGGTCGACAACTGTGAGATCCTGGGCTGGAGCGGTGCTGCAATCGGCATTGCCGGCACCGGCGGATCGGACATGAAGACCGGCGGGTACATCCACCACAACGACATCCACCACTGCCAGATGAAAGGGCTTGGATACGGTGTCGTGGTCTCCGGCGGGGCGGTGAGCCTGATCGAGGCGAATTACTTCGACTACTGCCGGCATGCGATCGCCGGAAGCGGGGTCGCCGGAGACGGTTACGAGGCACGCTACAACATCTGCGGCCCGAACTGGGTCTCGACGTCGCCCCACAACTTCGACATGCATGGAATAACATCCGATTCCGGCACGATCGCGGGAGACACCATCCGGATCCACCACAACACGTTCATGGCCACCGGCCCCATGAACGCATTCCCGGTTGCTATCCGGGGCGTTCCCCGCGACGGGGCGTACATCAACCATAACTGGTTCTACTACGACCTGGCGCCGCCGGTCAGGCAGACGGGAGGGGAGGGAAACGTCTTCGTAACGGACAACCTGATCGGGCAGAACGGGGAACTCTCGGCATCGGGCCCGATCGAGTATTACTGAACCGTCGCGAGAGCATCCCGATCTGCCCCGGAACGGGCATGCCGATGCCGCCGCACCCCGCGGAGAAGGGGGCGGAACATCCGCCATGCCCGATTCACCGGAGACTGCAAGCTCACCTTTATTAGGGTTGAGCAGCGAACGAGGGGCGTCATGAGTGGGGGCAGGGTGCGGAATGAAAAATCGATTGCTCGAGAAACTTGCCGATGCATTTCCGTACCTGGTATTGTCCGCCTACATCGCAGGCTGTATCTTCTGCATCCTGGTCGACAGGATGAGTTACCTTATCAACGGTTCGATCCTGGCGATCCCGGCAATCATCGGGTCGTTTGCATTCCTGGCAATTAAAAGAGAGGATATCGATCTCGCGGCCCGGCCGGTGTTGTTTTCATACACCCCTTCGGCACCGCAAAAACTCTTCCTGATACTGTACACGCTCACTATCCCGGCCCTTCTTCTGACACCCGCCGATTCCGGGTGGGGCCTGCTCACGGTGCCCTTCCTGTACGCCGTAATCCTCATCCAGATACTATCGTCACGGCCAGGGCCGGCGGTGGTGCTCTCTGAAGTCATGCTCACCCTCGTGGTCACGATCTACAGCTACACCCTGCGGCCGGCCCTGTACTTCGGGACGACCGATATCATGCCGCACGGGTATATGGCCACCATCACCTACCTCTCAGGGCACGTAATCCCGGGCGAACTCGGGACATACACCTACTTTCCCCTGTACCATGTGTTTGTAGCCGTATCTTCGCACATGCTCGGCCTGGACCTCCAGACCTCTCTCTTCATCGTCACCGGTCTCGTATTCTCCTCGACAGTTCTGTTCCTGTACCTGCTGGTCAACTACGTATTCAAAAACAAACAGATCGCCCTTCTGGCCGTTCTTCTCTACGCGGTGAATGCCGACGTCATATACTACGGCACCTACATGGTGACGAGAACCATGGCATATGTCGGGTTTCTCATCCTCCTCTACCTGCTCTATTCGATGGGCGGTGCGAAAGCCGAAGCAGGGAGTGCGGTCACAAGACCGGTCGCGAGGAGGGGCCTTGCCGTGATTGTGGTCGTCTTTATCCTCCTGACGCATCAGGTCTCCATGCCCATGATCATCATCCTGTTCGGGCTCTTATTTCTCCTCGAACGGGTTGCCGGCGAGAGAAGATACATCAGTCCGGCCTTCCTGATGGTTGCCGTCTCCCTGCTCGCCTGGTACTGGCTCTTCATAGCCTACTCGTTCATAGACGATCTCTTCCCACGCGCAGATCCGTCCCTGTACCAGAACATCGTCCTCACCGAGGTGGTGCACGAGGGCTGGACGTTTCTGCTCAATCAGGTCGATACTCTCTTTGTCGTGTTTTTCTCGTTGATCGGGGCGGTCTATCTCATATGGAAGCAGCAGCCGAAGTACTCGATCGTCTTCGGCGTAACGGGGTTGATGGCGATCATCCTGAACGTGCCGGGCGTCCTTACGGTGATCTTCCAGGCGGTTTCGATACTCCGGATCGACCGGTTTGCGATCCTGTTTCTGCCGATTCTTGCCGTGGCAACGGGTGTCGGCATATACATCCTCGCCCGATACCTCATCGCCCTGAAAATGCCGCCGGGACGGGCCGGGGCGATTCTCGTCGTGCTGATTGTTCTCTACGGCATCGGAACCCTCGGGTTTCTCGGAGCAGAGGCGGGCTACATTCGCTACTCGTTCAACCAGGACGAGATGACCGGGTTCGAACATGTGCTGGAGACGGTGCCGAGCGGGTCGCCGCTGCACTCGGACTACTATACGCTGCGGTTCTTCGAGCGAAAAGAGATAACCGATTCCGAACGTCTGGGACTGCCGTACTACACCATTTATCTGTTAAGGACCGACCTGGAGCTGCCGGCGGGGGAAGGGGGCTATATCGTTCTCCCGAGCAACCAGCTCCGGCACGGCGGGCTGCTCTTCGGGGAGGAGGCTGCGATAGATGAGACCGAGTTCGATCCGGAAGACACCCTTCAGGCCTACCTGCCCACGGAGCGAAATATTCGAAACGTCACCGGCAGGCTATCCGCAACGGACAGGGTTTACTCAAACAACGGCGTCGAAGTGTATCGTCTCCCCCAATGACGAAATGAGGGACGGGTTAGATCGAACGGCGCCGCACAAAAGGATCGTATCAAGGCGGATCGAACCCGCATGAGGGCGGACGGTGCGGGGAGAGAGGGGGTGCTGCCGTGAATGTCCTGCTTTGAGCCTTTTGTGGGCGAAACCCGGCTATAGGACGGCATCCCCGCAAACAATATATACGATGTCCCCCTGATGCGCCCCGTTATGTCCGACGGAAATTCCTTTAAATTTGGCGTGTTTTTGGGATTTGGCGGCAATTTGTTCGTTTCCGGGCCAAGTGCTGCACACGCGGATCGAGGGACGGTGCCATCCTCGCACTCAAGGAAGTCATCATCGAAGTGCGCCCGTAAACTGGCAAAACATCGCCATGATGCCGTTCTTACGGCCAGGCGTCCATCCCGGGTGCCGCGGCCGTCGACCCTTGCCATCGGCCAGAACGCCAGGGCGGATTTTAAGCGCGGCACACTGGTGGAGGGCCTCTTTTCAGGGTCGGGTGAGAGTGGTGCAGGTACGGAAGCCAGGCCGGCGGCAGGAAGATGCCTTCACCCCCACATCCGGAGAGGGGGCGTCCCGCCGGCCGAAAACCCGTCGGATAATCTCCGGGGTGCGCCATGAAGGTTGCCCAGATAACGCCCTATTTTCTCCCGCATAACGGCGGGATGGAGATGTACGTCTATAACCTGAGCAGAAGCCTGATCGACGACGGCCATACGGTAGAGGTGATAACCGCAAACGTCCCCGAGGGGCGGCCGCTCGAAGTCATGGACGGAATTCTCGTCAGAAGACTGAGATGCATCGGAGAACCGTTGCGAAATCCTCTTGTTCCGTCCATATTCTTTCTCTTAAACGAACTCAAGAAATTCGACGTCATCCACATCCATAACCTCTACAGCTTCACCGCCCTCACCTTTCCCCTGCTGAAGAAGTTCTGTAAGATCCCCCTTGTTCTGACGCATCACGGCCAGTTGATGTTCGGCGAGCCCATGAAGGACGTATGCGTGCGGCTCTATGAGAAGAGTGCAAAGGGGGTCATCCTGGACTCCGTCGATAAGACCGTGGCCCTCTCCGAATCGGATGCCCGGCATATCGCGCTTCGCAACAATGCGCCGGCACGCCGTTACACATCGGCCGCGCCTCGGAGCGTCGTCACAATCCCAAATGGTTACAACGGCACAAAGTTCCGTCCCATGGATACCGGGGAGTGCCGGAAGAAGCTGGGTTTGCCCTCCGACAAGAAGGTGATCCTGAACGTTGGGAGGCTGTACGGCGCGGTCAAGGGTCACGAATACCTCATCGAAGCGATGTCCAGGATCGTAAATGAGCAAAGGGACGTCCTGTGCGTGATAGTCGGCGCAGGAAGGCTCCATGGAACGCTTGAGAACCGGATTCGCTCGCTCGGTCTCGAGGATTACGTCGTGCTCGCCGGCGGGAGACCGCACGACGAGATCCCCTTCTGGTTGAACGCCTGCGACCTCTTCGTTCTGCCGAGCCTCAGCGAAGGCAATCCGACGGTCATGTTCGAAGCCTTCGGATGCGGGAAGCCTTTCGTGGGGACGAGCGTCGGCGGGGTGCCGGAGGTCATCACTTCCGACGAGTATGGTCTGCTGGTCGATCCTGCCGATTCCAGCGGCCTGGCCGGGGCGATCCTGGAGGCGCTGGACAGAGATTGGGATGGGGAAGCGATTCGCGCATTTTCGGAGCGATACACATGGGAGAACATCAGCAGGGAGATCGTGGACGTATACGGTCAGGTGAGGTTATGACGACGGCAAAGACCCCGGGTGCTGCCGCGCTCACAGACGATGCCGGCAGGGCCGGGAGGTTCGCACAGCGACTGCAACACACCCTCCAAATCAGCAGAACCGGGGTGCCCGCATGAGGCTGCTCGTCTGCACAACGGAATATTTCCCCCACGGAGCAGGCATCGCCAATGTGGTGTACAACATCGTAGAGCGACTCAAAGGGAAAGGCGTCGAGTGTACGGTTTGTTCTCCGAAAGGCCCGGATATCAGGCTTGGGAACTGGCCGCTGATCGAGAAAGCGGGCGTTGTCGGACTGCTCAATTACTGGTACCGGGTCTCGCGGCATTTCAAAGACAGCGACTACGATGCGGCATGGCTCCAGAACCCCTTCATCGTCACCGAAAATCCGTTCAAACGCTGCCTGGTGACGATGCACTCGACGTACTCCGGATCGAGCGCCCGGAAAGTAGGGGACCTCCCCATTCACCTGTACGAGTCGGCCGTTGCCCGTATCGAGCGCACCTGCCTGATCCGTATGCCCCCCACCACCCTCTTCACCGGGGTCGGGCAACCGGTTCGCGAGGAACTGGCTCGAATCGGGGTCGCACGGGAGAGGATATCCTACATCCCGAACGGGGTCGATGTCCGGCGGTTCCGTCCATCTCGCGACAAGGCAGGTATCCGCAAGAGGTTCGGCATCCCGGATGAGGGCGTTCTCCTCCTGAGCGTCGGACGGCTGACTCCCGCAAAACGGCCGTTTGCCATGCTCGAGGCCTTCTCGCGCCTCGAGAAGAAACGCCGGGATGTGACCCTCTGCATCGCCGGCGGGGGCGAACTCCTGAATGCCGCAAAGAACCTGGCACGGAGACTGGGACTGCAGAACGTCCTCTTCCTCGGGAGCGTGGACCATGCCCGGGATCTCCCCGATCTCTATGCGTGCGCCGATTACTACATCATGGCCTCGAAGTACGAGGGGGGAATGCCCCCTCTCACTCTTGCGGAAGCGATGGCCTCGGGACTGCCGTGCATCGTCTCCGGCATCCCCAACCTCGGGATGGTGAGAGACGCGGATGCCGGGGTAACGATCGATTTCGAGGATGCCGAACAGGCCGGCGATGAGATTCTCCGCTACCTCGGCAGGGAGCATCCCGACCACGCGGCGAATGCGAGGAGATACGCCGTGGAGACACTGGACTGGGAGGTTCTTTCGGGGAGATACGTGCGCATCTTCGAGCAGCTGGTCGCCGGTGATCCGGGTGACGATGTGTCCCCTGCCCGGACTCTTCCCGCCGGTGCAAGAACAGGCGCCGGACACCTGGAATATCGCAGCCCTCGCGGAGGTCGTTAGTTATAAACCGGATCGGGATGTCACTACCGGCAGGTGCCCGTATGGATGTCATCGTTCTTGACGCACACCCGGTGGAAGACGTGCGAATTGCAAGGCATATCACCTATCTCGCGGACAGGGGGGTGAACGTCTGCCGGATACACTACAACTACACGGACGAGTCCGCAAAACCGGGGATCTTCTCCCAGAACAACGTGGAAGGGTTCAGGATCAACCATCTGCCTCTGCGGGGGAAAGCCAGGACGCTGTCGTTCATGGGGTACTGTCTAAGCCCGAAGATACTGGCCGGGTGCCGCGAAGCGCTCGATGCCCTCGATATCGATCCGGGACGGCCGTCGGTTCTCCACGTGCACGACCCCCTGCTGCTGCCGTTGGCCGCGATGCTAGTGAAGACCGGCCTGCAAAACTCCAGGGTGGTCTACGACAGGCATGAAGTCTACGAGGAATGGCTCCACTTCGGGCGGGTATCCATACCGGTCTTTTACGAGAACCGTGCAAAGAGGTGGATCTCCGGAACGGTCGTCGTCTCGGAGCACCATCTCGACGCGGTCAGGAAGTTGTTTCCGGGTTCCCGTGCTATAGCGGTTCCGAACTACGCGGCATCCGCGGCTTACGATCCTGATGCGATAGATGCAAAGATTCGCCGGGTCGAGCCGGGGGCGCAGATACACGCAGTCTATATCGGGAGCCTCAACAACCTGGCCGATAGAGACGTCGACCTCCTCCTCGAGATTGCGGATGCGGCCATCCGGTCGTACGACAACGTGACCTTCTTCGTCGGCGGAACCTCGCTCGACAACGATTCGAGAGTGAAACTCGACGAACTTGCCGGAAAACATAACGGCAGGTTCCGGTCCCTCGGCTACGTCCCCTGGGAAAAGACCGTCAAACTCACCGAGAAAGCACATATCGGCTTCCTCCTCGTGAGGCCGGACGCGAAATACTGGGTGAAGACCTCGCCCAACAAGATCTTCGAGTACCTGGCGTGCGGCACGGTTCCCATCGTCAGGGCGGACGTCGATCATGCCGAACAACTGAAGGATTGTTCGCTGATCTTCGACCGATCGGACGAGAACGAGGTCATCATAAAGGCGGTTCTCGATCTGCTCGGCAATCCCGAAGACCTGGCACGGCATATGAGGGGTGCAAGGGAACTGAGCGCCGCCTATACCTGGGAGTCCGTAGCGTGCCGGTATATTGAATTGTATTCCGCGATGCTGGACGGAAAGTGTTAATGCCGGTGTCGATTAAGGTGACTCTCCAATCCAGGTGGCGCAAATGGTTCAAGTAGAGGTCAGGAGATTGTATGCCGACGAACTTCCTGCGTGGGACGAACTGGTCGCCGCCTCCCCTCAGGGAACGATCTTTCATTCGAGCGACTGGCTGGTCCGGACCGCTTCGTCCCTGAACCGGACTCCGATGATACTCGGGTGCTACGAAGACGGGGACCTGATCGGGGGCTGCCCGCTCCTTCTGTCGAATCCGTACGGACTGCTCAGGACGGCTTCTTCCGCAGCGCTGCTGGCCCCTTACGGCGGAGTCGTGACGTCCGGCATAGAGAGCACGAAACGAAGAGAGCGGGAACTGCACACCAACAACATCATCGCATCCGTCTGCAGCCGTATCGCCCGGATGAGGTTCGCTCACGTAGAACTGGTTCATTCTCCGTGGTTTGAGGATATCCGGTGGTTTACCCGGAACGGATGGGATGCGAAGGTCTACTACACGTATGTGCTGCCGACCGACGGCGATGTCTTCAGCCGCATCTCGAAAAACGCACGGAGAAGTATCAACAGGGCAGAAAAACAGGGCATTACGACGGAAAAACAATTCGATGCCGGGGCTTACTGGATGCTCACCGTGAATACCTTCGAGAGACAGAACTCCCGCCCCCCGTTCACCAAAAAGCACCTTTTCGATATGCTGGATGCAATCCGGGAGAAGAGCCTCGGCGAGATGTGGGTCGCCAGGACACCTTCCGGGGAGATAGCTGCGGCCGAAGTCGTCGTTTACGACTCGAAGATGGTTCATCGCTGGTCCGCCGCCTCCGCGGAAGAGCACCTCTCCACCGGAGCGGCCTCGCTTCTTCTCGGCGAGGTCATCGCGCACTTCGCGGAGCGGAACTATCCGTCGATCAACCTGATGGCGGGGAATATGGCAAATCTGAGTGCGTTCATAGCAACCTTCAACCCGGATCTCGTTCCGTACTACGGCGTCGAATCGTCCGGCATCAGGTACGGCATCTTAAGAAGCGTGAACAAGCGCATGCGGGGCATGGCCTCACGGGCCGCCCGTCCTGCACCCCTATAGCGGAGAGGCTGCGGCGCGCGGAACCCGATTCCGAACGGGTTCCGGCTTCCGACGGCACCGGGCGCCCCGTACGAACCCCGGGCCGAAGAAGATCCGGACGGCCTCGCCGGTGGAAGATATTTTATATCGTATCCGAGAGGTGTGCCCCCATGACATACTCAATCGAACCGCTATCCAGGGATAACGCTGATCGATGGGACGCATTCAACAACCGCTCCCCGGAAGGGACGCTCTTCCACAGCCTGAAGTGGAAACAGGTTCTTGAGGATGCGCTCCACCCGAAACTGAAGTATTACCTCATCCTGGACGGCGAGGACGTCGTCGGGATAAGCCCCTGGGCCGAAGAGTCGGCGTTGAACTTCAGGGGACTGATCAGCATCCCCCAATCCGACGCGAACAACATCGTGCTGGACGGCGGATTCGATCCCGGCCGTTTCAACGATCTCCTCTCGCTGTTCACGAAGGACCACTCGTTCCTGCACTTCAACACCTATCGCCCGAACCTTCTCTCCGGGATAACCTACGCCAGTTATTCCGGCGGGGAGACCGGGGATATGGTGACGGACCTGAAGAAGAGAGCCCCCGAAGCCATATGGGGCACTCTGTCGAAAAAGACGACAAAGAGCATCCTCAGGTTTCCCCGGGAGGGGTTCGAACTGCAGGAGATCGATCGAAAGTCCGACATCGGGTTGTTCTACCGGTATTACGAGAAGAACATGATGCACATAAACGGAGAGATCCTGCCGCTCTCGTTCTTTGAGACGCTCTGGGATCACTTCTCTCCGGATCACCTGAGGATTGCGGTCCTGGCAAAAGACGACACCGTTGCCGGGGGGTCGGCGGCATTTATGGATCCGGTCAAAAAGACGGTTTATTTCGGATACCTGGCTCTCAACCGCGACCTTCCGCATTACACCCCCACATACTACATGGATTGGGATCTGATCAACTGGGCGTGGGAGAACGGCTATGAGAGGGTTTCCCTGGGGCGGCAGAAAGCGGACCCGGACAACCCCCGCTTCCGGGATAAGGCAAAACTCGGGGCAGAACATATTCCGATCCATTCAAGGCTGGTCCTGTTCTCGAAACCGACGCAGATACTCTACAGGATAAAAACGCTGATCCCGGGAAGTCGAAACGCTTAATTGAAGGGGATACTCATGCACGCCGGGCGGTCGGGGGTATGAGACGGCTGGAAGTGAGAGAACTCGGGAGCGCTGAATTCGAGGCGTGGGATGCGCTGGTCGCCGATTCGGCACAGGGGACAGTCTTTCATTCGAGCGACTGGCTGGTAGAGAACGCTCTCCTGCTGGATCAGACCCTGATCCTTCTCGGGTGCTACGCCGGCGAGGAGTTGAACGGGGGCTGCCCCCTCTACCTCTCGCGCCCCTATCGCCTTCTCCACGTGGCCTCCTCAAAGGCGGTATCGACCCCCTACGGGGGGGTGGTGATCTCCGATATAGGTGAGGCAAAACAGAGGACAAAGGAGATGCACACGCGCCGGATCATCGCCGCGATACTCGAGCACATCACCCGGCAGGGGTTTGACTACGTAGACCTGGTGAACGCACCGGGCCTGGAGGACATCCGGGCGTTCACGCAGCAGGGGTGGAACCCGGCGGTCTACTACACCTACGTGCTGCCCACGCATACCGATCTCCTCAAGACCGCATCGAAAGATGTGCGGCAGAATGTCCGCAAAGCCCGGAGACAGGGTATTTCTTCGGCCGGGAAGTTCGACCCGGATGTCTTCTGGAACCTCCTTGTCCGTACGTTTGCAAAACAGGGTAAAGAACCTCCCGTCAGCGAGAGGCATCTTAGAGGCATGCTGGGTCTCATCAAAGAGAAAGGGATTGGTGAGATGCGGGTTGCGAGCATGCCCTCAGGAGAGGTGGCCGCTGCCGAAGTCACCCTGTGGGACGCGAAGATGGCTCACAGTCTGTTTGCCGCCGCCTCTCCGGAGCACCTCTCCACCGGGGCGGCAACGCTGCTCTGTTACGACAATGTCAATTCGCTCAACGAACAGAATCACAGGATGCTGAACCTGATGGCAGGAAACATCCCTCATCTCAGTGCGTTCATCTCCGGGTTCAATCCCCGGCTTGTCCCCTACTATGGTGCCGAGTATCCCCGGTTCAGGTATCGCATCCTCAAGCGGCTGAAGGACGGCATGTATCCGGACAACTATGCCCGGTAAAAGAACTCTCAACGTACCCCGGCCCGTACTCCCCGGAAAGGTATACATGCTCTTACCCCGGTATGCAGGGGAAGAGGCCGTCCCGGACATGATGGATCTGCTCAGGCAGGATAGAGAGGTATGGGACCTGTTCACCCGAAAGGAGGAGTACGAGGAGTCCGACCGCGACCGGTTCGACCGGTTTCCGTACTACCAGAGCCGCCACCGTGACGTATTCGCGCCCCGGGCATCGCAGGTCCTGGTGGAGAACGGTTTTTCCTGCGAATACCCCGAATCTCAGCCGTTTGCAATCTGCCTCTCGCACGACGTCGACACCGTTTACCAGCCCCTCCATGTCAGGGGGTTTGAGATCGTAAAAGCGCTCAGAGCAAGGAGGCTCCTCCATGCAGGAAACATCATCGGACAACTGAGTCCCAGAAAGTGCCGGGAACAGACGTTCGAGGAGATCACCGGACTCGAGGAGTCATACGGCGCACGATCCACCTTTTACTTTCTGGCACTGGAAAAGGGGGCACGGGAATACGCGTACCCGATTGAAGACCTGGAGCGGGAGATGTCCGCACTCCGGGATAGGGGATGGGAAATCGGCCTGCATGGAGGGTGCGAAGCCTACCGCGACTTTGACACCCTGGTGAAAGAGAAACGGTATCTGGAGAGAGTCCTTAACCGGAAAGTAACCGGGTATAGAAGTCATTACCTCAGGTTCCGCGTCCCGGAGACCTGGGAACTGCTGGAGAGAGCGGGATTCCTGTACGACACCACCCTCGGGTATCCTGACTGCATCGGGTTTAGAAACGGCATGTGCCACCCGTTCCGGCCGTTCAACCTTAATCGCGAAAGAGAGATGGCGATCCTGGAGATCCCGCTCGTGGTGATGGACCGGACGCTGCTTCTGCACATGCGCCTGAACCCGGAGCGGGCCTGGAACCGGATGAAGCGCCTCCTCGAGGCGGTCGAGCGGTATCACGGCGTGATCACCGTCCTCTGGCACAACGAGTTCATGAACGGCGATCCGCTCCGGTTTTACCGGAAAATCCTTGAGTATGGCCATGAAAAGGGCGCCTGGATGACCGGCGGTCATGAGATCGCGGCATGGTGGAGGAGAGGGAGGATGCGCCCGCCCGCCGGGCCGTGAAGGCTTCGGACGGGATACGGTGCCGGTCACCGGAACAGGCCCAGCCGCTCCATCCAGTCGAGGTGTTTTGCGGGGATAAGCCCCTGGGCCATCCCCATGAGTTCCCTGCGGACCAGGGTATCGGTGAAGAAGAGCAGGAGATAGTAGGCGATCGCGGTCATCCCCGCAATCCCGAGCAGGATGATGAGCGGGAGGTCCAGGAACTTACCGCCGATGAGGGGGACGGAGATGGCGATGCTGAGCAGCAGGTGCCGGATCAGGCTGAGGGTGCTGTCCCGGTATCCGGCCCCGGAAACCCGGACGAGGTACGCAGCCTTCGATCCCCATATGAGCGTGCCGCCGATTGAAAAGAGGGCGAGCGTGGCGATAGGGTCCCCGGTGATGCCACCGACGTAGAAGATGATCGCCCATGTAAGGAGGGTCAGGATCTCAAACGAGAGGTAACTCCTCTGCCGTTCGAGAACCCCGAACAGGGATGAGATCGGTGAGAATATGAAGACCGTGAAGATCCAGGGGGCAAGGAGCATCGCATACGTGCCCGCCGTGAGCCAGTCCGCACCGAAGACGAAGGCGAAGAGATCCTCGGCAAGGATGGTGAATACGACGAAGGGAAAGATGCCGATGGAGATGAGTCTCGTGTGGATCTCCCGGACAACGCTCTTGACGCTCCCGGTGCGGTTCTTCTCCTCACTCGCCTTCTGGTAAAACACCTGCGAGATCGCCGTCCCTACCATTCCCATGGGCAGCCTCACCGCCATCATGGCGAGGGCGTAATACCCGAGAATCGCAGGGTTGAAGAAGTAGGCGAGCATGAACGCCGGCAGTTCCCAGGAGAGGCTGTTTGCAAGGCCCCCGGCGGAGCCGTAGATCGCGAAATCCCTGTACCGGACGGCGATATCCTTCATCCGCTTTACCCTGACGGTTTTCAGGAGTTCGACATCTTCCGTCAGCCCTCTGAGCATGTAGAGAACGGCGAAGCCCATACCCGCCACCGAACCGAGGATAAGTCCCAGGGGCGAGGCAGCGACCAGCCCTCCCCCGATCTGGACCGTCCGGGTGGAGATCGAATTCACGACGATGCCTCTGGAGAGAACGCCGTACTGCACCTTCCGTGAGAGCCATTCGTTCAGGATTGCGAAGATGCTGCTGAGGGCGACGAATACCGGCAGCCATATGAAGTATTCGGCTATCATCGGGGTCTCGAAGAAAGCGGCGAACCAATCCCCGAACCCGATGAAGACAGCTCCGATTGCGGCGGATACCCCCAGTATGCAGACGGTGCAGAGGGCAAACGCGTTTATAGACTCCTCGTCCGTCTTCGGCAGCATGATGACGTAGTCATACGAGAGCGAAGAGACGACCACGGCCACCGTTCCGATGGAGAGGAAGAGCTGGTTGACTCCGAAGAATTCCGGCGAGTAGAGCCGCGTAATCACGGGGATGAGGATGATGCCGGTCACCTGGGCGATCATGGTGCCCGTCGTCAGTTTGAAGATGTTGCCGAGAAAACTCGCCATGGACCCTCGCGTCACCTACACCCATGATATACTTTGCCCGACCACCGGCGGATCGCCACCGGGTGCTTGCCGGCCCGTTCTGCCGGGCAGCCGCAGGTGATATATACGATACGCACGATTCCGGTCCGGTTACAGCGATGCATGAAAAGAGATTGCACCGGCCGTTCTCATCGTCCGGGTGCTCACCGCGAGCGGCCTTATGGAGATACTCTATATCTGGGATTTGAAGGCTACCATAGCCGCAGTGCTTGCTTTGGTCATCGTTGCCGCCTACGTGATCCGCCCGATGCTCCGGAAGTCCGACCGCATCCGCAACCTGGATCGCACGGCGGTAGCCTGCGCGGCACTCTTCGGCCTGATAGTTTACCTGAGGATACTGGAACTGGCCGAATACTGGGGTTGAGCGGCGGGTAAGGATAATCTCCGGCGCAATCATCATCATCTCGCAAAAGGTCCTACGTTTCACCGGCCCGCCGTTCTATCATCGATGCCAGGAAGTTGAGGATCAGTCCAGACGAGACCAGCAATAGCCCGAGAATGAGTGCGGTTATCCCCAACGTGAATATGACGTAATGAAACTGGTTGATCCGGTAGAACTCGGAGAAGGTGTAGATCTCAAGAGCGAACCCGAAGAGCGCGATAACCCCGCCCGGTATTCCGAAGAAGAGCAGCGGCCGCTTATACCCGATCAGCCCCACGATCCGGGCGAGCACCCCGAAGCCGTGGGAGATCGGGTTCTTCTTGTGCTTGTGGGGAACGTCGTAGGTAACTGAGATCGGGACCTCGGTCACCCGGAGGTTGAGAGAGGCGAAGTGAGCGATCATGTCGGACTCGATGTTGTACCCCTCCGATGCGAAGGTGAGGTTCTCGAGGGCCCGCCGGGAGAGGGCCCGAAAGCCCGACTGCGAATCCGTCGTCGCGAAACCGCCGCCGTCAACCGAGAGGTTCGTGAACCCGGTGAGCACCACCTGCCCTGCCCGCCGGTAAGCGGGGATCTCTGCCCGGGTATCCAGGAACCGGGAGCCGATGACCAGATCGGCCTCGCCGGCAAGCACCGGCGCCGCGACGATTGGGATCTCGCCCGGGTCGTGCTGGCCGTCGCCGTCGAGCATGACGACGGCGTCGTAGCCGAGCTCGCGAGCCCGGGCAAACCCGGCCATCATCGCTTTCGCCTTACCGCCGTTCTCCGGCAGCCTGATGACGTCGGCACCGGCGAGCCGGGCGGTCTCGGCGGTCCGGTCGAGCGAACCGTCGTCGACGACGATCACCCGGTCGGCGTGCCTCTTCGCCTGAAGGACGATGGAGCCGATGACGAGTGCCTCGTTGTATGCAGGAGCGACAACCGCGAACGGGCAGGGTTCCGCCCCGGGAATTGCCGAAACACCCGTCACGCCGCTTGATCCCCCCATGAGCGCTCCGCCGGAGGAGCGAATCTCTTCCGGGAGCGGGGTCCACCCTCCGGAGAGGTGACCGGAAGAGGGGGACGGCGCATACCCTGCAGGCTGCTTCCCGCGTGCATCTGCCGCACGACCGGCCGTGTCGTTGCTCCTGCCGTTAGCGTGTATCGGCGGGGAATTGCCGTTGCCCGCGAGGAAAAACCCAGGATCCTTCATGTTCGCACCGCCGGAAGCCTCGGCCGCAACGGAAAGAATAGATTCTGGCCAGTGCACGTGAAACCCTCCATCGCAGTACCTCCCGGGAGTTCCTCTGAACGGGTAGGCCGCCAGAAGGAAGGATCGGGAACGGATCCGAGGAGTTGCTCGGCCCCATCACACCACGCTGGGTCTGCCATGCGGCTCCTGACATATATACATTCCTGCGGCGAAGTCCCGTACGGGTGCCGGCATCCGGTTCGCCAGCATCGGCGTTGACGAATAGACCGGAAAATATGACGAATTGAGAGAAGAGCCCGTCTCGAAACGGCTGCTTTGCTGCAGGATCCGGAGGAACCGAATAGCGCCGAAACCCATAGCCGCCTGTTTGCCGTTGACGACGATCACACCCGCACGACATCTTCATGAAGGAAACGGTTGCGGCCGCTCGAGGAGACGCACAGTCCGACCGGGAGCAAACGGACAAAATAGCGGTGCCCGGCGCATAGGCCTCCTCCGCAGGATGGCGGCATCAGCCCCCTGCTTCATCACCGGTCAGTGGGGGTAACTCTCATCATCTGCCGCCTGACGATCCAGGTACATACTCGGTGCATGAGCAATTAATGGTTCGGCATCGCGAGTTCCACCGTTGCCGGAGCCGCACCATACCGCGCCGGGATTCTGGAACTCCCCGAAAGCCATATGCGTCGAGATACGCATGCCGGGGGCATAATCAGGGCAAAATATATATTGTCGCATCACCTGTCTGGAACTCAACGCATCGGGGAGGGAAGGCAGTATTCACGATTACCCGTACACAAAAACTTCTCTCGCAGACGACAACGGGGTTCCGTTGCTACGGCTCAAAGGGGTGGGGACCTTCAGATCGACGATGAAGACCGGCTGCAGGCCCGGATCTTCCGTCCCGAGCAGGGGTTCTGCAGGAGAAGAGGTATGACATCGGTGCGGCTGCGAGCGATCGGGGACGTGCTCCTCTGGATGAGGAATGGTAAAGAACCGTTTGCTCTGGTTCAGAACGAACTCCGGCAGAAAGACCTGCTCTTCGGCAACCTGGAGACGGTTCTCTCCGAGAGCGGCACCGAGAGCAGGAAACGCTGGGTCAATACAACCCCGCCGGAGGCGGGCGAGTACCTCAAAGGTGCCGGGTTCGATATCCTCAGCGTGGCAAACAACCACACGCTCGATATGGGCAGGGAGGGGTTTGAGAATACCCTCAAGGGTCTCGAAGCCCGCGGCATCGCCTACGTCGGAGGGGGGCGGGGTGACGAGCCACCGGAAGGGCTGGTCGTCGAGCAGAACGGGATCCGGCTCGGCTTCCTGGCCTACACACGTGGGAGGTTCCGGTCGCCCCCGGGCGTCACCGTAGCCAAACTGAAGAAGAAAGCCGTCATCAACGATATCAGGGCACTGAAGGACCGGTGCGACCATATCGTCGTCTCCCTCCACTGGGGGATCGAGAACACCTACTATCCCTCCCCGGACCAGGTCAGGCTCGCTCACGCCTTCATCGAGAACGGGGCGACCCTGATCCTCGGACACCACTCGCATGCCATCCAGGGGCTGGAGCGGTACAAAGACGGCCTGATCGCCTACTCCCTCGGGAACTTCCAGTTTGATACCGAGCTCTTCAAGGAGAAGATCAACAGCACCATGATTCTCTCGGTGGACTTTGACCGGCACGGCATCCGGGACTACACGGTCGTTCCCTGCGTCATCAACAGCGACTTCCAGCCCGAGGTGGCGGAAGGGCGGACCCGGGAACTGGTGGAACGCTGGATCACGAAGTGTTCGGACCGGGTCCAGAACGGTCGAGTTACCCGGCGGTGGTGGTTTGAGGAGATCGGCGAGGACTACCTGCTCTACAACCTGGAGAGTTACCGCTACCGGATCCGGCAGCACGGGCTTGCACCCCTGGTCGAATGCGGGGTCTGGCTCGTGACGCCGTTCTGCCTGAACTGCTATGCGGGCGTGATCAGAAAACGGCTGAGACACGGGACATAGGAGGACGTATATGAAGATATTACAGGTCACCCCATTCTTCAAACCGCTCTGGGAGTCGGGTGGGGTGGCGCGGGTAGCATACGACATCTCTCATAGCCTTCACGAGAACGGGCACGATGTCACGGTCTATACGACGAACAGGAGCATCTATCCAAACGATCTGCCGACGAACAGCCTGACGTCCGTCGACGGAATGAGCGTGTATTACTTTGAGAATTTACGAAGATACACGCGGGGCACGATCCTGCCGGTGATGCCCTATCGCATGCCGGCGGTCGCGAGAAGGGATATCGCGCAGTTCGACGTGGTCCACATCCACGACCACCGCACCATGCTCACTGTCATTGCCTCGCATTACGCGAGGAAGTACGGCATACCTTACGTGCTCCAGGCGCACGGGGCGCTCCCGCAGGATACAGGCTCTGCGCGGATGAAGCGGCTCTTCGACCGGTTCTGGTCGGAGAAAGTGATCCTCGGCGCCGCGGGGGTTATCGCGCTCAACGAGACGGAAGCGGAGCGGTACCGCGAGCTGGGTGTTGCCGATGAGAGGATCGCGATCGTCCCGAACGGCATCGACCTCGCCGAGTACCCCGACCTCCCCGTCCGCGGCAGGTTCCGTGCGGCATGGGGGATCGACGACGCCACGAAGGTTGTGCTCTACTTAGGGAGGCTCGACCCCACGAAGGGGATCGATCTCCTGATCCGCTCGTTTGCCGTGGTCGCGCGGGAGTTCGACGACGCTGTCCTGGTGATCGTGGGCGGGGACATGGGCCACAACGAGGAGTTCAGGCAGCGGGTAGAGTCGCTCGGTCTCGACGATCGGGTGATCTTCACGGGGTTCGTGAGCAAGGAGGACAAGATGGCCGCGTACACCGACGCCGACGTCTTCGTGACGCCGAGTTTCACCGGTTTCCCCGTCACGTTCCTTGAAGCGTGCCTCTGCGGGACACCCATCGTGACCACGGGCAAGGGGGATCTGCTCGGGTGGATCGACAACACCGTCGGGTTCAATGCCGGGTACACGCCGGAGGCGCTCGCCGACGCCATCGGACGTCTGCTTGCCGACGAAACGTTACGGGCAGGGTTCGGGGAACAGGCGAAGGAGCTCGTCCGGACACGGTACAACTGGAAGGCGATCGTCCGCGATATCGAGACGTTTTACACGAAGGTTGCCGGGAGCGCGGAAGGAGGCATCCCGGCGGGGGTCTCAAAAGGGACAACACCGAAGGCCCCGGATACTTTTTGAGTGTACCCGGTGGAACGGCGGGTGCATGAGCACTGTTAGGAACGACTGCCCGTAGGACAGGAGTTCGAGCACCGAAGGTGAGAGTTGCGATGGGCGTTCGGAAGGCCGAAGCGAGGAAAAAGCCCAAAAAAGTGGACCGTGGTGGCTATCGCCATATGGGGGAGGGGCTGACGGGGAGGGGGGAGTATTCCCCCCTCCCCTGTCCCAACCCCCCTCTCGCCGATAGCCCCTCGAAAGCCGTACACGGGGCATGCAATGTTCCGACTGAAACGACTGCCCGCAGCATACAACCGTTCGGAGTGAAACTGTCGGAACGTGCGACGGTTCATTAGTATGACGTCCCGAAACGCGACTGGCTGGAAGCACCACGGTGCGAGCACCGAAGGTGCGAGTTGCGATGGGCCAAAGGGCCGGAGCATGAGAAGGCCAAAGGTCTTCGAGTTGCGACTCCGGCGGAACAGCGGGCCGGCACTATCAAAATTCTCCGAGTTTCTCATGCACCCGCCCTCCGGCCGGGTGCAAAACCAAAAAAAGATTATGACCGAGCCCCGTCGGGCCCGATAGTATCGACCGGTTTACGCGCCGGCAGACGCAACCGCCATGCCTTCTGTCCGGACGTTCTCTCCGCCCTCGACCAGGAACGCCTTTTCGGAGGCGGAGGTTATATCTCCTGTGTACTGGACGTTCTGGTTGTTCTTCGCCCAGACGAGCGTCTCGGCCCGGTCGCCGGAGGCGTGGATGTCCACTTCGGCATTGCTGAACTGGCCGTTCGTGCCGCCGAGGCTTGCACCCTTGCCGTCGATCCCGGCCGGGTTCACGAGCTCGAAGTTCTCGATCCGGATGTTGCTCGCGAGGTCGACCTGGAGGCCGTAGCCGTGCGAGTCGGTGCTCGAACAGTTCTCCAGCACCAGAGCGGGATCGGCAGAGCGGCTCGGGATGCTGTAGTAGCCGGCCGGCTTCCTGTAGGTGTAGTCGGTCTTCCCGGCGCCGGTGTCCTTGTCGACACAGTCGTAGAGTTTACCGCCGTTCGTCGCGTAGAACCCATACAGTGAGTTGCTCTCCGCCGTACAGTTCTTGAACGTCACGTCGCAGTTCGGGGCGTAGTAGCCGCACCCGAAGTAGTGGGTCGACATGTCGCTCTGCTTGTAGGGCACCGTCGGGTAGGGCTTCTGCCCGTTGTTCTTGCTCACGCAGTTCTCGAGAACCGCGTCCGTCACCGTGGGATCGAACTCAAAGTGGAACCCGGACTCAAGGTTGCCTTCCGCGAGGCAGTTCGTCACCCGGAGGCCGTCCATGTCGTTTAGTTCCGCAAAGTCGAACCCGGTGATCCAGGGGTTGAACGCGCCTTTGCTCCCGCAGTTGATCGCCTGACAGTTATCGTAGCGGACGTCCTTGATTACCTTGTTGGACGACCCCCAGGCGTTGTGGATGAACCCATAGGTCCCGGTGTCCACGGCCTTGCAGTTGATGAACTCGACGTCCTCCAGGGTCGGGGCATAGACCGCCGGATCGTGGATCAGGAGGTAGACCGCCTGGATGCTCGTGTCCGCCGTTCCCTCAATGTTGTGGATCTTCGCGTGGCTTGCACGGATGGTCATCACGCCGAGCCATTTAACACCGCTGCTGTAGCCACTGCCCTCGATGTGGAACCCGTCCAGCGTGATGGACTCCTGGTCGACGCTGATGCGCCCGTCGTTGGTGAACACAAGGTTCGTCGCATCCGGACCCTGGCCGGAGAGCGTCGTGCCCGCCGGCGGCGCGATGACGCCGGCACAGTTGAACGTGCCTTCGGTCAGGACGACGTTACCGCCGTCCGGCAGTGCGGCAAGTGCCGCCTGGATCTCGGCCTGGTCATCGACGCCGTCACAGACATAGTCTGCCTGGTTCTTCGACAGTTCGGTGCTATCGCTTGCAGCCACGGTGAGCGTGGCCGGACTTGCAGACTCGGCAGCACTTACCGGGGAGAATGCCGGGATAAGGCAGCACACCAGAAGCACTGCAGCCAGTCTTAATATATTTCGCCTGTCTGTCATGCCATTCAGCCTCTCTGTGAGGTATCACTACCGTCTTTTAATCGCAATATAAATATTTTATTCTAAAAATAAAATTCAGGAAACCCATTATACGCGGATATAGGCCATTATAATCCGGTCGGTCAGTAAAAAAGCACGGCATATCTGATATCGATTAACACAAAAACATATTATATAATTATTGAAATTAAAATCAAAAATTATAAGTACTCGCGCCTACCCCTGCCGATCAGCCCAAACGACCCTCCTCGAAACGCTTTCATGCAGAGCGGATAGGGATTTTGCTCCCTGCGCCGGCACGCCCCGGGACCTCCGCCCTCCACCACCGGACAGCGGCGTGAGACGGCACAGGCATCATCCCGCTGGCCCGGATCGGGGGGCAGAAGACCCTGCTGCCGCAGGGAAAGGGAAGGAAAATGCCCGAATCCGAGACGCCGCCGGGAAGGTGCCTGCCGGACTCGTGCCCTCCTGTCCGCTGCTACCTGGCCCAATGGCGTTCCCTGGCGCAATGTCTATATAGGGTCTCTTCACAGAGAGTGCCCCTATGCGAGTGGCATGCCTGACCTTCTGGTTCTACGACTACACCATCCAGATGGCAAACGAACTTGCCCGGCACACCGAAGTGCTGTTGCTGCTCCCGGACTACAGGTCGGAGGAGTACGTGGAGAGCATCGACCCGGAGGTGAACGTCCACATCTTCGGCTACTCCCGGTACGCCGGGAGGTTCGGTCCGTCGTGCTACCCGATGCTCCGGGAGATCGTCGCCGCAATCGACGGCTTCGGGCCCGACGTTGTTCATTTCCAGGTGAACAACCCCATGCTCTGCCCGCTCCTCCCCATGCTCCGAAAGTACCCGCTGGTGGCGACGTTCCACGACATCGAGCCGCACCCCGGCGAGGATCGTCTGTTGGATGTGGGCTCGCTGCTCTACCGGCTCACCCTCTTTGTATCGAGGGTTCTCCCTGACCGGATCTTCGTTCACGGGAAAGCGCTCCGGGACATCCTGGTGGAGAACTACCGCATCCCGGCACGGAAGGTGCACGTCATCCCGATAGGTGAGCACGAAGTGACGCCGTTCGTGAAATTCGAGGAGGCTGGTATGGAGCCGGACGGCCGCCGGGTCCTCTTCTTCGGCCGCATCCACCGCTACAAGGGGCTCGATTACCTGATCCAGGCAGAACCGCTCATCACCCGGGAAGTCCCGGACGCCCGGATCGTCATCGCCGGGACAGGCGAGGACTTCGGCAGATACGAGGAGGCAATGGCAGGCCGGGACGCATTCGAGGTCCACAACTACCGGATACCCTACGAAGAGGGCGCACGGCTCTTCCAGCAGGCGAGCATCGTGGCGCTCCCATACGTCGAAGCGTCCCAGAGCGGCGTCATACCGACCGCATACGGGTTCCGGCGGCCAGTGGTGGTCACGGACGTCGGGAGCCTGCCGGAGGTCGTCGACGACGGGGTAACCGGGTACATCGTGCCCCCCCGCGACCCGGCTGCGCTTGCCGCCGCGATCGTGAGCCTGCTCGAGGACCCGGCAGCGTGCCGGCGCATGGGAGAGCAGGGGTATGCGAAACTGAAGACGGACATGGCCTGGTCCACGATAGCACGATCTCTCCTCGCGGTCTACAGCGAGCTCGCGCCCTCCCCGGGGAAGGGAAAAAGCCGTGCTGACGAGGCCTTCGTTGAGACGGCCCCCGCGGGCGGAAACGAGCGGTGAACTCCCCCGCCTCCCGGACGGAACACGCGCACGGGGCGGGGGCCGTCCCCGCAAAAGGCCGGGCCGACGCAACACATTAATAGGTTGACCGGAGAGTAGGTGCATTGATGCGGCACACGACCTGCCAGGCGCCACCGAAGGAAAAGATACGCTGTCCATGCAGATAGCCGACCAGAGAACAAGGGATATCATGCACCTGCTCAACCCGTTCCGGATGAACGACTGGGATAACAAAACGTTTTTCCGCGTATTCCAGACGATCCAGCTCGTCTTCGTTGGGGTAGTCTGCCTCAGCCTTATCGGTTATCACATACCAATCGCACGAGAGGTCCTGGCCTTTCTGTATCTCACCTTCCTGCCTGGGATTCTCGTGCTGAAGGCGCTCAGGCTCCACGATCTCGGCACGATCGAGACACTGCTCTACTCGGTCGGGCTGAGCCTTGCGGTCCTCATGCTCACCGGCCTCGCCGCCAACATCGCCTACCCGCTGCTCGGGTATGCACAACCGTTCTCGTTCGCGATTCTCTTTATCACGATCGTCGCCGTCGTGCAGGTTCTGCTCTACCTCGCGCTCACCAGGGACCGAGAATATACCGGCACGCGTCCGGAGTTAGGCATACCCTCCTCTCCTGCAGTACCATTTCTGATGCTCTTCCCGTGCATCGCGATCATCGGGACATACATGCGTGATAATTACCACATGGTCACGCTCCTCTTCCTGCTCCTCATCCTGATAGCGGCTGTCGGCTTCGCCGTCGGGTTTGACCGCCTCATCCCGGCTTCCTGTTATCCGTTCGCCGTCTACACCCTCGCGCTCTCGCTCCTCTACCATACCTCGCTGATATCAGAGTATATCTGGGGCTACGATATTCACCATGAACTGCACCTGGCAACAAGCGTGTTGATACCGGGGTTCTGGGACATGACCATGCCATACAACACCAATGGGATGCTTTCCGTTGTTGCGCTCGTCCCTATCTATTCACTCGTCACCGATCTGGACCCCGTCTGGGTCTTCAAGATTCTCTACCCCATCCTTTTCGCGCTCGTGCCGCTCGGGCTCTACCGGGCAGTCGAGAAACAGACGGATGCGAGGATCGGGTTCTTCTCGGTCTTTTTCTTCTTCTCATTCTTCACGTTCTATACGGAGATGATCTCTCTCGCCCGCCAGCAGATCGCGGAACTCTTTCTTATGTTGACCATCCTTGCGATGATCGACAAGACCATGAACCGCAACAAGCAGGCACTTCTCATGGTCACGTTTGCCTTCGCCATGATTGTGTCGCATTACGGCCTCTCGTACATCTACTTCTTCTCGCTCGTTCCGGCATGGCTGCTGCTCGTCATTCCCGAGCGCCTGAAGTCCTGGCTGCCGAATTGGATCACCAAAAGCATGGCTCTCCTGAAGTCCGACCCGCTCGCTCCACCGGCAACCGACGGGGGAGTGCCAATCCGAACGCTCGTCCTCCCCTACATCCTCATCTTTGCCGCCCTCGCCTTCTTCTGGTACTCGACGGTGGCCGAAGGCACGGCGCTTGCTACCGTCACCGGGATCGGGGATAAGATATGGACCACCCTTTTTATGGACTCCTTCAACCCGACAACCGCGCAGGGGATGCAGATCCTCACCAGCCAGTCGACGACGCCCCTGCACGGCCTGGCAAAACTTGTCCATATCGCCACCCAGGGCCTCATAGCCGTGGGACTGCTCGCAACCCTCTTAAAGCGCGAGCGATGGCGCATCGAGCCCGAGTACCTCGCCATCTCGCTCGTCTTCCTCCTCATCAACGTAGCCGGTATCGCCGTTCCGTTCTTCGCAAGCTCGCTCAACACCAGCCGCCTCTACCACATCACCCTGATCTTCCTCGCACCGTTCGCAATCATCGGCGGCATAGCGATTTACGAGGCAATAGCCGAAAAGATACGCACGATAAGTGCCGTTCCCTTCATGGGATCGGCCTATCAGGCGTTATCGGTATTCTTCGTCGTCTTCTTCCTCTTCAACAGCGGCTTCATCTACCAGGTCGTGGACGATAACCCGACATCGATGGCGCTCGAGACCACCGGGGACAAACCGGTCTTTAACAGCAAAGAGGTGCAGGGAGCGAGATGGGTCTTCACGGAAGGAGTTGAGCGCCCCATCTACGTCGACGGAACACGCTGGTGGCTCCTGCAGGGGTTCGACCCGCACCGCCAGCGATACATTCCAGCAAACGCATCGCTGGTGGAGCCTGGTACTTACCTTTATTTCGGCACGTACAACCTTGTCCGGGACAGCATCCGGATCGAGGAGCGGGAGCACGCGGTCACTACGGCAGCCTACACCGATGCGGGCTGGTTCACCCAGAACCGCCACAGGGTCTATGACAATGCCGGTTCCGCCATCTACTGGTGAACCAGCCCGCATCGGTGCTCTGAGCGGTCAGAGCCACCCCTTCTTCTTCAGGACGATGCCGACGAGGAGCGTTCCCGCCACATACGTGGCGAGCCATGCATATCCCATGCCGATGAGGCCGAACCGGTTCATCATGGTATAGCCGAGCCCGAGCAGGGCAACGCTGATGAAACTGCTGAGGATGATGAGGCTCCGCACATCGTTCCTGACCTTTGCGATGGATATGAAGGTCTGGCAAACGGAGACAAACAGGGCGGATATGGCAAGCACGCGGAGCAGGGCCATCCCCTCTACGTAGTCCTTGCCGATCAGGTTGAGGATCTGCTCCCCAAAGAGGGAAAGGGCGATGATAGCGGGTATGAGCAGGGCGAACATGCCCGCAAGCGTCCGGAGCACGCTCTTCTTCATCTCTCCCCCGTGGCTCCCCTCGACAAAGAGTGAGGTCGTGAATGCGTAGGGGATCATAAAGAGTATCGAGACGATTGCGTAGGTGATGTAGTAGTTGGCGGTGCTCTCCGCCCCCAGCACATGGAGCACCATGATCGGGATGACCATGTTCGGCGCGGACATCAGTATCCCGGCGATGTAGGCACCGGCAGAGAACTGCCATGCCTCGCGCATGAAGACCCGGTCGACACACGGCGTCGGTTTCACGGAGCACCGGGCAAGGAGGACGAGGGCAAGGATGAGCCCGAGGATGAACGAAAGGCCGAAGGCGCCGAAGATGCCCACCGCACCGAGGAAGACCAGGGGCACGAGGAAGAAGATCCTCGTCCCGTATAGCAGGTTCAGGGTGAAGTAGTGCTCGGACTTGCGCAGGGCGTTGAACGCGCCTTCAAGGACCCAGGTGATGGAGTAGGCCCCGAGGATGATGAGGTAGAGCGGCGCGATCGACCTGACGATCGTGAGCTCAGGGGATACGACGTCCACTACGGCGATGAAGATCAGCCCCGCACCGAGCGCCACCGCGGTCGGGACGAGGATGGCAGTTCCGAGCACTTTGTTCTTGTCGCGCAGAGGGAAGAACCGGATCACCGACTGGTCCAGGCCGAGCCGGGAGATGAGAATGAGGAGCCCCATGGACGACATCAGGGCGGTTGCAATACCCACGTC
Source organism: Methanoculleus nereidis (assembly GCF_032944295.1). Taxonomy (NCBI): domain Archaea; kingdom Methanobacteriati; phylum Methanobacteriota; class Methanomicrobia; order Methanomicrobiales; family Methanomicrobiaceae; genus Methanoculleus; species Methanoculleus nereidis. Next base: position 137,924 of record NZ_JABFFQ010000007.1, read on the forward strand.
TGCCTGCGAGTAGAACCGGGCCGCAATCATCCAGAAGAAGAACCCGAACCCCGCAGCGGCGAACGATGACGCCATGATGAAGAACGAATTCCTGATGAGCGGCTCCTGCAGGTGCCGCCTGACCTCACTGAAGTTTTTCGGGAGTGCTACTGCCATTCGGTCGCCAGTATCGGGCGGCACCTATATAGATGTATCCTCCGCTCCGACCCCGGGAGAGCCGGAGATCCTTCAGGAGAGAATTTTCAGGGCCTCGTTGCACGGCGTGGCTGCAGAATGCGGCTCGCCGGATCGGGTGAGGGGACCCGTCCATAACCAATATCACCACGCACTGTAGAGGTGTTAGGGGGCGGCACCTGTGGCAAAACCAGGAGGAGGTGAGGGATCAATCTCTGCTCCTGGTGAACGCTTTAGAGAGAAGAGGTCCTACCGAAGAAGAAGTCAGTCAGCAGGGCAACATCCTTCCAGTCCACAGTGCCGTCTCCATTTAAGTCAGCAGCTGCGTCTGACGAGGTGGTTCCCTGCGCCATCTCGGCAGCGATCGTCACGTCGGCCCAGTTGACGTTGCCGTCTCCGTTCAGGTCTCCCCTGATGGGAACCGGCAGGTTTCCGACAACGATCTCCTTGCTCATGACGTTGTTGTTCTCATTGCTTTCTGCAATCCGGTTGACATCGTCCACGTTGGCCTTCACGGTGTGAGTGCCGAGGGTGGCCTTCCAGGTTGCACCGGCCGTGCCGCCGTTCGCGGTCAGGGCGACCGATGCGCCCGGCGCAATCGATGCGGTGTGGGTGTCCGACCAGACACCGGGACCGGCAGCCCCGTCGTCGAATGTGAAGAGGACGCCGTGCTTTGTGCCCGCAGGCGTGGGAGCGTCGCCCTGGTTCTTGATCGTGGCTTTCAACGTCGCCGCATCCCCTGCTGCCGGGTTTGCCGGCGTCCAGGAGATGTCGGTCACCACGAGGTCCGGCTTCCCGGAGGGGGCAGGCGTGGTGGGAGTGGGGGTCGGGGTAGACCCCGACGCGGCCTTTACGACCGTAATCTGTTCGCTTCTGACGTTGTTCGCGTCGTTGCTCTCGGCAATCCGGTTGACGTCGTCCACGTTGGCCTTCACGGTGTGAGTGCCGAGGGTGGCCTTCCAGGTTGCACCGGCCGTGCCGCCGTTCGCGGTCAGGGTGACCCATTCACCCGGAGCGATCGGTGCGGTGTGGGCATCGGACCAGACGCCAGGACCGGCGGCCCCGTCATCGAACGTGAAGAGGACGCCGTGCTTTGTGCCCGCAGGCGTGGGGGCGTCGCCCTGGTTCTTGATGGTGGCCTTCATCGTCACCGCATCCCCTGCTGCCGGGTTTGCCGGCGTCCAGGAGATGTCGGTCACCACGAGGTCCGGCTTCCCGGAGGCAGCCGGCGGGGTGGTGGGGGTCGGCGTCGGGGTGGAACCCGGGACGGTCGGGGTCGGTGTCGGTACCGGCGAGCCGGTGGACGTCACCTCCACGTTCTGGAGGGTTGCCTGACCGGCCGGAACCGTGCTCACGATGGTCACACCGGGGGAGCCGGCGGGGAGAGTCTTAGAGACAATCTCCATGTCCTTCACGAGGACGTTTTTGGTTCTGTAGCCCTCGATCACGAACGGCTTTGCAGCATCGGAAACAATCTGACCGGAGAAGACAGTGTTAATGTTCTCCTTCGCCCAGACCAGCGTCTCCACGCGGTTGCCGGATGCATAGATGCTCACTTCGGCGTTGTCGAACTGGCCGTTCGTGCCGCCGAGACTCGAACCCTTACCGTTGTACCCGATCGGATCGATCAGGTGGAAGTTCCGGATCTTCACGTTGTTCGCGAGGTCGACCTGGAGGCCGAAGCCGTTCGAGTTGATGCTCGTGCAGTTCTCCATCACCGTGGCGGGGTTGACCGAGCGACTCGGGATGCTGTAGTAGCCGGCAGGCACCCGGTAGGAGAAGTCGGTCCTCCCGATACCGGTGTCTTTCTCGACACAGTTGTAGAGCTTGCCGCCGTTCGTCGTGTAGAACCCGTTCATGGAGTTGCCTTCCGCCGTGCAGTTAATGAACGTCGCGTCGCAGTTCGGGGCGTAGTAGCCGCACCCGAAGTAGTGGGTCGACATGTCGTTCGGGTTGTAAGCCTTCGTCGGGAAGGCTTTCTGGCCGTTGTTCCTGCTCACGCAGTTCTCGAGAACCGCGTTCGTCACTTTGGGATCGAACTCGAAGTGGAACCCGGACTCAAGGTTGCCTTCCGCAAGACAGTTCGTCACGCGAAGGCCGTCCATGTCGTTCAACTCCGCAAAGTCGAACCCGGTGATCCAGGGGTTGAACTGCCCGTACTTGCCGCAGTTGATCGCGGCGCAGTTGTCGTAGCGAACGTTCTTGATCACCATGTTCGTCGAGCCCCAGGCGTTGTGGAGGAACCCGTAGGTCCCGGTGTCCACGGCCCGGCAGTTGACGAACTCGACGTCCTCGAGGGTCGGGGCATACACGGTCGGATCGTGGATCAGGAGGTAAACCGCCTGGATGCTCGCATCCGCAGTTCCCGTGATGTTGTGGATCTTCGCGTGGCTTGCACGGACGTTCATCACGCCGAGCCACTTGACGCCGCTGCTGTAGCCGGTCCCCTTGATGTGGAACCCGTCCAGCGTGACGTACTCGCGGTCGACGTTGATCCGCCCGTCACGGGTGAACACGAGGAATGTCTCCGATTCACCTTCCCCCATGAGAGTTGAGCCTGCTTTGGGAGCAATGATCCCGGCGCAGTTGTATGTGCCGCTTTTCAGGAGGACAACACCGCCTGAGGAAGGCAGGGCGTTCAGTGCTGCCTGAATCTCCACGTGATCGTTGACCCCATCACAGACGTAGTCGGCCGCTGCTTTATCGGCCGCACTGCTGTCGCTTGCCGCGACAATCGTGTTGGGGGTCGCTTCGAGCGCCCCGACAATCGGGATCAACCCGATGATCAGGAACGCTGCAATGAGAAGCTTCGTTGTCCGTCTATCTCGCATTATCTCACCTCTTGGGAGATACTGCATTATCTGATAACCGTAATTTAAAATGTTTTTTAAATCGAACGGACGATCCACATTATTTTAAATCACAAACGGACAACCGATTTCAGAGGTAATCGCTCGTTTCAGTTATTTCCGAAACTCGAGCGAAAATAGAAATAAATAAATACTGTATCAAACTTTAGCGCGTATGGCACGGTGAATGCCCATCACGGCCGGAGGTTCCGGGGGGTATTCCTGATGGGTTAACAGGCCCCGGATACGAAATATAATCCGATTAATTCTATAAAACTCCTTGAAATATAAAGGCCGCCGCCACCAGCCACCCGGGGCGGCAGCCACCCCCCCTGCCGCACCCCGGCAGCAATGGGATCAACCAGGGACAAACACCGGTTATCTGGTTTCGAACAGGATTCGGCGGCACACCGCACGCCAGGGCATCCGCCAGAATAACGGGCCCACGCACGGGCCGTCACGGCACCCCGGAGGTGACCGCCACGTTCTCAAACGTCACGGCTCCCGCAGGCACCGTGTTTGTGAGGATCACACCGTTGGTGAACGGCGTGAGGCTTGCGGAGACGATCTCCATATCCTTGATCCGGACGTCCCTAGTGCGGTCGCCCTCGATCACGAACGGCTTTGCCGAGTCCGAGACAATCCGGCCGGAGTACTCGACATTTTCGTTATTCCTGGCCCAGATCAGTGTCTCTGCCCGGTCGCCCGACGCATAGATGTTTACCACGGAGTTGGAGAGCGGCCCTCCCTGTGATCCGCCAAGGTTTGTCGCCTTCCCGTCGATGCCGGCCGGGTTCTCCAGGCGGAAGTTCTTGATCCAGACGTCGCTTGCAAGATCGATATGGAGTCCGTAGCCGTGCGAGTCGATGCTCGAGCAGTTCTCGAGCACCAGCGACGGGGATATCGACCGGGTCGGGGCAGCGTAGAACGATGCCGGCTGGATGAGCCGGTAATCGGTCTTCCCGGTGCCGACGCTTTTGTCGACGCAACTGTAGAGCTTGCCGCCGTTCGTCGCGTAGAATCCGTGCCGGCTGTTCCCCTCGGAGTAGCAGCTGATGAAGGTGATGTCACCCCGGGGGGCATAGTAACCGCATCCGAAGTAGTGGGTCGACATGTCACTCTGGACGTAGGGCTTCATCGGGAAGTCTTTCTGCCCGTTGTTCCTGCTGATACAGTTTGTGAGGATGCAATCCCGCTTCTCGGGGTCCCATTCGAAATGGAACCCGGACTCGAGAGAGCCTTCGGCAAGACAGTTTGTCACCCGGAGGCACTCGATGTCGTTTTGCTCCGCAAAGTCGAACCCGGTCACCCAGGGGTTGAACGCCCCGTTCCTGCCGCAGTTGATCGCGGCGCAGTTCTCGTAGCGGACGTCCCGGATCACCGCGTTTGTCGTCCCCCAGGCATTGTGGAGGAACCCGTAGGTCCCGGGGTCCACTGCCTTGCAGTTGATGAACTCGATGTCCTGCAGGGTCGGCGCATAGACGTCCGGGTCGTGCAGCAGGAGGAAGACCGCCTGGGTGGTTGCATCCGCGGTTCCCTCGACGGCGAGGACCTTCGCGTGGCTCGCATAGATGGTGGCCACACCGAGCCAGCGGTCGGGCTCGGTCTGCGGATAGCCGGTGCCCCGGAGGTGGAAGTTGTAGAGCGTGACGGATTCCTGCGAGACAAGGAGCCGCCCGTTCCGGCTGAACTCGAGGAACGTTGCATCCGGCCCCTCCCCGCGAAGCATGGAGTTCGTGCGGGGGTAAACATTCCCGGCGCAGTTGAACGTGCCTTCACAGAGGGCCACCGTGCCGCCCGAAGACGGCAGCGAATCGAACGCCTTCTGGATGTCGAGCTGGTCGTCGGTACCGTCGCACACGACGTCCGCCCGGGCTTTCGACGCGGAACTGCTGTCACTTGCCGCGACGACGACCGTTGGTCCGGGAACCTCCGGGGGCACTGCCGGCGTCGTGGGAATCGGGGTGATCGGCGGGGGAGGAGGGGGCGGGGGCACCGGTACCGGCGGGTAAAAGTGCAGGATCAGCACGACAGCGGCGATCACCGAGAGTATGATCGCAACGGCGATGAGAATGCGTCTGCCTCTGGCCCCCAGATGTGGTCTTTCCGACATGGGACTATGACCTGCCCGGTATTTTTTCGATGCCGCCAGGGTGTTGTATGGGGGCGCCCGAACACGGGATCGAGAGAGCCCATAACCCCTTCTACCCGGCTCATACCCCTATGGCACAGAAGTACCATTTAATGATTTACCCGACCCGCTCCCGCCGGAGGGTCCGGCTCGGAAGTCTGGAGAGAAAACGGCAGGGTTTCCGACCCCGGAAAGGTTGAACTTTTGCACGTGCGGTCTTAAGGAACCGGGTTCCCCGGACCCTTATGCCGTGCTGCTGGCCGGCAGCACCTCCAGACCGGTCAGGTTCGCACCCCCCGCGAGGGTCCACTCGACCGCCACCGGCCGGGCGGCATCGGAGACGACCTTTCCGGAATATGTGACGTTCCTGTTGTTCACAATGTATACCAGAATCTGCGGGCGGTCTCCCGATGCGATAAGGTCGATGGTCGAGTTGGAGATGCCCGCATCGATCGTCGAATTTACCGGGAGTTTGCTGGAGGGGCATCCCAGTATCGCACCGATACCCCCGATGCCTGCCGGATTGGTCATGATGAATTCCCTGACGAGCGCGTTGTTCGTGCCGCAGACGAAGAGGGCCCAGCCGTTCGAATCGAGGCTCCGGCAGTGATCCATCACGATGGACGGGTTCCTTGAGACGGGCAGAGATTGGAGAATGCAGTATGAGATGGGTTCTGCTATGGCCGAATCACGCCCGGTGCCGCTCTCGGTACAGTTGTAGAGAAGCATGCCGTCCGGGTTGATGACAAAGAACCCGAACGCACCGTTCTCCTCGGCCCGGCAGTTTACCAGGGACACCTGCCCTCCCGGAAGATGGAAACCCGCCCCGAAGAAGTCCGGGTCGCCCAGCAGGTAGTCGTCGGGACTGGGTTTCTGCCCGTTGTTCCTGCTCGTGCAGTTGATAAAGACGCAGTCCCGCTTCGCCGGGTTCCATTCGAAGTGGAACCCGGACTCGAGAGAGCCTTCGGCGAGGCAGTCCGTCACCCGGAGGCCGTCCATGTTGTTGAGTTCGGCAAAGTCGAACCCGGTCACCCAGGGGTTGAACGCTCCGTTCCTACCGCAGTTGATCGCAGCGCAGTTCTCGTAACGGACGTTTTTGATCGTCGTATTCTCCGACCCCCAGGCGTTGTGGAGGAACCCGTAGGTCCCGGTGTCCACGGCCCGGCAGTTGACGAACTCGACGTCTTCGAGAGTGGGGGCGTAGACGTTCGGGTTGTGGAGCAGGAGGAAGACTGCCTGGATGCTCGCATCCGCAGTTCCCGTGACGTTGTGAATCTTCGCGTGGCTCGCATAGACGGTGAGCACGCCAAGCCACTGGCCGAGATCGAGGGTCGTGTTCGTGCTCGCATTCACGTAGCCGGACCCCGCGATACGGAACCCCTCCAGGGTAACATACTCCTCCGAGACGTTGAGTATCCCGTTCCGGCTGAACTCGAGCGAAGTTTTTTCCGGCCCCTGACCCATAAGCGTCACGCCTGCCGCCGGCGCGATGATGTTCCCCGAACAGTTGAACGTGCCCTCGGAGAGAACAACCGTACCGTCATTCGGCAGTGCGGCGAGCGCCGCCTGGATCTCCACCTGGTCATCAAAACCATCGCAGGTGTAGTTTGCTCGTGCCTTCGTCGCAGGGCTGCTGTCGCCTGCCGCCACAACGAGCGGCGCCACCGGTGCTGCAGCAACGCTCTGGACCAGCAGGAGGGCGAGAATCACGCCTATCGCAAGTTCCGTGCCGGTTGAGCGTATCCGGGGCGGGTTTACCGGTTTTTCATGCAGGCGGGTAATCATCATGCTCCTCGGGCATATCTGTCGGGATCCTCACCCCCAGTATAGTTAGGGGAATATAAAAATCAATTGGAGAGGAAACAGCCATATATCCGCGAGACACCGTATTTCAAAAAAACGGGGGGGAAAACGGCACCGGGACCGGCCAGGATACCCGGGACAAACCCCCGATTCTACTGTACCGGCAGTCGACGGCCCGGACTGTTTCCGATGCAGGGAGCGGGGAACGGTGGCCGGACTGACCGAATAGCGGAGTGTTGCGGGTCGCCGGTGGAATTGTATATAATGGAATACAATATTTACCTGAATATATGTCCAGCAAGAAGGAAGTCACCATCGGGATCACCATCAACCTCGAGAACTACGAAAACCTCCGCCTCGAGGTCGAGGGGGATGTAGAGACCCACGAGGATGTGGACGACCTTATCACGTTCCTCGACGGGATCCTTTCCCGGCTCGGGCGCGGCGATCCGGCGACCGCCGAGCGCGTGGATGCATACCGGCGGCGTGTTCTCGCGGCCAGGCCCGCGGTCCCGGAGATCCCTGCCCCGGAGAAGAAGGCCGCCGAGCCGGCGGCACCGGTGACGGAACCGGCGCCCCGGGAGGAGGCAGAGACGAAGGCCTGCCCTCCACCCGAGGTCATCGAAGCGGCAATTCCACCGGCCCCGGAGCCGCCCGCAAAACCGGAGGAGAATGCCCCGGCACAGCCGGAGGCTGCTCCGGAACAGGCCCCGCCGGTTCAGGAATCGGCAAAACCGTCCGCCGCTCCTGCGGAGGATGTGTGCGAGATGTGTGGAGCAGAGGTGACGAAGTCACAGGCAAAGCTCTCGCGGCTCTTCATGAACAAGACTCTCTGCAAGAAGTGCATGGAACAGCCGTAAATCCTGCAGGGTCCGCGCGATGAGGAAATAAAAACCTGGAGGATATAAATACTACCGTATCCGAGGATTGTATAATGAAGAAGAACCTGCTCATGTGGGACGAGACGCTTTTTCGAGACCCCGAAGTCTTCGAGATTGATCACGTTCCCGAGCAGTTCAACCACCGTGACGCCCAGATCCGGGAACTCGCGTTCCAGGTCAGGCCGGGCATGCGGGGAGCAAGGCCTCTCAACACCATCTGCCGGGGCCTCCCGGGGACGGGGAAGACGACGAGCGTCAGGAAAATCCTCGCTGATATCGAGGAGGCCACGAAGAAGCTCGTTCCCGTCTACATCAACTGCCAGATTGACAACACCAGGTTCGCTATCTTCTCCCAGATCTACCGCCGCGTCACCGGAAACCCGCCGCCGGCGTCAGGCACGTCGTTCAAGCAGGTCTTCGACGCCATAGCCAGAGTCCTGCAACGGGAGGAACAGGTCCTCCTTGTGGCGCTCGACGATGCAAACTATCTCCTCTACGAGAACGAGATCAACCAGGTCCTCTATCCCCTGCTGCGCTCGCACGAAGCCTATCCGGGCGTTCGGACCGGTGTTATCGCCATCGTCAGCGACATGTCCGTTACTCTGCAGAGCGAGGTCGATGCCCGGGTGGCATCGGTCTTCCGCCCCACCGAGATCTACTTCCCCCCCTACTCGGAGGAGGAGGTTCACGGGATTCTTGAGGAACGGGTCCTGCAGGGGCTTTACCCGAACGTCCTTCGGCCCGAGACACTGGATCTGGTGGTGGAGCAGACGATGAAAAGCGGCGACCTTCGTGTCGGTATCGACCTCCTGAAGCGTGCGGCCCTGAACGCCGAGATGGAGGCACGCCGATCTGTCGAGCGGGAGGACATCTGCAAGGCCTACGAGGTTTCCCGCTATCTGCACCTTGCGTTCTCGCTTCGGGCACTCAAGGCCGAGGAGCGCGAGGTACTGGCCGGGATCGCGGAGATGTCGGCCAGCGACGATAAGGAGATGAACGCCGGCGACGTCTACCGTTTCGTCAAAGAGCAGGTGGGGATCAGCTACACCAAGTTCTACGAGATGATACAGAAGTTTGACTCGATGCGGCTCTTGAACCTCCACTACCGCCAGGGAAGGGGGCGAACGAGGCTGATCAGTCTCCGTTACGACCCCGGGCGCGTGCTGGAGCACCTGGGGCAGGAACAGACGATTTCATAATCCTTATCAGTTCCCCCACCGTTTGTATTCTGATGAGGTTTTCCACATGCTCAGCGTGAACGAACTGGCACTGGATATTTTTGAGGAACTCTTCGAATATGCCGAAGAGCTTCATGCCGTCCCGCACGAGCTCGACAACGGCGCACGCATCGTTGACTGCGGCGTCAGCACCTCCGGCGGGTACACGACAGGAAAGCGGTTTACTGAGATCTGCATGGGTGGGCTCGGTGAGGTCGACATCACCATGGGCCGGATCAGGGACGTCCCGATCCCGTTCATCGAGGTCAGCACCGATTTCCCGTCCATTGCGTGCCTCGGCGCCCAGAAGGCTGGCTGGACGGTCAGCGTCAACAAGTACTTCGCTATGGGCAGCGGCCCCGCGCGGGCGCTCTCCTTAAAGCCCAAGCACACCTACGAGGTCATCGACTACGAGGATGAGTTCGACTACGCGGTTATCTGCCTCGAGAGCGACCACCTCCCGAACGCCGCGGTGATGGAGAACATCGCCGAGGCCTGCAACGTGGACGTGGCGAACACCTGCGCGGTCGTCGCCCCCACGGCATCGCTCGTCGGCTCGATCCAGGTCGCGGGTCGCTGTGTCGAGACCGCAATCTACAAGTTGAACGAGCTCGGGTTCGACACCAGAAAGATCAGCGCCGGCATCGGACACGCCCCGATCGCGCCCGTCAAGAAGGACGGCACGAAGGCGATGGGCAGCACCAACGACGCCACGATCTACCACGGCAGCATCATGCTGACGATGAACGCGCCGGAGATCAAGGACTACCTGGACAAGATCCCGAGCAACAAGTCCAAGGGATACGGAAAACCGTTCTATGAGATCTTCAAGGAAGCCAACTTCGACTTCTACCAGATCGACACCTCGCTCTTCTCCCCGGCCGAGGTGGTCATCAACGAGCTCTCCGAGGGTGTTGTCTACCACGTGGGAGCCGTCAACCCCGAAGTGACGCTGAAGTCCTTCGGGTTTATCTGAACTCTTTTTTTGGGCCCTGTTGATACATACCCGCAACTCTCACAGAGGGGCACCTCTGCAGGACGTTCTGCAAACCGTGTCCTATCGGAATGACGCATATCCCGCCATACAGTCTTCAATGGGACTACGCATCTGACGATGCTCGAAGGACGCTCTCCGAGGAGCTTCCTGCTGCGCACCTCACGGTGCTTACGTTCGCTATCACTCACGCCTCGAAGCCTCCAGTCTTCTCAAACTCCTGTCCGAAACCCTTTGGGTTTCTCAAATTCCGGCCCAGCGGGCCATCGCATCCTACGGGCAGTCATTCCTCCGGAACGTCGCACCTTCGGCCAGTCGCATATCGCCACGCACTGCCCGCCCCCTTGGGGGGCGGGAGGAGCGCGAAGCGCGGGCGGTGGGGGCCGGAGAGCACGCAGGCAATGCCCCCGGAATCCCCGGCAGGCAACACGTTTATCCGTCACGGTGCAAAACACTATAAGGCATCCACAGGGCTTGTGGTCTAGCTGGTTATGACGTCGCCCTTACACGGCGAAGATCCCCGGTTCGAATCCGGGCAGGCCCATCGATCCCATATTCTGCGATTTTAATTATGCTGCAAGCCCCGTAAGGCAACCTCCATCCGATTTCATAATATTCAAAATATCTCCGGACAAACACCAAACCAGGAATACACCGCCGGCGGCCCCCTACACCCCCCCGGCCGTGCATTCAGGGCTGAACCATGCCAGGAAACCAATCCAGAGGATATCTCATGCTACTTCTCTTTCTCACAGCTGCAGCGGTGCTGCTCGCGCTCTGCATTACGACAGGCGGAACGGCCGACCGATCGAACGTCACCATAACCAGAACCGACGGCGGCACCCACGAGGGCTACGTCGACGTCACCGCCGGCCGGGTCTGGTTCCGCATCGTCGGTGCCGACAGCGCCGGAACGCCCCTCCTGGTCCTCCACGGGGGGCCGGGAGCAACCCACGACTACCTCGAACCGCTCGCGGCCCTCGCGGACGAGCGGCCGGTCGTCTTCTACGACCAGCTCGGGTGCGGGAACTCCGACCGGCCCGACGACCCCGCGCTCTGGACGGTGGAGCGCTACGTCGGCGAGGTCGGCGAGGTCCGCCAGGCGCTCGGGCTCGACCGGGTGCACCTCCTCGGCCAGTCCTGGGGAGGGGCGCTCGCGGTCGAATACGTCCTCTCTAGAAACCCCGAGGGCGTCGAGAGCCTGATCCTCTCCGCGCCGCTGCTGGACGCGGACCGGTGGGTGGCCGACCAGCGGGCAAACCTTGCGGCGTTCCCCGACGAGATGCAGAAGGTTGTCCGGGAGGCGGAGTCGACCGGGGACTTCGACTCGCCGGAGTACCAGGACGCCATGGCGGCGTACTACGCCCGGCACGTCTGCCGGACGGACCCCTGGCCCGAATGCCTGAACCGGACGTTCGAGAAGATCTCCCTGCCGGTCTATCTCGGGATGTGGGGGCCGAGCGAGTTCACCTGCACGGGAACCCTCCGGACGTTCAGCGTCACCGGCCGGCTGGACGAAGTCCCGGTCCCGGTGCTCTTCACCTGCGGGGAGCACGACGAAGCACCCCCCGCGACCATGATGTATTTCCAGGGCCTGGTGCCGGGATCGGAACTCAAAGTCTTCGAAGGCGCCTCGCACGAGCACCACCTCGAAGAGACCGACGCCTACCTCGCGGCCGTGCGGGAGTTCATGCGCCAGATAGATGCGGCACCCTGACCCGGGGCAGGCGAGTCTACTTTTTTGCGTCCGAAAAAACGCCGGCACTCCCGCACAGGCGAAGAAATGCGCACGACGGCTTTGTTGAAACCCTGTTCCGATCTTCATCCTTTCCCTGATGAGGCTGGTGCCAGATCAGGCTGTCCCCGGGGACGACCTTTTTCTCGAGCATGTCCTCATGCAGTGGACCGTGGTGGCTATCGCCATTGGGGGTGGGGCTGACGGGGAGGGGGAGACCCCCTCCCCTGTCTCGCGCGAAGAATTGCATACCTCATCGACCCCACCCCACCCGGCCTCCGGCCTCCTCCCCCGCCCCAGGGCGGGGGCAGTCATGGCGATACCCGGTGGAAAGCCGTGCTCCTGATTACCCCTGATTGCGGCCGTCTGGAGCAAGCAGGGGGGTTTACCATGAAAAACTGATCCTGGGGTGATTCCTCATCCTCCTGGATCAAAGAGTCCTCGTTTCTGCACCACATATCCCGCCTGTACCAGAATCTCAATCATTTGCTCAATCGTTTTGTGTGTC